>NKJD01000036.1 GCA_002256385.1 Flavobacterium sp. BFFFF2
AAATCCTCATTTTTCGCTTCAATCAAAAAAGTCTAAATCACTTCAATTTTTTGTCCTCAATGTAGCTTGGCTACATCTGCGGTAAAAAAAGTCCGTGCACTCCCAGCTTTATTGTCCTTTTCCCTTTCATCACAAAGTCCAATACATCATTTGGGTTGCAATCTGGAACAAAAATCCACATTTTTCGCTTCAATCAAAAAAGCTTAAACCACTTCAAATATACAATTTTCATTTAACGTGGTTAAGTTGCTCTTTGTTAATACTATAAACTCCCTACGACACATCGACTGTGGTTTCAGCGGCAATTTTTTTATAAGTGCCATTTTCTAGCTTTTCGCGGATGGCTTCAAAAGCAGTCAAGGTTTCTTCAATATCTTGTAAGGTATGCGAAGCGGTTGGAATCATGCGCAGTAAAATAATCCCTTTTGGAATAACTGGATATACCACTATCGACAAAAAGATGCGGTAATTTTCACGTAAATCATTCACCATCACCATGGCCTCTGGGATGCTTCCCTCCAGATAAACGGGGGTTACGCAGGTATTGGTGTCGCCAATGTTGAAGCCACGGCTTTTGAGGCCGTTTTGCAAGGCATTCACATTTTGCCATAATTTGTCTTTCAATTCGGGCATGGTCCGAATCATGTCTAAGCGTTTCAAAGCGCCAACCGTCATAATCATGGGCAACGATTTGGCATACATTTGCGAACGCAAATTATACTTTAAATAATCGATCACGTCTTTGGAGGCAGCCACAAAAGCACCTATGCTGGCCATTGACTTGGCAAAAGTGGAAAAATACACGTCAATTTGATCTTGACAGCCTTGCTCTTCGCCCGCGCCTGCGCCCGTTTTACCTAAGGTGCCAAAACCGTGCGCATCGTCAACCAACAAACGGAAATTGTATTTCTCTTTGAGCGCCACAATTTCTCGTAATTTACCTTGTTGGCCGCGCATGCCGAACACCCCTTCGGTAATTAATAAGATGCCGCCGCCTGTTTCCAAAGCCATTTTGGTGGCACGTTGCAGGTTTTTTTCAATGCTTTCAATGTCGTTGTGCTTGTAGGTAAAACGTTTACCCATATGCAAACGGACCCCATCAATAATGCAACCGTGTCCATCTACGTCATAGACGATGATGTCATTTTTGGTTACTAGTGCATCAATAATGGAAACCATGCCTTGGTAGCCGAAATTCAACAGATAAGCGGCTTCTTTGTGTACAAATTCGGCCAATTCATTTTGCAATTGCTCGTGCAAGGTGGTATGTCCACTCATCATGCGGGCTCCCATGGGGTAAGCCGCGCCATAATCGAGGGCTGCTTGGGCATCGACCTTCCGAATTTCGGGGTGATTGGCCAAACCTAAATAATCATTAATACTCCAATTCAGAATTTCTTTGCCGTGAAACTGCATCCGCGGCCCCAATTCGCCCTCCAATTTTGGAAACACGTAATATCCTTCGGCCTGCGAAGCCCAGCGACCTAGCGGCCCTTTGTTGTTTTGTATCCGTTCAAATAAATCTTTTACCATGGCATTGTATTTTAGCCCGCAAAAGTAAGCAAAATGAATCCAAAGTAGGAAGTCGAAAGTCGAAAGTCGAAAGTCAAAAGTCGAAAGTCGAAAGTCAAAAGTTGGAATGTGTGTAAAGTTGGAATGTGAAATATGAATTGTGGAATGTGAATTGTGAAATGCCGATCGCAGGGGCAAACCTTGCAGTTGCCCTATTTTACATGGGATTATTTATGAAAACCTAGTAGGGGCGGGGCTTGACTCCGCCCTGTTTTAAACGGGGTGTTTATTATGGAAATCATGTAGGGGCAACCCTGGTGGTTGCCCTGTTTTGTGTGAATGCTTGTTCGGGTTAAATGAATTCGGCGGTGTTTTACAAACTGTGCAAATACAAAAAACGGTAAAAAAAAGTGTAAAAGGCAAAGAGTAAAGAATTGCGAAAATCTTTCTTCTTTTCTCTTTCCTCTGACCTTGGGCCAGCAAAGAAAATGAACGAAATCGTGAATCAGCAGAAAAATGTCAAGCAGAAAACAATAGGTCTTATGAAAGGCAACATTAAAATATTCAATCAATGTTAACTGTTCTGCGAAGCTTTGCAAGACCAAGTCTTTTCTCTTTCTTCTTTTTTCTTTCCTCTGACCTTGGGCCAGCAAAGAAAATGAACGAAATCGTCAATCAGCAGAAAAATGTCAAGCAGAAAACAATAGGTCTTATGAATATCATGTCATGCTGACTAAGAAACCATCGCGTGATACAAGCACCATGATGATGAGATTTCTCCTTCGTCGAAATGACAAAATAGGATTTTCAATCAAAGTTAACTGCTCTGCGAAGCCGCGCAAGATCGGCCCGCATATGTAGTCATAGCTTTTTCAAGCCGGCAAAATTTCTGAAGCCTTGGAGGAAATTTCGGCTTGAAAAAGTGGTTTTGCCGCAGGCAAAAATGGCCTTTTATGCGGGCCAAAAAGGCCCTTTCTTTTGGTTCGTTTTCTTTGGGCCAGCAAAGAAAATGAACGAAATCGTGAATCAACAGGAATAGGTCAACCAGAAACCAAAAGGTCTTATGAAAATCATGTCATGCTAACTCATGAACCATGATGATGAGATTTAGCTTCGCTGAACTTACGTTTCTCCTTCGTCGAAATGACAAAATAAGGCTTTCAATCAATGTTTACATGTCTGCGAAGCCGCGCAAGATCGGCCCGCATATGTAGTCATAGCTTTTTCAAGCCGGCAAAATTTCTGAAGCCTTGGAGGAAATTTCGGCTTGAAACATCACCACTAAAAATCAGTTTGCGAAGCAAACACAATTAAAGAAAAGGTGATTCAAGCTGACCCTTAAAAAACAATATAAAAGGCAGCTTAAAGTGGTTTTGCCGCAGGCAAAAATGACCTTTTATGCGGGCCAAAAAGGCCCTTTCTTTTGGTTCATTTTCTTTGGGCCAGCAAAGAAAATGAACAAAGGTCTTTCAACAGAAATAGGTCAGGCAGAAAGCAAAAGGGCTTATGGAAATCATGTCATGCTAACTCATGAACCATGATGATGAGATTTCTCCTTCGTCGAAATGACAAAATAAGGTCTTCAATCAATGTTTACACGTCTGCGAAGCCGCGCAAGATCGGCCCGCATATGTAGTCATAGCTTTTTCAAGCCGGCAAAATTTCTGAAGCCTTGGAGGAAATTTCGGCTTGAAAAAGTGGTTTTGCCGCAGGCAAAAATGACCTTTTATGCGGGCCAAAAAGGCCCTTTCTTTTGGTTCGTTTTCTTTGGGCCAGCAAAGAAAATGAACAAAGACGTGAAGCAGCAGCAGGACGTCAAGCAGAAAACAATAGGTCTTATGAAAAGCAATATTAAAATATTCAATCAATGTCCAAGCGTCTGCGCAGCCGCGCAAGACCGGTCTGTCTTTTCTCTTTCTTCTTTTCTCTTTCCTCTTTTTAAATCAAATCTCAAATCAAAAAATCCTACCTTTCCGCCATGAAAAAAGACATCACCCCCACCACCGTCAATGGGGTTTACATCGCTGCTGTCCAAGAATGGAACGACGAAATGCTTGACCAAAGTTGGTATATGTATTTAATTAATGACATGGACGTTGCCATCGAAAGCGTGATGGTGGTTACGTCGGCTTTTGGCACCCTTGATGGGGAATTGAAAAAGACCTCGACGTTGCGGCATGCCTATTTGGAAGTGCCAGCTCATGCGGCGATCAAAGTAGAATGGTTGCCCAATAACTTGTTGGATTTGCACAACGAATGCATGGTCACCTTTTTTATTGGCAATTCGTTGCGTGACCGCAAATACGTGTTTCGCAAAGGCGGTTTAACGGCCGACCGATTGCTGCCGTTGCCTGTGTTGCACCGCCCTGGAATCTTGGCTGATTAAGTATTTTATTGAAGAAGACGTTTGTTAATTAGCCGCGACGTTCAGCGAAAGAATGTATTTTTTGGGCGTGGTGCCAAATTTTTTCTTGAAGGCGGCAATAAAATGGCTGCCGGTGCTATACCCGACTTTGAGGCCAGCTTCGTTAACGTTGTAACTGCCCGAATCGAGCAGGCGTCTTGCGTATTCCATTTTATAATCGAACAAAAAACCATAGACAGTGTCGCCATAAATTTGCTTAAAACCCATTTTGAGTTTTTTGAGTGGCAACCCAATTTGTTCGGCCAACGACTCTAACGACGGCGGTTCGGCCATATTCTCGATCATAATTTGTTTGGCTCTTTTAATTTTAAGCACGTTTTCTTCGTCAATTAAAAAAGGACATTGGGCCGCATTGGGGTCATCATTGCGGTTAAAAAACAGGCTCAGCAATTCGTAACTTTTACCTTTGTAATAAAGTGCTTTAATGCTTTGGTGCAAATGATAATGAAACAATTGGTTCAATACAATGGCCATCGACGGGCTGATGCGGTCTTCTTTGTAATATTTTTTGTCGCGGTTTTCGGCCGTTAAAAACGGGAAATAATCAGAGTCCGCCGAAAATAAATTGTGCAATTTTTTCAATGACACCAACATGCTGATGGCCCATGCACCAGGTTCCAATTCCAAATGCAGTGGCAATTCTTTTTGCGGATTGTACAGCAGCAACGAGGCTTCTTCGCGCAATTCTAAAGTATAAGACCCCTGATTAAAGAGGAACTTACCTTTTCCTTTAATGCCAAAATGAAACTGTATCATGCCCAATGGCACAGGGTGTTCGTAGCTAACCACCTGATCCGCTTCATTTTGAAAACGCAGCAGGGTAAGTTGTTGTTCAATCGGGATAATTTCAAATGAACCCATAGCGGTATTTTTTAGAAAGCACTTGGCTTTGGTTGAGGTGTCTTTATTTAGAATTGTTCTAATTTGTGTTGGCGGTGATCCCTGCTAACAGTACAAAGATAGCAAAAATGACGCTAAAAGTTCCGTTTAAAACGAACTGGATTGTGAGCGTATAAAATAGACCTTCTGGCGTTATTTTGTTGTAAAATGTCAAGGTACATTTGGTGCATCGAAAATTTTGCTTCGCAGGTATGAGCCACCCCAAGCCCATTCGACATACAACTTTCTACGCCCTTGGCATCAGTTATAAAAAAGCTGACGCAGGGATGCGTGGTCTTTTTAGTTTGGATTCGTCGGCCAAAGCAAAATTATTAGCCCAAGCCAGTCAAAATGGCATTGAAGCATTGCTGGTTACTTCCACTTGCAACCGCACCGAATTGTATGGCTTTGCCGAACATCCATACCAACTAATCCAATTGCTGTGTGCCAACAGCCGCGGCAGTGTCGAAGATTTTCAGAAGATCGCTTATATTTATAAAAACCAAGAAGCCATCCAGCATTTGTTTCGGGTAGGCACGGGTTTAGATAGCCAAATTTTAGGCGATTTTGAAATCATCAGTCAGTTGCGCAACGCTTTCATTGAAAGCAAAGCTCATTCCTTAACCAATGCTTTTTTGGAGCGTTTGGTGAATGCGGTCATTCAGGCCAGCAAACGAATCAAAAACGAAACTGAAATTTCGTCTGGTGCCACTTCTGTTTCCTTTGCAGCGGTGCATTATATTTTTAAGCAAGTTGAAAACATAGCGGACAAAAACATTTTACTGTTTGGAACTGGTAAAATTGGCCGCAACACCTGCGAGAATTTAGTCAAACACACCAAACACAGCCACATTACGCTCATCAACCGAACCAAAGACAAGGCTGAAAAATTGGCCCGTAAGTTACAAGTAGTTGTCAAAGACTACACTGAGTTGCATTTGGAAATTCAAAAAGCTGATGTATTGGTCGTGGCGACTGGAGCGCAAAATCCGACCGTTGACCGGGAAATATTAAACTTACGCAAACCTTTACTGATCTTGGATTTGTCTATTCCGAAAAATGTGGATGAAAATGTGATGAACATTCCCGGTGTGCAATTGGTACACATGGATCATTTGTCACAAATGACCGATGAAACTCTTGAGCGCAGAAAACAACATATTCCTGCGGCCGAAAGCATCATTCAAGAAGTGATGGACGAATTTTTGATCTGGACAAAAGGCCGAAAATTTGCCCCGACTATTCAGGCGCTTAAAGCCAAATTGAACGACATCAAAGAATCAGAATTGCAATTGCACCGAAAAAAGCACGCCGATTTTGACGAAGCTTTGGCCGAAAGCCTGAGCGCCCGCATTATTCAAAAAATTACCAACCATTTTGCCAACCATTTAAAAGACGAACATACCACTGTTGATGAAAGCATCGAGTGGATTGAACGCGTTTTTCATTTGGAACAGGCTTCTCATCACGAATGAAAAATCCGATCCGCATTGGCACCCGAGACAGCGAATTGGCGCTGTGGCAAGCACACACCGTTGAAAAGCAGCTACAAGACCTTGGCTACCAAACCGAAATTGTTGCCGTTAAATCAGATGGCGATTTGCAATTAGACCGCCCTTTGTATGAACTAGGCATCACAGGCATTTTTACCAAAACGCTCGACATGGCCTTGCTCCAAAACCGCATTGATGTGGCCGTGCATTCTATGAAAGATGTGCCCACTGCTTTGCCACAAGGCATTATTCAGAGTGCAGTGTTGCCAAGAGCCAATGTCCTCGATTTGCTGGTTTTAAAGCAAGAAGCACCCGACTTCGAGAATCAACCGGCAACCATTGCCACCGGAAGCCTTCGGCGCCAAGCCCAATGGCTGCATCGCTATCCACAACACACGGTGGTTGATTTGCGGGGCAATGTGAATTCTCGATTAAAAAAATTACACGAAAGTACTTGGGCTGGGGCCGTTTTTGCTGCCGCCGGACTCGAACGATTGGGCAAATCTCCCGCACAAGCCATTACGCTCGATTGGATGGTTCCAGCGCCTGCGCAAGGCGCCATGGTCGTGCTCAATCGAGCCGACGATTGGGGCATTCAAGAGGCTGTTTCGCAATTAAATGACCCTGAAACGGAAATTTGCGTGCACATCGAACGACAATTTTTGCGTACTTTAGAAGGAGGATGCACTGCTCCCATTGGCGCTTGGGCAAAATACAATGAACAGACTGATCAAATTTCTTTTGAAGGGGTGGTGTTGTCATTGGATGGTAAAAAACGCTTGTCCATGTCAGAAACCATTCCTGTGCAAGACTGGAAAAAAGCGGGCTATTATTGGGCACAGAAAATCCTCAATGCGGGAGGTAATGAGTTAATGACCGAAATACGTGCGCAACTTCCTTCAAATCAATCATAATGAAGATTGAAGCAGCAAAGCCTTGTGTGGTTTCAACCAAATGTTTGCCCGACTGGGCACAAAATGACATCGAACAAGCGGGGTTTTCCTTGTTTCAACACGATTTTATTGCCACAGCAGCCATTGCGGTTGAATGGGGTGTCATCCATGAATTTCTGGTTTTTACCAGCCAACAGGCGGTACAGTATTATGTGAAGCAAAACAGCGCCAAACGCCCATGTTTTTGTGTAGGTCAACAAACGTCGAATTTATTGCAGAAGCTTGGTTTTGAAGTAGTTGCAATGGCTTTTTCAGCACAATATCTTGGCGAATTGTTGCAAGTAAAATACTACAACGGTTCATTTACTTTTGTTTGTGGTGTGCAACGTCGACCAGAATTGCCTTATATGTTAGATCAAATGGCTGTCACTTGGAATCAATACCCAATTTATGAAACCATAGCAACACCTGTTGAAGCTCCCAATAACCCATCGGCTGTGTTGTTTTTCAGCCCTTCTGCCGTGGCAAGTTTTCAAGAAAAAAACGCCTTATACCCCGAAACACCTTATTTTTGCGTAGGCGCCACTACGGCGCAAAGTTTACGCGAAGTGGGGTCATTTCAAATATATATTGCCGACAAACCAGACACGAAAGTGCTGATTAATTTACTCATACAACATTTAAAGACAGCTTGTTAAAATGATAAAAAACGATTTATTTTTAAGGGCATTGGCCCAAGAAAAAGTGGAACGTCCGCCTGTATGGATGATGCGTCAAGCGGGGCGGTATTTGCCAGAATTCAGAGCTTTACGAGATAAATACGATTTTTTTACCCGTTGTGAAACCCCCGAATTAGCCGCCGAAATCACGGTGCAGCCCATACGGATTGTGAAACCCGATGCGGCGATTTTATTTTCAGATATTTTGGTGATCCCGCGTGCAATGGGCATCCATGTGGAGCTCAAAGATAATTTAGGCCCCATTATACCCACGCCCATTCGGAGCATGCAACAAGTGCTTGAGGTACAAACACCCGATGTACACGATGCTTTGGGTTATGTATTTAAAGCCATTGATGTCACCAAAGAGATGCTGCAAAACGAAGTACCACTCATTGGTTTTGCGGGCTCGCCTTGGACTATTTTTTGTTATGTAGTGGAAGGAAAAGGGTCGAAAAGTTTCGATATTGCCAAGAGTTTTTGTTTTACCCAGCCCGAAGCGGCGCATTTGTTATTACAGAAAATCACCGATACCACCATTGCCTATCTTAAAGCCAAAGCTGCTCATGGGTGCAACGCATTACAAATTTTCGATTCATGGGGTGGCATGTTGTCTCCTGTTGATTACCAAACGTTTTCATGGTACTACATCAATCAAATTGTGGAAGCCTTGGCGCCGATTGCGCCCGTTATTGTTTTTGGTAAAGGATGTTGGTTTGCCCTCCCAGAAATGGCCAAAAGCAAAGCAACTGCCCTTGGCGTCGATTGGACTTGTTCAGCCCGAAACGCCCGCTATTTAACTGGTGGAAATAAAGTGTTACAAGGTAATTTTGACCCTGCTCGTTTACATACACCCATTCCAGAACTTAAAAAGATGGTGCATCAAATGATTGATGAATTTGGTGTGTCAAACTACATTGTAAATTTGGGTCATGGTATTTTACCCAACATCCCTGTCGATCATGCCAAGGCCTTTATTGAGGCTGTAAAGGAATATCAGGTGAAGAGTTAGTAGGTCAAAAATACCCAGCCTGTCCTTTTTTCGCCCGACAACAATTCAATGTAATAATAGTAGGTTCCCGAAGGTAACAGCCGGTCGTTATAGTCTTGTCCATGCCATTGGTCGGTGTATTGATCTGCCTGATAAACCATGGTGCCATAGCGGTTGAAAATTTCAACTTTTGGTACGATGGTAAAACTTGTTAAATCAAAGGTGTCATTCTTGCCGTCATTATTTGGGGAAATCCCCTTTGGAATATAACAGGCCAATGATTCAATATTTTTAGTAAGCTCTGTAAAACACTGATTGACAGTTGTAATTTTCGCCTTATATATTCCTGGTGTGCCGCCGTCTAATAAAAATTCTTGTTGACTTCCTGAAAACTGACCGGGTCCTGACCATAGGTAAGTAACTTGCGTAGGGTCATATGATTGGTTTAAGGGGTAAGCCCCCAACTTATACTGTGATCCTAGACAAAGGCCGTCAAGTGTTGCTGCCGGGTTGCTATGTACTTGAAGTGATTGAGTGATCATGGGCGAAAAACAACCATTTCGTTCCGTTTGTATGCGAAATTCACCCGCGTCATTTAACTGTGCTTGCGCAATGGAATAGGTGTTTTGTGCCGATAAATTAAGGTTTCCTGGCCCAATCCAAACATAAGTGTCACCTGATTGTGTTTGTATCGAGGCCTGAACGGAATTGCCTACACACACTTCCGTTGGAATGATCGTTAATAGGGGAGTGGCTGGTGTGGGCTTTAATGTGACTTCCACGCTCGATTGTGCAGCTGGGGCACAAATGCCATTGACTGTGTACGTAAAATGAAAAACGCCCCAACCAGCAGTGCTGCTGTTCCATAAGCCGTTGTTTATCGCTTGCCCATTATCGGTCCAAATCCAATTGCCATTGTTTGTAAATGAACCACTTAATTGTTGAAATAAATCCATTTGGTTGGGCGCGCCACATAATTCTTTATTGACCCCCAAACCAGCTTGTGGAATCACTTGGCTTTGTACATTGACCGAAACATTGGCATTTGGTGATTTACAGCCTTGCCATTCCGTATAAACGGTATAGGTGCCTGACTGAGTTACTTGTGCGTTGTTTATTTGCGGATTCTGATCTGTTGAGGTAAATGTGTTTGGTCCTTCCCAATGGTAATTTCCAATTGGAACAGTTGTCGCTTGCAATTGAATGGTGCTCCCAACACAAACGGAAGCAGGAGCTGCACTCGCTACTGGGGTGTCAGGAATGGCTTTGAGGTTGATGGTGATTTGGGCTTCATCAAATTGGTTACAAAAACCATTTACCCTGTAAACCAACGTGTAATTATCAAAAGCGAGTCCGGCTGTATTCCAATTAGCAGAACCAATGGGTTGGGTATTGAGAAGCCAACTTCCATTGGCCGAATACGTGCCGCTCAAATAGGTGTTTAAGTTTATAATACCTGGTAATCCACAAAATGCCGCCTGATTATCAAATCCGGCCTGAGGGGCCGACACGTCAGAAGGGACAACGGCATTAAGTGTTGTGTTAGTGCAAGAAGATAAACTGGCCACATTGGTGATTTGCACCGCGTAAGAGCCACCATGAATGGCTGCATTAAACGGGTTAAAAGCCAATTGACTAGTGGTGCTTAACGTAATCGTTGGCGCAGTGGTTTTATACCACCGGTATTGTAAAAATGAATAGTTGGGCACGCTAAGTTGAGCCGGTTGGCCTGGACAAAAGTCAGATGGGGTTACTTGCAAACTCACCGCCAATGTAATGTCATACACCACTTGCCTTTTTTCGCCACAAGCATCTTCCACTTCAAACACGTATTGCCCCGAACTAAGATTTGTGAACAAGGCGTTTTGACCGTTTTGAACCACATTAGGAATACTATTATGTGAAATAATTCGGAACAACAGCGGTGCTTTTCCGCCAATAACCTGAATTTGCACATCTCGATTAAGACCCGTATTGCACGAAAATGGGACCACTGCAGTTATTACTGGTTTTAATTCCACATCAAATTCTTTGATGGGTTCGTCGCACAACAACATCCGATTGCCGAGGTTATAAGAGTATTGTTTCACAATGCGGAAATGACCCGAAAATTGAAGATTGCCAATCACTGTGCTATTTGCGATCGATAAGCCTGTTGAAAAATTAATTTCCGTGTTGGGTGTATATGGAGTTTGCGATTGAGGGTGTTCCCAATTGTTATTTGTGCTGTTCCATTTTTGCAACCAAAATGTCACTCCTATAGCATTCGAGATGTGGTTTAATAAAATTGAAAAAGACCCACAAATCTTGTTTATTTGGATGTCATTTTGTGTTACCTGAAGTCCGGTAATTGACACATATCGAGTATACTGTTTGCCGCATTGATTGGTGAATCTAAAAGTGTATAATCCAGCTTGAACAGGACCAAAATAAAAATCACCTGCAATACATTGCGCATCAAGGTTTTGAGGCACACCAATTGGGTAGCCACTAGGTGCAGCCATCAAAGTTGCATTCATGATTTTGT
The DNA here is from genome assembly GCA_002256385.1 of Flavobacterium sp. BFFFF2. Classification (GTDB taxonomy): domain Bacteria; phylum Bacteroidota; class Bacteroidia; order Flavobacteriales; family Flavobacteriaceae; genus Flavobacterium. The sequence goes on from NKJD01000036.1 coordinate 11,440, forward strand.
CTGGCACCCTCACTTTCAGAGAACCCTCGTTATTCGCACATCCAGGAAACATATAATAGGACGGTGATGCGGGTTGAAATGGTGGTACTACAACTGATAAATCAGAAGTCAAACCACATTCATTTACTAATCGAAAGACGTACGGACCTTCTGGTAAACCAGACATTTTTACCTCACCAGAAACAATAAAACCGGCAACATCCAAAGGAGTTGTTTGACCTGCTGGGGCAGAAATAATGGATGCGGCAGTGATGGTCGGCCAACTAATTTTAACTGTCGCACAACCATCAGAAGTTACAGTATAAGTTGGATCTTGGGCTGGCGGTAGTATGACATTGACTGTTGTAATCGCCGATCGGTTACATGCATCGGTTACCGTAGCAGTATATAAACCGAGAGGAACTGGATTGGACGAATCACCAAAAGTGGTGGAACTGGTAGAAAAAGGACCTGGGTAGGCGTTGTTAAAATTAGTTGGAATAAAACCTGCAGGAACTGTTGTAAAATTGACAGTATAAGGATACGTTAAACCACTGCTGCTTAAAATAAGCTGAAATGTATTGCAGCCAACTTTGTTTTTAGCTAAAGAAACATTGATACTAGGTGCAATATTACTGCTGGTGCTGCTGGTACTACAGGTGTTTCCACATCGATCGACCCCAGTTATTTGAATATTATAAGTAAACCCTGTTTGATAAGGCAAAAGGATTTCAACGCTATTTTGGTTGTTCAATATTTGAGTCTGTGTAATTGGCTGTGTTTGACCTGTGTAGGTAACTGAAATTTGAGCGGTGATCGGGTACGCAATGGTAGTGTTTGCAGCTGATGAAAAGGTATTTGAAAACTTTACTTGACTACAGCCTTCAAATTGATACGAGAATGAATCGGAAATGTATAGTGATGCCAATCCGGTTGCAAGGATGTAGTTTGTGTTCGTGACATTACCACAAATGTCTTTGATGCGAATGTAATAGGTACCTGCTGTTAAATTGGTAAAAGTAGGCGAAGTTTGTTGCGGTCTCAGAATTGGGCCATTAACAATTTCAAAAGTGGCAGCTACTCCTTGATTGATTTGAACTGTAATACTTCCGTCATTTCCGCAAATTTCACGTTGACTCGAAATGGTATAGGTAAGAGCACGGTATTGATCATCGATCGTTGCAAATTGTTGTTGCGTACCCGTGTTACCATTCAATGATTGCATTGCAACCACTAAATAGGTGCCAAAATTAAGTCCTGTTATAGAAGTTGAAGCTGTAGAGGCATAGGGTGTGCTCGTGGTTGGCAGCTTATAAATGATGTAATCAATGGTGGAACCAGCAACCGTGTTTTGCGTGCTGAAAGTGAGTTTTCCATTGCCTAAGCAAGTTTCGGGCGTTGGTGTTACCGTAAACGTAAACTGATCCAACTGGCCAAATCCGTTAAAAAAGCAACAAAAGAAAAGGATATAAATGAAATATTTCACAATTAGCAAAATGTTGTTGGGCATAAATATAAATAAAGGGCAGTAAAAACTGCCCTTTATAATAATTTATTTTTGCAAATTATTGAATAACAATATTATCGATTTGCATGGTGGTTGTATTTGAAGGGCCTGTTAAAAAAGAATTGCCCGAATAGTGGAATACCAAAAAGCCATTGGATTTGATGTTTGTTGGAATCGTATAAGTCCCTGAAGGGGTAAATGGTGGATTGCCCTGAGATACTGTTGGAATGGTAAAAAAGCTTGTTACATCAATGAGCTTCGTGTCTGTAACTGAGTCGCCAGGCTTGTATTCTGTAGCTAAATATACTTTAAGGACAGCAGATTGGTAAAATTGCACTCGGGATTGAAATGAAATTGTATTTGCTGCATCAAAATTCACAGGAACCATAAAATAGGCCTTGTCAATTTCCGCTGCCCCATTACTTTGGTATGCTGACATTTCAATAAATTTATTTGTAGAACCAGTGGCGGAGTTAATTAACCAGTTCTTTTTGCCATCAGTTACTAAGTTTAAATAGTTGCTAAAACAATATTGTTTAGAAGTATAAGACTCAAAATTTTCATTAAGGGTAGTTACATAATTGTAGTTTCGTGGATTACTCAATCTAACATCAGTCAAAAATCGAGGGACAAACTGATAATCAGTTCTATATTTTGAAAGCACACTTCTGATCACGCCAGTTCCCCAAGAAACAGGTTTGTAAGCAAAACTAGCATAAGAACTTACACGGAAAAATTCAGTATTTCCACCTGTATTGTCAACAATATTGTGGTTGGTGGCACCACCACCTGAATCAACATCAAAATAGTTTCTATCTAATGAAGTATCTGCAAAACGAACATTTGTCAAATCAATTAAGGTGTTGATGTTTGGGTCATAAGTCAAGTTTGAATTAGCTGTAGCTTGATCCAAAGTCATGGTAGTCGCCAATTGATCTTCGGCTACTTTTGTTTCAGAGATAAACAAATACTTGTTCCAATCCCATTCTGCCAAACGACCTACCGCACCATTGTACGATGCACCAAACACTACCGATCCGTAACTAGTTGAATAGTAAAGACCTTTTAATTTTATGTACACCTTTCTTCCTGGCGTAAAGCCGTATTGAAATGATTTAAGCGTTAAACTCACGCTAAATCCCATTGGCCCCTGTGTGGCAGTGGGTAACGTTTGAAACGAGATGCTATTATAAAATGAACCAGTTTCATCAGAAGAAGAAACATACGCTTCAATAACATCATCTGATGTATACTCTTTCGCTGTTCCAGTTGCCGTTCCAAGCACGGCAGCAACTGTCTTATTCGTGGTTAACTCAGTATAAACCAAGGTAGAACTAGCCGTTCCATAATGATCAGTTTTCTCGCAGGAAATAAACAAAGTGCTTAAAGCAAGAATGGTAAGGCGAAAGTACGTTTTTGTGTTCATGATTGAAGTTTTAATAATTGCTAACAACATAAATATTATCCAATTGTAAAGTAGCCGTTTGAGATGAAATGGTTCCAGAACCAACGGCTTTAAAAGCAACCCTTATTTTAGTGTTTTCTTTTGTAATGTATTTAGATAAATTAACTAATCCAGAATTCACGAACGTATAGGTTTCATTTGATTGGGTTACAATTTTTGCGTCTAATTTAATCCAACTGGCACTTTGAAAATTGGTTCCATCATAATCAGTCGAAATATAGGCTGAAATGGTATTATCAACCGATTTCATAAAGGCTTGTGCCGTTTGAAACGATAAAGATACGTCCGTTTCTCCTTTGGTTTCAATTTCTTTTGAAATTAGCCAAGCCACGTTACTTGCTTGCCCAGATTGGTATGAGCTAAACTGTGCATACCCATTACCACTGTACGATGCAGAAAACCATTTTTTGGTACCAACCTGAGCCAATGACGTCCAATTTGCGGGGTCAATGGAATCTAATTTGTCATAAAACAGGGTTTTTTTAGAACTAGGTAGTTCAGTTTCCCCATCTTTTGTACATGAAAAAAGAAAAGGGAAAAGGGCTAATAATGCAAATAATTTTTTCATATGTATATTATTTATTTTTAAAAAATAGGTTGAAACAGTGATTTCATTAATTAAAGTAAACAGTTTTTAATGAACGATTTCATCTTTAGAAGTTTAAATAAACATTAAAGAAATAAGTTCTTCCAAATCCGTAGAAGTATTTTGGTCCAAATGCAGGTGTTTGAGCAATAACTCCATTAATATTATGTGGGGTAAAATCTTGGTTTACTTGTTGGAAGTTACCGTTTCGGGCTTGCTCAAACCCGCCAGATTTATATTTGAAATCAAATAAATTGTTGACACTCGCAAAAAAGCCCAAGGTCTGTTTTCCTAGCTTTATGGAGTAACCCGCATTTACATTGAACAAATAAGCCGCTGCAAATTTTTCTTGCTCCAATAATTCGGCAGCACGTTGTTGTAGTGTTTTTGTCCCTCCAGTTGGGTCAGTATATGTAAATGGGACTCCAGTTCCAGAAGTATTGTCCAAGAAGAAGTTCTGGGTTCTTAAAATAGGAGCTACTTCTAAATAGTTATTTCCTAAGTAATTAGCGGTTGTGCTTACCCACCAAAAATGCGGATCACGGTATTCTAATCCGACTGTTGCTGCTGTTTGCGGCATGCCGCCTATTTTATATCCTTTCATGTTGGCGTTTCCAAAATCGTATACTGGATAGGTGCTAGTAGCTGAAGCTCTTGAATCAATGTTTACGCGCACTTGTGGATTGCTGTCATAAATGTATTCGCCATAAGCACCAGCCACCGTAGCTTTTACTGTAGATGTAATTTGGTATTCCAATCCAAATTCCAATCCAACATTGCGTTTGTCAATTTTTGATAATGTTTGCGAAACAAAGTTACTTGGCGCATCCTCGGTGCTTGGATCACCGTCGTCAATACTCACACCATCAGCGAAAAAGAACGCAGCATCCGTTGCGTTTTGAATTTTAGAATAAAATGCGGTTATTCTCATTTTTAAAGTGGGCGAACGAAATATATAGCTCACATCGGCACTTGATACACGCTCGTTGGTTACATCTTTGGTTTCGTTGCTGTTTACGCGCGCATTGGCATACACATTGCGCAAGGTGGGTGCTTTGGTCATGTACAAAGCATTTAAAGTAAGCAAGTGCTTTCCTGTAATTTTATAGGTTAAGCCACCTTTAAAGCCGAAATTTTCAAAAGATGATTTGTTGCTTAAACCAAATGAATTTGCTGGGTAATAACCGTTTTTATAGATCCCTTCGCGTTGGTATTCTGCACGTGAGTAATTTTGAGCCAAGTAAAAGTCAATTTTCTTATAAGTAAATTTATACTGCAAAAACATGTCGATGGTGTTCGCATATAAGTAATAATTGTAACGGAAAGAATCACCAACCCCAACAATTCTATTTTGGTTGTTCAAATCTGGTTGCTGTTGTATACCTCTGCCATAATTGTCAATATCATTAAAATATTGTCCTCCCAAAAGATCAAGCATGTTTTGAAAATTATGCGAAGAAAGACGTTTGTAGGTGACCCCGCCACTAATAGCTATGTTGTCGGTAGCCTGCGTATTGAACAAGGTATTTGCTGTAAAAACCCGATCATCATTTCGATCCTCATACAAATAATACAAACTGTTCCCTCCATCTGAATTTCGATTCGCAGTAGTCAACTGACTCCAATTCACTTGTTGATTGTTCAAAAACAGATTGCGAACATTGTTCGCATTCGCAATGTTCTCTGGTGAATTGCCAACATAATCATTACCATCGTAAAGACTATAGTAATAATTAGGTAAACTTCTGTAATAAGTAGGATCTGGGTTATCAACCCCTTGGTAGCCGATGCGGGTGTTTCCAATTTGACCTAGTTGGTATGACACGTTGGTGTTGATGCTAGCTCTGTCTGAAAGTTTCCAATAATGGCTCAAAATGAAAATAGGCTCATTAACATCGCGCATTCGAGAATTTCTTTTGACACCATCTTGCCAACCCCAAAACGCATTGTATCTAGTGCTGGTTAAATCTGTTACTTCTTGGGTATTTGATGAATTTCTACCACGGGTATTTTGAGAATACATTCCTGTTAAATTCAATGAATGTCTGCTGTTGATGCGTTTTTCTATACTTGCAAAAAGGGCATTTGAACTGTTGTTTACGCCTTCAAAATATCCTTGTGAACCCCATCTGCGACTGGCAGAGAGCGTAAATCCCCAACCATATTTATTCATTCCAGACGAATGTGTCATCATGGTTCTGTAATTGTAGGTGGTATTTGAGCCTGAAAAAGACACCCTGCTACCCGGACGATAAATAGAAGCCCTTGTGTTAATTGCTTGAACCCCCAAAACGCCTCCAAAACTATAGTCAGAAATGGCAGAACCTAAGGTGAATTCTTGGTTGCGGGTTACATCATTCAAGCCACCCCAGTTACTAAATTGAGGTCTGCCATCGAAAATTTTATTCATTGAAATCCCATTAATCAAAATGGCACCGTGGTCGCTGTTCATGCCTCGCATTCTAAAACGAGATTGTCCCCAATTGAAGGCCGCCGCTTGTTGAAAAGCATCTCGCGATGACTGCAACATGCCCGAAGTGGTTTCTGAATTTCCATTGTCATCGGCCAAATCATTATCTGTAATGGTGATCACACTAAGTCTTTCTTCGCTCACTTCGTCTTCTTCCATGATTAGAGCCCCTAAATTAAGTGTTTTATTGGCTTCTAATTTAACAGAAATGGTTTGGTCTTTGTATCCATCAAAACTGATGTTAATAATTTGTAAACCAACAGGCAATTCTTTTAATTCGAACTCCCCTTTTGAATTAGTGGTTGTTTTTATTTCAGTGTTGTCTAATGAAATCGATACTTGAGACAACATCTTCAAGGTTTTTGCTTCCATTACTTTTCCTTTCACATTAGCTTTTGTTTGAGCCAATAATGTTGCGGAATTGATAATAAGAAAGCAGAATAGAATAATTCTTTTCATAAAATGAATTTTACAGGCAAAAGTTTTTATATAAACTTAACAGTGGGCAAATGTAATCGTTTCTATAATATCACGTAAATTTGCGTGCAATAAAAAGTGATTTTATAACTTTATGATAATATACGACAGTCTATGAATATGCGCTTCTACCTCCTGTTAATTGCCTTTATTAGTGTTTTTAGCCCAATGCGGGCTCAAAAAAAATTCATTGTTCACACAGTGGCTTTTTACAATTTTGAAAACCTTTTTGACACCATCAACGACCCATTAATCAATGACGATGAATGGACTCCGATAGGTGCACAACGTTGGACTGGTCGCCGTTACTTGAATAAATTAGATAATTTGGCGCGTGTTTTATCTGAGATCGGAACAGGTGATAACCCTGAACCTCCCGCTATTATTGGTGGAGCAGAAATTGAAAACCGCCAAGTGTTAGAAGATTTGGTCAAAAACCCGAAGTTAGTAAATCTTGATTACGGCATTGTTCATTTTGATTCGCCAGACAAGCGTGGAATTGACGTGGCACTTTTGTACCGCAAAAAATTCTTTAAACCCATCAGCTTTAAAAAAATACCACTCCTTATATATAAGGATGTAACAGACGCAACAACCGAAAAGGAAAAGGAGAAAGACAAAGAAAAGGACAAAGAAGAAATCACCGATGACAAATCGAGCATAGATTTAAGCACCTCAAGGGTATTTACCCGCGATCAGTTGTTGGTAACAGGCATTTTAGATGGCGAAGAAGTGAGTTTTATTGTGAATCACTGGCCTTCCAGATCAGGAGGTGAAAAGAAAAGTTCTCCCTTTCGGGAAGCTGCTGGTGCATTGAACAGACGCATTATTGATTCATTATTTCAACGAAACCCGAACGCCAAAGTAATGACTATGGGTGATTTAAATGATGGAACTTACAACAGAAGCGTCAGAGTAGCTTTAGGTGCTAAAGTTAAAAAAGAGCAAGTGCATCAAGGCGATGTGTATAATCCATTTGACGAAATGTTTAACAATGGAATGGGTACCATTGCGCACCGAGATGCTTGGGATATTTTTGATCAAATTATTTTCTCAGAGGCTTTTCTCGGAAAAGATTACAGTAGTTTCAAGTTTTGGAAAGCAGGTATTTATAACAAACCCTATTTAATCCAAACTACAGGGGCATACAAAGGATATCCGTTGCGGCATTCAAATACAGAAGAAGGATTTAGCGATCACTTTGCCGTGTATATCTATTTGGTAAAGGAATTAAAAAAATAATATTTCACATATGGCCATCCAACCTCCATTTAATCTAAAGGAATGGATCAATGAAAACAAGCAGTTGTTGCAACCTCCTGTTGGAAACAAAAATCTATACGTTGAATCGGGCGATTATATTATAATGGTAGTGGGTGGGCCAAACGCCAGACGCGATTATCATTACAACGAAACAGAAGAGTTATTTTATCAATTAGAAGGAACAATTTCGGTATTCATTCAAGAGGATGGGCAAAAAAAAGAAATGGTATTGCATCCAGGCGACATTTTTTTACTGCCAGCCAAAGTACCCCATTCTCCTTCAAGATTAGAAGGGTCAGTAGGTTTGGTTATTGAAAGAAAACGAGCAGGACAAGGGTTCACAGATGGCCTATTGTGGTTTTGCGCTTCCTGCAACCACCCATTGCACGAGGTTTATTTTGAATTGCATAATATAGAAACTGATTTTTTACCTCATTTCAATCATTTTTACGGATCCGAAACGCTGCGTACTTGCCAAAAATGCGGTGCGAAAATGGAATCAGACCCTAGGTATTCTGCAAAATAAACACTTTTTAAGGCGTACTTTTCGAAACGGGTAATACTTTCCCATTGTACCATTGATGCCCTTGCAAACTAAAGTCAAGAATGTAGTTTGCCATTTCTTGTGCAGTGACTGGTGCTTGATAACCAGGAAATGCTTCGGCCAACATTTCAGTTTGTACGGCGCCTAAAGCCAAGGCATTGAATGAAATCTGTTCCTCTTTATATTCTTCGGCCAATAATTCCATCAAGGTAATTACTGCAGCCTTGCTTGAGCTGTAAGCCGCTAAACCTGCAAATTTTGCACTGCCTTGCACGCCGCCCATGGAACTGATGGCCACCACATGGCTGCCCGATCGTAAAAAAGGCACACACACTTGTGTTAATGCAGCCACCCCAAACACATTTACCTTATATATGTTTTCAAAATCGGTTAAAGTGGTAGCTGTAAACGGCTTAAATTGTAATGCACCAGCGTTGTGAATTAGCACATCGACCTGCTTCCAGTTGTTTGCTATCCAGTTTGAGACGCTTTGAATTTCATTTTCGTTAGACAAATCGACAGACAATAACTGAATGGCTGGGTGCGCTTGTAAATCGGTGTTGATTTGTCGTGAAAGGGCCAACACCTGATGCCCTTGTGAGGCAGCCAACAAGGCCAATTCTTTGCCAATACCTCGAGATGCGCCGGTTATAATTATGTTTTTCATTTCTATTGGGATTTTATAAAAACAACAAAGCCACGCATGGCGTGGCTTTGGTAAATCAGAACGAGGTTCTAATTATTTTTTTGCAGGCTCAGCAGCAGGAGCAGCAGCAGGAGCTTCAGCTGGCATAGCAGCAGTTGTATCAGCAGCAGTTGTATCAGCAGCAGGAGCAGCCTCTTCAACTGGAGTTACAGCAGTTGTATCAACAGCTTCTCCTTCAGTTTTGTTTTCGTTTTGTTTGCAAGATACTACTGTCAAAGCAGCAATAACAGCCAAGCTTAAGATTACTTTTTTCATTTTTTTAATTATAAAAGGTTAATTATTAATTCGCGAGCAAAGATATAAATTTTTTTTACGGTCAAAAATAAATTTTCATCTGTTTGAAAAATTCATCTCTCATTTTCTCATTTTGTAATTAACAAATACCGTGCCAAAACTTTATTTCACGATGGTTAATTCAGAAATAATATTTTTTGCTCCGGCAAACTGATCGATGATAAACAACACATAACGCGCGTCAACCATGATGTTTCTGCAAATTTCTGGGCTGTAAAAAATATCACTCATGGTACCTTCCCATACCCGATCAAAATTTAACCCAATTAAGTTCCCTTTGGCGTCCAAGGCCGGACTACCCGAATTGCCGCCAGTGGTGTGGTTGGTCGCAATAAATGCCAAGGGCATTTTACCATGGTCACCGTAGGGGCCATAGTCTTTCTTGGCGTGCAATTGCAATAATTTTTGAGGCACGTCAAACTCATAATCACCAGGAATGTATTTTTCCAATACCCCATCAAGGGTTGTGATGGGCTCATAATGCACCGCATCAGACGGCGAATAGCCTTTTACTTTTCCATAAGTAATACGCAAAGTGCTGTTGGCGTCGGGAAACAAACGCGCTTCAGCAGGGCTTAGCGCAATGATTTCTTTCATGTAACTGCGTTGCAAGCCGGCAATTTTGGTGTTGAGCAGGTCATAGGCACCCGCCACGTTTTTATAATGCGCAACCGCCAATTGCGAAGCCAACACAAATCCTGGATCTGCCGCTAATTTGGTACGGACCTCTTGAGCCGATCCTTGCAATAAGGCTTGTAATTTGGTCCAATCGGCCAATGCCGATTCTTGGTACAACTTCGATAGGTTCAAAGCCGGATTGCTGTTTTGCAATTCAGCCACCTTAAAAGCCTTCGGGTATTTGTTGTGATAGATTTCAAGTAAAGCTTGCGCCACATCTTGGTCAACTACCGGATTAAAGTCTTTGTAAAAATCGCCTAAGCCAGCCAGCATTTTGGTTTTGCGGTCATTAAATGCCGCTTCGCCTTTGGTCACAAACAGCTGATCCATCATGTATAATTTGATACCCACTGAAAGCAACTCAGTGTTTCGAACTGCAATTTCATTAAATAACTCGCGTGCCAACGCTAGTGATTCAATGGCTTTGTAATTGGTTTCAAAGTCGTTAAATAATTGAACAACTTGGTCTTTTTTGCCTGCTTTTTCGGCCAATAGCACCAGTTGGGCTTCCATTTTTTTCTTTTCTTCAACGGCATGTGCCTTTTTGAGGCCTTTTGATTCGCCGATCCATTTTTTCCAGTAATTAGCTACCCCTGCATATTTTGATGCATATTGAATTTTAACGGCTTGATCCTTGCGCATGTACCGATCTTGGATTTTCAGGGCGGCATCGCGCACTTCAATACGGGCTGGATTTATGGTGTTTAAAATTTGTTCCACCGCCACGGCAGGCAAATATTCTTGGGTGCGACCCGGATAGCCCATCACCATGGTAAAATCACCTTCTTTGATGCCTTTAATTGAAATAGGGAAAAAGTGTTTGGGTTTGTATGGTACGTTGGTGTTGGCAAACTCGGCTGGGTGATTGTCGGCATCGGCGTAAATGCGAAACAAGGAGAAATCGCCCGTATGCCGTGGCCAAACCCAGTTGTCAGTGTCTGATCCAAATTTTCCTATTGAACTTGGCGGCGCCCCCACCAATCGGATGTCGCGGAAGGTTTCGGTGACAAATAGAATGTATTGATTGCCATCAAACATGGAACGAACCATCACTTCTTGCCAAGTCTCGCGCACAAAATCTTTGGTTAATTTGGCAATGTTTGTTTGAATTTTTTGCGCTTTTGCCGCTTCGTCATCTGTGTCGCTGACGCCATCTAGAATCGTTTTGGTTACTTCCTCAATGCGTGCCACAAAAGTGACGACCATGCCTTTGTTGGGCAATTCTTGTTGTTTGGAATAGGCCCAAAAACCATCGCGCAAATAATCGTGTTCCACACTCGAGTGATTCTGAATGGCGTCGAACCCGCAGTGGTGGTTGGTTAAAATGAGCCCTTCTGGCGAAATTACTTCGGCGGTGCAACCCCCATCAAACTGAGGAACCGCATCTTTTAAACTCGAATGGTTAATACTGTAAATGTCATCGGCGGATAGTTTTAAGCCTAGTTTTTTCATTTCGGCTTCATTTCTTCCTTTTAATAATGAAGGAATCCACATGCCCCCTTGTTGGGCGAACGCCGTCCCTGCCCATAAAAGCGCAAGAATGACATAATTCAAAGTATATTTTTTAAACATAGGTAAAGCTGCTTAAATTTTGAAAAATAATTATTGATTTGTTTTCTGTAAAATAAATGCCAACACCTGATCCAATTGCTCTTCGCGGCTAATGTGAGAATTGTCTAATTCCCAAGCATCATCGGCTTTGCGCAATGGAGAATCATCGCGGTGTGTGTCAATGTAGTCGCGTTCTTGCACATTATGAAGCACAGCCTCAAAATCAACTTGTTCGCCTTTTTGAGTTAGTTCGTCAAAACGGCGTTGTGCCCTGGTTTCGGGACTGGCGGTCATAAAGATTTTGGCTTCAGCATTAGGAAAAACAACCGTGCCAATATCGCGGCCATCCATCACGATGCCTTTGTCTTTGCCCATGGCTTGTTGTTGTTGCACCAACAATTGGCGCACTTCTGAAATTTCGGCAATTTTGCTCACAAACTGTGAAACCGCCAACGTCCGAATGTCATTTTCGACCAAAACCCCGTTGAGATACATTTCACCAAAACCCAAGGTTGGATTAAACTGAAAGCGCAATTCAATAGCTGGCAAAGCTGCAATAAGCCGTTCAGGAACTACTTTTCCGTCAACAATGCACTTGTTTTGAATAGCAAATAAGGTGATGGCCCGATACATGGCACCTGTATCAACGTAAACAAACCCAAGTTTGGTGGCAAGCGCTTTGGCCAAAGTACTTTTTCCGGTTGACGAAAAACCGTCAATAGCAACAATAATTGGATTCATAATAAAAAAAACGCGCTGTTTTACGGCAAAATTTGACCGGCGAACGACGGCAGCGAAAGTACTACTTTTTTTATTGCAGGTCGATATTGAGGCCAAACAAACTGGTGTTTGAAGCCAGGGTATATCTCGAATAAGAATAGTTGAATTTGATGTGGTTAAAGCGCAAACCAAAACCGAGGCAAATACCCGAAAAATTCCGCTGTTCCTCTAAACTCAGTTCTTCGCCGCGTCGAAAATTATAGCCAATTCGGAGGTTGAATATGCGCTTTGGAAACAATTCGGCACCAATAATTACGTGGCGCAGGGCATTGTTAAAAAAAGATACTTTTTCGGGGGTTGAACTCCCATCAATAGACGATTGTGCCCGGTTCGGGTTGGAAAAGGCAATGTCCCATTGTTGTAAATTTTCGAGGGTTAAATGCCAGCGCAAAGGCATATTTTCAAGGTCTTGTGAAATACCCACCATAAGTTCGGTAGGCAGTCGTTCATTAATGCCCGAATAGGTTTTAAGCTGATAGCCCCAGTTGCGGAGGGTGACTGCCACGTAAATGCCATTTTCTACATCTTTGTAAAGCGCACCTATATCGGCTCCCATGCCATATGACGAATAAGACTCTAATTGAGAGGTGATGAATTTTAAATTTACCCCCAAATAAACAGGTAAATCTTCTACTTGAGTGGCCGAACCAACCACCAAAGCCCCTTCATTACCAGTAAAACTGGCTGTTTTTTGGCCACTGGCATCATAGCCTTCAAAGGTGCCATAATTAATGTACTGCATCCCAAAAAACAAAGTGGTATTGCTTCTACTTAAAGTGGTTGCATAAGAGGCAGTGCCGTAATTGATGTCACCGAAATAACTGGCATAGTTGGCCGACAATTTGTTGTCCATTTCATCGTGAATGGTGGCCGGATTAAAGTGTGCCTGATTGACATCTTCGTCGTAAAGGGTTAAAATTTTACCCCCCAAAGCGGCCTGACGGGGCGAGGTCACCAAGTTTAAAAATTGATATACAGACTTGCCGCCTACTTGTGCTTGACAAGTAAGGGTGCTCCAAATTGCAACAAAGAATAGCCAATGCTTGGTTTTGATCATGGTTTTGTTTTGCCAAAATAGCGGCTATAACCCAAATGGTTATTCGGCTTTAACGAACGTGCGAAGGTATTATTTTAGGGGGAAACAATTAAATTGGTTGATGAAGTTTACTGTGTTTGCGGCTATAGCCAAAATATATAACCAATCCAATCAGCAGCCAGATGCCAAAATAGAACCAATTCCACACACTGAGTTCGGCCATCATGTACAAGCAACAAACCAAACCAAGCAGCGGAATTAGCGACAAATTGGCTTTCCAAGTCCACACAACAAGGCCTAGAAGTACTATTATAAAAATCCACATCGGGATTTTGTGTTGAAATAATGACCAACCCGTTGCATAGGTATACTTTTTGTCGACGGGCATTTTTTGAAGCACTTGGTTGTAAACGGTGGGGTTTTTAGCCAAAGCAGTTAATTGCGCTTCCACATCTTTTTGCTGCACATCTACTTCTGGTCTTGTTTGTAGCCATTGCTGCACCACCGAAATGTCTGTAGTTGAAAGCGAAGTAACCAATTCATCGGGCGATTTGGGCTGGGGGCTGTTTTGCAGAAAATCAATGCTCTCTTGGCGGAAATTAGTGAACGAAATGTAGGCTGCAACTAAAAGAAGCAACGGAAAAATGTATTTGGCATTGACATAAGGCGTTTTAAATTTACCTCGTGGGATGTCTTTTTTGTTTTGAAGCACCAACACACCCGCGCAAACCAACACAAAGGCAAACAACGTTCCGATGCTACACAAATCGGTCACCATGGTTAAATTAAGAAACAGCGCTGGTATCGCTACCACAAAACCTGTAACTATGGTAGCAAATGAAGGCGTGTGAAATTTGGGGTGTACTTTGGCAAATTTAGGCGGCAACAAGCCATCGCGGCTCATGCTCATCCAAATGCGCGGTTGTCCCATTTGAAACACCAATAACACACTGGCCATGGCCACTACGGCGCTGACGGCAATGATTCCCGACATCCAACCGAGGTTTAATTGGCCAAATACAAAGGCCAGCGGATCACCGACATCGAGCTTGTCGTAAGGCACCATGCCCGTTAGCACCAAGGCAATGACTGAATATAAAACGGTACATATAATAATGGCCCACATCATGCCTCGTGGCAAATCGCGTTGTGGATTTTTGCATTCTTCGGCGGTGGTGGAAATGGCATCAAAACCAATATAGGCAAAGAACACCGCCGACACGCCTTTCAAAATTCCTGCTGCGCCATTGGGTGCAAATGGGTGCCAATTTTCCGTATCAATATAAAATACGCCAACCGCAATGACCAATAATATAATGCACAATTTTACGGCAACCATCATATTAGAAGCATTGCGCGATTCTTTCATGCCGCGATACACCAAAGCCGTAATGAAAACGATGATAAATAGGGCGGGCAAATCGGCTATTAAATGGAAGGAACCCAAAGTCGGGCAACTGTTCCAAGCGGTATATGCCGCTTGCAAAGGCGCATCGAGTTGTGCAAAGGGTTTTCCTCCTTGCATCAAGGCCAAGGCATCTTGATAGCCATTGGAAGCGGTCAAATAATCCATTTGCACCCATTGAGGCAACGAAAACCCACTGTTTTCAAGGAGTCCCGTAAAATAATCGCTCCATGATATGGCCACCGTGATGTTGCCAATGGCGTATTCCATAATGAGGGCCCAACCTATAATCCAGGCAATAATTTCGCCAAATGCGACGTACGAATAGGTATATGCGCTGCCCGAAACGGGTACCATGGAGGCAAATTCAGCATAAGCAAAAGCCGCAAAACCGCAGGCAATGGCTGTAAATAAAAACAAAAAGATGACTGCTGGGCCTCCGTCGGCACTGGCTTTGCCAATGGTACTAAAAATACCTGCACCGATAATGGCCGCAATGCCAAAGGCGGTTAAATCACGAGCGGTGAGGTGTTTGCCTAAAGACGGATGATCGCCAGCCCCTTGCAAACGCATTTGTTCAAGTATATGAGGGATCGATTTTTTGCGAAATAATTTTTTCATGAGTGCAATGAAGCGTATTTATCCTAAGTTGAACAAACATACAATTTTTTTTGGCAATGAAGCTAAACGCCACATACGTTCATTTTTTCAAAAACTAATAAACACAAATGGCGTATTAAGAATTACAGTGTACAGTTCACTCGTTTATCTAATATGGGTATGATTAAGTTTGTTTAATCAAAAATGTTAAAAAACTCCTTTTTTCTTATAGATTGCAATTTGTTTTCTATTTTAGCAACAGTTTTTACCAAAAAATGAATCGCCACCTATCCGCCTATTGTCCTTTACTTAAAAAGGAAACTTTCAGCAGTTATCATGTAACTCCGTGGTTTAGCGCTGTTATCAAGATGCCATCTTGTATATTTATTAACAATGATGGCTTAGAAAATCATATTCTCTTTCCCCAAAAATTATTTATCAATGAATGAAAAAAAACCATTTTAAATTAATTTAATGTACACTTTATGAAACATTTTTGTTGGTCTTACGCAGTCGTATTTTGTTCGTTTGCCATGTGGGGACAAGACCTTAAAACGCCCATTCCATTTGATGCCCAGACTAAAATGGGCAAGCTTGAAAATGGCCTGACCTATTACATTCGCAAAAATGCCAAGCCCGAAAACAAAGTCGATTTGCGCTTGGTGGTCAATGCAGGTTCCATTTTAGAGTCAGACGACCAACGCGGGTTGGCGCACTTTATGGAGCATATGAACTTTAATGGCACCAAGCGTTTTCCAAAAAACCAATTGGTCGATTATTTGCAAAGTATCGGCGTGAAATTTGGGCAACATTTAAATGCTTATACCAGTTTTGATGAAACGGTTTATTTTTTACCCATTCCATCGGACAAGCCTGATAAAGTTGAAAAAGGCTTAGATATATTAGAAGATTGGGCTTTCAATGCCCAATTGACACCCGAAGAAATTGACAAAGAACGCGGCGTTGTGTTGGAAGAATACCGCATTGGATTAGGCGCAGACAAACGCATGTTAGAGCGGTATATGCCCAAAATGATGTACCAATCTAAGTACGCCGAACGCATGGCGATAGGCAAAAAAGAAATACTGGAACATTTTAAACCTGAACAACTCATTTCTTTTTACAAAGATTGGTACCGACCCGACTTAATGGCTGTAATCGTAGTAGGTGATATCGACGTGGCCCAAATGGAGCAAAAGATCAAAGCACATTTTGGCAGTTATAAAAACCCGAAAAATGAAAAACCGCGCCAGATTTTTGAAGTGCCAAACCACAAAGAATTATTTGTAGCCGTTGAATCGGACAAAGAAAAGGGAAATGCACAAGTGCAGGTTTACTACAAAGACAAAGACAAACGCAAAAAAACCATCACGGTGGGTGACTACCGCGAAAGGCTCATTGAAAGTCTATTTACCAGCATGATTAATAAACGGTTAGAAGAATTGGTCAACGGGCCAAACCCGCCTTTTACTTATGGCTATAGCTTTCATAGCGGCACTTGGGCGCGTGAAAAAGAAGCTTATCAGTCTTTTGCCATGGTGGCCGACGACCAACAATTAAGTGCCTTAAAAGTATTGCTAACAGAGAATTTGCGGGCTAAAAAATTCGGTTTTACCGAAGGAGAATTTGAAAGGTCAAAAAAAGACATGTTGGCAAACAGCGAAACATCATACAATGAAAGGGATAAAAGCGAGTCCGAAAATTATGTGTGGCAATACCAAAGTCATTTCCTCGAACAAGAGCCCAATCCAGGCATCAGTTGGAATTATAGCGAGTTAAAAAGGCAGCTGCCAACCATTAAACTGTCTGAAATCAATGAAGTGATAAAAAAATATATTTCTGACGAAAACCGAGTGATTGTGTTGACAGGTCCTGAAAAAGAGGGTGTCAAAAAACCAACGGAATTAGAAGTGAAGCAAGCCATTCAAATTGATGAAAATGCGATTACGCCTTATGAAGACAAGGCAGTGGTGGCTAGTTTACTAAAAGCAGAACCAAAAGCAGGCAGTATTGTTTCGACAGCTGAAAATAAAGTGGTTGGTACCACCACTTTTATCCTTTCAAATGGCGCAAAACTAACTTACAAAAAAACAGATTTTAAAAATGATGAAATCCTTTTTGAAGCTGTCAGTATAGGTGGAAGCAACTTGTTTTCAAATGAAGACATGAAGAAAACCCAATTTGCCATGGATGGTTTGTCAGAAGCAGGTTTTTCAGGATTAAAAACGAATGATATATCCAAATTTCTGTCGGGTAAATTGGTTTCGGTGAGTCCTTACGTTAGTGACACGTCAGAAGGTTTAAACGGATCTTCAACCCCTGCAGATATTGAAACTTTGTTCCAAATGGCTTATGCTTATTTTACCGATTTAAATAATGATCCTGAAGCATTTGAATCGTATAAACAAAAGCAATCTAATTTTTTTAAAAACTTAGGGGCCCAGCCACAGGTGTATTTTTCTCAAGAATTTTACAAACAATTATTCGCTGAAAACCCTCGATTTATTGGCATTTTTCCAGATGAAAAAGCCTGGGTCAATGCTGATTATGCTTTAGCGTTCAACAAATATAAAGAGCGTTTTGCCAATGCTGCCGACTTTGAATTCTTTTTGGTGGGCAATGTAGATGAAGCCATAATCAAACAATTAGCAGCCAAATATATTGCCTCTTTACCTGCAACAGGAGCCAAAGATACAGTCAAAGATTTGGGGTATCGGATGATTAAAGGCGAACATAAAATTACCATCAACAAAGGAAAAGACCCGAAAAGCAATGTAACCATTATGTATTATGGTGATACGCAATATTCGTCTAAAGAAGCCATGACCCTGAAGGCATTGGGCGAAGTATTGACCATTAAACTCATTGAAGAATTGCGCGAAAAAGAAAGCGGTGTGTATGGCATTTCGGCTCGTGGCAACATGAATAAAATCCCGTATGGTTCTTATTCGTTCAGAATTTCATTTCCATGTGGCCCTGAAAATGCGGACAAACTCATTGCCTCCGCCTTAAAACAGGTTCAGTTGATTGTAGATAAAGGCCCCGAAGAAAAAGATTTAACCAAGTTTAAAGAAGGGGAAATTCAAGATTTGAAAAAGGAACAAAAAGAAAACCAGTTTTGGTTGAGTGCTTTAGTAAAAGCTTATACATACAATGTTTCTGCAAATGAAATAAACGAAGCAGAAAAACGCATCCAGCAGGTTACAGCGAAAGACATTCAAGAAGCTGCCAAAAAATACCTGACCAAAGAAAAAGTGATTGGGTTGTTGATGCCTGAAAAATAAAGAATGAAGCAAATTTAGAGCACCTCAGGAAACTGGGGTGTTTTTTTATGAGTTGAAAGTTTGTAAAGTTGAAAGTTTGTAAAGTTGAGTCCGCTCCGAAAAGTACTTTCTCTCCTTTTTGCGTTTATTTTTTAACTTTAAAACTTATAAGCAACTGATTATCAGTATATATTTTTTAGTTAAAAATGACAATAAATCAAGATTTTTAGTAAAATGGGGTTATCGGAGTGGACTCAAAGTTGAAAGTTTGTAAAGTGGGACCCGAGACCCATTGGGACAAATGGGGAGAGCGGAGCATATGATATATAGAGGAGGAAGCCCAGTGGGCTTCAGGTGCGCAAGCTTCAGCTTGCAAAGTAAAACTTGGAACTTGATACTTGAAACTTCTTCATTGCTGGCCCAAAGAAAACGAACCTGTAGGGGCGACCCTTGTGGTCGCCCTCAATCAGGGTCGCAAACTTCGTTTTTGTCCGCTGTTGCTAGAACAACAGGTCCATTGTTTTATTATTGTTTTTCAAAAGACGGTTTGTTTTCTGCCAGACCTATTTCTGTTGAAAGACCTTTGTTCGTTTTCTTTACTGGCCCAAATTCAGAGAAATGAGAAATGAGAAAAGAGAAATGAGGAAATAAGCAAGAAGTTCCAGAAAAACCTGATCCGTCCCGATAGCTGTCAGGACAATAGGGCGAACGGTACATTTGATATTAATAGGAGACCCGAGGCTAAAGGCCGAGTTGAGCGAAGCTAAACTTGAAACAAATAAGCTATTGTCTGTTGGTTTCTGAAAATTTCCACTGAAACAACATTAAACATTACAAACATTCAACTTTCCAACTTTCAACAATACTGACTCTTTTCCGTATTTTTACGCCTTCAACAAACAAACTATGACCACTTTTAAAAATACGCTGGCGTATGCCCAACAACTCGATGCGGCTGATGGCCTGCGAGCATACCGATCTTTATTTAATTTTCCACAACATCACGGGCGTGATGTTATATATTTTACGGGCAATTCGCTGGGCTTGCAACTCAAACGCAGCCGCGATTATGTCAACGAAGTCATGGACGACTGGGCGCAATTGGGCGTCGAAGGCCATTTTAAAGCCGACAAACCTTGGTGGGATTACCACGAGCGTTTTGCCAACCCGCTTGGCAAATTAATGGGGGCTTTGCCATCCGAAGTGTCGGTGATGAATACGTTGACAGTGAATTTACATTTGTTACTGGCTTCTTTTTACCAGCCAACGGCCCAACGTTTTAAAATTATTTGCGAAGAAAAGGCCTTTCCGTCTGATCAGTATATGTTGCAAACGCAGGTGGAATGGCATGGTTTGGATCCGAAAGAGGCGATTATTGAAGTAAAACGCCGCGAAGGCTCGGCCTTGATTGACGAAGCCGATATTTTACAAGCCATTGCAGAAGCGGGTGATTCCTTGGCATTGGTGCTATGGGGCGGCGTCAATTATTACTCTGGTCAGGTTTTTGACATGGCGCGCATTGCCCAAGCTGCCCATGCCGTAGGGGCCTATGCAGGTTTCGATTTGGCGCATGCCGCCGGAAACATTACCCTGAACTTGCACGATTGGGACGTCGATTTTGCCGCTTGGTGCAGTTATAAGTACATGAATGCGGGCCCAGGCAATGTGTCGGGTTATTTTATCCATGAAAAACACCATGCCTCCAATTTGCCGCGTTTGGCGGGTTGGTGGGGACAAATCAAAAACCGCCGCTTTTTGATGGAACCCGAATTCAGCCCTGAGCCAGGTGCTTTGGGGTGGCAAATTAGCAACCAATCTATTTTGGCGTTGGCCCCTTATTTGGCCTCGGTTGAATTATTCGATGAAGTGGGCATGGACCGCATTATTGAAAAGAGAAACCACATCACTGCTTATTTAGAATACATCCTTTTGGACATTGCTGAACAAACGGGCGCTCATTTTGAAATTATTACCCCAACGGACCAAAAGGAAAGAGCGTGCCAATTGTCGGTGTATTTGCACGGACAAGGCCGTGAACTGTTCAACTATTTAATGGAACAAGGCGTGGTGCCCGATTGGCGCGAACCCAACGTAATTAGGCTTGCGCCGGCGCCCTTGTATTGCTCTTATGAAGACATGTACCAATTTGGACAGATATTAAAGGCGGTGTTGGTAAAATAATTAACGACCTGAAATTTTTCATTGAATTAACAAAGCCTCTGTCAGAAGAGGCTTTTTTATCCTGCTAAAATCCGCCAATTCATTTTACGGATTAGAGGCATGATCGAGATATAATGTTGAGGTAATCTAAAAAATTTAGTAATCAATTAGTTAACTTGTAAAAAGCACTGTTGTCTTTACATCGTCTTCCCCGTTTTGCGCAGGTAGGCATCCAATACTTCGCGGGCGCGTTCGGGTTGGTGGAGTTTGAATTTGTATAGGTAGGCCAACCGATCGTACGTGGTTTTAGAACCGCCTACTTCTATGGCTTTGCGGTACTGTTGGGCTGCTTTTTGGTATCTTTCAAAATATTCGTCGATGTGGCCTTTGGCCAAATAGCCATCGACGGGTGAAATTTTGAGCAGTTCGTCGGCAAAGTGTTGGGCTTTGCGTTCGCTGCCACCAATAAAACCGGGCAATTGCAAGTAGTATTCAATGAGTCCCCAGCGGGCTTCAATGTGTTTGGGGTTGAGTTGAATGGCGCGTTCAAAACAATCGCGCATGGGGTGAATGAGCCGAATGGCCGCCCATTTGCCGCCATCTTTGGCTTTCATGCCCATGGCACCACCCTTTTTATAGTAGTAATTGGCTTCGGTTGGTTTTAAACGAACCAGTTTATCGTAGTACTCAATGCATTTGTCCCAATGGCTGCTGTGGCCTTCAATGTCGCCAAGGTGTTCAATGACAAACAGGTTGTTGGGTGCTTCGGCATTCCATTGCTCAAACAGCGGGCGGGCTTGGTTGAACTGCGATTGGTCAAACAAGGCGATGGCTTTGTCGCGGTATGCTTGGGCTTGAACCAAAGTGGCACAGCCTACAAGGATGAAGTATGCAAAAGCTTTAAACAAATTCATTGGCCAAAGCTATCAATTTTTGATAGAACTGTTTTTGTTCTGGGTTGTTTTTATGAAACAATTAGGTGTTCGTTGTGCCAAATTGGGTTAGGGATGGCGGGCTTGCTGAAGCTCCTTTTGCTTGCAAAAGAGCGACGCCCGACAGCCTGACCCGCTGCAAACTTGTTTGTAGCGGGGAACCCCCAAACAAACCCAGATTACGCATTAGAAATTTATTACATGGAAAAATGACTGTAAATCTGGTAATGTACTCCTTTTTGTATCCTCGATGTAGCGCTGCTACACCTGCGGTAAAAAAAGTCCGTGCACTCCCAGCTTTTTTGTCCTTTTCCCCTTCATTACAAAGTCTAATGCATAATCTGGGATAAACTTAAAAAATAGTTAAACAACTATAAAAATAGTTTGCAAACTAAAAATACCGTTACATTTGCTCAAATTTATATTCGAATGCAAAAATTGACCAACAAAGAAGAAGAGGTGATGCTGATTTTGTGGCGTCTAAACAAGGCTTTTGTCAAGGATGTCATGGCTGAAATGAAGGACGATGCGCCGCATTACAACACTTTGTCGACCATTATCCGCAACTTGGAGGAGAAGGGTTTTGTGGGCCACGTGGCTTACGGAAATACGCACCAATATTTTCCGACCATTAGTCGGGAGGCTTATCGCAAGCGGTTTATGAAAAATGCGCTTGAGTCGTATTTTGACAATTCGTACAAGAATTTGGTGTCGTTTTTTGCGGAAGAGCAAAAATTGTCGACCGAAGAGTGGCGCGAAATTGTGGATTTGATCCAAAAAAAGCAATAAGATGGAGGCGTTGATCATCTATTTTTTGAAGGCTACGGCTTTGCTAAGCTTGTTTTATGTGGTGTATCACGTGGCTTTGAGCCGCCTTACCTTTTTTCAGGCAAACCGCTGGTTTTTATTAGGCGGATTGGTGGTAAGTGCCACCTTGCCGCTCTGTTACCGAACCAAAATGGTATGGGTCAAAGCGGTTAAAATGGCTTTCACGCCTTCCATGTCAGATGCAACAGCATCATCGGCTCCTGCTGCCGAAGCATTTGATTTTGCACCGTTGGCCTTTGGATTGTATGCGGTGGTATCTGTCTATTTTTTGGCTAAAATAGTTGTGCAACTAACTTCTTTAATGCGCCTTATAAAAGGAGCGTCTATTGTTCGTGAAGGGAAAACAGTTTACGTGGAAGTGAATCAGGAGATTGCGCCTTTTTCGTTTTTTTCGTTCATTGTTTACAATCCGAATCAATTTAATGCGAGCGAGTTACAGGCGGTGATTACCCATGAACGAATGCACTGCAAGCAGTTGCATTCGTTGGATGTACTTTTCATGCAGCTGTATGCAGCTGTTTTTTGGGCCAATCCGCTGATTCGGCTGTACAGGCAATCGATGAACCAAAATTTAGAATACATAGCCGATCAACAAGCCGTTACGGAACTGAGCGATGTGGAAAGCTATCAGCAAACGCTCATTCGGTTTGTTTGCCCTGAATATAAAAACCAATTAACCCATTCATTTTACCAATCATTAATCAAAAAAAGAATTGTTATGTTACATTCAAACCAATCAACCCAACGTTCGGCTTGGCGTTATGCCCTTGTTATTCCCTTTTTGTATGCCTTTTTTGCCTTGTTTCAGACAGAGGTCATTGCGCAAACCAAAAGAGAAGTGACCCAAACCATTACGCAGCAATCGGTTAAATTAACCATTTCAAAAGACGACAGCGAGGAACAAATTCAAAAAGATTTTGACGAAATTAAAGCTGCTTTTGGGACGGAATTGAAGTTTTCAAAAGTGAAGCGAAATGACAAAGGCGAAATCACAGCCATTAAAGTGAAATTCAAAGACAAAAAGGGCTCAGGTGAATATTATGTCGACGGTGAGGAAAAGCCCATCAAAACCATTTGTTTTTATAACAATGAGGATGGAATTGGCATCGGGCCATTGTCAGCCGAAAATGGCATGGCAACGGAAGAAAAAAACAAGCTATCAGTGAACAAAATTAGCGCCATCATTGAAATGGATTCGTTGGATGAATCCAAAAAGGGAGACATTAGTAAGATGATTGCCAAGATTCAGGAAATGAACGACGGCGACCAAGAGGAGCCGCTCATTATTATTAATGGAAAGAAAGTCTCGGGTGCCGATTTAGATGAAGTGCTCAGCGAAAACGACGTTCAAAAACACATAGTTAAATCAATTAAAATCAATAAGTTGGGCAATGGCAACAAAAAGAAGGTGGTGGTAGTTGATTCGGATGACATTGACCAAGAGGTGAACAAAGCCATCAAAGAAGCTCTTAGCAGCCTAAAAGATATGAAGTTGGAATTTAACACCGATGACGAGGCGGAGTCAACTGCAACAGAAAAATCGAACGCAAAAGCAGAAAGTCAAGTGAACAAGTCATATTTGGACGAGGCCAAAAAAGAGATGGCGGCGGCGCGAAAAGAGATGGAAGAGGCGCGAAAAGAGATGGAAGTGGCCCGCAAAGAAATGAAGAAATGGCAAGACGAAAACAAGGCCAAATCAGGTAAAACGAAGAAAAAAGAGTAAGCACTCAGTTGTATTATAAAAAAAGCGGTCCGAGAAATGGATCGCTTTTTTTTTGTGCGCCGTGCATGGTAACCAACTAGGTGGTGTAAGTCCACTGTGGGGGTTTGTAATCGCCAACCACTAGCCAATAGCAAGGGTGTCCACTGTGAGGTGGAATCTGAAGGAAGCTGGCGGCAAAACT
>NKJD01000037.1 GCA_002256385.1 Flavobacterium sp. BFFFF2
GGGATAAAGGTTATCTGTCTTCCACTCAACAAATAGATTTATTTCAATCGGCAAATATCATTTTGGAGACACCAATGAGAATGAATCAAAAAGGGTATGTAAAACAGCTATATATCTTTAGAAAGGCAAGAAAAAGAATTGAAACATTGTTCTCACAATTATGTGATCAATTCAAAATAAGAAACAATTATGCAAAATCTTTCGAGGGCTTTAAAACCAGAATATTGGCAAAAATTACAGCATTAACATTGGTTCAATATATCAACAAATTCATATTTGACAGACCAATTAATAATATCAAAATTCAAATCAATTAATTTCACCCAACGGGTACAATTTTGAATTATTTATAATCACCGAACTCCAAAAAAACAAACTGAAACGCAGTGAGGTAAAGCAATTCACAACTTGAAACCATTGAACAGAAGCTCGCTTGGCATATATGCGAGCCTACTTTTTATCTTGTTACCCATTTCTTTGAAATTGGGTACCTCGTTTGGTTTTCTATTTGGTGTTTTATATTACGGTGTTGAAAATTATAAATTGTTTGTATCTTTGCACTGGAGAGCTGGGATATCCTTAATCTCCGTCCCTGAAAGCCAGTCTGCAAAGATTGGCTTTCGGCGTTTATAACTTATTTAGTTTTTCACTCATCCTACCTTCTAATATTTCATCTCGTTGGGAATCATAAGTAAAAATACAATTTTGAATTATTTTTAATCACCGAACGCAAAAAAAAACAAACTGAAATGCAGTGAGGTAAAGCAATTCACAACTATTTTGCATTTTATATTACGGTGTTGGAAATTATTAATTGTTTGTATATTTGCAATGCAACGCGGAGTAATCCAAACTGCTACCTTTTGCGACTAGGTTAAGTCGCTTTTTATATTTATACCAGTCAGAAACCTCACTTTTAAGGTTATTATCACCGAACTCCAAAAAAACAAACTAAAACACGGTGGGGTAAAGCAATTCACAACCCGCTGTGGACTGAAAGCGTATCATAGCATAGTTTTGTATTTCCTTTACTTTGGTCTGTAATTTTCTTTCGAACTCTTCAGGTGGAATGTTAAAAATGTTTGTAGATTTGCATTGTCAGGAAGACTTGGGTAGGCCTAAACAGCCTTGTCCAATATCGACCCCTGATTTAAGGCAAAAGCTCTTTAGGGTTTTTGCCTTATTTTTTAGGTAATAAAATCCTTTTCTTGATTGCTATAATTCAGCCTATCCAAATAGTTTAAAAATTGTTTAAGCAACCAAATTGTCATCAACAACTATTTTGTTGGGAACCAAAAATAAAATACAATTTTGAATTATTTATAATCACCGAACGCCAAAAAAACAAACTAAAACGCAGTGAGGTAAAGCAATTCACAACTATTTTGCATTTTATATTACGGTGTTGGAAATTATTAATTGTTTGTATATTTGCAATGCAATGCGGAGCAATCCAATCTGCTACCAGAATAAAATCCTACTATTTATAGTGGGATTTTGTTTTTTCAATTAAATTATAAACTTCTTCAAATTTTTGTTGGGAAACAAACCTAAAAATACAATTTTGAATTATTGATAATCACCGAACGCCAAAAAAACAAACTGAAACGCAGTGAGGTAAAGTAATTTACAACATAATTCCTTCGATACAACCATCCGGCGAATGTTAGAAGCTACACCACTGCGTTGTGCTGACATTAAGGAAACGCCTGCGGATAACTCAAAAAAAAATGATTTTACAGCCAATTATAATTTTTATACATTTACCCTTTGCAATTTCATATCCTAATTAACAGATGAAAAAAATCATTTATTTACTTTGCGCTTCAATGCTCTTCTTTGTTTCTTGCTCAAGCAACAATTCTTCAAACGACACCAATAACAATAATTCCAGTCAAAATCTGTTCTTAAAGAAAATTACAGAAGGTGATGCCGTGCTTGGAGGGTCTGGTTCTAGTTACACCTATAATGGAAATAAACTTGTAGAAATTCTTCGCACACAAAGCAGTTATACTAGTTCTGATAAGTACACGTATACTGGTGATTTAATAACAAAAATTGAAAAGTATGAAGTTCATTATCTGGGTACCTCCAGTGAAAGCCGAACTTTAATTTCAACAGATCAATTCCAGTATAACAATAATAATCAGTTGGTTCAATTCAAAACGACGACTCCGAATTCGGATTACGAGGATGTAACAACCTACGTCTACACCAACAATAATACGGTTACTTTTCAACAATTTGAAAATTCGCCTGGCACCGCTCCTGTTTCATTAAAAACAGGGACAATCACTGTACAAAATGGTGAACTAGTTCGTGTTCAGGTAGTGAAACAATTCGACTCCTATACCAAAGATTATACTTATGATACTTACAATAGCGTTTTTAAAAATGTTTTGGGGTATGACAAGTTAATGTTTAGTCATATTATTGGCAAACAAGGAAGTATGACTTCACTTAGTACCATTATTGGAGGTGTTTCACACAACTTTACTAATGGCAATGGCACTTTGGAGTATACCTACAACACAAATAATTATCCATTGATTGCAAAACAAAAAATGGGCACAACAGTGCTCCACACTTTCAATTTTGAGTACTACTAATTGGTAGATTCTAAAATTAAACCATTGCTAAATTAAATAATATTTAGGTTGCGCGGATGTACTTCGTCCGTTCGCTTCTCTTAGATGTAATTCGTACATTAGGGCGGATTTATAATTTGGGTGCCTCCGCCTGCCTATGGCGAGGAGGACCTGGCTGCGCCGATGAGAAAATCCCTGATGAATGTTGACAACTTTTGGTTATTCCTTGAACGTTAAACAAAAAAACTATTGCCTACGGGCTATTGCCTATTGCCTTTTTTTTTGATTGAAGAATTTAAAGATTTTGAAATGATATAATTGAAAAATCACCTTCAATGAAATTCGTAGAAGCAGGGCTTGCGGCTACCTGCTAATAAGTTCCGATTTTGTCCAATTTATCAATTGGAATGCCAATAAAATTATGGGGCGACAAGAAGTTCCGCCCCTAAATTGTTTTCACAATAAACACCCCGTTTAAAACAGAGCGGAGGCAAGCCCCGCCCCTACGGGGTTTTCAAAAATAATACATCTTCAAAAACAAGACGACCGCAAGGGTTGCCCCGACATTAATAACGAAATAACATATCACATTTCACCATTCAAATTTTTCCATTCAAATTTCACATGAATCTATACGAAATTTCGACTTTGGACTTTGGACTTTGGACTTTGGACTTTAGCTTACTCTTCATTGAGCGAGCTAAAGCTCGCGTACCTGAAGCCCACTGGGCTATTTCAGAAAGTCTTATCTGTTTGTTTGCACAAGCTAAAGCTTGTGTACCTGACTGCCACTGGCAGTCCTCCTCTTAATATCAAATGTTCGAACCATTCGTTCCGATGGTTCTCGGGTCGACTTTCGACTTTCGACTTTCGACTTTTGACTCTACTATGAACACCCGAAAACGTTATCGTTGAAAACTACATGGGCCAAAATGGTGGCTCTTTGCGGCATCTTTGTATTTTTGGGCGCAACAAAACGGATCTACACATGATTACCAATACCGAACTGGAATACAAAGGCGATTTATTTCCCTCAAAAATTACCGATTTTACACAAGAGGTCGATCGCATTTATTTTAATACAGACAACAATGTCATTTTACAAATGACGGTGTTGCGCGACAGCCTCATTCGGTTTCGGTACACGACCAAAGGTTATTTTAGCAATGATTTTTCGTATGCCATTGACAAAAGTCAATCGCACGGGTACAACCAACTTGAAGTAACCGAACAAAAAGACCATTATTTGGTGCAAACCAGTAAGGTGCAAGTGAAGGTCTACAAAGTTGATTTGCGTATTTTTATATATGATTTAGACGGTATTGCCATTTTAGAGGATGAGCTTGGTTTCCATTGGGAAGAAAGCTATGAATTTGGAGGAAACATCGTCAAAATGAGTAAAGACAGTAAAGATGGCGAGTGTTTTTACGGCATGGGTGACAAAGCCACCCACATGAACCTCAAAGGCAAACGCGTCGAGAATTGGGCCACCGACCAATATGCTTTCCATAAAGACCAAGAACCTTTATATAAAGTAATCCCCTTTTACATTGGCTTGCACCACCAAAAGGCTTATGGTTTGTTCTTTGACAATACCTTCCGCACCTTTTTTGACTTTTGCCACGAACGCCGCAATGTCACCAGTTTTTGGGCCGAAGGAGGCGAAATGAATTACTATTTCATTTATGGCCCCAAAATGAGTGATGTGGTTACTACCTATACGCATCTTACAGGCAAGCCAGAATTGCCACCCCTTTGGACTTTAGGCTATCACCAATGCAAATGGAGCTACTATCCAGAAAGCAAAGTGCGCGATATTGCTGCCAAATTCCGTGAATTGCAAATCCCATGTGATGCCCTTTATTTAGACATCGATTATATGGAAGGATTCCGTTGTTTTACATGGAGCGAAGAATATTTTCCAGAACCCAAACAAATGGTGGCCGACCTGAACAAATTGGGCTTTAAAACGGTGGTGATTATTGATCCTGGCATCAAAATTGACAAAGACTATTCGGTGTATCAGGAAGCACTCGAGAAGGAATATTTTTGCCGCAGGGCTGATGGTCCATACATGAAAGGCAAGGTTTGGCCAGGCGAATGTAATTTCCCCGATTACACCAATCCGGAAGTGCGTGAATGGTGGGCAGGTTTGTTTAAAGAATTGATTTCAGAAATTGGGGTAAAAGGTGTTTGGAACGACATGAACGAACCAGCCGTAATGGAAGTTCCTGGCAAAACATTCCCGATGGATGTGCGCCATGACTACGACGGAAACCCTTGCAGTCACCGCAAAGCACACAATATATATGGCACCCAAATGGCCCGTGCCACTTACGAAGGGGTGAAACGATTCTCTTATCCAAAACGGCCATTTATCATTACTCGTTCGGCTTATTCAGGGGCCCAACGTTACACCTCCACTTGGACAGGCGACAATGTGGCCTCATGGGAACATTTATGGCTGGCCAACATTCAAATGCAGCGTTTATCGCTTTCTGGACTTGGCTTTGCCGGGTCTGACATTGGTGGTTTTGCCGAACAACCTTCGGGCGAATTGTATGCCCGTTGGATTCAATTGGGCGTATTTCATCCGTTTTGTCGCACGCACTCCTCGGGCGATCATGGCGACCAAGAACCTTGGTCATTCGGCGAAGAAGTGGTGAACATTACCCGCAAATTTGTGGAATTGCGCTACCAGCTACTCCCCTACTTATACACGATGTTTTGGCAATATGTGAACGACGGCGTGCCCTTGTTAAAACCGTTGGTTTATTTTGACCAAGAAGACATTCACACGCATTACCGCACCGACGAATTTATTTTTGGCAATCAAATATTGGTTTGTCCTATTTTAGAACCCAATGCCATCGGACGCCGCATGTACTTGCCTACCGGAAATTGGTACAATTATTGGACTAATGAATTTACAGCCGGAAAACGCGAATTGTGGGTAGCCACCACCTACGATGAAATCCCCGTTTTTGTAAAAGAAGGTGCCATCATTCCAAAATATCCTGTGCAGCAATATGTGGGAGAAAAAGTGTTTGAAGAACTCACTTTAGAAGTCTATTACAAATTGGGTAAAGAAAAATCGTCCGTATACGAAGATGCGCAAGATGGCTACGATTACAACAAAGGCCGTTATTGCTACCGCACCCTTAATTTTACCGGAAAAGAAAAGGAACTCATTATTACCCAACACCTCGAAGGCACTTTTGAAACATCATACAACAGACTCAAAATCAACTTTAAAGGTTTGCCATTTAAAATCAAAAAAATTGAGTTAGACAATGAAAAAATCAGCCTCGACCAAGTAGATTTCAATGGTACGGACACTTTGTATTTGCCAAAAGATTTCACGGAGTTGCACTTGATTGGGTAACGCACCTCAAGTATTTAAATTAAACGCTGTATTTTAAAAAGTACAGCGTTTTTTTTTATCTGGCAATCAAGCCTTTGCTGTCAATTTTAAAAGTCTTTATTTACACCAAACAAAAATGCCTATTAATTAAAACAGATTCAATAGTTAAATGTTGTAACAAATTAGGTGCTATGCCAACTAATGTGCATCAATTAATAGCGTAACTTCGGAACATGAAATTATTCCATATTGCTTTTTGTAGTCTGTTGTGCTTGGCATTCACGCCAATTTGGGCGCAGTCAAAAACATGGTCATTGCAAGAATGCATCACCTATGCCCACACCAACAACATCACCGTTCACAATGCCGAATTGGATGTCCAATCGTCGGTTTTTGACGTGGAAGCCGCCTGGGGCAGTATGTTGCCGAGCTTGTCAGGAACAACCAGTCACAGTTGGAATATTGGTTTGAATCAGAATATTACCACTGGTTTGCTGGAAAACCAAACCACGCAATTTACCTCTGCAGGTGTGAGTTCCAATGTAACGATTTATAATGGCCTTCAACTCCAAAACCGACTCAGAAGGTCTATGTTGGCCAAAATTTCCTATCAATATCAATTAAATAAATTGCGCGACGATGTGTCGCTGAATGTGGCCAATGCCTATTTGCAAATTGTATTTAATAAAGAGGCTTTGCGGGTTCAAAAAGAGCAATTAAGCAACAGCCAAAAACAATTGACCAAAACCCAAGAAATGGTGTCGGTTGGGGCCATTCCCAAAGGCGATTTGCTGGATGCACAGGCAACGGTTGCCACTGCAAAACAAAAAGTGACGGCTGCTGAAAATGCGTTGTTTATTTCAAAAATAAGCTTGGCGCAATTGTTGCAACTCAAAGAATACCAAAACTTTGACATCCGTTCGGTAGATATTAGCCCGAAAAATAGCGAAGTGTTACTGCAAACGCCTCAGGCCATCTATGAAAAAGCGGTGCAAAACAGAAACGAAATCAAATTGGCGCAAACACGGCTCGAAATGGCCGAAAAAGACCAAAAAATTGCATTGGGTGGTTATCAGCCTTCTATAATTGGATTTTATAATTTTAGTACGAGAGCTTCCAACTCCGACCGCGTGATTCGGGATGCAAACGGAAACTATTCCTTTACCAGTGCCCTCCCACTTTTTGATCAGTTTAGCATTAACAAAGGTCATGTGTATGGCGTTCAACTTAATATTCCGATTTTAAATGGATTAAGTGCCCGAACCAATGTGCAAAAAAGCAAAGTGGCTTTGAAAAAATCGCAGTGGAATTTAGAGCAGCAAAAACTAGACTTAGAAAGAGCCATTTACGCAGCATTTGGCGATGCAAATGGCGCTTTAAAAGTGTATGAAGCCGCCCAAGCCGGATTGGAAGCGCGGCAGTTGTCGTTTCAGTATGCACAAGAAAAATTCAACGTAGGTTTAATGAACACCTTTGATTTAAACCAGGCGCAAACTTTGTTAGTAACTGCTGAGTCCGATTTTTTAAGGGCCAAATATGACTATATTTTTAAAGTTAAAATTCTAGAATTCTATTTCGGCATTCCCATTGATGCTCCCTAATTATTGATCTTTTATAATTTATTTTTGTTATGACTAAAAAGCGCATTTACATAATTATTGCTGTGTTAATCGGCCTAGCTGTTTTAGGCGTCGTTCTGAAAAAGAAAGGGGTGATTGGCACTGAAGACGAAGGCACGGAAGTAGAATTTGCTTTGGCCAAAACCATGACCATTACCGAAACCGTTTCGGCTACGGGTAAAATTCAACCCGAAATTGAAATTAAAATTTCATCACAGGTTTCTGGTGAAATTATTGCTTTGCCTGTCAAAGAAGGCCAAGAAGTGCACAAAGGTGATTTGTTGGTGAAAATCAATCCCGATTTGTATACTTCTGGACTCAATAGAACCATGTCGAATTTGTCGGGGACCAAAGCCAATTTAAACCAAGCAGATGCGAGTTTTAATGAAGCCATGGCTAATTATGAAAGAAGTAAAAACCTCTTTGAAAAAGGCATCATTTCAAAAGCTGATTGGGACAAAGCAACCGCCTCTTTTCAAATAGCGCAAGCCAATAAAAAAGCTGCTTATTTTAATGTAGAAAGCGCCAATGCAACAGTAAAAGAAGCCAAAGACAACTTAGGCAGAACAAGCATTTTTGCCCCGTCAAATGGTACCATTTCATCGCTTTCGGTTGAATTGGGCGAACGCATTTTAGGTACCCAACAAATGGCCGGCACCGAATTGATGCGCGTGGCCGATTTAAACAATATGGAAGTGGTGGTTGATGTGAATGAAAATGACATCGTGAAAATATCCATCGGTGACCAAACCAAAATTCAGGTGGATGCCTACTTAAAGAAAGAATTTGCGGGCGTAGTTACCAGCATTTCAAATTCTGCAAGCACCACCACTACGGCCGATCAGGTGACTAATTTTAAAGTGAAGGTGCGCATTCTTAAATCGTCGTACGAGGATTTATTGGTGGGCAAACCCGCGCATTATTGCCCATTTAGACCAGGCATGACCGCCACGGTGGACATTATTACCCAAACAAAAACCAATGTAGTAGCCGTTCCTATTAGTGCTGTGGTCGTCAAATCAGATACCACCTCAACCGCAGCAAAATCAGCAGAAGGAGCGGATCAAGAAAAAGACAAAAACGCAGCCGAATCGGCGCCAAAAGCGCAAAAAAGTTTCAAAAAAATGGAATGTGTTTTTGTTAAAAAAGGGTCAAAAGTGCGGATCAAAGTAATAAAAACAGGTATTCAAGACGACGAACACATTGAAGTGCTGTCTGGTTTAAATAGCGGTGAAACCATCGTAAGCGGTCCTTATGCGACCGTGACTAAGACCTTGAATTCAGGCGACAAAGTACGCACCAAAAAAGCGGAGACTGACCCTAAAAAAACACCATAATTTCAGGTGTACCTTTAGGCATTAATGGGTGAAATTTTCAGATAATCGGCTACCTTTGCATTTGAAAAATAATGGTTAAAATTGTATTGGAATAGGTCCATGCAGTTTAAACCAAATCAACGAAGGTATATTCATGAATAACCCAATGGACGATTGCATCGAAGTGTTCGGTGCCCGAGTACACAACCTTAAAAATATTGATGTTCGACTCCCGCGCGAAAAACTGGTTGTTTTAACTGGTTTATCAGGCTCGGGTAAGTCTTCATTGGCTTTTGATACTATTTATGCCGAAGGGCAACGCAGGTATATTGAAACTTTTTCGGCCTATGCCCGTCAATTCTTGGGCGGATTGGAACGACCCGACGTAGACAAAATTGATGGCTTGTCGCCCGTGATTGCCATTGAACAAAAAACAACCAGCAAAAACCCTCGATCAACAGTTGGCACCATCACCGAGATTTACGATTTCTTGCGGTTGTTGTTTGCCCGTGCCGGGGATGCTTATAGTTATGTGACGGGCGAAAAAATGGTCAGTTATACGGACGACCAAATTTTGGAACTCATTGAATCGGCCTATTCCAATAAAAAAATTGTCTTGTTGGCACCCGTCATTCGCGCGCGAAAGGGCCATTATGCCGAATTATTTGCGCAAATAGCCAAACAAGGTTTTGTGAAAGTGCGCATCGACGGCCAAATCACCGATTTGGTGTCGGGACTCAAAGTGGACCGATACAAAACCCACGACATTGAAATTGTGATTGACCGCATGCTGCTGGAGCCTGGGGTTGAAATGGAAAACCGCTTGCGCGAATCGGTAAAAACCGCCATGTACCACGGCGAAAACGTGCTGATGGTGTTAGAGAATGACAGTACAGACGTTCGGTTTTTTAGCCGAAACCTGATGTGTCCTTCGTCTGGTATTTCGTACCCAGATCCGGAGCCCAATTTGTTTTCATTTAACTCGCCCAAAGGGGCCTGTGACCGGTGCAAAGGCTTGGGAACCATCCATCAGATTAATTCCGATAAAATGGTGCCCAACCCCAGCCTATCCATCAAAAAGGGCGGGATTGCACCGTTAGGAGAATATAAAAATACATGGATTTTTAAACAACTGGAAATCATAGCCGAACGGTTTCAATTCAAATTGACCGATCCCATTCAAGACATCCCAGCCGAAGCCATGGACATTATTTTGAATGGCGGCCAAGATCGGTTTTCCGTCACGTCCAAATCGTTGGGCGTTGCCAAAGAATACAAATTGGAATTTGAAGGCATCGTTTCGTTTATTTTGAACCAATACGAAGAAAATCCATCGGCAACCATTAAACGCTGGGCTAAAGAATTCCTAGACGATGTTACCTGCCCCGATTGCCATGGATCGCGTTTGAAAGTAGAAGCCATGAATTTTCGGATTCATGAAAAAACCATTTTTGATTTGTCGTCCATGGATTTGGGCGAATTGGGCGCTTGGTTCCAAGATATTGAACAGCACCTTTCGGACAAGCAACAACGCATTGCCCGCGAAATTCTCAAAGAAATCCGTGACCGCATTCACTTTTTGCGCAACGTCGGCTTAGACTATTTGTCGTTGCAACGCAGCGCCAAAACCCTCAGTGGTGGCGAAGCCCAACGCATTCGATTGGCCACACAAATTGGTTCGCAATTGGTGGGTGTGCTTTACATTTTAGATGAACCGAGCATCGGTTTACACCAACGCGACAACGAAAAACTGATCCATTCTTTGGAACAACTGCGCGACATAGGCAATTCGGTGTTGGTGGTGGAGCACGACAAAGACATGATTTTGCATGCTGACTATGTCGTGGATATTGGTCCGAGAGCGGGCCGCAATGGCGGTGAAATTATCAGTATGGGAACCCCCGCCGAATTGTTGCAATCGAATACAACGACCGCTCAGTTTTTAAATGGCACCCGCCAAATTGAGGTGCCAGCCACCCGACGCAAAGGAAATGGCCATAAGCTCAAATTGCAGGGCGCTACTGGAAATAATTTAAAAAATGTCGATGTCGAATTTCCGTTGGGCTGCCTGATTGGCGTGACGGGAGTGTCTGGTAGCGGCAAATCGACCTTAATTAACGAAACCTTATACCCCATTTTGAATGCGCATTTTTTTGATGCCATTAAAAAACCACAGCCGTACAAGTCCATTAAAGGCTTGGAGCACATTGACAAGGTAATTGCCATTGACCAAAGCCCGATTGGACGTTCACCAAGAAGCAATCCAGCCACTTATACCGAGGTTTTTACCGAAATTCGTTCGTTGTTTACCCAATTGCCCGAGGCCATGATTCGTGGATACAAAGCCGGACGTTTTAGTTTCAATGTGTCGGGTGGGCGTTGCGAAACCTGCGAAGGTTCGGGGGTGCGCACTATTGAAATGAGCTTTTTACCAGATGTTTACGTGGAATGTGAAACCTGCCAAGGCAAGCGTTTTAACCGCGAAACCTTGGAAATACGTTACAAAGGGAAGTCCATCTCGGATGTCTTAAATATGACCGTTGATGAAGCAGTTGATTTCTTTGTGAATATTCCAAAGATTTATAGAAAAATCAAAACCATTCAGGATGTTGGATTGGGGTACATTACCCTTGGCCAGCAAAGCACCACGCTGTCTGGCGGCGAGGCACAACGCATTAAATTGGCCACCGAATTGTCGAAAAAAGATACAGGAAATACGTTCTATATTATGGATGAACCCACCACGGGTTTGCATTTTGAAGACATTAAAATACTGATGGACGTCATACAGATTTTGGTGGACAAAGGCAACACGGTGCTCATCATTGAACACAATTTGGACGTGATTAAAATGGCCGATTATTTAATTGA
This sequence comes from Flavobacterium sp. BFFFF2, assembly GCA_002256385.1. Classification (GTDB taxonomy): domain Bacteria; phylum Bacteroidota; class Bacteroidia; order Flavobacteriales; family Flavobacteriaceae; genus Flavobacterium. The sequence continues at coordinate 11,759 of NKJD01000037.1, forward strand.
CATTGGCCCCGAAGGCGGACAAGGTGGCGGACAAGTGTTGGCCACGGGAACCCCTGAGCAATTGGTTAAAAAAGGCATTGGGTATACCGCTCCTTTTTTGAAATTGGAACTGCAAAACAAGCCCAATCATGTCGTCGTACCACTTAGTTAGAGACCAAGAAGATGCGGCACTGATCATTGCGAATGGCGCAGCCTGTTCGCAGGAATTATTACAGGCCATGTTGGAATGGCAACCTTATGTCGTGGTTTTAGACAGTGCGCTGGAGCGCGTTTTGCCCTTGAACATTAAAATTGATGCCGTTTTGGGTGATTTTGACCGCGGTTTTGACCCTAAAAAGGGGTTAGAAAGTCAATTCCCTATTGAGATTGTGCATTGCCCCGATCAGGAAAAAACCGATTTGGAGAAAGCCTTTGAGTGGCTTATTGAAAAGGGGTTTTCAGAGGTGCATGTGCTGTGGGCCACGGGCAAACGAGCCGATCACCATTGGCACAATATGAGTGCGATGGTTCCCTATCGGGACCAACTAAAAGTAGTGGTACTCGATGATTACTCCCGGATTTTTTTAGCCCAAAAAAGATTTGAAAAATGGTACAGCCAAGGAACTATTCTATCATTGGTTCCTTTGAATAAAGTGGATGGAATTAGCACAGTAAACTTGCTGTTTCCACTGCAAAATGAATCATTGGAACTGGGCGTGCGCATGGGAACTTCCAACCAAGTTCAACAAGATGGCTTGGTCATTATTACACACCAATCGGGGCATTTGTTGCTCATGGAATGTTATGATGAGCCGTTTTGTTAAAATCCTAGAAAGATCTCAAACGAAAACCCTATATTTGCTTCGCCCTCTGGGGCTTTTTTTTATTTTTGCGAATCCATTAAAACCTAACTATGTTATCTATTGCCGTCATTCGAGAAGACAAAGAGAAAGTGATTCAAGCGCTTGCCAAAAAAAATATGGACGCGCGCCCATTGGTGGACCAAGTGTTGGCTGTTGACGAAAAAAGACGATCAACCCAAGCCGAATTGGACCAAACCTTGGCCGAAGCCAACAAGATTTCAGCCTCGGTGGGTATCTTGATGAAAGAAGGCAAAAAAGAAGAAGCTGAATCACTTCGTCAGCAATCGGGACTATTAAAGGAAAAAAGCAAACAGTTTTCAGAATTGCTCGATCAATTGGCGGCTGAACAACAACATATTTTATATCAATTGCCCAATTTGCCGCATGAATCGGTTCCTGAAGGAAAAACGCCCGAAGAAAATATCAATATTTTTGAAGGAGGAGACATTCCTACTTTGCACGAAGGGGCGCTGCCACATTGGGAATTGGTCAAAAAATACGATATTATCGATTTTGATTTGGGTGCCAAAATTACAGGAGCTGGATTCCCTGTTTACAAAGGAAAAGGTGCCCGTTTGCAACGTGCTTTAATCAGTTATTTTTTAGATAAAAATACCGCAGCAGGTTACCAAGAATATCAAGTGCCGCATTTGGTGAATGAAGCATCAGGCTATGGCACAGGCCAATTGCCCGACAAAGAAGGCCAAATGTATCATGTGGGCCTCGATAATTTGTATTTGATTCCAACCGCCGAGGTACCTGTGACCAATTTGTTCCGCGATGAATTATTGCAAGAATCGCAATTGCCCATCCTTTGCACAGGTTACACCCCCTGTTTCCGCCGTGAAGCGGGGTCGTATGGCGCCCATGTACGCGGGTTAAACCGTTTACATCAGTTTGATAAAGTGGAAATTGTGCGCATTGAACATCCTGATCATTCGTATGCTGCCCTTGAAACCATGGTCGATCATGTAAAAGACATCATGCGTGAGTTGAAATTGCCTTACCGCATATTGCGCTTGTGTGGTGGCGACATGAGCTTTGCTTCGGCATTGACCTACGATTTTGAAGTCTATTCAACGGCTCAAGAACGTTGGCTCGAAATTTCATCGGTGTCTAATTTTGAAACGTTTCAGGCCAATCGGTTAAAATTGCGTTTTAAAGGAAAAGAAGGCAAAACCCAATTAGCTCATACGCTCAACGGCAGCTCCTTGGCCTTGCCACGGGTATTAGCTGGTATTTTGGAAAACTACCAAACCCCCGAAGGGATTGTGATTCCAGAGGTTTTGCGGCCTTATACAGGATTTAACATTATAGATTAAAAAGACAATACCCTCTAAATTTTGAATTTTGAGTTGAAATTCTAAAAGGAAAGTCTCCTAAGAAAGGTGCTTTTAGAGCAAGATAATACTTTTGTAATTTACTTGCTAAAAGTGAAAATAACACAATAAAGGTGATTATTTAAAGGATACGACTCAAACTTTGAACCAACTTGACCCGAGGCTAAAGGCCGAACGGTGCATTTGAAATTAAAAGGAGGACTGCCAGTGGCAGTCAGGTATGCGAGCTTTAGCTCGCCAACAAACCTGAAACCTGAAACTTGAAACCTGAAACCTGAAACAAAAAATGCGTAACCTCCTCAAAACAATTGTCCTACTCCTCCCCTTTTGGTTGTTGTCGCAGAACAACGAGCAGTTGGCGAACAATTATTTTGATCGTGGCGATTTTGAGAAGGCAACGGTTTTGTACCAAGAGTTATTGACTCAAGCAGAGGGAAATGGCAACTTTTTTGATCGGTTGATTGGTTGTTATCAACAATTACAAAAATATGAGGTGGCCGAGAAAGCCATTCAGGCACGTTTAAAGAAATTTAGCCAAAAAACCATGCTCATTGAATTGGGTTACAATGCCCAATTGCAAAAGAAAACCGACGAAGCCAGACGATATTTTGATGAATCCATTGACGTGATTGCTAAAAATAGCAATGAAGTATATGGCATCGCTTATACTTTTGAACGTAAATCACTATTTGAGTATGCTTTAAAAGCCTATCAAACGGCATTGGCCCAAAACCCAAAGTTTAATTTCAACTTCCAAATGGCCGTTTTACATGGTCAATTGGGGAATATGGAAGAAATGATTCGGATGTTTTTGGACGAATCATTTAGCAACCCGCCCAATTTGCTGTTCATTCAAGCGCAATTGATGCGCTTTTTACAAGAAGATTCGAATGTGACCTTTGCGCAAATGTTGCGAAAAAGCCTGATTTCCAGAACCCAACAAACCCAAGACTTGTTTTGGAATGAATTTTTATGTTGGTTCTATGTGCAACAACATGAATATGGCAAGGCATTTATTCAACAAAAAGCCATTTATAAGCGCAAACCCGAAGCTTTTCAGACCATCATTCAATTGGGACAATTGGCCCAAGACGAAGGCGAAGTAGATGCAGCCCGCGACATCATGCAATTTGTATTTGATTCCACCAATGATGTAGGCACCAAGGTTACAGCCCTTACTTTTTTGATTCAACAAAAAATTAACCAACCCAATCCGCCTGCTTTTGATAGCTTATTGGCCGAAATCGATACGGGTTTGTCGCAATTTGGCCAAAATCCATACACGTTGCCCTTGCAAAAATTGCGTGCTCATTTTTTGGCATTCAATGGCCAACGCACCGAAGAAGGGCGCCAACAAGTGAATCAAAGTTTGGCCCTTGCACTCAATAAATACCAAGAAGCCGATTGCAAACTTGAATTGGGGGACATCTACTTGAAAGAAGAAAAATTTAATTTGGCCTTGCTTACCTATTCGCAAATTGAAGCAGATATGAGCGGTGATGTCTTGGGCCAAGAGGCAAGTTTAAAAACAGCCAAAACCTCTTATTACAAAGGCGATTTTAAGTGGGCTTTGCACCAATTAAAAGTGCTCAAATCAGCTTCGTCACAATTAATTGCCAACGACGCCATGGATTTGTTCCTATTAATTAGGGACGTGGAAGAAAGCGATTCCACTTTTGTATCGTTAAAACCCATTGCACGCGGCGACTTTTTACAATTCCAGCACCGCGATAACGAGGCCCGAAAAGAATACGAAGCGGTCGCGGCGCACAAAGACTGGGAGGCCGCACAAGAAGTAGCCTACTTTAGACTGGGACAAATTTGGCAGCGTGAAGGTTGTTATTTGGAAGCTTTAGAAGCTTATCAGCGCATTATTCAGGCTACTGAACCTGGGATATTTTTGGATGAAGCCTTGTATTATTCAGGTGATATTTACCAAAAGTATTTGAATGATCCTGAAAAGGCCAAATCAATGTTTGAAACGCTGATTTTTAAACACGAAGACAGCATCTATTTTATTGAAGCCCGAAAAAGATACCGCCTATTGCGCGGCGATGTGCAATCATAAAAAAAACACCATGATATATTATAATGTAACCATAAACATTGACCAAACTGTTGAGCAAACTTGGTTGTCATGGATGCAAAACAAACACATAGCCGAAGTGTTGGCCACAGGCTTGTTTCAGCAAGCCAGAATGGTAAAAATCAAAACCGACCAAGCAGATGGCAGCACTTCGTACGCCGTGCAATACACCGCTGATTCCATGGATGATTTGGATCAATATTATCGTGAACATGCCCCACGTTTGCGCGAAGAAGGCCTCCAATTATTCGGCGATAAAATGTTGGCATTTAGAACCGAATTGGAACACATTAGCGATCATTATCCCCAAAAATAAACGACGTTGATGAGACCGAAAAAGCCAACAAACCCCAATTTTAAGTGCTTTCTGGCCATTATTTTCATTGGGTTACTGCTCTTTTCTTGCGCCAAAAACCCGTTTACTGGCGGACGCACTTTGGCATTGGTACCAAACTGTGAATTGTTCCCTACTGCTTTTGCGCAATATGGCACCTTTCTCAAAGAAAATAAAGTCATTAAAGGCAGCAAAGAAGCCCTCATGGTTACGCATGTGGGCGAAAAAATCAGGCATGCAGCCGAACGTTGGTTGCAGGCAAAGGGTTTTACCGACTACTTAAAAGATTACAATTGGGAATACAACCTCGTTGAAAATAAAGAAATAAATGCTTGGTGCATGCCTGGCGGTAAAATTGTAGTGTATACAGGCATTTTACCCATCACTTTAGATGAAGCTGGGCTGGCCACCGTATTGAGTCATGAGGTATCGCATGCACTTGCCAATCATGGCCAACAACGCATGAGTGCCGGTGTTTTACAACAAGCAGGAGTGGCAGGAGTGGCCATTTTAACTGGTGATAAATCGGCCCAAACCCAACAATTGGCCATGGCAGCTTATGCTGGTTTTACTCAATATGGATTGATTTTGCCATTTAGCCGCAGCCATGAATCAGAAGCCGATCGAATTGGCTTGAATTTAATGGCTATTGCTGGGTACAATCCAGAAAAAGCGGTGGTGTTTTGGCAACGAATGGCCAAACAATCAGATGGCAATAAGCCACCCGAAATACTGAGCACCCACCCTTCAGATGAAACCCGCATTGGTCAATTGCAAGAATTAATTCCGGTTGCCAAAGCAGAAGCGGCCAAATTTGGCGTTACGTTTTCAAAATAAAACCATTTAAACTCATTTGGTATTCAATTAATATAAACATAACTAAATCATATACTTATGCCAAACCTAGCGAAAGGACATCCAAAATTACTCAATGCTTGGGCATTTTATGATTGGGCCAATTCGGCTTATAGTTTGGTGATTGCTTCGGCCATTTTCCCGATTTTTTACGAGCAACTTTTTAAAAATAAAGGAACTGAAGTGGTTCATTTTTTAGGAAATGAGGTGAAATACACCGCCATGATATCGTTTGTAACGGCTTTTGCCTTTTTATGGGTGGCCATTTTTTCGCCATTCTTATCGGGAATTGCAGATTATTTAGGAAACAAGAAATCCTTTTTGCGGTTTTTCTGTTATATGGGTGGGTTATCGTGTCTTGGGCTCTATGCCTTTGATGAGTCGCATTTATTTTTAGGATATTTTTTCTATTTTTTTGGTTTAATTGGGTTTTGGTCGAGTTTGGTGTTTTACAATTCGTACTTGCCTGATATTGCGTTCCCGGAACAGCAAGACCGGGTCAGTGCACGCGGATTTTCAATGGGTTATATTGGGAGTACCATTTTATTAATCATCAACTTAGCAATGGTGATGATGGCCGAAGATGCCCATAAAATGCAAATGATGAAATACTCCTGTGTAATGGTCGGCATTTGGTGGATTGGATTTAGTCATGTCAGTTATTATTATTTACCTAAAGGAAATCGGAACACATCGCCATTAACCAAAGATTCTATATTGAAAGGCTTTCATGAATTGAATTTGGTTTGGCAGCAAATTAAAGGCAACGTCAGATTAAAGCGTTATTTGCTGAGTTATTTTGTGTTTATCATGGCCGTCCAAACGGTGATGTTGGTGGCCACTTATTTTGGCGCAACTGAAATTGCATGGGAAACACCTAGCCAAAAAACAACTGGCCTCATCGTAAGCATTTTACTGATACAATTAGTGGCTGTTGTGGGTGCCATTTTAACTTCAAGGGCTTCCGGAAAATTTGGCAACATCAATACATTGATCTTTTTGTGCGGTGGATGGGCCATATTATGTGGGGTGGCCTACTTCATTGAAACCCCGATTGCGTTTTATGCAACAGCTGGTTTTGTAGGTTTGGTAATGGGTGGTATCCAATCGTTGGCACGATCCACTTATTCGAAATTTTTGCCCGAAACTGAAGATACCGCCTCGTATTTTAGTTTTTATGATGTAACCGAAAAAATTGGCATCGTCATTGGCATGTCACTCTATGGCATCATTGATCAAATTACAGGATCTATGCGCAATGCCATCGTTTTTTTGGTATTGTTTTTTATAATGGGGATCATCCTGTTATTTCGCGTACCAAAAAAATAATTCGGGAAATTGGTTTAAACTTTTTCGCTTCAATCAAAAAAGTTTAGGGCACTTCTTTATATATTTGGCACCTAATTTACTTTTTTAATCATGAAACGAATTTTTAAAACGATTACCGTACTTTTTGCTTTTAGTTTGCTCATTATCAGCTGTACCAAAAGCGATGATGCACAAAGTACAAATTCGTATTCACCTGATGCTGCCCCTTATTTTAAAGCAGAAATGAATGGAACTACTTTTACTGCAGTTTCTTTTACTGCCTACATGCATCATTTTGACGACCATTCGAAAGATTTTTTGGAAATTTCGGCAGTTGGAGGTAATGGCGTAGATTCTGGTACCTTCTCTTTTAAACTTACTGACTTCCGTGCAGGAACTTATAATACCAATTTACAAACTGAAATCAGTTACCAGCCATCAGTTAGTTTGGTTGAAAAATATTTAGGCAAAAATCCGCAAAACAGCCAATCAAGAACAGGTCAAGTTCAGTTAATTACCGTTGACTTAAACAATATGACCGTTTCAGGTTTGTTTAATTTTGTAGGGTATTGGAATGGTTTAACGCCTATGTCAAACTTATTTGTAAATAATGGGAAATTTCAAAACATCCCTATTGTTGAATTTGTGCAACCAGATCCATTTTCGGCTTTGTTGAATAATGTTGAATTCAATGAGGTAAATGCTCCAAGTATAACCAGCAATTCGAATGTAGTAAATCATCCGGGGGCTACATTTACAGAAATTGTAGTGGCTAATAGTAATGGGGCTATTTTAAGTTTAGGTATTGACAAAACATTTATTACAGGAACAGAAACGATCCCAACAAGCACGTTAGTTGTAACTTCTTTAAATGTGGCTGGCGGTACCATTTCGGCAAATGCTGGGACTGTGACCATTACCGATCATACGGCCCACCATATTAAAGGGACATTTACACTCACTTTTCCTAATACCCCAACCGATTACGTTTTCACCAATGGTCAATTTGACATCGATTTCTAACTAGTCGATTGATACATTTTACCTATGGGGTTATTTAAAAGAAATCCGTTTGGCCATATTTTATTTTTAAAAAAATGGCTGATACGCATTATGGGAACACTTACCCATCGGCGATATCGTGGTTTTAATGAACTAACCATTGAAGGATCTGAGATTTTACGTAATCTCCCAGACACCAACGTATTATTGATTTCAAACCACCAAACGTATTTTGCCGATGTGGTGGCCATGTTTCATGTGTTTAATGCCAGTTTATCGGGCAGGGAAGATCACATCCGAAACGTAGGCTATTTATGGCAGCCGAAATTAAACTTGTATTATGTAGCAGCCAGCGAAACGATGAAGTCAGGTTGGTTGCCCAAATTATTGGCTTATGCTGGTTGCATTCCTGTTGAAAGAACGTGGCGAGCCGACGGCAAAGACGTACAAAGGACTGTCAATCCGAATGACACCAAGAATATTGGCATTGCGCTTGATGATGGCTGGGTAATTACATTTCCACAAGGCACCACGCGCTCATTTAAACCGGTTCGCAAAGGAACTGCTCACCTGATTAAACAATACAAACCCATAGTGGTTCCCATTGTTATTGATGGATTCCGAAGGTCGTTTGATAAAAAAGGGATTCGCATCAAAAAGAAAAACATCCTTCAATCGATGGTGATAAAAGAACCATTAGATATTGATTATGAATTGGATAGCATAGAAAATATCGTTGAAAAAATTGAATATGCCATTGAGCAGCATCCTTCTTTTTTGAAAGTAATTCCACAAGAAGAAATCCAAGAAACGGCAGCTTTGGATGAGCTGAGAAAATGGAAATATTAAACCCAGATTACGCATTAGAAATTTACTACATGGAAAAATGACTGCAAATCTGGTAATGTACTGAGAATTGATCTAAACTTTTTCCAATTGGCTGCAAAATGGTCTTTTCGCCCCATTTTGCCCCTTTTTATTACTCCGTAGCCCTGCTATGCATTGCAAAAAAGTGACAATCTGGAACAAAAATCCTCATTTTTCGCTTCAATCAAAAAAGTCTAAATCAATTCAGTTTTTTTCCTCAATGTAGCGCTGCTACACCTGCGGTAAAAAAAGTCCGTGCACTCCCAGCTTTTTTGTCCTTTTCCCATTTTAATGGCGTTAATATTTGTTTTTAAATGGTCATTAAGAACCAACTTTTTTTAATTGGAGTTTGCAAATGCAAACTTTTTGTAAGTGTTGGTTTCATTAAAAAGTCTAATGCATAATCCGGGTTAGAAAGGCAGATTTGAAATTAAAAAGGCACGTTCAGCTGAACTTTTTAATGCAATAGATGATCCCCGCTTCGGTTTTTAAATCAAAATGAGAATCCCAAAATACGTACTATCGTATTTTGAGATTCTCATTTCAGTTTCTTTAGTATTGCAACAATTCGGCCAATGCCTGCTCAAATCGGCTGACTGGTAAATATTGATCTTCGAGTGATTTCACAAAAGGAATGGGCGTTTCTAAACTGGCTACCCTTTTCACAGGTGCATCTAAAAACTCAAATGCCTCTTCCATGATCAGCGCAGAAATGTCACTAGCTATGCCGCCAAACAAACTGTCTTCTTGTAAAATAATGGCTTTGCCTGTTTTTTTCACGGAATGTAAAATAGTTTCCGTATCAAGTGGTTGCAAAGATCGCAAATCGATCAAATCAGCTTGGATTTCAGGGTGGTTTTCTAAGGTTTTTAATGCCCAGTGCACGCCTGCTCCAAAACTAATAATGGTTACTTGATGACCCGTTTTTAATAGGGCAGCTTGTCCAAATGGAATGGTATAATAAGCCTCAGGCACCTCTTGATACATACTGCGGTACAAGCCTTTATGCTCAAAAAACAACACGGGGTTGGGGTCATTAAAAGCGGTATTCAATAATCCTTTGGCATCATGTGGAAAGGCTGGATAAACGACTTTTAAACCAGGCGTTTTCGTAAACCAAGCTTCGTTGGTTTGCGAGTGAAATGGACCTGCCTGCGTGCCGCCACCACAAGGCATACGCACGACCACATCGGCCTTTTCGTTCCAACGGTAATGTACTTTGGCTAAATAGTTCACAATCGGATTAAACCCAGACGAAACAAAGTCGGCAAATTGCATTTCGACCATGGCTTTGGCCCCATTAATGGACAAGCCCATACCGGCAGAAACAATGGCACTTTCGCAAATCGGCGTATTGCGCACACGGCCTTTGCCAAAGGCATCGACAAAACCTTCTGTAATTTTAAAAGCCCCGCCATATTCAGCAATGTCTTGCCCCATGAGCACCAATTGGGGGTGGCGTTCCATGGATTGCTTCATGGCTTGCGAAATGGCATCAATCATTCGGATATTTTGGGTAGGGCCTTCGGCTGAAATGGTTTCATGTTCATAAGGCGCATACACATCAGCTAATTCTTCGGTCAAATCGGCCTCAATGTCTGGTTCTGCTTGGGTAATCGCCCAATGCGTATCAATTTCACTTTTAATTTCTCGGTGAAATGCGGTATCCATGGCCTCTGTGAGTACGCCCTCTTCCTTTAAAAAAGTGCGGTAATTTTCAATGGGGTCTTTTTCGGCCCACAATTCCATGAGTTCTTTGGGAACATATTTGGTGCCACTCGCCTCTTCGTGACCTCGCATGCGGAACGTGATAAACTCCAACAGCACTGGTCTTGGTTTTTCTTCCATAGAGGCTTTTAACGCCTTTATTTGGGTGTAAACTTCTAAGATATTATTGCCATCAATAATGTGGCTTTCCATGCCATAACCAATACCCCGATCGGCCAAATGGGCACAGCGGTATTGCTCATGGGTGGGTGTTGATAAGCCATATCCATTATTTTCAATGACAAATAGTACGGGCAAATCCCATACTGCAGCTACATTCAATGCCTCGTGAAAATCACCTTCGGAGGTGGCTCCTTCACCTGTAAATACAGCGGTCACCTTCTTTTCACCGCGCAAAGTATGGGCCAAGGCAATGCCATCGGCTACGCCCAATTGCGGGCCTAAATGCGAAATCATCCCAATAATATTGAACTCTTGGGTGCCAAAATGAAAACTGCGGTCGCGGCCCTTGGTGAAGCCTGTTTTTTTACCCTGCCATTGCGAAAATAGGCGGTGCAAGGGGATTTCCCTGCTGGTAAACACGCCCAAGTTTCGGTGCATTGGCAAAATGTATTCATCCTTGTCTAAAGCGGCTGTAATTCCTACTGAAATGGCTTCCTGTCCGATTCCTGAAAACCATTTAGATACTTTGCCCTGTCGAAGTAAAATCAGCATTTTTTCTTCGATCAAACGGGGTTTAAGCAATGATTTATATAGGTGTAACAGTTCGTGATCGGTCAGTTGGGTGCGGTTGAATACCATAAAATATGTGTCTATTTTTTGAACGCGCCAAAAATACAAAAACGAGCCGGGATTTTAGAAACTATTTCGATTTCGAGATAAACAAAACTTTCCCCTAAAGATCGTAATGAAATAGCGAAAAACCAGCAGTTCAACTGGCTTAATTTGTTAATAACTTAATCATCATTTTACCAAAAACCTATATATATTTGCTCATTCAAGCCCCTTGTAAGGCTGAGTTATTAACATAATAATTTAAGTATGCAAAAAATTCCAAGTGTGGACTTGCGTGATTTCCTATCGGGCGACCCGGTACGCAAACAAAAATTTGTCAATGAAATCGGAAATGCTTACGAAGAAATTGGTTTCGTAGCGCTCAAAGGTCATTTTCTGGACGACCAATTAGTAGATGAATTGTATGCGCAAGTACGTGCGTTTTTTGAACTTCCATTGGAAGTAAAATCATCGTATGAAATTCCAGGGATTGGCGGACAGCGTGGCTATGTGTCATTTGGCAAAGAACACGCCAAAGGCCGTTCAACGGGTGACTTAAAAGAATTTTGGCATTTTGGGCAATACGTTAATGATGATTCCAAATACAAAGGCGAATATCCAGACAATGTAACAGTTACTGAATTACCACGTTTTAATGTGGTTGGTAAAGAAGCCTACCAAATGCTGGAAAAAACAGGCCAATATGTGCTCCGCGCCTTGGCTTTGTTTATTGGTTTAGAAGAAACCTATTTTGACAATTATATTTTGCAAGGGAACAGCATTTTGCGTCCCATCCATTACCCACCTATCCTTGAAGAACCTAAAGACGCCATCAGAGCGGCTGCTCATGGTGACATCAACTTGATTACGCTGTTAATGGGCGCTCAAGGAAAAGGATTGCAAGTTCAGAACCATGAAGGCACTTGGATTGATGCCATTGCGCAACCCGACGAATTGATGATTAATGTGGGAGATATGTTGTCGAGACATACCAACAACAAATTAAAATCAACCATTCACCAAGTGGTGAACCCACCCCGTGAATTGTGGGGCACTTCACGCTATTCCATCCCATTTTTCATGCACCCAGTGAGCGACATGCCACTCAATTGCCTCGAAAAATGCATTGATGCCGATCACCCAAAAATGCATGACGACATCACTGCAGGTGACTTTTTGAATGAACGATTGGTCGAATTGGGATTGATTAAAAAATAATTGAATCAATTTTATACATAAAAAGCAGACGCACCTACTTGCGCCTGCTTTTTTTATTTTTCAACCGGTGCTTCACATACAATCCGACTCCTAATAAAAAAGGAAAGGTGGACACCAATACCCTCATGTTTAAAGACATGAATCCAATAAATGACATAAATCCGAGCAATAAAAAGAGTGATGCAATGGCAACATACTGCAACGGATAATGCGATTTTCTTTGAAACAAAGCCCAAAATAATAGGAGTTGTCCAACCAAAGGAATGATCGTAAATGGATGGAGCGCCGAAATTGGGTCATCCCATGCCTTGGTTAATACCTCCCATTCCATTTCAGCCAAAAATTGGTGTTGATCGCCCCATTCTAAGTAACCCAAACAAGACGAGATCAATAGGAATGCCAATAATTTTTTTTCGGTTTTCAATACGAAAGGAATTGAAAAACCACCTGTTTGACGAGGTGGTTGTTATTATTTGAAACTGATAATCTGCTAGTAATAAGTATAGCGGCGCACTTTTGATACATATTTTGCCAAGCGGATTACTTGGTGGCTATAGCCGTATTCATTGTCATACCATACATATAAAACAATGTTTTTGCCATCTGGAGCCACCAAAGTAGCATGGCTGTCATAAATGGAAGGGGCCGAAGTACCGACGATATCCGACGAAACCAACTCATTATTGATCGAGTATTTGATTTGCTCCACCAGCTCGCCTTCGAGGGCGTACTTTTTCATGATATCGTTGAGCTGTTCTTTGCTTGTTTTCTTTTTGACTTCTAAATTAAGCACCACCAATGAACCATTTGGCACGGGAACGCGTATGGCGTTAGACGTTAATTTACCAGCCAAGGCAGGTAAGGCTTTGGCCACCGCACTACCAGCGCCCGTTTCGGTAATCACCATGTTTAAGGCTGCTGCCCGACCACGGCGGTACTTTTTATGCATATTATCGACCAAGTTTTGGTCATTGGTGTAGGCATGAATGGTTTCTAAATGTCCACGAACCACGCCCAATGTATCTTCAATTACCTTTAAAATGGGCGTAATGGCGTTGGTGGTGCAAGAAGCTGCCGAATAAATAGGCACCTCGTCGGGGTTGTATTCTTTGTGATTGACCCCGTACACTATATTTGGAATGCCTTTTCCTGGTGCAGTCAATAATACTTTTTCAACTCCTTTTGATTTTAAATGCCTTGATAAAGCTTCTTCGGTGGTAAAAACGCCCGTATTGTCAATCAATAAGGCATCTTCAATGCCGTATTGGGTGTAATCAATTTCTTCAGGGCTATTGGCCGAAATCAAGTGAACCGTAGTACCATTTATAGTTAATGCGTTATTTTCCACATCGGCCTGAACGGAGCCTTCAAAATCGCCATGTACGGAATCGTAACGCAACAAGGACGCTCTTTTTTCAATCAAAACTGCATCGTTTTTGTCGCGGGTCACAATGGCGCGCAAACGCAATTGTTGCCCCTTCCCTATTTTACTCATCATTTCACGGGCCAACAAACGACCAATTCGGCCAAAGCCAAACAAGACGACATCTTTGGGCACCACTTCCTGATAATCTTTGGCGTCTTTTAAAGTCGCCATAATAAAGGAGCGGGTATCGTGGTTGTGGTTGTTTTCGAGGTGAAATTCGTAGGTTAATTTACCAATATCCAATCGAGAGGGTGGCAAGTCCATTTCTAAGATGGCTTTGGCAATGTCAACGGTATCAAACACGTTAATCGGTTTGCCCACAAACTCCCCAGCATATTCATGTAAGTTGATCAAATCACTTACACTTCTATTAATCAGTTGATTGCGGAATAAAATCAATTCGATTGATTTATCGTACCACAAATCGCTGATGATTTTGATGAGTTCGACACAAGCCCGTCGGCGATCGGCCTGAAATGCCAATTCTTTTTCATACTGTTTGTTCATTGAAGCCATACAATATTGTTTAGTAGTTAAAAAGTGCTGCAAATTTACTGTTTTCATTGAATAGCGAAAACGATTTCGTGATTATTTTAACATGAATGATAAATTTCACAAAGCATTATTATTCAAATACTTAAAACAATAATCATATTCAATCAACCATTTATCCCCCATTTTTAGTAATTCTAAAAACAGTTAAAAGAAATGTTAGTAATTCTTCAACAAAAATGCCATTAGAGCATATAAAAATGTAGTTTTGTCGTAAAACCAATCACAATGATGTCAAACACAACCAGCACAAAGACCAATTATGGCGCATTATATACTTTAATTACTGTTTTCTTTTTTTGGGGATTTATTGCCGCAGGAAACAGCATTTTTATTCCGTTTTGTAAAAGTTATTTTTCACTCGATCAGTTTCAATCGCAATTGGTCGATTTTGCTTTTTATACCGCTTATTATGTGGGGGCTTTGTTATTATTTGCCTTTGGCAATTACAGCGGACAAGACATTGTTGGAAAATGGGGGTATAAAAAAAGTATTGTTTACGGCTTGCTGTTTTCGGCACTTGGCGCCGGTGCGATGATCGTTGCCGTTGAAGCCAATTTGTATGCGGGCATGCTCGTTGGATTGTTCATAATGGCACTTGGTTTTTCGTTGCAACAGACGGCAGCCAATCCGTTTGCTATTTTATTGGGCGACCCAAAAACAGGTACCAGCCGCGTGAATCTGGGTGGTGGCATCAATTCATTCGGAACAACGATTGGGCCTATTGTTGTGGCATTGGCGTTATTTGGCACTGCAAAATCAGTGTCTGAAGATCAAATCAAACACTTAGAATTGAGTAAAGTGGTGCTGTTATATATTGGCGTTGGCTTGCTTTTTATTGCATCGGCCGCCTTATTTTATTTTTCCAAAAAAGTACCTAGCGGCGTGGCCAATGAACCTATTGAAAAAGCCAATAAAGCGCTGCGGTCCTTACTGATTATGACGGGATTATTAGTCATCACGTTCAGCCCTGTTTTTTCCAGTTATAATTCGACTGAGGCCAAAAAAATGGTGGCCATTGAAAAAAGCATTGAACCCATCACCAAAATGATTGCTTCTCATAATGAAGAAATTGTAAAAATCAAACACGATGAAAAAACAAAGGCAGATCAAAAACAGGCAATGATCGCACTTATTGAAAAAGACATTGCCGCTGCGCAATCTAGCATCAAACCGCAAACAAATGAAATTGATACGATAAAAAAACCTTTGGAAAAGTACAGAATGGGTTGGTTAGCAGCTGCATTATTGGTGGTCATTGGTGGTTTATTATTCTCTTATTCATCGGCGCAGAAAAAACCAGAAGGCTGGGGTGCCATGCAGTATCCGCAGTTGGTTTTGGGCATGTTGGCCATTTTTACCTACGTGGGCGTCGAAGTGGCCATCGGAAGTAACTTGGGTAGTTTATTGAATTTAAAGGAATTCGGAAGCCTGCAATCATCTGAAATTGCCCCTTATATTTCCATGTATTGGGGCGGATTAATGATCGGTCGTTGGGCAGGAGCCATCAGTGTTTTTAATTTGAAAGGCATGCAAAAAACAATGGCACTCATCATTATTCCTTTAATTGCTTTCGGCATAATTTTAGGCGTAAATATCCTATCAGGCAAAGACATGAAACCGCTGTATTATTACGTGTTTTGCGTATTGATTCAAATTGGCGCTTTCTTTTTGAGTAAAGACAAACCAGCGAGAACCTTACTAATTTTCGGTTCGTTTGGCATCATTGCCATGGTGGTCGGATTGTGTTCGAGTGGCATGGTGGCGATTTATGCCTTTTTAGCGGGCGGCTTAGCTTGCAGCATCATGTGGCCAGCCATTTTTAGCTTGTCCATTATTGGTTTGGGGAAATATACCTCGCAAGGAGCTGCTTTTTTAGTGATGATGATTCTTGGTGGCGGTATTATTCCCCCATTGCAAGGTAAATTATCTGACATTATTGGGATCCATCAATCATATATTGTTGCTGTTGTTTGTTTTGGCTATTTAACGTTGTTTGCGGTTTTAGTGAAAGGCATTTTGAAAAAACAACAGATCGACGTAGATGCCATTGACACAGCGGCAGGCCATTAACCCAACTTATCCTTTTTATTTTTGGGTACATGCTCACCATTGACCAATTACATGCTTTTGAAAAACCAGCAAGGATTCAATATTTTGACACCCCTTACCCCTACAGCTGTGCCTTTTTACGAGAAGACGAAGTGGTACCCGCCGTATCAGGAAATAAATGGCGGAAGCTGAAATACAATTTGCTTGAAGCATCAAACTTGGGATTCGACACCTTGCTGACCTATGGCGGTGCCTTTTCCAATCACATCTTGGCCACCGCTGAAGCGGGTCATTTATTGGGGTTTAAAACGATCGGCGTCATTCGGGGCGATGAGTTGTGGAACCAATGGCAACACAATCCCACTTTGCAAAGGGCGCATGATTTGGGCATGCAGTTTGAGTTTGTGACTAGAACCGATTATCGATTCAAAGACGAAGCAGCAGCTATTAAAAAATTGGAACAAAGGTTCGGCGCCTTTTACCGCATTCCCGAAGGCGGAACCAATGCGCTGGCCGTGCAAGGATGTCAAGAAATTTTGACAGCCCAAACTGACCCATTTGATTTTATTCTAACGCCCGTCGGGACGGGAGGTACGATTAGTGGCTTGGCCAAAAGCTTGCCAATGCACCAAGAAATAATTGGCTTTTGTGCGCTCGATGGGGCCTATTTAGCCCCAGAGATTCGTACTTTTGTGCCGCACAATCGTTGGTCCTTAAATACCGATTTTACGCTAGGAGGCTATGGTAAAATAAATGCGGATTATATCCGTTTTTTAAATGCCTTTTACGACCAAACAGGCATCCCTCTTGACCCGGTTTACACGGGTAAAATGACATTTGGCTTGTTCGATTTGATGGCTAAAAACGCATGGCCCGCAAACAGTCGCCTATTATTAATTCACACGGGTGGGCTGCAAGGTATTCAAGGCATGAACCAACAATTGTTACAAAAAAAGAAACCTATTTTGCACTATGAAAAATAAATTGTTTCCAAAAAACAACCAGTTTATGGGCAAAACAAGCCGAAAAGCCCAGTCATTTTGTTGGCTGCTTTTGGGAGCTGTAGGCTTTTTATTTTCGTGCAAATCAGGACAAAGTGCCTCTTATACCCCGCATCGACCGGTGGTTCGGACCGTGAAACCACCCAAGCAAAAACCCGCTGATCAGTCAAACAACAATACCCCTTCATCAACCCAAATTTTAGAGGCCACCACGCGGGTCAAAGTAACTACTGAAATGGTACTGGCCTACATTGACCATTATAAACCAACCGCCCAAGACCACATGCGCAGTTATGGCGTGCCATGCAGCATTACGTTGGCACAAGGAATTCTAGAATCAGGTGCTGGAACTGGGCCGCTATGCCTGCAAGCCAACAACCACTTTGGCATAAAATGCCACAGCGACTGGTCGGGACCAAGCATTTACCACGACGATGATACCGCCCAAGAGTGTTTCAGAAAATACGATGACCCGAATCAGTCCTTTAGAGATCATGCGGAGTTTTTAAAAAACAGAAAAAGATACGCGACCTTGTTTTCATTGGAAATCATGGACTACAAGTCATGGGCCTTCGGCCTGAAACAAGCGGGCTATGCCACCGATCCGAAATACCCAGACAAGCTCATCGGGCTCATCGAAAGGTACCAATTGCACGTGTATGACGCCGAAGTAACCGGCCGAACTTATACGCCTGACCCACCGCAAACTCCCGAAGCAAATACGAATGAAGCGGTTTCTCCAGAGGGCATGCATATGGTGGTCAAAGGAGATACCTTATATTCCATTTCCAAAAAATACCAAATTTCAGTAAACGATTTGCGTCAAAAAAACAATTTATCAGACAACACCCTTACGATAGGACAACAACTCATTATTAAATAAAATATGCGATATCAACGAAGCAGTCAGCTTTTTCAAGAGGCCACCAAGGTGATTCCAGGTGGCGTCAATTCACCCGTACGCGCTTTTAAAGGCGTGGGCGGAACCCCTGTTTTTATGGCGCGTGCCAAAGGGGCTTA
Organism: Flavobacterium sp. BFFFF2; assembly: GCA_002256385.1. Lineage (GTDB taxonomy): Bacteria > Bacteroidota > Bacteroidia > Flavobacteriales > Flavobacteriaceae > Flavobacterium. Next base: position 30,164 of record NKJD01000037.1, read on the forward strand.
CTTATTTGATGAAGATGGAAACCAATATATTGATTACATCAATTCATGGGGTCCACAATTATTGGGTCATGCTTTTCAACCCGTAGTTACAGCGATTCAAGAACAAGCCGAACGAGGCACTTCTTTTGGCACGCCCACTGCCCTAGAAACGGAAATTGCGCAATTGGCCATTTCCATGGTGCCCCATATTGATCAAATTCGTTTCGTGAATTCAGGGACAGAGGCCTGCATGAGCGCCATTCGTTTGGCTAGAGGTTATACTAAACGCGATAAAATCATCAAGTTTGCGGGTTGTTACCACGGGCATTCCGATTCGTTTCTGATTGCGGCCGGAAGTGGCTTGAGCACTTTTGGGGTTCCAAACAGCCCGGGTGTAACGCAAGGAACTGCGAAAGACACTTTGCTCGCAGCTTACAACAATTTGGACGAAGTGGCAGCCATCATGGCTGCAAATGCCAATGAAATTGCAGCCATCATCATTGAACCCGTGGCAGGGAATATGGGCTGTGTGCCCCCGTTACCAGGGTTTTTGGAAGGCTTGCGCAGCTTGTGCGACCAACATGGCAGTTTGCTCATTTTTGATGAAGTGATGACGGGCTTCCGTTTGGCCAAAGGTGGGGTACAAGAATTGTACGGTGTACAGGCCGATTTGGTTTGTTTTGGCAAAGTAATTGGAGGCGGCTTGCCTGTTGGCGCATTTGCAGGGCCAACAAACATCATGGAATATCTATCGCCTGTGGGGCCTGTGTATCAAGCGGGTACCTTGTCTGGCAATCCGATTGCCATGTCGGCTGGTTTGGTCATGCTGCAAAGTATCAATAACGACCAGGAATTGTTTAGCCGTTTACATGAAAAAACGGCCTATTTGGAAAAAGGCATTTCAACCGTTTTTAAACAAAAAAACATCGCGTTCACTTGCAACCGCGTAGGATCGATGATTTCCTTTCATTTTGACGAAAAACCAGTGACCGATTTTCATACAGCCAAAAATGGGGACAATGAACAATTCCGCCAATTTTTTCACGGCATGCTCGACCACGGCATTTACATTGCGCCATCGGCCTATGAAACTTGGTTTATCACCGATGCTTTAAGCTACGAAGACTTGGATGCTACCATTGCCGCAGCAGCTCAAGTGGTTGCATCATGGTAAACCTATCCATTTGACCTATCTTTGTACACTTTTTTAAAATAATTATAACATTACAGCATGAACAAACTTCTTATTGTTGGAACGGTTGCATTTGACGCCATTGAAACACCATTTGGAAAAACCGACAAAATACTGGGCGGCGCAGGCACTTTTATTGGCTTGGCAGCCTCTCATTTTAATGTGGAATCGGCCATCGTATCAGTAGTTGGCAGCGATTTTCCACAAGAATACTTGGATTTATTAACCCAACGACATATTGACATTTCAAAATTGGAAGTGGTTGAAGGTGGCAAAACATTTTTCTGGAGCGGCCGCTACCACAACGACTTAAATTCGCGTGATACCTTGATTACAGAATTGAATGTATTGGCCGATTTTAGCCCGGTGGTTCCCGATCATTTCAAGGAAGCCGAAGTGGTATTGTTGGGTAATTTACACCCCGCGATTCAAAATAGTGTGTTGGACCAATTGACACAAAAACCTCTTTTGGTGATTTTAGACACCATGAACTATTGGATGGATTCGGCACTCGAAGAATTGAAGGAAGTCATTAAACGCGTAGATGTCATTACCATTAATGATGAAGAGGCGCGCCAACTGTCTGGTGAATATTCGTTGGTGAAGGCTGCCGCTAAAATTCATGCGATGGGACCAAAATATGTGGTAATCAAAAAAGGCGAACATGGCGCTTTATTGTTCCAAGGTGAAAACATCTTTTTTGCCCCTGCCCTACCCCTCGAAGAAGTATTTGACCCTACCGGAGCAGGTGACACTTTTGCAGGTGGCTTAGCCGGTTTTGTAGCCCAAAGCAACGGCGTAGATTTCGAAATTTTGAAAAATGGCATCATTTATGGTTCCAATTTAGCTTCGTTTTGTGTGGAGCGCTTTGGCACCGAACGCATGCTCACTTTAAAGCCCGAAGAAGTGCGTGAGCGCCTTAAAAGATTTAAAGCGTTGACCCATTTTGAACCTGCTTATCTATCTTAAAGTAGGATTACAAATTACATACATTAAGTACTCAAAAAAGGCCCATTCTTCGGATGGGTCTTTTTTTATTCTTCAACAAGCAATTATAAATGTGCATAATTAAAACACTAAATGATTATTAAACACATGTAATTAACATTATAAAAATATTTTATTATAATTTAATGTTAAAAAAATAATTTTATTTAACTTGCGTATAATTTTACAATTCACACGAAAAGTCGCCCAATCTACCACTCATTCTTATAAGCCATGAAAACCACTGTTGTAATAGTTGACGATCATGAACTAGTTGCCGAAGCATTAACTCAGGTTGTAGGCAACTTGCCTCATTTTGAGGTTTTGTACACTTGTCGGCATGGACTAGAATTACAATCGCAATTTGCCCAAAACAATCCATTACCTGACTTGATTTTGTTAGACATTCAACTGCCCGTGATGGACGGATATGAAACTTGCCTTTGGCTTAAAAACAACCACCCAACCATTAAGATATTGGTCATTACTTCCTTGGCACAAGAAGAAAGTTTAAAAAAAGTGATGGCTCATGGCGCTTTGGGCTATTTGGTAAAAAGTGCCTCCACGAAAGAATTGGAATTTGCCATTCAAAAGGTGGCGTCCAATAATTACTATGTTCCAGACTGGGCTACTAAATTGCAAATCAATCGGATGTTGCTTCCAGAATATACGCCTGAATTTATATTTACCAAACGTGAAAAAGAATTCCTAGAATTATGTGTCGGTGAAAAATCATACAAAGAAATAGGGATCATCATGAATATAAACGCCCGAACAGTGGAATCTATTCGCGACCAGGTTGCCGAAAAAACAATGATTAAAACCCGCGTCGGATTGGCCTTGTTTGCCATTAAAAATGGGTTTGCCCCAGGTTTTACTTTTAATGGGAATGATCAGTCTGTTTAAATTGATTGAAAGATTGACCCGAGGGCCGAAGGCACGAACGGAGCGAAGCTAAAGATTGAAAGATTGAAGAATTTGAAAATGAGGTAATTTGGAAATTTGGAAATGATTGAAAGATTTGGGAGGCAATTTGAAGAAACAATTGTGTCCTGCTACAAAAATACTTTGGCTTTGGACTTTCGACTTTTGACTTTTGACTTTTGACTTTTGACTTTTGACTTTTGACTTTTGACTTTTGACTTTCGACTTTCGACTTTCGACTTTCCATGCCCGCCTTTATGCCCAAATAACCCAATAAACCAACATGGCATTTAAAAGAAATACCTATTTTTAGGCTGAAATGCCCGTAATTTGGGGCACGAAAACAAGCGCAAGCCCGCCCATGCCCCACCCCTACGCCAACCACCCACACATCGGCATCGCAAACAGTTTTGCCGAACTGAACCGCACCGAATTCAAAGAAAACGTGAATGCCTTGTGCTGGCACCGCCCGCTGTCAGGCGACTTCCATGAAATAGTAGACAAACTCACCTTGCACGAAAACATCACCGTGGTGACGCCGGCCGAGTTGATGGCCCTTGCGCTCTCGGCAGCCGGACAGACCGCCCGCGAAATCATCTTGCAAGACATCCAAGCGCTCACCGACATCGGCGCCGCACCTGTCCTAAACCTGTTAAAAAGCTATGAACGCGACGAAGACTTCCGCTTCATCACCACCGATGTGTATTCGTTTCATGTTGACCGCTCGCCCGTACCCACCGACACCTATCTGTGCACCTACTACGGCGCCGCCTCCGAGCTCATTGCCAATGACCAAGCCATCCAAAAGGTATTGATTCCCGAGGTCCGCACCCAACTACAAGCACTCCACGATGGCCCCGACCACACCTTTGACCACTTTTTGCAAGAACATTATTTTGATTTGCATTACCAAGCCCTCCCCCATGCCACTCCCATCAACTGTGGGGTTGGAAACCTGTGGCGCTTGGCGGTTGACCACCCAACACAGAAGGTGTTGCCGTGTATTCATCGAGCGCCGATTGAAAATGAGGGGGAGTTGAGGTTGTTGGTGATTTGTTGAATTTTTTTATTGAAGGATTGAAAGATTGAAGGATTGAAGGATTGAAGGATTGAAGGATTGAAGGATTGAAGGATTGAAGGATTGAAGGATTGAAGGATTGAAGGATTTGAAAATTGAGATTTGAAGTTTGATGTTGGGGGTTTGAGATTCGGGGTTTGAGGTTTGAGATTGTTGTCAACTTTTTTTATTGGCGGTGATTTTTTATGTTTTCGTTCAACAATATTTAATTAGTTCTTCCACAAGCTTATATACTGTTGTTGAAGACTCTTCCCTAGCTGGATTTGCATAGTTAAAAAATGCTGCATTTCTTTTGGCACGATCGATGGCTAATAATTTTCTTTCTCTTCCAGTTTTTTCATCTATACCTTCTAACAACTCAAAAAGATCTGAGGTTATAACTTTGCTTGAGTCGCCTTCGTAAACTATGTTGTATGGGCTCAAGAGTGAGTTAATTCTAGAATTGTATTGACCTCTATTCATTCCTCCTCCTTGGTGGTCATCAAAATGAAGAATTAACCAATATTCAAAGGATTGATTTGAATAAGCAACGCCGAAATTATTCGCCTGTGCAGTTATTATTGCATTGTTAAAATCACTGTCTGGAAAATCATCTTTATCAAAAACACACCATACTTGATCATAGTCTCTTTTCTGTGCTAGATAATTTGCCCTGTTTACTAAAGAAATTGTATTGTATCCTTCTCCAACTGGAACAACCGTTGCAGTAACTAATTTAAATTGTCTAAAATACGATGGCTCTGTATTTTTACCTTCACACACAATTAGAATTAATGGTTTTTCTGACTTACTCGGCATTTGCCTTTCGAGAATTGGCTGTTCTCTCCTTTTTGCTCTTAAAGAATCTCTATGTTTTTGTTTAGCTATTATTTGTTCTTCTCTCTTATTTTTCATTTTCATAGAGTAGAATTTTATTATTTGTAACCCGTTGGGTGAAATTAATTGATTTGAATTTTGATATTATTAATTGGTCTGTCAAATATGAATTTGTTGATATATTGAACCAATGTTAATGCTGTAATTTTTGCCAATATTCTGGTTTTAAAGCCCTCGAAAGATTTTGCATAATTGTTTCTTATTTTGAATTGATCACATAATTGTGAGAACAATGTTTCAATTCTTTTTCTTGCCTTTCTAAAGATATATGGCTGTTTTACATACCCTTTTTGATTCATTCTCATTGGTGTCTCCAAAATGATATTTGCCGATTGAAATAAATCTATTTGTTGAGTGGAAGACAGATAACCTTTATCCC
>NKJD01000089.1 GCA_002256385.1 Flavobacterium sp. BFFFF2
TCTACGCGACAAAAATTCAACGCAAAACTATTCAATCAATTGTTGTTCAAAGTAGGAGAGGAGTTGACTAGCTAAATTTCCATTAATGAAAAATTCTTTCTAAAAAAAACGCTTGGCATTAACGTTTCAGCGCTTGGCGAGGTTGCGAACTTCGGAACCGATTATTTTCTATAAAAGATAAAATCTCTTGCGAAATGTAAACGTGAATTTACTATAAAATTCGCAATCTTGCCAAACGCCTGTTACCAGCAGTTTTTTTTATTCATAGTTTAATTCTATTCCTCTTTTTTTACATTTTTCGATTATACTTTTCAATTTTTCGTTGTTGAATTTGTTTTCTCTAATATGTAAATAGTTCAATTTAGGAAGTTCAAAAATTTCATTTGGCAAATCTTTTATGTTATTTCCATTTACTGCAAGATATTCAAGATTATGCATTTCACTAATTTTTTTTGGTATTGTGTCAATCCCATTAAATCCTATTGTCAAGTCTTTAAGTTTTGGAAAGTTGAAAATTTCTTTTGGAAATTTATTGAAAGAATTCGTGTGAATATTTATGCTTTCTAAATTTTTAAGTTCCAAAAGTCCTTTTGGTATTTCAGTTAAGTTTTGATTATTTATAACAACTTCTTTTTGCTCAAGATAACTTTTTTTGTTATCATAACCATTTTGTAAATTATTATGAATTTTTTGGTTTTCAAATAATTTACAGATTTCTTCTGTTTTCAAGTCTCTAAAATTATAATCAATATTCCCTTTAATATTTACTGAACCAGTTAAATATTCAAACTTATAATTTTCTTTTCCATAACAATTACAAGTTTCAAAATTGCTAGTTGCAAAATTCTCCATTATTATCTTGTTGTCAAATGAATATTTTTGTTTGTAGTCATTTTCGCTTGAAGAAGTTAAAACAATTCCATTTTTCGGAACATAAATTTTATTATTTGTGAAAAAATTATTCGGTAGTTCCTTTTCACCTTTTACGTTGAAAATAATTATAAAATTTTGGTTATTACCTACAAATGGTTTGTTTTGATTTGGCAAATAAATTTCAGTCCCAACATTGAAATTCACGTAATAAAGACTATGAAAGACAATATAAATCCCGATTAAAATCCATTCTATTTGTTTTCGATTACTTATTTCCGCTTTTTTCATTATGAAACTTGTAAGTAACATAATTAGATAAATTCCCCAAAGCCAAATTAAAACACCGATTCCCCAAAATCCGTATAAAAAATATACTAATAAACCTATTACAGGAAATACAATTAGGCTAAATGAATATATCGGATTTTTTCTCATAAAATTGCTGGTAACGTTTCTCATGTTGACGCAGGCGGGACTTTAGTGAGTTTTATTTTCAATTTCAAACCGCTGCGGCAAAACCGTTTTTATTTTTTGTAAACTTACAAAAAAAGGCAAAAAACTAAAAACGGTTTTGCCACTTACAACGATTATTTGTTCTTTTTACCACATAAGCCCCGCTTGCGTCAACATGATGTTAGCAGAAGGCTTTATTTTCCGCGCTGCATCTTTAATGGATTTAGTCGAGTATCAAACACATCAAAAACTTCAACTCTGTTTTCTTCCAAATTCACAAGATATATGATTTTGTAATTTTTATAAACTAAATACCGAAAGTCTCGAGAATCTTTTTCTAACAATTTTTCTTCCTGACCAATTTTTGGGTGCTTTTTAAGTTTCCCAGTCTCTTTTGTTATGCCAATAACAAGATTTTTGGCAACATTCAAACTTGCATTTTCTTTGTAATAATTGAATATTTTTTTGAGTTCTTTTTTAGAAAAATTAGTCCAATAAACTTCTAACTCCATTTCTCAATTTCAGAAATTAATTTGCTGTTTTCGGTCAAACGTCCATTTAAGGAATCTTCAGTTGACTGATCAATTCTATTCTGAAACTCTATTATTGACATAGGTTTCAAATCACAATTACCTTGTGTTTCTTTTTGTAGCAATTTTTCTAAATGAGAGATAACTTTCTCACTTTCTAATTTGAGAAACTCTTGAATGAAGTTTAATTTTCGAGTTTGTAAATCCACTTTGCTATTTTTTTCAAAATTACAAATTAACTTGAAATCTGAATTATTTCAAACTTATTTTTTTTAAAAAGCTTTCTGCTAACGTTTCGCCGCTTGGCGACAGTAGCGGCCTGCGGGAACATTTTTTTCTTCTTGTAAAGATAAAACTTTTTCGGAACTGTAAAAGTTCAGTTCAAGAAAAAGTAGCTATTGCGCCAAACGGCTG
>NKJD01000038.1 GCA_002256385.1 Flavobacterium sp. BFFFF2
ATTTATGATCAAACAACTAAAATCAGTTTTTATAAAAGCTAACCTAGAACTAAACAGCGGAAAATATCTCAGCAAAGAAGCATTCATCAATCAATTAAATGTTGCTTGAGTTTTTCAGCAGACCCTACGTAGTAGATCAAATTGGTGACGCTGCTGGTTTTGCCAGTATGCCCCCAGCATATGGAGCGCAGACTGATGCCATTTTCATACAAAGAAGTTATCTGAGAAATGATACTCAAATTGTCAATAACATGACTGTTATTGATCGCAACATGAATGTGTTGGCACACGAGATGGGGCATTATTTAGGTCTCTATCATATTTTTGGTATTTGTGATCCAAGTATTATTGCCAATTATCCTGCTTGTTCTTGCAATAACAACGATCCACTATATGATGGTGACATGGTGCAAGATACCCCGCCAAGTATGAAGAATATGGACAACACGGACTGTCTTCAACAATTTGACACGTGTCCTTCTGCTGGATTTGACGACAAAGCGAATTATATGGATTATGGAAATTGGGATTGTGAATATCATTTTACACTTGGCCAAATTGACCGAATGCGCTATATGGTTGATCCCGTTTATGGGGTACGAAAAGATTTGCTTAGAAATAATTGCGATAATTGTTCCGCATTTAATAACTGCCTTTTAAAGATAAATGATCCACTAGTAAATTCTACGGTAAATGATTCAAAAACAATAATTCAGATTGGGAATGTAATTCCACAGAGTTCATTTAATGCTTCATTATTATGCGGAGCAAATACTTCAACCCCAAGCATAAATTACAATTGGACACTTACCTTATTGTCAAATATTTCAACTTCCTACCCAAACGGAAATTCGTCAACCTATACATTAGACCCCACCCTACCAGTTGGTAATTATGAATTAAAACTAATTGTATCTTTAATTTCAAATTCTAATTGCAGACAATCAAGCACATATAAATTTGCGATAATACCACAACCAGGCAATTGTAATTTCGTGCCTCCTTCATCAAGCACAAATTGGGACATAAATATTGATGGAACAACATATAGCTGGAAAAGAGTAGATTATACCGAAAAATGGCCAGAAATAGATAATAGCATTCACAATGAACAAACATTAAATGCAACTGATTATAATTCCAATTTTGAAGTAATTAATACATCTAGCATAAATGTTATCAATGATGCCAATTTTACAAACTTCTCAATTCCAAATGCGCTTTCAAGAGTTGTTCGAATTGGTAATGTTTCTGCTGAAGATCACAAATCTAGGGGGCATTTCTTATCGGTTAAAATACCAATAAGTAGAAATAATTGTAAATATAGAATATACATTTTAGGTAAAAATGAGTCCTCTTCTCGGTGTTCATACAAAAACTCTGGAATAAATGAACCTAATACGCCTAGCGGATTTGGTTTTGTTTGCAATTATGATTATAAAAATACAATCAATGGTCCTGCAAATCCGGTTCAGAGTGTCATTTTAGGACAAACCATGTATGGCCTTGGATGGAATAATTGGTGGCCGCAAAACGATTGGGTTTCACACACTCATAATGACGAAGCAAGTTATGATCAGACATACAAAATGACAAGTTGGACACATAAAGATGTAGATTTTAGCGAGTTTGTTAATGATGACTCAACAAATCCACAATTGACTACGTATGTAACCATTACTTTTTTCTCGCATGATAGTTCAACCTTTCCATCAAATGATCATGCTTATGCCTATTTTGGAATAGAATGTTTGGGTGGCGGTATTCCTGAAAATTATGATTTTAGTTTAGAAAATTTAAATATCGATTGTGAAAACAAAAATGCAAATGCAAATTGCACAAAGAATATTATTATTGATGCGCCTAAATATGTAAACGATATTATTAGTGGATGGCTTACGAACAATAGTAATTCTATTCATCCATATGGAAAAATACGAATATTTAAGAGATCAAATGAAAACGCCCAATTTAATGAAATTTCAAATCCATTTATAGGACTAGATTCGTATGGAGAATCCTACACTTCATTTTGTTTAAATGCTGATGAGACACCATATGTTGATTATAAATTTATTGTCACCACTTGGCATAAAGAAGTAACCAAAGTAATGCGTGTATTTAATAACTATCACTACGATAGTACACCACCTGTTGGGTGTACTGCAAACTTACCATTTTATGGCGGTACCTATGCAGGGGATAGTATCGCGAATCACGACCATTATATATGTGGATCACCTGTTACAAAATTACTTGAACTTGATCCGCCATGCTTTTGTGGCAGGACTGGCCTACCAGATTGCAATTACCAATGGTTTGTTCAATTTGGTCCGTTAGAAATTCCAATTGCATCCGCAACGCAACAAAATTTTTTAGCTACGAGTAATGTAGGCGATCCTTGCTTATTGATTTACAGAAGAAAAGCAGTTTATAAAGATCCGTATTGCGGTAGCAAGATAAAATACCCAAGTCAATCATTTAATATTTATCGATTTGACGCTATTACACCTAAATTTGATGACGATGATCACGTTGACAATTCTTGCTTAGTTACAGGTAGAGCAATGCCGATTAATGCTACAATACATAATCTTAGAATTTCAACAAATGATTTTTGTTTACCAGACCAAGTTATTGACTCAGTTAGTTTAGAACTCTGCAAATTAGATCTAGCGTCAGTAGCAACAAATCCAACATATCAATCTCTCGGCTGTGCGCCACAATTATTTACTAATATCGCACTAAATCCTAATCTTTCAGCCTTTCTGATAAATCAAACCATGTCATTTAACTTTGACAACAATTTGAATGGAACTCCATTCTTTGATATTGGTTCTGACTACTATTTATATTTGAAAGCAAACATAATAATTCGAGGCTGTGCATTTGTTAAATATATTAAATTTCATAATCCATTTAATGTCAAACAGGGAGCTATAGGAGGAAGTATAATTACAGCCGGTTGTTCACCTAATTCAATACAGAGTAATAGTAATGGTACAACTTCGCAATTGGGATATATTTGGGAATTTTCATTAACTACTAGTTTCTCTTCGTTACTGACAACTACAATACCACTTCCAGCTACAGCGTTTATTAATAATCTAAATCAATATACTAATGAAAGTCATTATTATGTTAGACGTAAATCATTAGGAAGTGACCAATGTACTGTGCCAGATTACAGTAATATCGTTTATGTTTCATCCAGTCCCATCCAACCAACATTTTCACTGCCGACAAGTATTTGTGCGGGAACACCCCTTGTGCTACCCACTACGTCAAACAATTATGTGACAGGCACCTGGTCGCCCGCATTTGTTCCAAACACCTCAAGGCAATATACGTTTACACCCGCTTCGGGCCAATGTGCAGTTCCTTATGTTTACTCTTTAACGGCGACACCGAATGTAGTCCCTGACTTTAGCCTTGCGGCCACCTATTGCAGTAATGACGCCCTGCCCACACTCAAGCTAGTTTCCACAAACAATATTGCAGGGACATGGAGTCCTACGACTATCAGCAATAGCCAATCACAAGATTATGTATTCACACCCAACAGTGGTCAGTGTGCACCACCTGTCACTAAACACATTACAATAATTCCAGCAACGGTGCCACTTTTTGGACAATTAAGAACTCATTATTGCTTAAACGACCCCACCATAATTTTACCAACTTTTGATGAAAATGGGGTTGCTGGATCTTGGACCTGCAACAATTTGCCGATTACCACCATACCCACCAATCAACCAGCAACATTCAATTGTGTCTTTCAAGTAACTGGCGGTAACGCTTGCAGCACGTACCAGGCGGTATTTACCATTTCACTTAATTATACTTCTCCCCAATTTTCTTTTCCAACATCCATTTGTCCAGGCGTTACAGCGCCTATTTTACCGACTGTATCAAACAACAATATACATGGCATATGGAGTCCAAGCAACGTAAGTAATACTGTGTCATCTACCTATGTGTTTACACCAGACCCGTTGCAATGTGCCATATTAACATCGGCGCAGATACTAGTTTTGCCAAGTTGCGAAGTTTCTATTGGCTGGAACGGCGAGGTAAGTTGTGAAGATCTGAGTGTTAAAGATCATTCGAACATTGTTGATGGGCCATGCATTCGGGTTTGTGAAAACAGCAACGTTACTTATACACTTTCGGGTGGTGTTGATTCTTCGACAACCACGGTTTGGCATATAACAGGAGGCTACATAGTAGCAGCACCTACCAATACGAGTTGTGAAATTCATTGGACCAATGCGGCCAATGCGGCCATACAAGCCACCATTACTTTGATCAGTGGTACAGAAATTCCATTTCACCGCTGCGTAGAAATTGTACCCGCCCCACATGCTGGTTTTGGTGTTTATCCGAACCTAGCCGAAGAAGAATATACGGTTTGCATCAATAGCCCCGTTGCCTTTACAAACACCACGACAAACAACAATGGCAACCAAGTCATGCACTACAATTGGAATTTTGGAGACTTAAATACAACCACCGTTGATTCAACGCAAGACAATCCCACTCATACTTACACCACAGTGGGCGATTATTCCGTTCATTTGACCGCTTTCAACGGCTGTAGTTGTTTTGATACCCACGATGTTGTTGTACATGTAATTAATAAAACCATTCCTATTTCGTGCCCAGGCGTGCTGTGCGAAGGAGAAACGGCCACTTATTCCATTCCAGAAGCCGTTTCAGCGGATTGCAGTAATTCAATTGTATGGGAAGCAGTAGGTGGACAAGTTGTTGACCAAAACACCACACACACCAGCGCCACCATTCAGTGGAATGCGCCAGACGACAGCGGGTTTGGACACATCATTGTACACACAAACAACTGCTACAATTGTACTTCTGCTATCAATGTACCTATTGTCAAGCAAAATGGAAGTATCCAAGGTGAAAATGCCATTTGTACAAAATCAGAATCCATTTATAGCTTGCCGCAGTGGCCAGCCACTCAATTTACCTGGTCATTAAGTAACAATACTGCAGGGGCTGTTTTGACCCCCGTAAACCAAGGAAATCAGGCAGCGATCACCGCGTCTACTGCAGGCTATTTTGATATGTATTGCAATTATACAAATACATTGTTGAATTGCACAGGTACCGCGCATTTGCATGTAGTTGTTAAACCTAGTCTTGTTCTAAATGGCCCTACGTCGGTTTGCAGTAACGAGGTTAATAATTATACATTGCAAAACACCAGCAGCAGTAACACCAATGCAATTGCATGGATTTTGACAGGTCCTTATGGATACAGTAACACAAGCACCGACACTTCGTTTCCGCTTACATTTTCGGCGGCGGGCACTTATGTGTTTTCCACTCAATCAACGGACGTATGTAGTAATGGGCTACCTGCCATTCATGTTAAAAGTATAGCAGCAGCACCAGTCGCCATTACGGGGCCTACAATCGTCTGTCCAGGCACTCCCGAAACCTATACCTGTGCGCTGGTGCAGGGGTATACCACGCATTGGGAAATTGTAAACAGCAATGGTACTTTTATTGGGAGCGCAGTAGGCTCAAGCGTAACGGTTAATTTTGACCCCACCTCCAATGTCCCCTATGTTTTGAAGGTATGGTACCAAAAAGATGGCTGTTCTTCTGATTCTTTTACACAAACAATAGACAGACTAATTCCTGACATGACGCTTTTAAACAGTCCTTTGTCAACAGTTTGCGGCAGCTCGACGCAAACATACCAAATTGCAGATACTGCGGCTGAAAGTTATATTTGGACAATTAGTCCCGCGTCTGCGGGTAGTATTACCGAGGGCCAAAACACTCATCAGATAAATGTGTTGTGGAATCAACCTGCGGTTGGCACAACCACACAGGCATATGTCAAGTTGACGGTTCGAAAATGCGGTCTGGATTATACTTTCAATTATCCGAACCCCAACAATGGTTTTCCAGTGACGGTAATTACTACGCCTGTTGCAACCATAGTTACACCAACTGCGTCAACGGTATGTAGTGAAGTACCTATACCATTCAGCTTTACGTTAAATCCGCAGTTTAGTTACACTACAGCTACTTGGGATTTTGGTGATGGAATTACCACTTCACAGAGTGACACTGTTACCCATTCATTTCGAAATCCGCTGACTGCACAGGTTAACAGCTATATTACCCTTACTGTTTCTGGGATTTCAGGTTGTGCTGTAAATGCGGTTGCTACCAGACAAATTACGGTGTCACCAACGCCCGTTATTACTTCGAACCCAAGTATAGTTTCTATTACTCCGGATTATGTGCCCTTAAATCATGTATTTCACGTGATTATTCAAAATGGCTTTGGCAATTCTGCATCCATATATTGGTACAATGTAAATCCTCCTAGTGCTCCTATTTACCCCCAACAGTTTTCTTTAGACGCTACCCAAGTTGTTGCCGGAGCCTATCAGGCTATGGTAACCAATTCGTTTGGGTGCTCAAAACATACCACATCAATGCTGATTAATGGTCCCGGGGGCTCTCCGGGTGGCCAAGAATGCAGCTTACCTGATGATTTGTACCATATTACACCTTCTGTTTCAGGCTGTGGCCAATTTACTGCGAGTGCAGATCTGTCTGGTGCTCCCAACATTACTGCTGCAAATTGGAGTGTTGAATCGGGAAGTACGTACACCAGCAATCAAAGTGGCTTGAACAGTATGAGTGCTACAATGACCCAACCAGGTTCTTATAGTCTGAAATTGGATACAATAGAGAATGTAAACGGGGCACCTTGTAAACGCACCTCGCGAGGCGTTGTTGTGATCCCCTATATTGCCGACATGCGGTACAAAGTTACATGCAACAACAACAGCGGCACCTACAAAGTAACCGTTTTGGACCATTCTGTTTATTTCCCCAACACGCCCATTTCTAGCTTTGAATTTACTAAAGATGGTGGTAATTCTTGGCAACCATTTACAGTTACTGGATCGCCTAATGACGCGCAAATGGTGTACGACAATTTGGCACCGGGACCGTATACTTTTGGGGTTCGCATTAGCGGTCCAGGGAATCCCGACTGCCAAAAAACAATTTCTGTGGTATTGCCCAGCATGCCTACCGTTACAGTAAGCAGCCTCGAGACCGTGGCCTGTGCCGGCACCCCCGTACACTTTATGGCCAACAGCACTGGCACCAATGTAACCTATTGGTGGACTTTTGAACCATTAGCCTATAACGCATTGCAAAACCCAGCCCGTACTTTTAGTACTGGAGGAGACCCATACGTGTCCGTGTTGGTAACCGACCAAAACGGCTGCACCGCTACTGGAGGTACTGTGGTGCATATTAACAAGGAAAATATGCAGGGCAACGTCACCGCAGCACCCACCATGGCCTGTAAAGGCGGAACGATTGTACTAAATTATAATGTTACAAGTGTTAGTACTCCCACTCATTATCATTGGTATAATAGTAATGCCCCAACGACGGAGTTGGCAACGACCACTCCGCCCAATACGGCCTTTAGTGTAAGTAATAGCGGTCAATATTTTGTGTACACTGAAGACAGCAACAATTGTATGAACTTCCGAAACGCTGCCGTGACGGCCGCGTTTATTCCGTCCCCAGCCGCGCCCTTGTTGTCGGGTGGCAGCAGTGTGTGTGCGGGAACCACCCTCGAGCTGAGTGTGCCTGCCGACACCACGGTACAGTATCAGTGGTCTGTAAACAATGTGGTACAAGCGGCAAGTACCCCTAACCACATCTTTGATTTAGCGCAAAGCATCCCTGGTACCTACACCATCGAGGTCACGGCCAAAGTATCTGATGGGGCAGGGGGCTTTTGCGCTGGGCCGCCTGCCACCCAACCCATTCAAGTGTTGGCTACACCAGCGCAACCCATCATTACGTTGGCAGCCTTTCAGTGTGTGCCCTATGCCGCCACGCTCAACGTGACCAACCCACAGGTGGGGGTCAGCTACTACTGGAGCAATGGCGACACCGGCACCCTAACCCACAGTACCCATGAAGGCCCCTTAGAGGTGCGGGCTGAAACGTTTGGTTGCTCCTCGGTGGCTCAACGCGAATTGCCGATAGACTTGCAAACCCTCAGTTGGGTGTTCCCGAACGGCTGCTATGATGCCTGTAGCAATGCTTCCCTTTCTTTGACTGGGCCTGTTGGCAATTTCACCCAATGGACTTGGTTTAACGAAAATGAAAATTTGCAATCAGGTAGTGGTCCCGTTGCCCCTTTAAACAATGTGACCCCACTCCATCAATACCATTTGCAACTCCAAACCCCAGAGTGTACCACAAACCTGACGGTACTTGATTTGCAAGATGCCCAGTGTATTGCTTCGGACTTTAAAGCCACTATTGACCCTGTTTTATGTATTCAAACTCCCAGTGGCGATATCGCCTACCAATTGCATCTGCATTTTTTAAGCGAACACGAGGCTACGTTTGCCGCTCGTTTTTCAATCAACGGCTTGCTGGGTGGGCACTTTGAACAGAGTTCCGTCACGGTGCCTTATGGCACCTCTGATTACTTTGTGCTGTATTACCCACCTGTTGGGTTTCAGGGCGATCAGGACTATACCCTCACCATTAGGGCGCAAGACAGCGTACACACTTACCTCAAAGAAATTACCAAAGTGAGGTTTCCAGAATTATGCGAATTTATTACGGAATGCAAAGTCGATTATGTGGTGGATTCCATCTTTTGTGTACCCACCCCATCGGGCTTTGCATACAAAGTTCGGTTAGGCACCACCAATGGCTATGCTGATTCAGTCGTTGCCAATGTGTTAACGCCAGCCTCCCAAGGTCATTTTACAACTAGCCCAATTTATATTCCAAATATACCAATAGACCGCATCCTCACTTTTGAGCCTGCTACTGGTTTTACGGGCGGGACCGTGCAGCTGCTTTTTAATGCGGTCACTCCGTATGGGGTATGTTTAAAAGAGCTGTATTTGGACTTTCCAGCCACATGTGCGGCGCATGAAAGTCCAAATAGTTGTGATTTTGACGTGGTTGTCAGTTCCAACCACGTGGTTCGAACCACCCGTTCAAACGCCTATATGGTCACTTTTCAATTTGAAAACAATGGTGACCCTATTTTTGTTTATTTGGCAGCCAATGACCACGAAGGCAGCTTTGACCCCAGTCTGGTACTACTGCCCAGCGGCAGCAGTACCCAAAGCCTGCTGTTTAGCCCACAAAACGGTTTTCAGGGCGGCGATGTTGCCATTTCCTTGTTTGGGTACGGCGCAAACGGCAGTTGCAGCAAACAGTTGACTACCCGTTTTCCGGTGTTTCAGCACACCCTTGAAAATTGCGGTTTTAATGCTGCATTTACGGCTACCTCTGTAGAAATGACCGCAGATGGCCAGTTTGTGTATCAATTAAACTTTAGTTGTAACACATCGTGGAACCAACCCGTGACCATTAGTTTGGCTGCTTCAAGCCTGTACGGCAGTTTTATGCCGACTGAATTTGTGGTGGATCCATCCACCACCACCACGCCTTTGTCATTTGTTGCCAACGAGTCATTTCATGGCGGCGGTGTTCCGGTAAATATCACTGTCGATGGCGGCAATACAGAGCTCGGCCAATGCGCCACACGAGGGATTGTCTACCTGCCCGCACCATATCAGATGCCAAGCAACCCAACCAAGACCAGCAGTACTGTGTTCGCAGGCCATTCGCTACGCGTGGCACCAAACCCAGCCCAAAATAGTACCACCCTGTATTATGAATATGGCCATACTGCCACCACCCGCAGCATCAGCATCGTTGACCTGTTGGGCAGGACCTTGGCCACCTGGTACCCAACCTCAGCCCAAGGCGCCCTCACCATTGACTGCGCAACCTACGGCAGCAGCACCTATTTGGTGCTCATGAAAGAAAACGACCAAATTATTGAGCAAACCAAACTCATCATCACCCACTAGCCAAAAACAAAAACCATGAAACCGATCATATTATCATCTAATTTAATAAAACAAGGTTTATTTATACTTCTGTTCATTAGCACCACTCCTACCCTACACGCCCAGTCGTGGGTGTGGGGCAAAAGTGGGGGTGGATTTGATGAACTTTCTACAAACGCACTGCAAAGGCAAGAAGAGGTGTACAGCATAGTAACCGACAGCCAGGGCAACAGCTATGTGCTGTCTGCCGTCTCCAAAACGGGCCTCAGCATCGATGGACACCCGAAAAGCAATTTTGCAGATCCTACTACCATTACAGATTATGTAGTGGCTAGTTTTGCCTGCGACGGCAACTACCGCTGGTCCAAAGTTTTTGGGGGGGGGTATGAAACGATACATCCTCTGCAAATAGACGCCCAAGACAATGTGTATGTGGCGGGCCGATTTGCTGGTTGTGGCAGTACCTTGGCCGCTTACCCACCTCGAATAGACAGCGATCTTATTATTTCACAAAATCCGCAGGATTGCAGATTAATTTTTCTCTGTAAAATCAATTCCATTGGGGATATGCAATGGATTCGCAGACCCCAGTCCATCGATGTCTCAATTACTGTTGGATCTGGTCAAACTCGATCAAGAGGCATCGCGGTGGATGCAGTGGGCATGAGTTATTGGTTGGTCGGGCTGCCCCAGGGCACCTATGCCGACGGTGCTTTTACCAATACGTTGACCAACGCCAATTACAATGTTAGTGCTACCTATTTTATTTTAAAATACGACACTACAGGTGCTTTTGTGTCAGCCACTCCTTTAAATATTCAATCTACTGGTATTGGTGACGACATGCAATTTTACCGCAATGCCCACAATGGCAATTTTTACCTGTTTACAACAAATTTGGGAAATAATTCCGCCACCTTTACCATTGATGGCCAAACGGTGACCAACTCCATGTTGCTGGCTTGTTTAAACCCCCAAGGGCAGTTGTTGTGGCTGCGGCAGAACACGACCTCTCACTGGGGTTATATATTTGTGCATAACCTCGCTTTTGATGCACAAGATAACATCTATGTATCGGGTCAAATACAAACCCCTTTTAATGCAGCCATGGATTCTTTCCTTGGGGTTATTGGTAATGGGTTTGCTCCTTCAGGCTATGTGGCAAAATTAAACCCTACCGCCGACACCTTGTTATGGAGTATTTATAATAACAATCTGGGTGCCCGCTTTGGGGCCATCACGGTCAACAACAACGAGGTGGCGGTCACTTCTACCTGTGGAGAAAATTATGCTTGGGGTAATTTTAGTGTACATGTCAACAATATGGGTCAAGGCGGTCAGGCCATGTTGGCGCGCTTTAATAAAGACACAGGGCAGTGTTTGTCTATTGCCCACTTGCCCAATGACAATGTAGGCAACATTGACTATGGCACTGCCATTGCAGCCGATGCAGCTGGCGATTATTTATTGGGGGGCGGTTTTGCACATTTTTTATACTTCGACAACAACGTATCGGTGTTAAACAGTGCAGCACAAACCGACTTTTTCTTGGCCAAGTACGCCGCCCACGCTTGCACCTTAGGTACCCCATCGTTAAGCTCGGCCACAGCGGTGTTGTACCCCAACCCCGCGAACAACCAACTTTGGATTTATGGCTTTGACACCGCCCGCTACCAGATTTATGGCCTCAGTGGCAGCTTATTATTGGAAGGCACCTACAACGGCCAACAACCCATTGACAGCAGTGCCTTAGCCAACGGCTGTTACTTGCTCCAAATCGTACACAACGATGGGCAAAAGTCAACGCATAAGCTGTTGATTCAGCATTGATACAAGTCGAAAGTCAAAAGGCGAAAGTCAAAAGTCAAAAGCCGAAAGTCGAAAGTCAAAAGCCGAAAGTCAAAAGAAAGCAATAGGCACAAGTCATCAATAGGGACAGCTTAACAGCTGTCCTTTGTTGTTTTGTGTAATTTTGGTGATATATTACAAGAATTGGAGGATTGGGTTCTTTTAGATTTTCAATCAATATTAACTGTTCTGCGAAGCTTTGCAGGAGCCGGCCCGCATATGTAGTCATAAGTTTCGCTAGCCGCAAAAAATCCTGAAGCCTTGGAGGGATTTTCGGCCAAGCGAAACTGGTTTTGCCGCAGGCAAAAATGACAGTTATGCGGGCCAAAAAGGCCCTTTCTTTTGGTTCGTTTTCTTTGGGCCAGCAAAGAAAATGAACAAAATCGTGAAACAGTAGCAATACGTAAATCACCCTGCAAGAGGTCTTATGAAAAGCAATCCTAAATTTCAATCGATGTTAACTGTTCTACGAAGCTTTGCAAGACAGCGTCTTTCCTCTTTCCTCTCAATTCAAGCACAGCAACAGACTTGCGGGAACTAAGCGTCTGGTTTTGGTTGGTGGTGTAATTAAAAAACTTTCAACTTTACAAACTTTCAACTAATATCGCGTGAGGGATGGCAGTGGCATCCTTTTGCCAACGGCAAAAGATATAACGGACAGCCCGGCCCGTCCCGCCTCAGGCGGACGGGACACGCCCCAAAAAAAAGACTGTCTCGTTAAAGACAGTCTTTCTGTAATGGACTTATTTTTGGTTGGTTAAGCCCAGATTTGCAGTCATTTTTTCTTGTAATAAATTTCTAATGGGTAATCTGGGTTAAAAGGAGTACCGCAAGCCCAATTGTGCCTGAAAGCGCGAGGCAAAGGCATCAACGGTATAGGGCGTGGTGGTTGGTTTTTGGAAATTGTAAGTTGGATCGCCTGCTTGTGGACTGCCCGCTGCCACCGATCCGATTTTGGTAAGTCCGACGTTGGCGGTGGAGTTGAATGTATTTGGCACGAAATAATTTTTACCCCAGTCTTTGTTAATCAAATTGGTGACATTGATGATGTTCATCGACAACTGGATGGTGTGCGACTTCTGATTCACTTTGATGCGGTATTCACTTTGAATGCGCATGTCGGCTTGGATATTCCATGGTGTGGTGTCGCCGTTTCGTTCGGTAAATGCCCCACGACGGCTGCTTAAATACGAGTTGCCATTGACAAACGATTCGTAGTTGGCTACCTGTTGGGCCGCGGTTTCAGTAACCACACCACCTACTACGCGGTCTTTGATGTATAAAGCGGCTTCGGCAGCATCTCTAAATACATAGGCCAAACCAGCTGCTTGTCCTGTGCCTGCCAAGGTGCTGTTCACAAATCCCCAAGTAAATGGGTTGCCCGATTGTGCATTGAAAAATACGGTGGCACTGAGCGTGTGGTTTTTAGAGGTATTGATTTCATAGCCGACATTGGCCAACACGCGGTGTTTGATGTTGAAATTGGAGGTTGCCAACTGTGGGTTGTTGGGCGTTAAAGATTGGTTCATTTGGTAGTTGCTTTCCATGGAGTTGCGGATGCCATTTGAAATGTCTTTTGAATCGCCATAGGTGTAAGCGACGAAGGCATTTAAGCCAAAGGGATATGTTTTGCTGACTTGGGCGGTGACGCTGTAGCGGTAGCCTTCGGACGTATTGGAGAGCAAATAGGCATTTGAAAAGTTGGAGTTCAATGCGGTACTGCCGTAAATAGGCATTTGGTGCTGGGTGTCGTAACTGTAATAAGTTGGCTTGTCAATGCGATTGACTTGTTGGAATTTAAGGTCGTTGATGACTTTGGTGTAAATGCCTTCAAGCGTCATTTTGTATCCATTGTAGGTGTAATCGACGGCCAATGAGTTGCGCCAAACTTGTGGCATTTTGAAGTTGTTATCAATTAAATCGACTTGAATTTTTGTGTTCGATCGGTCTTGGTAATTGGCCAAGTTGTTGCCTGCAAGCGGATCGCCATTAGCGGCAACTTGTGCGGCTGTCAAATTGTTTCGGTCGTAACTGCCGTAGCCAACGCCATCATTATAATAGGCATATCCCAACCAAGCAAAAGGAATACGTCCGGTAAATACGCCGCTTCCACCTCGTAATTTAACTGTTTTGGCACTATTCGCCCAATATTCAAGTCCCAAGCGAGGCGAAATCAGGGCTTGACCAAAAAACGATTGGTTGATTTGGTTCAATGGCGTGTAATTATAGGTGTTTCCTAAATTAACGTCCGTGGGTGACACACCCACTTTTGGACTTAAATTGGGTTTGTTGGGCAATTGGGTATAATCAATGCGGATGCCAGGGGTGATTTTAAAACGATCGCCCCATTTGATGTCGTCTTGCACATATACACTATACAAATTAATGTCAAATTGCGCATACGGATTGTCGGTAATGGCATCGCGGCTTAAGTTGTTAAAGGAATAGGTGCCACGAACCCGTGAAGGGGTACTGTTTAAAAAGTTGGCTAATGAACTGTATGAAATACGGCCATTTAACGCATTCACAAAACCGTACTCAATGTGGTAAAATTCGTTGTGTGTACCCACCAAAAAGCGGTGGTTTTTCCATTTGTAGGTTAAATTATCGGTCAGTTCCCAAGTGTTTTGACGCATGTTGAAAACCGTGGCTTCCCGCTCGTTTCCTAACAAAACGGTTCCCCCATTCATAGAAATTTCCACTTGTGGAAACATCGGATTGGCTGTAGTAGGGTCTCTAAAATCATGAATTTGACTCAAACCTGCAATAAATGAATTGGACCAAGCGGAATTAAAATGGCTTTTAAATTCTAAAACAGTACTAATGGCGCGGTTTTTTTGGGTAAAATCCATACTCGAAAAGCGGAAGTTGGCCCCGTCGCGTTCTAAGTTAGAAGCCTCCGATAGAACGATATTGTTCCGAATGGAAAATTGATGTTTGGCATTGATATTCCAATCCAACTTGTTGAAAAATTTTCTGCTTTGCGAAAAGTTATCGTATCCGTTATAGGTTCCGGCATCAAAACCGTATTTTGTCTGTACAAAACTTTTGATTTGCTGCGCTTGGGCTTCTGTAATCAATCCGGTTGGGCTGCCATTGCCATCAACTTCACCTGCGTTATAAAACACAGGGTCGGTGCGGTGGGTGTATTCGGCATTGGTAAAGAAGAACAATTTGTCTTTTACGATGGGGAATCCAACGCGGAATCCAACTTGGTAATCGGAAAAAGACGATGGCATGGCGCTGTTGTCGCCACTGCGGTTGGGGCCAGTTAATGAAGCATTTCGGCCATAGGTGTAAGCCGATCCCGTTACCTGATTGGAACCGCTGCGGGTTACGGCATTGATACTTCCGCCCAAAAAATTACCCAATTTGACGTCGTAAGGGGCAATATATACCTGCATGTCTTGTATCGCATCAAGGCTGATGGAGTTGCTGCGGGTGCTGCTTCCAGGCATGCCAGAGGTGCCGGATTGACCGCCCAATGAAGGGCTGAAACCAATGGCGTCATTGTTGATGGAACCGTCGATGGTCACGTTGTTATACCTGAAATTGGTGCCTGCAAAGGAGTTGTTGGCACTTTGCGGAATTAATTTGGTGACATCTTGAATGCCTCGGTTGATGTTAGGTAATCCGCTTATTTGGCGTTCGTTGATTTGGGTGCCATTAGCATTGGTTGTTTTACTTTTTTTGACAACCACCTCGTCTAATTGTTTGGCCGCGCCCGACACACGGATGTTTTGGGTGTTATCGCCCAAAGCCAAGTAAATATCTTGTTGTTGGAAAGGTGCCGAATCGAGTCCATTTACGGTAATGGTGTAGGGGCCACCAACTGATAATTGCTCCAATTCATAGCGCCCTCGGGCGTCAGTTTGCACTGTAAAGGCCAAGTTCGTTGGTACATACAAAAAGGTGACTGAGCCTGAAACAGCCGTTCCTTTGTCGGTGGTAATGGTTCCGCTTACCCGCGATGAAGTAAGTTGACTCCAAGTGAAATTGGAAAGCATCATACAACACAAAAGGATCCATTTAAAACGTACAATTGTTTTCATTAGGTTTCTTTTTAAAATAGACAACAAGCTGTTTAGTTTGTTTTTTTATTGGTAAGTTGTCTGTTGGTTTATACTTTTTTAGTTCATAGATAATTGGGTGCAAATAGAATGGCTTCATGTAACCTTACTGTTAAAAACATGTTAGCATTTTGTAGCCTGCACGTTAAGCCCGTGTTAAGTTTTAAATGGGATGGGCAACAGTGGTTATCGGTGTTAATTTATATGTAATTTTACCCTCGTTTGAAAACGACAATAGGAACATCCCGCTTATGAAATCAAGTACAGTTACCATTCTTTTGGTTGATGATGAACCAGATATCTTAGAAATAATTGGCTATAATTTAAAATTGGAGGGCTATGAAGTGGTGACTGCAAGTAATGGGGTGGAAGCCATTGCGCAAGCGCGCATCCACCAGCCTCAACTGATTTTGATGGACGTCATGATGCCCGAAATGGATGGCATGGAGGCCTGTGAACACATTAGAAACATACCCGAATTGGCAGACACCGTCATTGCCTTTTTAACCGCCCGCAATGAAGATTATTCGCAAGTGGCGGGCCTCGATGCGGGTGCCGATGATTACATTAGTAAGCCGATTAAACCCAAAGTACTTGTTAGTAAAATCAAGGCATTGCTTCGCCGGGTTAAAGTAGAAGAAGCGCATCCGGAAACCCTACTGGTAGGCCCACTTGAAATTAACCGCGAAGAATATAAGGTGGTGTACGGACAACAAGCTATGGTACTGCCGCGCAAAGAATTTGAATTGCTGTATTTGTTGGCTTCCAAGCCTGGTAAGGTATTTAAAAGAGAAGAAATACTAGATCGGGTATGGGGAAATGAAGTAGTAGTTGGTGGCCGCACCATTGACGTTCATATTAGAAAATTACGTGAAAAATTGGGCGAAGATTGGCTCAAAACCATTAAGGGAGTAGGCTATAAATTTGAAATTTAACAGCAAACAGCCATGACGGTTAAATTCAAAAAAACCTATCGTTTTGCCATTAAATCTTCGTTGTATATTACTGGATTTAGTGTGGCTACGCTTTCGATCTTGTTGTTTTTACTTGATCAATTATCGTATTTGGTCATTGCCGGATTTGGTTTTTCAGTGGCGCTGTTTTCCTTTTTTGTAATTCAATACAGGGTA
Organism: Flavobacterium sp. BFFFF2; assembly: GCA_002256385.1. GTDB lineage: Bacteria > Bacteroidota > Bacteroidia > Flavobacteriales > Flavobacteriaceae > Flavobacterium. Next base: position 16,951 of record NKJD01000038.1, read on the forward strand.
GAGCATTTTATTTACCGTCGGGTAAAAAAAATATATGACGACGTGTCCATCTTGGATGCAACTACTTTTAGAAATCAGCCGATTACCACGGACATGGCCACTTTAACCAAACAAGTGAAGCAATTTGCCAGAGACAAAAAGATGGAGATTGAAGATCTGAAAGTGCGTGAGGAATACCGCCGTGAGTTTATTGGTTATGTATCGCATGAGTTAAAAACACCTTTGTTTACGGTGCAAGGGTACCTGGAAACCCTGTTAGACGGGGCCATCAATGATATCGAAGTGCGCGATAAATATTTGGAAAGAGCCGAAAACGGCGTAGAAAGACTCATTCATATTGTGAATGACTTGGACATGATTACCAAGTTGGAGGCGGGCGAATTAAACCTCGAAATGGAACATTTTAACATTGTTGAACTCATCCAACATGTGTTTGACTTGCTTGAAATGAAGGCCGATCAAAAAAACATTATTTTGCTATTTGACCAACGGTATTTGCATCCGATTTCGGTTTTTGCTGATAAACAAAAAATGCAACAAGTACTTATTAATTTGGTGGTGAATTCCATTAAATACGGCAAAGCCGACGGTTCAACCGAGGTGGCCCTTGAAGACCTTACCGAACACAAATTGCTCATTAGAATTAAAGACAATGGCGAGGGTATTGAAAGGCAATATATACCAAGATTGTTTGAACGTTTTTTTAGGGTCGACAAAACGGGTTCGCGGGCCGATGGGGGTTCGGGCTTGGGATTGTCCATTGTAAAACACATATTAGAAGGGCATGGCGAAAAAATATTCGTTGACAGCCAGCCTGGACAAGGTTCGGAGTTTTCTTTTACCCTCGAAAAATCGTAAATAATTGCGCCCAGTCAGGCGTGGCCTCTTCAGCTGATTGGATCCCATTAAAAGTGTCAATTTGTGCCAATTGGCTGCCATCAAACAAAGATTGGTCAATAGAAGGAAGCCAATTATTTTGTGTCATATACTTGGCTAAATATAGTTGTTCGGGTTGACCAGGCGTTGGAAGCAACAATGCTTTTCTGCCCAATGCTTGCAAATCCATCAGGCTGCTGTAGCCCGACCGAACGATAAGGTGTTCCGCTTTTTCCATCAGTTCGGCCAGTTCCTCCGCTTGCGCAAAGGGAATTACCTGCCAACCATTGATTTGTTTTTCACTTGATTTATTCGGAATTCCTTGAATTAAAATGGCTTTTGATTCAAAAGGCGGTGTCCAGCTGAGCAATTTGTTTTCGAGCAAAGTGCGCTGTGGTTCTGGACCCGATAAAACGGCCAAAATGAACCCTTTTTCAACCCCAAAATGTAGCTTCTTTAACCGACTCAACGGACCTATGTATGCTGTCGGAATGTGAATGCGGTGGGTGCGGGTGTGTCCTAATGCGCCGCTCAATCCGCCGTTGTTGGACACATCGGGCACCCAGCAAGCGTGAAACCGATTAATCAATTTTTGGTGTGCATTTGAAGCTAATATTCCCCAAATTCCAGCTTTAATTTGTAATTGATGGGTAACATATACTGACGGAATTTTTGCGTGGAAAAGTCCCGGTCGGTTGTCTGAAATAATGCCGTCAATTTGGTTTTTAAGGGTATAATCGGTCAGCCATTTTTGTTCATTTTGCATCGTTTTCCAAAAATGAGGCAATTGCTGGGCCAGCTTATACGCAAATCCAGCGGCGCTTTTGCTGTAGGTGACCTGATACGAAGGCAATTCATGCGAAGGCAATTCGGGGAACGTGTTTTGTAGCAAAGCAAGTGCAGCACCATCAGAAGCTAAGCTCACCAAAAAGCCTTGCTTTAATAATTCGTTAATAATGGGAATGCAACGGGTGGCGTGGCCCAACCCCCAATGCAGCGGGGCAACCAAAACATGAGGCTTTCGTTTCACCTTAGTTGGACCAACGTTGAAGCAAAATAAAACGGCTATACCAACGATACATGACAAAACCTGTTGTTCCGCCAAAAATGAAGCCTGCCAGAATATCAATAGGAAAATGAAGGCCGAGATAAATTCGGCTGTAAGCAAAAATAAGTGGGAACAAAAAATACAACCACATTCCTTTGTAATGCTTTCGCAATAACAGATAAATAAAAGTCGTGCTTGCCATGGAATTGGCGGCATGGCCCGAAAAGAAACTAAATGAATCGCTCGATTTCACAATGCGAATGATCCCTTTGAGCTCGGCGTCATTGCAAGGTCGGATGCGTTCGACCCACCATTTTACTAAATTGGCGCATTGGTCTGTAATCAAGAGCAAAAAGGCCAAAAAGACAATGAGGTATAAAAAAGTTTTTGGTGTTGATTTTTTCCAAATCAGATAGGCCATAAAACAGAACACCGGAATCCAGTTTTTTTGGTTGGTAATGAATAACCAAAGCGGATCAAAATCGGGTGACCCTAAGCCATTGAGAAAAACAAAGGCTTCTTTATCTAATTTGACAATTGATTCTAACATCCAAAAATTACTGTCGTTTAATGGGGCCGCTCAAATCTTCTAAAGGAACTTTGGCTTCCTCGCTTTCGGCCAATAACGGTTTTTCAACCGTGTGTTTGATGTGGGTGACCTCGGTGTCAAACTGAGTGGTTAACTGGTTCAGTTCTTTGTCAAGGCCATTTTCACGTACACCTTTCTGAATTTCAGATTTAATTTCGTTGGATGCATTTCTAAATTGCGCCATTGCTTTGCCCATAGTGCGGGCAATGTCCGGAATTTTATCTGCCCCAAAAAGCATGAGTGCAATAAAAATAATAAATATGAGCTCACCGCCACCTATACCAAACATACAAATTGTTTTGAGCGGCAAAGGTAATCAATTGTCAGAACCTAAAAATGGTTTTCTATAAACTTAGCCATTGTATTTCCAGTCAAATTCATCGAGGTTTTTGATGAAAGCACCCCATTCTACGCGTGCAACGCAATTAAATTCAACATGGAGCATCATCCATTGGTTTTCTGAAAAATAAGTTTCAGTAAACGGATTGTCTGCGGGGCTTTTTTCGTGTTCCCAATCGCGAATGCCTTGTTTTTTCATCAAGTCAAGCACCTCATTGATGTCTTTCCCAATAATGGGTTGGTTGTGCCAAAGCAACGCGCCGGACGTGGTTTCCATGTATCCCAAACGAAAATCTTCTTCTTCGTAAAATGTGAGCCGAAGCCGAAATGCGTCAAAATCCCACAACTTATTCGATTCTTCGTCTACATGAACCCGATCTGGTTTGCCAATAATCGATTCCACGATTTGAAAGGGCATGCCAAACAACAGCAGTTCTGTGCCAGTTCCAGGTTTTATAGTCAATGAAGTCATGATTTTTATTTTGTTACAAAAATAGGGAGGGTTTTTTAGTTTATAATGTTTGTAAAGTTGAATGTTTGTAAAGTTACAAGTTCAAAGTTGACCCGAGCCCTGAAGGGGTGAACGTTCCAAGGAAAACTTAAAACTTGAAACTTGACCCGAGGCCAAAGGCCAAAGGCCGAACGGAGCATATGATATATAGAGGAGGAAGCCCAGTGGGCTTCAGGTACGCGAGCTTTAGCTCGCCAACTATGTAATAAAACTTAAAACTTAAAACTTGAAACTTGAAACTTGAAACTTGAAACTTGAAACAAATTAACTATTGCCTGTTGCCTAATGGCTATTGCCTTCTTTCGACTCATAAGTTCCAATGAAGAAGACAATTGCGGGGCGAATAAAACCTCCTTTGTTGTTAGGGATAAAGGGTGTAAACTTGTTTTTATACTGAAGAGTTTTGGTTTTTTGCTTGCTATTATTGCGCTACCAGAAAATGGTACATCTGCAAGCAGGGCTAAGGAATTCATTTTAAAGCACATTCAAATTAACCTTTTTCTATCTATCAGGAAATATTATATTTCACCCTGAAATAAATTGCCTTTTACCATTACAATAAAAATGTTTTTTAGGGTGAAAGCGATTTTTTATAATTATTTAGATCAATACCAAACTAACAGGCGTTAACTAAATTTTAAGATTTAATCAACTTGAATTGTAGCCTTGGTAGTAATTTAGCTTGAATTTATTAACCTATTATACCACCATGAAAAAAGCACCAAAAATTATTTTAACACTGGCCGTATTTTTAATGATACTGTTTGCTGTGTACCATTTTTACATCAATAAAGATGCCCGTGACATTGCCACCGAAGAACCTGCCTTTGCGGTAAAATCAGAACAATTGATTGCGGAATTCACTACTGATGGCGAGGCTGCATCAAAAAAATACTTAAACAAAACAATCACCATTAGTGGAACGGTGAGTTCAACAGATGATACATCTTTGAGCTTAGAAGGAGGCATCTATTGCCAAATGATGCAAAAAACAGCGGTAAAATCAGCTGAAACCATTACTGTAAAAGGCCGTTTGATTGGCTTTGACGATATTTTGTCCGAAATCAAATTGGATCAATGCACGATAATTACTAACTAATTTTTATTTTTATTATGAACCTACGCACACTTAGTCTATTGTTGCTTCTGGGTACCAGCGGAGTCTATGCACAAGACGATTTATTAAACGAACTTGATTCTGGTAAAAAAACAAAGGAAGTGGAGTTAACCACTTTTAAAGGAATTCAAATTTGCACCATGCAGTCAACCAAACTGGCAGCCAAAGGTGAATGGTATTTTATGGTATCGCACCGATTTGGTGACCTTACAGAAGGAACAGAAAACTTCTTCGGATTGGATAATGCCTTAACCAAAATTGCTGGTTATTGGGGGCCTACTTCTTGGTTGATGGTTGGCGCTGCGCGAACCACCTATAACAAAGTATATGAAGGTACCTTAAAGGTGAAACTTTTTAACCAAGAAACAAACGGATTTCCGTTTACCATTGTTAGTTTTAACTCTATTGAGGTCAATTCAAAATTGAAAAAAGCAGAAAATCCTGAAATGATTTTTTCTGATCGTTTGGCTTATTCATTTCAGTTGCCAATTTCTAGAAAAGTAAACAACGAATTTTCACTTGAGGTGAATCCAATTTTTATTCACAAAAACCTGTACGACCCAGCCTTTGAGCGCAAAGATCAATTTTTATTGGCTGCTGGCGGTCGTTACAAACTAACCAAACGCATCAGTGCGAACTTAGAATACGCTTTGCGATTTGCTGGTCCTGAGAACGAAACATATCACAATCCGTTAACCATTGGAATGGACCTTGATACAGGTGGACACATTTTTCAATTGGTTGTTTCCAATTCACAACCTATGAACGATGTTGGATATTTTACCAACGGAGCCGGTTCATGGAACAAAGGCGCCTTGTACTTCGGATTTAACATGTATAGAGTATTTTAATAATCAATTTGAAAATGATCGAAATCAACAACAGCTGTCCGTTTGATTTAACAAAAACAGTGTAGTTGATTTTATATGACTTTTTAAAAATAAAAATCATCAACATATGAAATATATAACCTTACTTTTTGTCGCTTCCTTATTTTTAATAAGCTGTGAATCGCACACTTATGATGATATAAGTGGCTTTACGACGACGCCGAATTACAACAAACACATTAAGCCCATTATGGATAACAATTGTGTTTCCTGTCACAATCCAACCTATGACCAATCACCTTACTTGACTAATTTTGATGAAGTTAAAGAAGCAACTTTGAATGGGAATGTAGCATGTAGGGTTGATGCAAGTTGTGGGAACATTATGCCTACAACAGGTAAAATGGCCAGTCCAAGCATTTTAATGATTCAATATTGGAAGGACACGAATTGTCCAGAAAATTAGATCGAATTTATTCTAGCATAATAAATTAATTAATAAAATTACCACATGAAAAAGATAGCATTATTAGCCCTTCTCGGATGTTTCCAATGGGGTGTTTCACAGAAATACATTGACCGCGCAGGCGAGGTTCGATTCGAGGCTTCCATGCCCGCTTTAGAAGAAGTGGCGGCCACTAATAAGTCGGCATCGGCCATTTTAAACGCCACCACAGGCGATTTGGCTGCGCTCATTTTGGTGAAAGGGTTCAAATTTAAAGTGCCTTTGATGGAAGAACATTTTAATGAAAATTATGTGGAGTCTGATAAATTTCCGAAATCTACTTTTAAAGGTAAAATCATGAACTTTGACCCAGCCAAACACAGTGGCAAAGCATCGTATGATGCCGAGGGCGATTTTACCATGCATGGCGTTACTAAGAAAATCAAGATTAAGGTATCTATGACCAAATCGGATGGTGGTTTTCAGGCACAAACGCAATTTGGTATTAAACCAGAAGATTACAACATAGAGATTCCTAATGTTGTTCGAAATAAAATTTCTAAAAGCATTGAGATCACTTGTAAATTTGACTTGAAGGCGAGCTAATAATCGCCACTTTTTTAAACTAAAAAAGCCCCAGAATTGGGGCTTTTTTTTATAGCTTGAATGAATGACATTTGCCTAATTCTTTATAAATTTTTGTTTGAACTCATTTCCATCCATATCTTTTACCGAAATAACATAGGTACCTGTTTTTAGCGTTTGTACATCTAATGTAGTTGACTTTGAAAACGTCAAAACGACACGTCCAGTAATGTCATAAATTTGAACTGAACTCACACTTTTTTCGGCTTTTAGTCTAATTTCAAGGCTGTCCTTCACCGGGTTTGGAAAAATAGAAATGCCAGTAAGTAACTGAAATTGATCTGTTGAAAGTGTTGAGCTTTCCACTACATGTATGGGTTGATTAATGGCTGGGTTTAATAGGGTGTCAACAGCACCAGATGGCCATTTGATGATCATTTTTGTAATTTCCGTTGCAACGCCAATTCCAAAATGCGCATTGAGGGAGCTTTGGTGACTAAAACCACTTCCGCTTCTGATTTCTCTGATTTGCTTGCCCCATGTGCCATAAATTTCAACACGCGCACCGATTCCGTTTCGGTTGCTTTGCGTGCCTTGTAAAGTAACAGTTAGCCAGTTGTTTTGGTTGGGTGTGTTGAAATAGACTTTGTTGTTAAATTGAACATCTAAGAAACCATCGTTGTTTAAATCGCCTATGGCCCCTTCACTGAAGGGCAAGTCATAGCCAGTAAAGGTCATGTTGCCATTATTGATATATAACTCTTTGCTATTTTGCCAAAAGAAATCCATCCATCCATCATTGTTGAAATCTGCGGCTTGTAATTCCCATGAACCTACTTGAGCAGCTATTCCAGTTGTAGCAAAGATGTCTGTAAATGTGCCGTCGCCGTTGTTTAAGAACATTTTATTGGTGTCAGAAATATTTGACATGAGTATATCCAAATCACCGTCATTGTCATAATCTTCAATGGCCGTTGACCATGATTGAGCGCCATCATTAACTCCTGCGGCTGCACCCGACTCTGTGAAGGTACCGTCGCCATTGTTTTTGTACAACAAATTAATGCGCATGGGGTCGCCAACGGGTGCTGCACCGCGGCACTTGGCCAAATACATGTCTTGGTCGCCATCATTGTCAATATCAGTCCAAGTTGATTGGTAATTTCCGCCAACTGCCAAAGTGGGCATGAGTGAAATGTCAAAAATTAAATTGCCACTACCATCATTGCGGTAAGCATGGCTTTGTGCTACATCGTGACAGGCCCATAAATCGAGGTTTCCGTCATTATTGATGTCGATAAAATTGGTTCTTTGGGTGAAAATGTTCTGCGGATATGGCACTTCTGTGAACGAGCTGCCATCCTGATTTGCCTTAATAATAGTGAGTCTGCTTCCGCCTCCAAAAACCATATCGTTAAAGCCGTTTTTGTCGATATCACCTGCTGCAATACTCCAACCTGGTGTAGCTGTTAATGCGGGTAGTGGAATAACAATGGGTTGAAATCCACCAGGAACTTGCTTTTGTATGGTCATTTGATTGGTTTCAACTGTGACCACATCATCTAAATAATCACCCGTCACATCGGCTGCTAAGCAGATCGCTGAAGTAGTTGAAATGGTAGTTGCCACAAAATTGACAGGAGGGGCAGGGGGTGGCGCTGACTCAATTAGTTGAAAATCAAAACCAGTGGCACTCCATTTATTATCCCATTCAATAAGGTAGGTGGTGCCCGCATAAGCCATAAATGAAACAACTGACAAATAAGAGTAGGTGTTTCCCGAGTTACAGGCAATAATTCCTGCATCATCGTCACTGGCATAACACGCTAGCGCAGTGCACGAACCAATATAAATATTTACGTGGGTATCTTTACAAATATTCTGCGACAAATCAGAAGTAACAGTGACCCATTTGTCGGCAGTAGGTGTATAAGAATACCAATTTGCAAAAGTGCCTGATGAACAAGTGGTTGTCAAATTTGTTCCGGCAACGGCTGTAACCGTATAAATACCTTCAGTTACAGGCAAGGCATTTGTACATGTGCTTTGCGCATTAATGGACAGAAATCCAAGTTGGAGAAACACGATTAAAGTAATTTTCTTCATGATTGAATGTTTATTGTTGATTGAAGATAAAATGTAAAAATTTGAAATGATGTCTTATTGCTATGCTAGTTTTTCACTTTTTGCTTGTTGTCTTACTTTTCAAACAAGATACTAATCTTATTTTAAAATTGATTTTATTCCGACTGCTTAGCGGCAGGTTCTGGGTAATGAATTAATATAATCTTTCATCAGTTGAACCCCTTCCGTATGAATTAACGAACGTCCAATAATGGGCATCATTTCAGATGGTTCGCTGTTGTCAATCCGATAAATCAATTCAGAATGATCGGCATCACCGGCAGCAATGACGAAAGGTTTATTTGGAATGGTAAATAACGGGGTTAAACAAACCCCAAACGTGTTGATGTTGGTATTGCTGAAATTAAATCGCTGCGGGGTATAATCACAATGACCACCTTCACGATGGCAATGTGCGCAGTTGATGTCAATGTATGACCTGGCTCTTTTTTCGAGGGATTGTGAGGTATCACGCCAGTCGACAGTGGATCGGATTGATGCCAAATCGGGCAAATCACTAGACAAATAACCTACTTCTTTCCATTTTAAAAGCTGATTCATGGCACCAGTTGCATAAGCAAATGTGGTGTTGAGGTTTTGGGGTTTCGGGCCTATTGGAATTGTTTTCTCTCCTCCCGACAAATGGTTAGGGTTAATTTTATGACAAGTTAAGCATTCGGTTTGGGAAGGCACTTTATATTGAACGGTTTTGGTAATACCTTGCTCATTTTTCCAAGTAATGGGAACATAAATCCCATTATTTGTGGTTTCTAAAAAAGCATCTGTCTGATCAGCATTCCAAACATAGGTATAAGCAAACCAGCCTGTTGATTTGCGGATTAACAAGCGGGTTTCAATAATTTGAGTGGTATTATTGGGTTGAACTTGGTCATAATAAAATGTCTTGATCAAAATGGCTCCTTGAGGAAATTCGAGTACATTATAGTCGCCGTTATAGGAAGCCTGGGTGTTTTTTGGCATCCAAACAAACCGCTTTTTGTGGGCATAATCAGAAAACAGCGAACTAGCGGGCTCATAGGGGAGTAGTCCTTCGTTTGGCGTTAATTCATTCATGTTGCCAACAAAAAAGTCATAATCTGACAACTTTGGATAAGGCAACTTATCGGGTGGTGTAGTGTAAGAGTCAGAATTCGTACATGAAAACAAACAAAGGGATACAGCAAAAAAGGTAAATAATTTATAAATTTTAATTAAGGAAGTCATAATAAAAATAAATGTAGACAAATTTAACAAATTTATGATAGCTTTCGCAAATTTAACACGAGGCAGGTTTTGTGCCAATTGACCCATTTGACCCTTCTAGTATTTATTCTGATTTCAGTACTTTTGTGCACATTTTACACTTATGCCAAAAATTGGATCTATAATTCTTCCTGATTTTCCTTTACTGTTAGCTCCAATGGAAGATGTGAGCGACCCGCCATTCAGAAGGCTTTGCAAAGAACATGGCGCCGATTTGATGTATTCTGAATTCATCTCCTCAGAAGGGCTCATCCGTGATGCCATCAAAAGCAGAAAAAAATTAGACATATTTGACTATGAACGCCCTGTTGGCATTCAGATTTTTGGCGGAGACGAAGAGGCATTGGCCCTTTCGGCTACAATTGTTGAAACAGTAAACCCCGATTTATTGGATATCAATTTTGGATGTCCAGTTAAAAAAGTGGTTTGTAAAGGAGCAGGGGCTGGTGTTTTAAAAGATGTCGATTTAATGGTTCGACTCACCCGTGCGGTGGTTCGCAGTACAAAGCTTCCTGTAACCGTGAAAACCAGGTTAGGGTGGGATGACCAAAGCATCAACATTGATGAAGTGGCCGAACGACTTCAAGACGAGGGCATTCAGGCACTGACCATCCATGGCCGAACACGTGCGCAACTTTACAAAGGCCATGCCGATTGGTCGCACATTGCCCGCGTAAAAAACAACCCACGAATTCAGATTCCCATCTTTGGAAATGGCGATATCGATAGTCCAGAAAAAGCCTTGGAATACAAAAACAGGTATGGCGTGGACGGCATCATGATTGGCCGAGCTGCTATTGGCTATCCGTGGATTTTTAATGAAATAAAGCACTTCTTCCAAACAGGTACCCATTTGGAGGTTCCAACCATTGTTAAAAGAGTCGAAGCGGCCCGAAATCACTTGGTTTGGTCAATGGAATGGAAGGGTGAATGGGTTGGTATTGTTGAAATGCGCCGGCATTATGCCAATTATTTTAAAGGCATTCCCGGATTTAAAGAATTTCGACAAAGATTAGTTACTTCCGATGAACCACAAGCCATTTTTGAGGTTTTTGATGAGATCAATCAACATTATTCAACAGAAAGTATTTTCTAATTTAAGAAGTGATTTAAACTTTTTTCAATTGGCAGCAAAATGGTCTTTTGTCCCTATTGCTGCTTTTTTTCTGCTTTATATTCCATTTTATTGAAGTTGTACACCGACTACTATAAAAAATTCATTTTTCCGATTGAACAAAAATGTTAAAATCACTTCTTACAGCTATTGTTTATTTATAGCTTTGTGCCAAAATAAAAAGACAATTTATGGAAAACGGAATTTATGCCAAATTTCATACCCCAAAGGGGCAGATAATCATTCAATTAACGGCTGATCTTACACCAGGAACCGTTGGGAATTTTGTAGCTTTGGCCGAAGGTGATTTGGAAAACAAGGTGCGCCCAATGGGCAAACCATATTATGACGGACTCAAATTTCATCGAGTCATCCCCGATTTCATGATTCAGGGAGGCTGCCCGAGTGGTACTGGATCTGGTGGCCCAGGCTACCAATTTGAAGACGAATTTCACCCAGAATTAACACACAGCGGGCCGGGTATATTGTCAATGGCCAATGCAGGTCCGGGTTCTAATGGATCTCAGTTTTTTATTACACATGGCGCTACTCCTTGGCTCGATGGCAAGCATACCGTTTTTGGACATGTAATTGAAGGTCAATCGGTGGTCGATGCCATTGCACAAGGTGATATCATCGAGCAGTTAGAAATCATTCGAGTAGGTGATGATGCCAAAAAATGGAATGCCGTAGAGGCTTTTCGTCAGTTTGAAGGTAGCCGTGCCAAACGTGAAGCCGACGCCAAACAAGCAGCTGATGCTGAAGTAGAAAAATTAGCCGAAGGATACCAAATTACTGAAAGTGGGTTGCGTTATTCCATTCTTGAACATGGAAATGGGGCGCAAGCTCAAAAAGGGAAAAAAGTATCGGTTCATTACACAGGTGCTTTAGCGAATGGAAAAGTATTTGATAGTTCCTATCCACGAAAAAAACCGATTGAATTTCCGTTAGGAGTAGGTCAGGTTATTTCAGGTTGGGATGAAGGCATTGCCTTATTAAAAGTCGGTGATAAAGCGCGCTTTATCATTCCTTCTTATTTGGGTTATGGCTCAAATGAAGTGGGCGGGGTAATTCCAGCTAATTCAACCTTGGTTTTTGACGTAGAACTCATGGATGTTCGATAAAACAAAGTTATTTGTATGTTACTTAATAGGCCGTTTGATTTTTCAAGCGGCTTTTTTTTTAATGCTGTCTTCATCATTTTATAACATTGCTTTATTAAACTTTTCGATCAATGACTGTAATTTTACAGCCAAAATGAAGGCTATGATTAATCGTAAAAAATGGCTGTTGCCGCTTGTGCTAATAAGTTTATTAGCAATGTCTTATTCATATTCCCAAAGTTTTACAGCAACTTGGGCTTTAACCTCCAATAACACACCCTCGTTGAGCGGTGCGGGAAGTACTAATGCAACAGCTGGGAATTTATCAGGCGGTACAGGTCTTGGAACCATTGGATTTGGCTCAAATGGTGCCAATTCAAATGGATGGGGTACCTCAGGTCAAGACGTCAATGATTACTTTCAATTTACTGTGGCGCCAACCTCCGGTTCTTCATTGTCCATAACAAGTATCTCTACAACAAATAATTTATCTTCTCAAAGTGCAACTGCCATTGTACAATATTCATATAGTAGTTTATTTACTTCGGCGGTAACAGTTGGGTCAACATTTGCTGTTTCAAGCTCAGCAACAACCACACCATTTACGCCTTTGTCAATTAGTGTTTCTTCAGGTCAAACTTTATATGTTCGCATATTTTGTTATAAAGGAACAGGGAATACCATTACAGATTCTCAAACTTTTCGATGTAAAGATTTTACCATTTCAGGAACGGCAACACCAGCCTGCACACCACCAACCACACAGCCCAGTTCATTAACTATTTCGTCCGTAAGTTCAAGTGCTGCCAATTATACATTAACAAGGGGGAATGGTACGGGAGGTGTCTTGGTAACCGCACGAACAACAGCTACTTCAGTTGTAAATCCGAGTGTGGGGAGTAGCTACACGCCATCTACGACCTATGGTTCAGGAACAACTACTGGGACAGGCAATTTTACCGTTTACAATGGCAATGCTAATGGTGTTTCGGCTGCCTCTGGAACCATTTCAATTAGTTCAGGGCTTACCGCTGCCACGCAATATACATTAACTGCTTACGAATACAGCAGCACAGGAACTTGTTACAATACCAGCAGTCCAGCAACCGTTAGTTTTTATACTTATGCGGCAACCCCAGGTTCAAATCCAGCCGCTTTTTCAGCTTCTGCCACGGATCAAACGAATGCCTCATTGACTTTTTCAGCACCCTCAACCATTAGTGTTTCGGGTTATCTGGTGTTTCAAATGACCGGAAGTTCTGCCACTACATTTACCCCATCAAATGGAACCGCTTACACCGTTGGCACTACGTATGGTGATGGAATCTTAGTTGCGAATATAAGTACCACTTCGGCCACAACAGCAGCAATCAGCGGACTTGCCGCTTCTACCTCATATACCTATACTTTAGTTCCTTATAATTGGAATGGTGCCAATGCCGGAACTTATTCGTATTTAAATAGTTCAAATAGAACGTCAACTATCAGCACACCAGCTATTACTGCCCCTGTAATTAACACGCCAACCTCGGCAAGCGTGGTGAATACCACAGCCACTTTAGGAGCTACAGTGGCTTCATCGGGTGGAAGCACCATTACGAGTCGCGGCATAGTTTGGGCTTTGCAATCGGCTAATGCCAACCCAACTTTAGGCGGTACAGGTTGTACCACAGTAAGTACTTCTGGAACAACAGGGGCATTTACAATTCCAGTTACAGGAATAACACCCAATTCGGCTATTGTTTTTGTTGGATATGCTACCAACGGAATAGGAACTACTTATACAAGCTCAACAACGATTAATACTTTAAGTGTTGCTACCAAATTGGTTTTTGGTGTTTCACCTCCTTCAACAGGAAGCGCCGGCTCTACATTAACCACTTTTACTGTTCAGGCACAACGTGCCAATAATACGATTGATACAGAATATTCGACAGCTGTAACTTTAACATTAAATACAGTTAGTGGCTCCGGATCATTAAGTGGCACCTCGGTCGTTCCTTCGGCTGGTGTGGCTTCTTTTGCGGCTTCTTCTATTTCAAATACAGGGACCTTTACCATTACCGCTTCTTCTGGAACGGGAGGTAGTGCTTTGACCACAGTTACAAGTGGTCAAATTGTGGTTACTTTTCAAAATACCGCTACCAGACAATGGGATGGAGGAACATCTGGAACAGGAACTGCATGGATGACAAATACCAACTGGGTAGGTGATGTGTTGCCAGCTTCAACAGAAGTGGCACAATTTGGTGCAACGGGAACTGCAACTGGAATTGGACTAAACAGTGGTACCAATCAAACATATGCAGGGCTTGAAATAACGAGTGGTCGAACTACTAATTTATCTCTAGGTAATAGTGCCAATTCGGGCGGATCAACGAATACTTTTACATTAAGAGGTGCTACCATTAATTCAACTCCTAATGTGATTTTAGATCACAATTCTACGGGCAATTTTACTTTTCAAAACGTCTCGTCAGCTGGAGGTAGTGGCGCAAATGTTTTTGGATTTGTAATGGGCGGAACAAGCACCAATTCCATTGCTGTTCGCAATTCAGGAACGGTTACAATCAGTTCAATCGTTAGTGGTACGGGTGTACTTTCAAAAATTGGTTCTGGGGTATTGTTTTTAACAAATTCCAACACCTATTCAGGTAAAACAGTTGTTTCACTTGGGTATATTAATCCTGCAACTGAGGTGGCATTTGGTGCCAACCCAGCAAGTTTTACCGGTGACCAAATTACACTTGACGGGGGAGGGATACAATTAACCACTGCCGATGTCACTATAAATAGTAATCGAGGAATTACGCTAGGTGCAACTGGAGGGTTATTGGATGTTGCGACAAGCCGCACTTTGACCATTTCAAATGTGATAACGGGCTCAGGGACATTAACAAAAACCAGTGCAGGGACAGCAAATTTAACGGCGCAAAATACATATACAGGTAATACTATCGTTTCTGCAGGAACGTTGCAGTTAAGCCGTTCTGGAGGGACAAGCATTCCTATTACAAATAATGTGACTATTACAGGTGGTACTTTTAAAGTAAGTAGTGATCAAACAATGAATAATTTGACCATTTCAACTGGGGGAACATTATTAATTGATGCAGGAATTACATTAACTATTAATGGGACTTTTACTTATTCAGGCGGAACAGTTACAGTTAATGGTACACTCGCTTATGGTAGCTCTTCCACCTTGGCTTATGCAACAGGCGCTAGCTACACAACGGCTAGTGAATGGCCGTCAGTGAACAGCCCAACAAATATTACTTTGAGTACAACCAATACTGCTATTACATTGTCCAGTGATAGATCTATATTAGGAAATATAACAGCCACTAATAGCGCGCAACTTATTGGAACTGGCCGAGTTTTTTCGGTGGGTGGAAACTGGAATTTTGATTCGGCATCGGGGTATACAGGTGGGTCAAATGCCGCTAGCTCTGTTGTTTTCACAAGTAATAGCGCGTCCTCAATTACCCATGCTGGAGGCGCAACATTCAGAAATTTATCTTTTAATGGATCTGCTAATTATACTATTAATAATGATGTTACTATTTCTGTCAATACACTTGCAATTAATTCTGGAATAGTGAATATGCAGTCAAATACATTAAGTGGTTCTGGTAATTTAACGATGACTGGAGGTACTTTACGCTTAGGTAAAAATACAACTGCTGTTTCTCAACCGGAATTATCAGGAATCTATGCTTTAAGTGCAGGGACTATTGAATTAAGTGGTGCTTCTGATCAGAAATTGAATGGCACCCCCTTATTTAATAATATTACATTTTCAAATGGAGGCACAAAGACATTGTCCAATGCTGTAACTACTAATTCGGCGGCTGTAATAACCATTAAAGATTCAGCGATCGTTGATGCAGGAAGTACTACTCTTGGGGGCACTGGAACTTTGCTAACCATGACTGATTCGTCACGCTTAAGAGTGAGCGGAGCTAGAACACTTCCGGATATGACGGGTTCTTATTCTTTGACTGGCGGCACCATCGAATTCTACGGCAATAGCAATTCACATGCTGTTCGTTCACCACTTAATTATTACGCAATTGAAATTACTGGTGCCAATGTAAATGGAGGAGCAGGAAATTATACCTTGGCTTCTGGTGGTAGTTTTACTGTTGCCAGTGGGGCAAAATTCAGTGTTACGGACCAACGCATTTTAACTGCTGGGACGGCAAGTGTTGCCATAAATGGCACTTTTGATACAGCGGATACGGATGGGTTTAGCGGTTCAAATGCTACCTCAATCAGCCCAACAGTTACATTAAGTTTAGGGGCAAATTCTACAATTCAATATAGCCGTATTGGTAGTCAAACTATTTCAACACGAACTGATTATAAAAATCTGTCAGTTATTAATTCTGGCACTAAAGCGCTTTCTGGTGATATTGCATTTTCTGGTACCCTAACAGTACCATCAACAGCCACATTAGATGCGGTAAATTTTATAATTACTCCTGGCTCAGGGGCTACTGTAACTTTAAATGGAATTGTAAAAACGGCAAATGTAAATGGTTTTAGCGGACTGTCAAATGCAACATTTGCTTCAACGAATGGTTTTTCAATGTCGATTTCAGGCTCAACAATAGAATATAATGGAGGTTTAGCTCAAATATTGACGGGACGTTCTGATTATAATTCAGTTACCGTATCAAATGCAACCGGTGTTGTTTTAAATGGTGGAACAACCATTTCAAATACCCTCACTTTAACCTCTGGTACCTTAACCTTAGGCTCTCATCATTTAACGATTGGTGCGTCTGGTACTATTTCAGGTTCTTTCAGTTCTTCGAATATGATTGTTGCCACAGGTAGTGGTGAGGTACGCAAAACGTTTACCGGAACTGGTTCATTTACCTACCCAGTTG
>NKJD01000039.1 GCA_002256385.1 Flavobacterium sp. BFFFF2
CTGCCAGTTAAGTTTGCACTACACGTACTGGTTGGGTTTACCAATTCAATGCTCACCAAACTATACGTTGCATCGGCTGTTAAAACAGGAGAAGTAACCTGTGCAGAACCCAATCCGTCTAAAGTAACCGTCCGCGAAGTATTTGTAGCATCTAAATACGTAACCACCGCATTTGGAGTACCCGTAAAGGTAATCGTGGATGTGGAGCCTGAGCAAATAAAGCTTGTTGCACTGACGCTTGCCGTTGGCAATGAAATGACTTGTACGTTTGCGGTGCCGACAATAGTTTGAGAACAAACAGGCGTGCTGCTGCTTGCCACATTTTGCAACGAATACAAAGTGTTGGCACTTAAAGTGTTTGTGTTCAATTGAGCCAATCCTGTATTATTTAATAAGATACTGGCAGGATTTCCATTTACAAGATAATTAACCGTCGCATTAGGTGTGCCGTTAAATGAAATGGTCGTTGATGAATTGGCACAAATGGTTGCTGAACCAGAAATGGCTGCTGTAGGCAAATCCAATACGGTTACTTGAGTGGAAGTGGTTAAATTCTGCCCGCATACTGGCGAGGTGGTACTTTCAACACGGGTTAATTCATAGGTAAAAGTGCCAGGAGTTGCTGTGGGCACGGTCAATATAGCTGCTGAACCAGCTACTGAGTTTATGGTTTGTGGAACGCCATTGGCCAAATAACTAAAGGTGTAGGGTTCAACACCTCCTGAACCCGTAAAGGTAACGATGGGCGAATTGGTGTCTAATTTACAAACAGCAGCTACACTAGACGCTACAGTGGCCGACGGTAAATCAATAACCCTCAAATTGTGCGTTGCAATAGGCGCAGAAGTATTTGAATAAACACCATCGGCCACAGAAACAATAACAACCTGAAAATTGCCAGCTGTTGTTGATGGAATTGAAATGGTTACAATGGAAGATAAATCGGTAGTAACTGTTTGTACAGTGCCCCCATTTATGGTGTATCCAATGGTAAATGGTGCCGTTCCATTTTGGCCAGTGAAAGTGAGTTGCGTGGCTGGGCTGCCTTTACACACCGAAGTGGCGCCAGCAATATCAGCAAATGGTTGATTGTTAACCACCCGAACCAAGGCCGAATCAGTGGCTGACTGATTGCAATTATTTGAACTAACACTCACTAATTGATATGTGAAATTACCAAGTGTGTCTGTAGGTACAGAAACCGTGGCTGTTGATGATAAGTTGGAAGAAGCAACACTTTGAAGCGGGCCATTGTTTATTGTGTAATTAAACGTATAAGGCGGATTTCCTTGAGTTCCTGTAAATGTTAATATTGGACTAGTCGCATTTAAATTTACATTAGTTGTACCACTTATTGTTGCAGTGGGTAACTGAATAATTTGTACTGTTTGCGTTTGATTGTTAATAGTGGTACAACCGTTTGAACCCCTAACCGATACTAGATTTACAGTGTAAGGCCCAGCTGTTGTCGTTGGTACAGTTATCACAAGGCTATTGTCAATATCGATTGAGGTGTAAATATATGGCACACCAGCTATTACATAATTGTACGTAAAAGGACCAGGACCATTTGACGATTGATAGGTTATCGTCGGTAAAGTGGTGTCATTTTGACAAGCTGAAATAGTTGAAAGTGACGTATTTGTAATTGGAGATGGTTTAATATGTAAATTGAACGTCAAAATAGTATTGCATTCTTGTTGCGAAATAATATAGGGTTGACTATTTTGACTATTAACACGAACATAAATGGTTTGTCCATCTGTCCCTGTAAAAGCACTAGGGTTCTGTATGGCTAACCCGTCGTTGTTGTCTTCAGCAGCTTGCAGTGAAGTGTAGTAATTATAAGTATAATTGTTTGGGTTCAAATTATTGAATAACAAACTGGTGTTTGGGGTAAAGTCGAATAGATTCGAACAGCTGTACAAGTCAACGGGTGCATTTGAAGATGGAATTATTGGCGCATCATATTGAACATTAACGCTTTGTTGATTCTTACAATTGGTTCCTGTAACTCCATAAGTAACAGTATACATTCCCGAAGCTAAAGAGGGAACAGTGTAAATGGGGGCTGTTTGCCCAGGAATAAGTATGTTATTTAAATACCATTGAAACGAATAAACTGTAGGGTCTAATCCGATGTTAAGACTACAGGTGTCATTATAACACAGACCAGTTCCAGGAACTGTAAAAGTATAATCTGGTAATTCTTCTGCATCGTCCATTTTAAAACTGCCCGCTTCAATAAATACTGTTGAGTCAAATGCGGTATCTGATTTGTCGGCAATAACTAGCTTAATAGAATAATTATGGGCTGGATTAACATTGGCACTGGCAGTCATTTTAACCGTTTGTCCTCGCATGTTTATGGCAGATGTCGCTGCTTGACCTGGAGGTACGTTGTATCTGTCAAATAATTCTGATTGACTTGGAGGGACTACTGTACAAGTGCCTGGTTGATTAAAAGTGTTGTCTTTCACATTTACGACCGAAACAGGAATATTGGTGTTTGGAATTACCGCTAAATTCTGCGTGGTATTGGTTGTTAAATCCTTTAATATAAAAGCAAAGGTGTCTCCGTAAGCACATTGATATTGACCGTATTCATTTGAAGCAAACAAGAAATTAAAACTAATTTTGGTGCCTTTGGGCTTAAAATCAAATTTAATAAAGGAAGCATCGAAATTTTTCCCCGTTAAATTATCTGAGGTAATCATGAACGCGCTTAGATCGTTATCACTATTTGCTGGCTTATTTGAACCCGTAGAACTAATATTTGTGTTGGTGTACTTTCCTTCTGTGAATTTTGGATTTCCACATCTAATTATTATACCATCTTGAATAGGGAAAGCCGAATCAATGGCATTGTTCCTGTTAAAATAACCAATTCCTGCCTCTGTGGTAGTAGGGTTTGCGCCATTATAAAGCACCGAACAAGAAACATTTGACACACTGGCACAATCACGGTTGTTGATCAACACATCGGTGACTAATTTTAATGCGGAGTAATTTGTTGGGCTTACATCTATGGTTACGAAATCAGGATTAGGAGTGTCCGTATCGGTACACTCAGGACAACTAGGACTTGGGTCAGTTGTAGAAGAGGTTACGGTTACGGTGTTTACTAAATTAACCGTGTTGTTCGAAGATATATAAGGTGTTTGAGTAAAGCTATAAAATTCAGGTATATGAAGTGAAATCAGATACGTGACTGTTTGGCGCACACCTATTCTTTGAATTATGTCATCGATATCTCCTGTTCCAAAGGTACCTAAACTGCTGGTCCATGTCATGTTTGTAGGAAGAATATTAATTGGAACTGGATCTGAAACCCGTACATTAATTGCATCACTGGGTCCATCATTTGTTATGGTAATGGTGTACTTCGTATCTGTATTATTTGTGAATTTTGATTTTCCATTATCTTTTTTAATTTTCAAATTGGCTTTTGGTGCTGGAAAGTCAACATCGGTGCAAGAAGCACAATTTGGTGTTGGGTCGGGTGTTGTACTGGTAACTTGAATAGAGGTAGAAACGACGTTTGCTTGGTCAAAATCAGATGGAACATATACGACAACCTGATATTGAATAGTTGAACCCGGTGCCAATGACGGAATGGTATTGTTTAACGGGCCCGTTCCATTTGTGATACCATTGCCATACCAAACAATCCAAGAAGCTGGGATGGTATTCACCATGGTTTGGCTCACATTAATATTTTGGGCTGTTGCGGGCCCTTTATTGGTTACAGTCACAATGTATCTGATGGATTCACCAGCCGTGTAAGTTGGTGAGTTGTCAGTAATCTGATAACTAAGATCGGCATTGATGCTAACTGGCACCAACATGGTATTGACATCTGAACATTGTGCACAATAGGGCGTTGGGTCATTTGAACTAGATGTATAGGTAACTTGCGACAATAAAGCGCTACTAAAATTTGCAAATAATTGGGCATTAATCGTATAAACCAACGTTTCTCCCACGGCCATAGTTGGAATGGATATATTTAAAGGGACGTTGTTACCGGTGTTGTTAGGCCCTGACCAATTAAACTGTGAAACACCTTGCGGAATGGGATAATTGACTTGAACATTAATCGCATTGCTTGGCCCATTATTTTTAATGGTCAATGTATATGTTGTACTACCTCCCTGTGAATAGGTAGTCACTCCGTCGGAAAGGTTTAGTTGTAAGTCGGCTATGGGGTAATCAATGTCTGTACATTTTGGGCATTCTGGCTGTGGATCGTTCGATTGAGAAGTTACAGTAGTTGTACTGGTTAGTAAGCCTGAAAAAGCAGGAGGTACAGTTACCATCAGGGTATAAACAACAGACTGTCCAATAATTAAGGTGGGTATAAAATCTGCTAAATTAGTATTTGTTCCACTTGAACCATTGGAACCCGTCCAGCTCATAGTACTAATTCCAGCTGGAATCAAATTTGAAACTTGCACATTGGTTGCGGTTGCCGGACCTAAGTTTTTGACAGTGACCGTATATACCTGAATATTCCCGTTTGAATAGTAACTAAATGAATCGGTATTTGTAATTTCTAAATCAGCATCGCTTGCACTTACAACAATCAAAGTGTCGGTGTCTGAGCATGCCGTACACAATAAATTAGGGTCGGTGATGGTGGACGAAGTGGCCGATCCGCTTACAGTTAATGGATTTATATAGGTAGCTGGTACTAGTAAATTTACCACATATTCAACCGTTTGACCCACACTCAAATTGGCAATGGTGTTGTTTAAAGCACTAATACCACTTGCACCGTTTCCGCTCCAAGTATAAGAAGAAATACCAGCCGGTAAGGGAATTGTAACTGCCACATTCGAAGCCGAATCTGGCCCATTGTTAATCACTTTTACCGTGTAAGTATGAATTGTATTGGGAATATATCCACTTTGATTGTCGTTAATTGTTAGGTCAATGTCTGCTAGTTGTTTTTTGGTGTCAACGTCAACGCAATTGGTACAAACGGTGTTAGGGTCATAGGTACTGCTCGTGACACTTACCGCATGTGACAAATTAGTTAAATAAGTAGTGGGAACCTGAACTTGAAGGGTATATGTTATGATTTGCCCATTGGTCATTGTTGCAATTAGCGGATTAAAAACGGTTGTTCCACTTGTTGCATTTCCTGTCCATGAAACGAGAGAAACGCCAGCGGTCAGCACATTTGACAACTGAATATTGTCTGCGTTTCCGGGGCCATTGTTTTTAACTGTAACTGTGTAATTAATCAATGAACCAGGCGTATACGTTGAGTTACCATCAGAAATTGAAACATCCACATCTGCGATTGGCAAATCGATGTCAACACATTGGGTACATCCCGGATTTGGATCGGTTGAAGCAGTCGTTATACTCGATTGATTGGTTAAGTTTCCAGTAAATCCTGCAGGTATAGTTAAATTAATTGTGTAAGTGATTACCTGATTCACAGCCAAAAATGGAATGGCTGTATTCAATGCATTTGTACCAGAAGTACCATTGGAACCAGTCCATGTGAATTGGGTAATCCCAGCTGGAATGGGATTCGTAATGACAACCCCAGATGCTAAATCTGGTCCATTATTTCGAACTGTTATGATATAAACTTTTTGACTATTTGGCGTGTAATATTGCGAATAGTCCGTATTAACTAACTCAACATCGGCAGTATAGGTTTGCAAGTCGGTGTCAGTAGCAAGATTGTTTGTTAAAGTCGGATCATTCGAATTAGCTGTCACTGCAACATTAACAGCAAATGGGTTTGTTTGCGTGGTTGGAATCGTGAGTGTTATGGTAAATGTTTTAGATTCCCCACTTGCTAAAAATGGAATAGTTGTATTTAAAGGAACATTTGAGGATGTAGTTGGTGGTTGCAAAACACCACTTGAATCAACATACTGTACAGACCAACTATAATTGGTAGCCCCAGCTGGAATGGCGCTAAACACATTGATATTAGAAGCAGGGAGCGGCCCGTGATTAACAACTTTGACGTTATATACACTTGTTTGTCCTGGAGTAAAAATCAATTGATTATTCGTAATAAAAACCTCTACGTCTGCATACAAAGAAAATACATCAGTATCAGTTGCCGTGTTATTTGGGGCATTGACATCATTAGTAGTGGTAGCAGTAGCTGCACAAACTAAATTTCCAGTAAACCCTGAGGGGATTTTAAGCGTAATGATATAAGTAACGGACTCACCCGCAGGAATCGAAGCAAGTAAATTATTTGAAATAGGTATGTTGGTTCCACTGGCATTGGTAGTGACTGCATAATTTGTCCTTATCCATGAAAAATCCGAAATTCCTGCTGGTATCGGGCAGTTTACGGTAACGCCCGAAGAACTGTTTGTGCCAATATTGGAAACAACAAGCGTGTAATTTACTATTGTTCCTGGCACATAATTACTTTGTTGGTTTGACAAAACAACCGATATGTCAGTAAATTTTGCCTGAATTGTATAGGAACAATTTATACAACTTGTATCCGGATCAAATGTTGGGGAACTGGCATTGGCCGAAACGGTTATTGGGCTAGTAAAAATATTAGGTACTGTAATAGAGATTGAATAGGTAATGGTTTGTCCATTTGCAAGTGTCGCTATGGTGTTGGACAAAGGGGAGTTGGTTCCAGAAGTACTATTTCCGGACCAACTGTAGTTTGTAAAAATGGGTGCGATTTGTGCAGTAACTAGCACATTTTGTGCAGCAGAAGGACCCGTATTGGTCACTTTTACCTGAAACGTTGTAACTGAGCCTGGTGAATATAAGCTTGTTACATTCGTCACTTCGATATTCACATTGGCTTGCGGATTATCGGTGTCCGTTGCCTGATTGTCAGCGATATTTGTTTCGCTAGCGTCATTTGAGGCTGTTGCAGTCAATGTCAATACTTGCGAAAATGTGGTCGGAACAGGCACCGTTATTGTATAAGTGACCGTTTGTTGAGGAGCCAATAACGCAATCGGGTTATTTATAGCACCTGTCCCAGAGCCTCCAATATTATTTACCCAAGTCATAGTGGAAATGCCTGTAGGCAATGGGCAATTAACAACTACAGCATCAGTATTATTTGGTCCATTATTTGTAACCGTTAAAACATAGGTAGCCGTGCCACCTGAAGTATATACAACTTGATTGTTTTGTAAAGTAACCGACACATCTGTTTGAGCTACATCTGCATCAGTACATTGACAGGCTGGGGTCGGATCAGTTGTTGCACTAGTCACAACAGGGGCTACAATTAAATTACCAACGAATGAGGCAGGAATAAACATTTCAAGTGCAATGTTTAGGCTATTTCCCACATTAAGTGTAGGCATAGTCACATTTAGTGGAATCTGTGTTCCCGAAACACCCGTTGAAGCAGTCCAAGAATAATTACTAATTCCAGCCTGAAGGGGCAATGTAACTTGTAAAGCAGTCGCTGCGTTAGGCCCATTATTGCTTACGGTGATGTTGTAATGCACCCAAGAATTGGGAGTATATCCAGTTTGATTATCAGTAGTTACCACTACAATATCTGCTTGAGCCAAAGCAGATTGAAAAGAAATCAAAAAGAAAAATCCGGTCAGAAAACGTAAAAATCCCCCCATAATACAATGTTAATAAAATGTTTATAACGCAAATGTAGCACAATAAAACGATCAGACTTTGTTAAATTTGCAGAAAACCTTACTCTTTTGAGTATTGTAGTCGCAATAAGTTAAAGCAATAAACCATGAGTACTCAATCTGTTACTATAAAAAACACGCAAAATCCGAATATTGTCAAGTTTGAATTGTCCGATTTTTTGATCCAAGGCAGTTTTGAATTTAAAAACATTGACGAAACCAAAAATGCACCTTTAGCCCAAAAGTTGTTTTATCTACCTTTTGTAAAAACGGTGTATATGTCGGGTAATTTCATTGCTGTTGAACGTTTTAGCATTGTTGAATGGCCCGATGTGCAAGAGGAAGTTGCCGAAGAAATTGCTGCTTTTTTAAATGGAGGCGGACAACTCATTTTAGAGACACAGCCGGCTTCAAAAGCGCTGCCCATTTCAGTTTATGGCGAAACCACCCCCAACCCGTCCACTCTTAAGTTTGTGGTAAATCGATTGATTACACCAGTTACTGCTCATTTTTCAAATATAGATGAGGCTGCACCGTCGGTTCTTGCACAAGAACTTTTTAAATTTCATTACGTAAAAGAAGTTTTTTTGGCCGAAAATTATGTGTCCATTACCAAATACGAAACCACTTCATGGGACGAAATTACCCTTGAATTGCGCAGTTTTATTAAACAATTCATTGAAAATGGTGGTCAAGTCATTGACCCAACGGGCATCACTTCAAAAGCAGTTGAAACAACAGAAACCAATACAAGCGACGAACCACTTGACGCCACTTCTGAACAAATCATTGCCATTTTAGACGAATACATTAAACCAGCGGTAACCGCCGATGGAGGCAATATCCAGTTTGACTCATTCGACCCCGTTGAAAAACGCGTTAAAGTTATTTTACAAGGCTCCTGCAACGGCTGTCCTTCCTCGACTTTTACGTTGAAAAATGGCATTGAAAACATTTTAAAAGACATGCTTCACGAGCCGAGTTTGGTGGTAGAAGCCGTCAACGGATAACATTTTAACAAGAAAGTGGTTTAGACTTTTCAATTGGCTGCAATCAAAAAAGTCTGAATCTTCAAGGACTAAAACCAAAGCGCCATGAATATGCTGCAACATGAATCAAGTCCGTATTTGATTCAACATGCCAACAACCCTGTTTATTGGAAGCCTTGGAACCAAGTCTTTTTGGAACAAGCTACTACCGAAAATAAATTACTAATTGTCAGTATAGGCTATTCGGCTTGCCATTGGTGCCATGTCATGGAACACGATTGTTTCGAAGATGACGAGGTAGCCGAAGTAATGAACGCCCATTACATTTCCATTAAAGTGGACCGCGAAGAGCGCCCCGATGTAGATGCCGTTTACATGAAGGCATTGCAACTCATGACGGGTCAGGGAGGTTGGCCATTAAACGTGGTCGCTTTGCCCGATGGCCGACCCATTTGGGGTGGAACGTACGTCCGAAAAGCCGATTGGATTTCGGTTTTATCTCAATTAAACACCCTTTGGATTCAACAACCTGCCACGCTTTTTGACTATGCCGACCAATTGCAACAAGGATTGGTTCAATTGTCATTAGCTCCGCAAAAAACAGATGAAACCGATACAGCAATCGCTCAAAAATTAGATTTGTGGATTGCACAATGGAAGCGCAGTTTTGATCCTGAAAATGGGGGAATGAATCAAGCGCCTAAATTTATGATGCCCGCCAATTATCGTTTTTTACAACGGTATGCGCATGACAATCAGGATGGTGAATTAATGAATCATGTCGATTTAACCCTTGACCGAATGGCCATGGGCGGATTGTTTGATGTGCTAGGAGGTGGATTTTCAAGATATTCAGTTGACCCGCGCTGGCACATTCCTCACTTTGAAAAAATGGCCTATGACAATGGCCAATTGCTCAGTTTGTATGCAGCTGCTTTTAAAAGGACCCAAAAGCCTTTGTATCGTGAAATAATCGACAAAACGGCCCAATTTATGTTGGCCGAATGGCAACATCCCGAAGGTGGTTTTTACTCGGCTTTAGATGCTGACAGCTTAAACAATGAAGGGCAGTCCGAAGAAGGTGCTTATTATGTTTGGACGCCTGAGGAGTTGAAAATATTGTTAAAAGATCAATATCCGTTATTTGCCGAATATTATTCCATCAATGCCACTGGGCATTGGGAACATGGGCGTTATGTGTTGTTTCAATTGGAACACGCAGCCGATTTTGCCCTCAAACACCACATTGCACTAGCTGATTTCAAATTAATGCAATCAAATTGGGAACATACGTTGCTTCAAGCGCGTGCGCAACGCCCCCAACCCGGTTTAGACGACAAAATATTGTGCAGTTGGAATGCCATCGTATTAATTGGTTTGGCAGATGCTTATATGGCAACGGGCAACCAAGACTATTTCTCGGCCGCACAAAAAAACGCGCATTTTATCCGCCGCCATCTAACCGACGCCGAAGGCCGCTTGCACCGCTCTTGGAAAAACGGTCAAGCTTCATTAGATGCCTACCTTGAAGATTATGCTTGGGTATGTAAAGCTTGGCTAAAAATGTATGAGCTTACCCTTGATGAACAATGGGTGTATGAGGCCAAACAATGGGCCGATTTGGTGCTGGATGATTTTTACGATGCCGCCTCTGGCTTTTTTGCTTTTACTTCCAGATCGTCCGACCCATTGATTGCCCCCCATTTTGAATGGGAAGACAACGTGATTCCCTCTTCCAATGCCGTCATGGCAGAAGTGCTGCTTCATGTAGGTCGATTGCTCGAAAACACGCATTATTCAAAAATAGCCAACAACATGCTGCAACATGTGTTAAGCCAAATTGATTATCCATCAGCCTATTCTTATTGGTTGTATTTGGCGCATCATACCGCGCAAACACCTAGCGAATTGGTAGTGTGTGGCCCTGATGCCCTTGCTAAAATGGAACCCATTTGGCAAGGCTATTATCCACAGTTGCTTTTGGCTGGCGCAACGGCACCTTCAAAAATGCCGCTTTTACAACACCGTTTCGACGAACACCAAACGCGCTATTTTTTGTGTTACGACCACCACTGTGATGCACCCACGCAAAATTGGGATGAAGTGCTTCAAAAGTTGAAATAACATGAATGTAAACAAACGCGCTTTTCAGGATAAACTCACTTAAAAATTAATTTTAAGATTGAACCGTTCCAAAGGCATTTCATGTGAAATAGGAAGAAATGCTGTTTATTTGTTAATGCTGGTCTGAAAGCCACTGAATGTCTTCTTTTAACTGTGTGATATCGGCCTGTTTGGTGCCGTCATAAAAACCCCGAATGCGTCGGTTTTTGTCAACCAAAATAAAATTTTCGGTGTGAACCATGTTGTACCATTCGGTTGGATTCCCTGTTTTTACAGCCAAATATGATTTACGTGCCAAATAGAAAATAGTTTTTGGGTCGCCAGTCACCAAATCCCATTTGTTGTCGCGAACACCCAATTTTTTGGCATACGTTTTTAAAACGGAAACGCTGTCGGCTTCGGGTGTTACGCTGTGTGACAAAAAGAGCACGTTTGGATTGCCTTTAAAAGCTTCTTGCAATTGGCACATATTGCTTGACATTTTTGGGCAAATGGTTTGGCAACGGGTAAAAAAGAAATCGGCCACATAAATTTTATGGGCAAATTTTTCTTGGGTAATGGTTTCGCCATTTTGGTTGACAAATGAAAAATCGGCTATGCGGTGGTGTTTGGCCACGTGTTGCACGGTGCTGTCAACCAAAGCTGGGTTGACCATGGAAGGCGCATAAATGGGCAATGTTTTTTGGGGCAATAAGGCTTTGTAAAAAAGCAACAAAGTGATGGATGAAAAAAGTAAAAACCCAATTAAAAACCAACGAGAACGAGGTAGATTCATAACAAAATATTGAAGGGCAAAGGTACAAACTGAAAATGTAGAAAGTTTCATTAGAACCCAAATTTGCCTACTAAACTTGACTAGTATTTCTTCCTCTCAATTTGGTGCTAAATCAAATGTAAAACAAAACGATTTTGGATTCAGCAATTTTTTTACCTTCGCAGGGTTTGATAGCTATTTTATATCAAAATCAACAATCAAAGTTAATTTCAGACAAACAAGCACAAATGATGACACAAAAAACAGTACTGATTGCCTTGTGCAGCCTTTTTGTTGGCACAGCAACTTATGCACAAAAAAAGAAAAGCAGCAGCCAACCCAAAGGAAAGCCTACCGCAACATCAACTACTTCACGCAAAGGAATTGACCTGAGTCTATTTGATCGGTCGGTGCGTCCAAATGACGATTTCTACCAATTTGTAAATGGAACATGGCTCAAAAACACGAAGATTCCCGATGATAAAACCCGTTGGGGTAGTTTTGACGAATTGCGCCAAAATACGGACAAAGACATGTTGGCCATTTTACGGGAAGCCATTGGAAACAAAAAGAAATACGCAGGTACCGATCAAGAAAAGGCGATCAACCTGTATGAAACCTACATGGATACAGTGGCCCGAAATAAAGCGGGGATTGCGCCTTTAACTTTATATTTTAAAGACATTAACAGTATAAGCTCAACCCAAGAATTAGTGACATTTCTAATAAAAATGGAACCGCTTGGTGGCATTGGTTTTTTTGGAATGGGCATAGGTGCTGACGAAAAAGACAGCAATAAAAATTCCATTACCATTTACCCTGGGCGAGTGGGTATGCCTGATCGGGATTATTACGTGTCTGATGATAAAGACTCCAAGGAAAAAAGAGATTTGTATAGAATGCATGTGGCACGCATGTTTGGTTTCCTTGACAAAAACCCTGACCGTTGCAAAGATTTGGCCAATCGGGTAGTTGATTTTGAAACCAAGCTTTCAGAGCCGCGCCTTACTAGAGCCGAACGCCGTGACAGCCGTTTGCAATACAACCCTATGTCTTCTGGTGAATTGATGCAAAAATATGGACATATAGAGTGGAAAACGTATTTCAGAGAACTTCACATTGAAAAATATAATGAAGTGATCGTTTCTCAGCCACGTTATATGGAGCGCATGGATCAGTTGTTGGCCGAAGGCAATATAGAAGATTGGAAAGCCTATTTAACATGGAGTTTGTTGAACCGCTTTGCAAGCACACTTTCAACAGACGTTGAAAAAGCAAATTTTGAATTTTACGGCAAAAAATTAACTGGCGCACTCAAACAACGTCCTCGTGACGAGCGTGCATTACAAGTAGTCAACGGCATGTTGGGAGAGTCATTAGGTCAGTTATATGTTGAAAAGAAATTTCCAAAAGAAGCAAAAGACAAAGCGTTAACAATGATCGATTACCTGATCAGAGCCTATAACACCCGCATCAATCGCTTGGCTTGGATGACTGTAGAAACACGTAAAAAAGCCATTGAAAAATTAGAAAAAATCACCATTAAAGTTGGCTATCCAGATACGTGGAAAAAATATGACGAATACAAAGTGATTGGCGCGTCAATCGGCGGTTCCTATTTTACCAATTACCTCAATATTTCGCGGGCTTCGTTCCTTGAAGACGTGCAAAAATTGGACAAACCCGTTGACAAAAAAGAATGGGGCATGTCGCCACAAACGGTGAATGCTTATTACAATCCTTCATACAATGAAATTGTATTCCCAGCAGCTATTTTACAACCTCCTTTTTACGATTACAAAGTAGATGAAGCGGTAAATTTTGGTGGAATTGGCGCTGTTATTGGCCATGAAATTTCACACGGTTTTGATGATTCTGGGGCGCAATACGATGCGAATGGAAATCTTGAAGATTGGTGGAGTGCTACTGATTTATCTTCTTTCAAAGAATTAGGAAACAAATTGGCCGATCAGTACAGTGCTTTGGAACCACTACCTGGCATCCATGTTGATGGGAAGTTCACTTTGGGTGAAAACATTGGCGATTTAGGTGGCATCAATGCCGCTTATGATGCGCTTCAATTGTATTTAAAAGAGCATGATGGGCCTCAAAAAATAGATGGCTTTACACCTCAGCAACGGTTATTTTTATCGTGGGCTACCATTTGGCGCGGTAAAATTCGCGACGAAGCGTTGAAAAGCCAAGTGAAAACAGATCCGCATTCACCAGCACAATACCGTGGCTATGTGCCTTTGCGCAACCTTGAAAGTTTCCACAGAACTTTTGATATAAAAGAGGGTGATAAAATGTATTTGAACC
Source organism: Flavobacterium sp. BFFFF2 (assembly GCA_002256385.1). Taxonomy (GTDB): domain Bacteria; phylum Bacteroidota; class Bacteroidia; order Flavobacteriales; family Flavobacteriaceae; genus Flavobacterium. Next base: position 13,803 of record NKJD01000039.1, read on the forward strand.
CGACTGCAAGGGTTATTATTTGGTAAAACAAAACGGTAGCGTTTCGCGCACTGTGTAAGTTGAAAAGTTCTTTCCGAAAGATTTTCGGAAAGAACTTTTTCTTTTAAAGTGTTTTAGCGTGGTGATTTACACTGTTTAATGGGTAAGGACTCCTATAAAAAAAATTAGTAAAAAGCTATAGATTTCCAAAAAAGAGCACTTGTCTTTTTAGATATTCACTGCCTTTTTACCAGAAGCAGTACTGCTTTAATATTGACATTAACTTGTATTGAACAAACAACATCAAACCTCGCATTGTTCTTAAATTATAGATTCAAATAGAATGCTCCTATCCCAAAATATTAAATAGGTGGTAGTTTGGTTTAATATGGCAGAAAGTTATTTTAAAGAAGTACGCGCCTTGCTTTTACATTTTTGCCACAGAAAAAGATAAACCCGCAGACATTGAACAGCCGGTAGTCAATTTAAATTCGGCTTTATATAAATAAACAGTTCAGGGGAAATTACATTTTACTCAACGACAAATACTTGACTTGATTTCCTTCTTGTTGTTTGAGACGAACAAATGAGTTGGTCACTTCAATAACCTTCCAATCTGCTTCTAGTGCATTAATAGGCGCTTGATCGCAGTCTAAATGTAAAAAGGTACTGGTGTTTTCGGTATAAACAAGCCATTCCCCTTCCCTATTGCCACTTCCACTAATTGCCATAAAATGGCCCGTATTTTGAAAACTTAAGGTGAAAGGATTGAATAAATTGGTGTGTTCATGGTTGTCAAAATAATAGGAAACCTTCCAATTGCCTTGTTGTAAAATGTCACTCAAACTACTTGTGGTTGACCCTGCATTGCATGTTGCTGCTGCATTGTTAATGTTGGTTTCTAATTCAGACAAATTAGAAATGGCAACAGCTTGGTTACCCGTGCTGACAACCGACAAGGGAAAAACAAAATTCAGAATTTGACTGGCTGAAAGCTGATGGAGTGTTTGGTTCGCTATTTGGTCGTTCTGTAAAGTAATGGACTGTGCAATTTGACTCGCAGTATCGTACACATTCACCTTTACAGGGTACACAAAATTGATGCAATCGATGTCATTATAAGCGGAATCATTGCCAAATGACGCTTTTAAAGCTTGCCATTGTTGCTCGTTGGCAACAACCCTTTGGCTGTAATCATGTAAAACCAGCGTAATTGGAAAATTAAAATGAACCACATCGTCATCGTTGTTATATTCATTTTTAAAGGAAACGACTTGGGCATATTGCGCAGGGTTTGAAATGGTCACGTTGTAATGCTGGTTAATATAAAAAGTAACTGGCAACTTTACAGCGCAGCTATTGGTGCCATCAAGGACATTGTCTTTGCTGGTTTCGTATTGTGTTACCCGAGAAATCAAAGAAGCTATTGGACTACTTGTGTCAAAACTGTTTGACGTGTCGTAACTAACTTGTTGATCGTCTTTGTCGCAAGAGCACAATGCAAGCAATAAGAATAGTAAGTAAATGTAAATGCCCTTCATGAAATTTTGATTCTATCAAGTGATTTAAACTTCTTTTAATTGGCTGCAATCAAAATAGTTTAAACCACTTCTATGATAATAAAACAAATGTCGCTTATTTTTCCCTATGTTAAAAATTAAAATAACTTTGAATCCATAAAATAAGTGCCTCCAATGACTACTTCAGAGCCTACTGGTATTTGTGAAGAATTGACCTTTAATGCGTTTTTTAAAGCCCATATTAAAACCCTGCGAAACTATTTGTTTTTTAAATTTGGGAATCAAGACAAAGCAGAAGATATGGCCCAAGAAGCCTTTATTGCCTTGTGGAATAATTGCCACAAAGTGTCGCCCGAAAAAGCAAAATCCTTTTTATATACAGTAGCAAACAACACGGCCTTAAACGATGTTACCCACCAAAAAGTGGTCCTAAAGTTTGCCCAAAATCATGCGCAGGCCACCGAAACCATTCAGAGTCCTGAATATTTAATGGAAGAAGAACAGTTTAAACAAAAATTGGAACGCGCCATTCAACAACTTACCGAAGCTCAGCGAACCGCCTTTTTATTGCACCGCATTGAAGGTAAAAAATATTATGAAATAGCCGAAATATTGGGCATCAGCGCAAAAGCAGTTGAAAAAAGAATTCATGGCGCCCTGTTGTCGTTGCGGTCAAATATTGAGGGCATTAGGTAGGGTATTTGTTTTTAAATTTGTTTTAAGATTATGAACGAGCAAGAAGAAAAATACGAATTGGCACAATGGCTGGCTGGTGAACTTTCAGCCGAGGAATTGGCTGCATTTGAGCGCAAGCCTGAGTATAAAACGTATGCGCAAATTGCAACCTATTCGGCCCAGTTAGAAGCACCCGAAATGGATGCTGATGCCTTGTACGCTTCTATTAAACAACAAGTTCAAAAAGAACCAAAAATTCGGTTTTTAGAAAAATATAAAGTGCTTTTAGTTGCTGCTTCATTAGTGCTCTTTTTAGGAATTGGTTTGTTAATTCAAGCCAATCATTTGGAAGAACAAGTGGCCGAAGTGGGTCAATTTAAAAAGTTTGAATTACCCGATCAATCAGAAGTGGTGCTTAATGCGGGTTCTACTATTATGTATAAAAAATGGGGCTGGAGCAACAACCGACAACTTGAATTGGAAGGCGAGGCTTATTTTAAAGTGCAAAAAGGTCAAAAATTTACGGTTAGTACCTCTGCTGGAACCGTCCAAGTTTTGGGTACCCAATTTAATGTAAAAGTGCGCAATGGCCGTTTTGAAACAACTTGTTTTGAAGGCCGGGTGCGGGTGCAATCAGGAAAAAATGAATGTGTCATCACCAAAGGCCAATCGGTCATCGTTGCTAGAAACCAATTCATGCCACTTACACATGCCATGAATGACCCGCAGTGGGTTCATCATGAAGTGGGCTTTCATCAGGAACATCTTAATAACGTGCTGCAAGAATTGGCCCGTCAATATCCTATTCAATTTAAATGCAAAACGGCTTTGTCAGACAAGCTATTTTCGGGAACTTTGCCCACAAATGATTTGCCAACAGCCATGCGTATTTTGGCTTCAACTTATCATTTTACCTACCAAATGAACCCAGATAAAAGTTTGATTGTAATAAGCCTTGAAAAATAAATCGCATGTGTGGCTCCTATTCTTTGGGGTCATTTTATGGGGATTGCCAGTATGCGCTCAACAAACAGTGAGTCTGCGGTTTGTATTGGATAAAATAAGTGAATGGCACCAAGTAAAATTCAACTTTTTAGAAGACGACATTGCCGAAATCACTTTGCCACTTCCCGATTATAAAAGTGCTTTTTCCGATCAATTAACACACATTGAAACCCAAACTGGCGTACACATTGAACGCGTCAACGACCGGTATTTTACAGTTGTCGCGCCCAACAAAAACAAGCATAAATACTGTGGGTATCTGTTTGACAATGACACGCATGTACCCGTTGAATCTGCCAGCATTACTTACTTCACTGGGACTGTTGGTACGGTTACAAATAAAGATGGGTATTTTGAACTTTGGGCTTCTGCAAATGGGGCTGTTTCATTTAAAATAAGCCACCTGAATTACGAAAAAAAGGTGGTTGGTTTCCATGCAAACCAAATCACTTGCGGTACGTTTTACCTCAATGCCCATGTTCAAAAATTAGACGAGGTGAAAACCTTTCGCTATTTAACACAAGGCATTTACAAACGCAATGACGGCTCCCTCAAAATGATCCCGAATCGGCTCGGATTGTTGCCAGGCATGGTCGAACCCGACGTGCTGCAAACGCTGCAACAATTGCCAGGCATTCAGTCGGTGGACGAAAGCGTATCGGCAATGAATGTGCGGGGCGGAACACATGACCAAAATTTATTTTTGTGGAATGGGATTCGCTTGTTTCAGACAAGCCATTTTTTTGGCATGATTTCCATGATTAATCCTTCGTTGCCACAATCCATTAGCATTTACAAAAATGGCACTTCGGCTTTGTTCGGCGAAAGTGTATCCAGTAGCATCGACATCAACACCCACCCTTCGTTTGCCAAAAACAGTACCCATAGTGTAGGCATAAATGGCATCAGTGCCGACGCGTATTCATCCACCAAATTAAATGACCGTAACCGCATTACTTTTGCGGTCCGCCGCTCATTTACCGATTATTTGGCTTTGCCCACTTATGCGAAATACAGAGACAAAGTATTTCAAAATTTTGCGGTTACCACCCCTTCTATTTCTGACAATTCAAGGGCATCAACCGCCGAAAAATTTTACTTTTATGATTTCACCGCCCAGTGGCAAGCACAGTTGGGCAAAAAACACCAGTTGTTTACCGATGCCTTGTTGGTCAAAAATAATTTGACTGTTGACAAAGTAACGACCGAAAAGGTGGGTTCCGCCCTATTGTCGCAGCAAAGTGCTGCCGTTGGTTTGCAATGCCAAAGCCAATGGACAAAGGCCTATAAAAGCACTTTTTTGGGTTATTATTCCCAATATAAATTGGAGTCAGTCAATGAATCGTTATTGAGCCTTCAACGATTGAACCAAGTAAACAAAGTGTCTGATTTTGGGTTTCAATGGAACAATATATACCAATGGAATCGGCAATTTCAACTGGCAGGTGGCTGGCAGCAACAAGTGGTTTCGGTGCTTAATTCGGATGAAATTAATAGCCCGTTTTACCTCCGATCCAACACCAATGTGTTAAAAAGTTACACGGCATTTGCCGAAGGAACGTACCAATCAACCAACGAAAAACACCGGCTTCAACTGGGCGTGCGCAACACCTTTTTTGATCCGTTGGCCACCTTTTCAATAGAACCCCGCTTTCAGTATAATTATGCCTTTGACAAGGTGTGGAGTTTCGAATTATTGGGCGAAAAAAAGACACAAACCCTGTCGCAAACCATCGATTTGCAACAAGATTTTTTAGGCATTGAAAAACACCGCTGGATCATCGCCAACAACCAATCAAATCCGATTCAGGTGAGCAAACAACTTTCGGTCGGTTGTCATTTTCGGAAAAATGGCTGGCTTTTTACTTCTGAGCTTTTTTACAAAAAGGTAGACGGCATTGCCACGGCGAGCCAAGGATTTCAAAATCAATTTGAAAAATACCATGAAACGGGGAGTTATCGGGTGTTGGGCACCGAATTATTGCTGCTGAAAAGTACCGAACGGGTAAACACTTGGATCAGCTATTGTTACAATGACAACCAATATGAATTTGACCCATTAAACCCACCTGTTTTTACCAACAATTACCAAGTGCGACACCATATTTCATGGGCCATTTCGTACGATGTACACCAATGGAAATTGGCTGTGGGCGGCAAATGGCATACTGGAAAACCCATTACTACAGCGCAATTAATCCAATCGAATGGAACCAATCAGTTGGTCTATAGCGCACCCAATTCTGACCAATTGCCCCTCTTTTTTCAGGTGAATGCTTCCGTTTCAAGGCAATGGGCGCTCACGGACCGCAGCCAATTGAAGGCTGGTTTTTCGGTGTTAAACATATTGAACAACACCAACAAAATCAACCAATACGATCGGTTTAATGCCAGCACAGGCGCCATTGAACGCGTGGAGCAATACGCGCTGGCTTTTACGCCCAATTTTAATGTGAGTTTGTTGTTTTAGGGGAAAGCGGTTAATTGTTGTTGGTGAATGACTTGTTGTTTTTTCTGTTTTTTTAGGTGTTTTGTTGATTATTGAGTTGGTTTCATTTTGTGCTATTCTAAAATCAATCTGGCAGAATAATTGTAGCGAAGTATTTTTGTAAATTTGAAAATGATTTAAATCCACATGGGTATGATTAACACTATTGAAATTGACAGAGCCAAACTTACTATAATGGGAGTAAAATTTTCAGATATACAAATATTAGAAAGTACGGCAAATGCTCTGGGAAGCAATATGTTTGAAGGTTTTAAACCAACGCCCAAAGGCATTGAAATTATAAGAGATTATGTAATGGGTACTATTTCATTAAATGAATTGGTCAAATTTGCAAAGGAAAAAGCCTATGTCTGATTCCTATAATTACTTAGATCCTAACTATACTTACACGTACCCAAATACAGGAATACTCAGGAATCTGCAAGACATTTTGGATGCAGAAGTATTGTTATTTGTTGAGAGTGGCGCAGTGACAAAACGACTGCAAGAGCTTTACGAAAAGCCAATATTTATTATAGGAATTGAAAGTCTGTTTCAAATTCATCAATACGAAGTGATTTAAACTTTTTTCAATTGGCTGCAAAATGGCCTTTTCGCCCCATATTTCAGCTTTTCATTATTCCGTAGCGCTGCTATGCAATGCAAAAAAGTTAAAATCTGGAACAAAAACCCACATTTTTCGCTTCAATCAAAAAAGTTTAAACCACTTCTGCGTATTTCAAGACATATATTCTTGGGCAGGTAAAAAAAGACTGGTAGAAATCAGTAAAGATGGAAAACAATTTTTCCCTACAACTCATTTTGACAATGCATATAGATACATTGACAACTTAATTGATGAGTTCAAAAAAACACCAAAAAACAACAAGAATCAAATAGCTGAAAGGTTAGCAATCATATTAGACACTGTTAATTATTTGCATCCATTTAGAGAAGGCAACGGAAGAACTCAAAGAGAGTTTTTACGATTATTAGCTCTGGAAAAAGCATGGGTTTTAAACCTTAACCTTGCTGACAATTTGAGTGTTTACAAAAGATACATGAAAGGGACCATTGAGAGCGATGTAACTACATTGACGGAGTTGATTTTTGAATTACTTGTTACAAAACAATGAAACATGCTGCCAAAATTGTCATTTTTCGCATCAATCAAAAACCCCCAATCCACTCCCCAAAATAAAAATCAATTATTTTCTTCCTCTTGGTTAAATTGTTCTTCCTGTTCTTTTTCCTTTTTGGCTGTGTTAAATGGGCGGTAAGTAATGCCGATAAAAAAGGCCCTAGATTCTCGCGCCGAACGGCTGGTTACCTCAAAATTGGAACTGTTAATGTCATAATATTTCCGTTGGGTATGCAGCAAATCGGTGCATCGCAATGACAAGCTCCATCGTTTGTTGAAAAAGTCTTGTTTAAAGGAAGCATCCATGTAAAACTGCCCGTAATAAGTCATCATGGGCGCATTGGTGGGTGTTTGTAAATTGGCAGAAACTTGCAAAAGCGATTTTTTCCACAACGTAAAATTATGATTTAACTTTCCATTAAAAGCATACCGATCTGATTTGAAATCGGGCGAAATGGACGTGCCATCAATGATGTTTCGGTAATAATTGGCGCTGGTGTTTAACTTCCACCAATCAAAAAGATGGACAAATGCAGCCACCTCAACGCCCAAATTCTCCGATAAAGAAATGTTTTTATAACTGGTTGTTGTGACGCCATTAGCGGCGTTTAGCTCCATGAATCGCTGAATGCTTCCGGTTGATCTTCTGTAATACACACTGGTGCTGATCGAGCTTTTGGTCCATGACTTGGTATGGGTCAAGTCAAATGAATGGGTGTATTCGGGCACCAAATTCGGATTGCCTTTGGACAGAAACAACGGGTCGTTGTATTGTTGCAATGGGTTGATTTCTCTAAAGGCAGGCCGGTCAATGCGGCGGCTATAGCGCCAAGTAAATTTGTGGTTGTTTTTGATGTCATACAACAAATGCAAACTGGGAAACCAATCGGTAAATGATTGGCTGTTTGACAGTCCGTTTGCGCTGCTTTCAAATTGCAATTCGGTGTGTTCCATGCGCACCCCCAATTTGTAACTAAACTGGTTTATTTTATTCCTGAAAGTGGCATAACCCGCCTGAATATTTGATTGATAATCAAAAGTGTTTGACAATAATGGGTCTGTAATATAAATATCCAGCGGTTGGTAATAGTTCTCTAACCGATACGAGGCATTCGACTTTCGATACCGGATTTTATACCCAAACTCCATTTTGATTTTTTTAGTAATGGGCTGGTCGTAGTCCAATTGGCCAACGCCATTGATGTCCCGGTTTGCTGCAAACGTATTTGCTATCACCGGAAGTTGCGAAGTGGGTGTAAAATCGGGGTTTAAATACACCTGGTTAATGGCGCCATTGGTGGTTTCATATCCATTGGAATAAAAAACATCTGCTGTTAATTGCTGTTGCTTTTTCTTGAATTTTTTGGTGTAATTCAAGGTCAAATTGGTCGATTGGTCATCGTCTTGCTCGAATATTTTACGGTTGTAAAAATTAGTCAGCGCGTTGTTGACGTCAAAATGGCTGTAGAATGCGTTGGAATCATCTTTGTCAACCATGGCAGAATGCAAGAATGAAAAGGCAAGCACATTTTTTTTGTTAAATGTGTATTCCGTTTGCAAACGGACATTTTGGTTGATCGTTTTGCTAAAATAATCCCAGTCTTGGTTCACATATCTGGTGGTTTGGGCATAGCTCGCTCTTTTTTTGGTTTCCCAACTGGCCATATTGAAACTCTTGACGTCATAAGCCATAAAGACGCTCCATTTTTTCACATTCACACTAAAATTAATAGAGGTATTATACCGATCAAGCGTCCCGGCGCTGCTCATGATCATGCCGTTGATGCCCAGTGTTTTTTGTTTTTTGAGGACAATATTGATAATGCCGCTGCTTCCGTCGGCGTCGTATTTAGAAGAGGGGTCATTAATGACTTCAATGCTTTCAATCATACTGGCTGGGATGTAATCTAGAATCTGCGACCGACTGATGCCCAACAAGCCACTCGGTTTGCCATTAATGTATATTTTAACTTTTCCACCCCTCAAAGTAACGGCCCCCGTTTGGTTTACATACACTGAGGGAATGTTTTGTAAAATATCAGAAGCCGTCCCATTGGCGGTTACGGCATTGGCATCAATGCGGTAGATTTTTTTGTCGACATCAATTTTTAAACGGTAATTCCCTTCAATCCGCACTTCATCTAGGGCAATGGCTTTGTCTTTGAGTTTAATAGGTTCCAGCTCTATGCTTTTATCATCAATTTGAATGGTTTTTTTATGAGAACTAAATCCGATCAACTGCGCAACTAAGGTATATTTTCCTTTTTTGTTGACCTGTAATTCAAAATATCCCTCGGCATTGGTGATGGTGCTTTTGGTGGCAATGGAATCATTTTCGCGAATCAATTTTACAATGACGTTTTCAATGGGCGTCTCATTTGAATCTTCAATTAATTGCCCCAAAATTTTTACAGGCCCGCTTTGCGAAAACCCAAACAGCGGAACAAATAGTAGCCAAAAAAGCAGTTTATTATGAAAATTTAACGAAAAATACATTCCTTTCTTTTGGTCAAATTTAAGGCAATTATAATGGATGAGTTTTAAAAAATAGTGGGGCATGGTTAGGGAAAACAGTTTGTAGTTTGTTTTTACTGAAACAAGATAGCACGTGTTTTCCCTAAAACACGCAAGAAAATTAATTTTATCAGATTACAATTTGCCCCAAAATAGCGCAATCCATTTCGATTAAAATACGGTGAATAAAAAAAGCAACCAACTCATTATAAAATATTTACGAAACAACTAAACACCAAACAATTACTTATGAAAAACAACAAACTCGTTTCTTTTGCCTCCATCCCTCTTTGGCTGATTGCCTTTTTGACTGGTTGCCTATTTACTTCTGCGCAATGGAGCAACCGCTACAACGGCCAAGGTGACTATAGCGACCGATTTACGTCTGTGCAAACCGACGCGGCGGGCAATGTGTATTTGGCTGGTTCCACCATAAATTCTGGACAAAATCAGAACATTTTAATTCTCAAATTAGACAGCAACGGAAATGAATTGTGGCGCACCGTTTTCGATGGCCCCTCATCTGGCGCCGATGCGGCATTATCCATGACCTTAGACAGTTCGGGGAATATTTACGTTACGGGTTATGCCAAATTCAGTGCTTCCGGAACCGATGTGGTCACCATGAAATTGACCAATGCAGGCCAAATTACCTGGACCGCAAATTATGGGTTTACAACCGACCAATATGAACAGGGAAATAGTGTGGTGGTTGACAGTGCAGGAAATGTGTTTGTGGCCGGGCAAAGTGACCCCGATTCTACCACCACGACCAGCGATGATTATGTGGTGTTAAAATACAATGCCCAAGGCGTACAACAATGGGTACAACGAACCAATGGAACCGGAAATGGCATTGATCGGCCTTCAAAAGTGGCGTTAGACCCCGCTGGCAACCCGGTTGTTACGGGAAGGTCAGACAACTTAGTGAATTACGATTACTTAACGGTTAAATACAACACCACTAATGGAACGCCTATGTGGTCGATGCGCTATGACCGCACACACAATGACTGGGCAACAGACATAGTGATTCACCCCACTTCGGGCAATATTTATATAACGGGCCGCAGTAAAAACACCACTTTTGACTACGTCACAATTTGCTATTCAGGCACGGGTGTACAGCAATGGGCAACCGTTTACGACTTTGGTATTGGCGATGACCGCGCCACCAATATAGCCCTTGATAACTCAGGCAATTTGTATGTGACGGGCCAAAGTGATGTAGGCACTGCAACTGTAAATTTTGATATTACCACGGTAAAATACAATGCCGCTGGCGCCCAGCAATGGGTGAAAACCTTTGGAGGCGCAGCCCAAAACGACGACATCCCTTCAGCTATTGCCGTGGACGCAGCAGGCTCTGTTTGGGTAACGGGCACCGTTGACACCGATGCAACCACCGCCATTGTCAATGATTTTTTAACCATAAAATACAATACTTCGGGCGTGCAACAATGGCAACAAACCTACAATGCCCAAACCGCATCAAATGACTTTGCAAAGTCGATTGCTGTTGATGCGTCGGGCGCAGTAATCGTTGCGGGTTATGCGGAAATCATTCCTCAGAAAAATGCGGTAGCCCTAAAATATTCCTCGGCTGGTTTGGTTCAATGGACCAAAACGGTTGATGCGGAAGGCGACAATTCAGACAAGCCAAACAGCTTGGCGTTGGATGCCAGCGGAAATGTTTTGGTCGCTGGTTCTGTTGTTGAATACGGAACAGATAAAAATTTTGCACTACAAAAAATAAATGCTACTGGCAATACGGCTTGGGTTCGGACCATTAATGGTACTTCGGTCGGTAGTGCCGATGCGGCCTTGGGCGTAGTAACCGATGCGGCTGGAAATATTTATTTGGCGGGTTATACCCACAACAAAGGAACCTCCAGTGATTATACCGTTGCCAAATATGACACAGCGGGCACCCTGATTTGGAGTGCAAACTACGATTTCATTACCGAAACAGATCGGGCTTTGGCCATTGCTTTAGACGCCACCAACAATGTATATGTAACAGGTCGCAGCGACAGCGATGCCAGTAACACCATCACCAATGATGACATTGCGACCCTAAAATACAGCACCACAGGCACAGTCCTATGGACAAAAAGGTATAATGGAACGGGAAACGGGACGGACACCGGAAGGGTGATCAAAGTAAGCGCAAGCGGAAACGTTTACGTGGCAGGAAGAACCTGGAACGGCACCAATTTCGATGTGATTGTCATCAAGTACAACAGTGCAGGCGCGCAACAATGGGCTTATATATATAACAGTACGGGTAACGAAGAAGCCTTTTTTATGGAAATCGATGCTTCTGAAAATGTATACGTGTTGGGGAATGCTGACAATGCTGCAGCTAACACAGACTTGTTGACCTTAAAAATCAATAGTGCTGGCGTGCAACAATGGGTTAAAAAATATGACAGCAGTTTTGCAGATATATCCGATGCCATCAAAATCGACAGTCTTGGAAATTGCATCATAGGTGGCACCGTTGACACCGATTCACAAAGTACCACCCTCAATAATGATATGATTGTCATTAAATATGATTCGGCTGGAAATCAATCGTGGTTGTATACGTATAATGGCACTTCCAACGCCGATGATTTCATCAATGATTTGGCCATTGACAGCAGCAATTCCATTTATGTTACAGGCGCTACAAATGGCCCGACAAACTATGATTATGCCACTTTTAAATTGACTGCGGCTGGCACGGCAAGCAATCCGGTTTTTTACAATGGCACCGCCAATGGTTCAGATATTGCCCAAGATATTTTAGTAAAAAACACCTCGGTGTATGTAACAGGAAGCAGTTTTGGAACCAATGCGCAAAGTGACATTTTTACCATCAAATACGATGTCGCTACTTTAGGCAACAGCTCATTTGAAAACAACAACAACTCATTTTTTGTGTCGCCAAACCCTGCGAACCGCGAACTAAACGTGCATTTTACTTACACTTTAGGTGGAAGCCAGACTTACACTGCCTCACTCATCGACATGGCGGGCCGAAACGTTTTTGAACAGTCGGGCATCCAATCGGCTGGGGCAACCATGACGTTACCAACCTTGTCACCTGGCACTTATGTTTTAACACTTAAGTCCGATTCCCATGGCACTGCTTTCGGAACCGTAAAAGTGGCCATCTATTAAAAAACTACCAACCAAAAGATTATACATTATGCAATCAAAAATTAAAAAAACCATTATATGCAAAGACATTACGGACTTTGCCATTGACAGAAGTAGAAATTTGACCTACACGCCCAAAAAAGGCGACATCGCCATTTTTGAGGTCATTGCCATTGGCAAACACCACACCCTACAATCTGATTCCAAACGAATTATGACCATCGTGGAAGGGGACATCATTATGGCTGCATTTGCCAATCGGTATGCAACTGAACAGTTTGAAGGATATGTGCCGTCAGAACCTACGCAGCTATTGGACATTTTAGGTGCCGGTGGCGCCATTGGTGTTTTGAAATCAAAACACGCCAACTTTAAACACATTCCAGCAACCCAAGTAAAATTGGTTGGGTATGCGGTTGATCAGGATGGGGCCATTATAAATTCCATTTATTACAAAACACCCAAAGTGTCGTTTAACCAAACAGTGCCGAATGAGGCAAAAGTTATTTTGTCTATTGGATCGTCTATGGACAGCGGCAAAACAACCACTGCTGCCTTTTTGGCCAGAGGGTTAAGTGAATCGGGCAAAAAAGTAGCTTTTATTAAGCTTACAGGCACTTGTTATACCAAAGACATGGATTTGGTATATGACTGTGGGGCGCAGGCGGCTGTCGACTTTACCTCGGCAGGTTTTCCATCGACCTACATGTGCGAAAAAGAAGAACTCCTTGATTTGTATCAAACGTTGTTGCAGTTGTTGGCTTCGTCAAAACCCGACTTTATCGTCATGGAAATTGCCGATGGCTTGTTGCAACGTGAAACGGAATTCTTGTTGCGCGATCAATCATTTATGAACACCATCTCAGAAGTGATTTTGTCATGTGGCGACAGCTTAGCGGTGTTTTACGGCATTGAATTTTTAAAGAACTTAGGCATTCAGCCAGCTGCATTGAGCGGCGTGTTTACCATGAGTCCGTTGTTGATTCAGGAAGTGGTGGAACGCAGCAGCATTCCAGTGATGACCATAGACGAATTAATGACCTCAAAAGTGTTGGCGTATTTTGATCCAACTTATGCAAACTAAAAAACAATTACTGGCAGCCTTTTCAACAGCAAATAAAACCCTCATTTTTAGGGTTTTATTATGCAGCTTATCGACCGTTGTTGCTACCTTATTAATTCCAGTTTTTGTTGGGAAATACTATCAATTGGCTTTTCAAACGCATTCAACGAGGGCTAAAATGTTTGATGTGGTATTCTTTGACATACAAAGTATAAGGGTGTTTTTCATTTGTTTTGCCCTGCTCATCGCGCTTAAATTTGCTTTCGATTTTTGGACAAAATATGGCTTAGGTTTGGTCAACGAAAGGCTGTCAAAGTCGGTTCGTGAACAATTATTCCATGCGCAAATGAATGCCGATTTGACTTTTCACCAGCGCAAAGAAACCGGCTTGTATTTGCTGCGGTATAGTGGCGATTTAACGGCCATTCAAAATTATTTAACCAAGGGTATTATCATGTTTGCCAATGATTGTACGCATTTGGTATTGGCGGTTGTCATTCTGTCCTTTTACAACAACACACTAACGGGTTTGTTGTTATTGTGCTTTCCCATCATTTTTGTAGCCGTCTTTTTATTAAACAAACGCCTGAAAATCATTACGGGCAAAAAGAGAGATGTTCGCTCAAAGAACTTGTCCTTTGTGGCATCCAGATTGCATGCTTTTTTGACCATTAAAGCCTTTAACCGACAAAATATTGAACAAGATAAATTTTTAAAAAACTCCGACAAACAATATGATTTTGGCCGGCAATATGCCTTTTGGTATGCGTTGATTTACGCCTTGTTGCCTTTTATGTTGTATGGCATATTAGTAGGCGTTTTAGGCGTTGCTTATTATTTAAAACACCATCAAAATCAAGCTATTGATGGGCATGACTTGGTCACTTTTATTATGACCTTGGTCAGTTCGATTCCCGTTTTTAAACGGATTTTAGGTGTGCATTTTATTTGGCAAACAGGCGATGTGTCTTTTAATAAAATTTTACCCATTTTAAACGGAAAAACAACGCCGACCATTTCCCAAAAACAGCCACTTGCCCCCGAGGGACGCATTGGCATGAATGACGTGGCTTTTTCATACGCCGAAAACATGCCTGTTTTTGAAAAGCTCACGTTTCACATTGAACCCCATTCCACGGTTTTAATCAATGGTGGGCACCAAAGCGGCAAAAGCACTTTGTTTAAACTTTTACTAGGATTATATCAATGCAATACTGGATATATTTTGATTGATGGCGTCTATTTGCATGAATTTAATGAGTGGGAATTACGCCGAAAAATGACGATTGCCTCTGACGAATTTCCGCTGTTGGGGAAAACCGTTTTTGAGGCGGTGTCTTATTCGCGCAAAGAGGACCGGCGAAAACCGACCTTTGCTATGTTGAAACAGTTGGGATTTGCCCACGAAAATGACCAAGAATCCGTTTTAAACATGCCGATTTTTGAAGGCGGTAAAAACCTTTCATACAGTCAACGAAAATTGCTCAATTTGGCGCGGGCCTTGCTAACGAACAAAAAAATCATTTTATTGGACGAGCCTTTTGACGGCATTGATGCAAACGTGGCCGATCAAGTTGCTCAAGTGCTGAAAGGGTTTCAATCAGATCATACGCTGTTGGTAATTGACCGAAGCGTACCCAAAAGATTATCGTTTGATGCCACCCTACAATTATAACAACAAGCTGCCAAATGTATCATCAACTGTTTATCTTTGGCTAAATTAAAGAGAAATGAAAAATTGGACTGTTCTTTTATTGTTGGTTACCTATTTTACTTCGTGCCAACTATTTTCTCAATCAACAGACACTGAAAATAATACAATGATGAACGATCATTTTGGGTTGGTTTTGCATGGTGGCGCAGGGAATATGGCTAAAAAAAACCTGAGTCCCGAATTGGAGCAGCAATACAAAGAAACCATGAAGCAAGCGCTATTGGTGGGGCATAAAATGCTGCAAGACGGCAAAAGCGCCGTTGATGTGGTGGAGGCTGTTATTCAAGTTTTAGAAGACGCCCCCATTTTTAATGCGGGCAAAGGCGCTGTTTTTACCCATGACGGACACAATGAAATGGATGCGGCCATCATGGACGGCAAAACCAGAGACGCAGGGGCTGTGGCCAATGTGCAGCACATTAGAAACCCAATTAGTGCGGCCAAAGCCATTTTACAGAAATCAAAATTTGTGTTGTTGAGTGGCAAAGGTGCTGAAAAATTTGCCCAAGAAAATGGCGTCACACTGGTCGATTCTTCGTATTTCTTTTACCAACCCCGTTGGGATGACTATTTAAAAATAAAGAATTCAAAAAACACAAAATTAGACCACGACACCCCAGAAGGCGGTGCCGAATTAAACAATAAAATCAATAAATTCGGAACAGTAGGTTGTGTGGTTTTAGACCGGTTTGGGCATTTGGCAGCAGGCACCTCAACAGGCGGCATTGCCAACAAAGATTACAACCGAATTGGTGATTCCCCATTAATTGGTGCTGGCACTTATGCGAATGACGAAACCTGTGCCATTTCGTGCACTGGGCATGGCGAAGATTTTATCAGAGGCGTGGTGGCTTACGACATTGCGGCACAGATGGAATACAAACACCGAAGTTTAAAAAGAGCCGTGAAACACACCCTCGAAAAGCTTACCGCGCACAAAGGCCGTGGCGGCCTAATCGCCATTGATCAAAAAGGAAATATGATCATGGAATTCAACACCAACGGCATGTTCAGAGGAAACATCGACCAAAATGGGCTGCCCTTTGTGGCCATTTATTAAGGCCGAAAATCACCGCTTTATTTAATTCCCATTACTTCATAAAATATTTTTTACCGCCGTAATTGGGGCATGCCTTCTGTTTCTTGATAGCGATTAATTGATTTGTTTTTAGTTGTTTAGCTGCATTTATCAGGCAATAAAAAAATAGTTCGATGGTAGATAAACACCAAGCTAACTTTATTTTACTTGTAACAATTTTGGTTTGATTCCGTCTGATGGGCTAATCATCAATCAAATCAATTCATCAATCATGCAAAGACGGACTCCTTTTTATGCTTTATTGTTAAGGAAACAAGCCAGCGCTACTTCTAAAAATCTTTGCTCTTAAATTTTTTCTGCTTATGAAATCAGTGTTTTTTGCCCTGATGGGCTTGTTGTGTTTTGTTGCCAAAGCGCAGCCTGTGGTTACCACTTTGCAAGGTCATTCAACCATTAAAGGGCTTGACTGTAGCAAAGACGAAGTGGAGCGTCTCATTGCTGTTGAATCGGTGGGGGAACCCCGTTTTTTTAAAAATTTCCGCGTAACGGGTTGTCAATTTTCAGTAAAAGTGGCCTTGACAACAGGCAATTACAACCTCACCGTTTCTGGTTTGGGCTTAGAGTCAAAAACGGTTGCTTTTACAGTAAAAGAAATGGGGGCGCCCATTGAAATACCCGACATTGCCTTGCAACAACCCACCAACCAACTGAAAGAAGTGGTGGTGACGGGCATTAAAAAGCAGTATTTAAAGGTGGAGGCCGACAAAACCATCGTGTCGGTCAAAGAAAATCCGTTGCTGAACAGCGGCAGCAGCTTGGATGCCGTTAAAAAAGTGCCGGGTGTAATCACTTCACCCACGGGTGGTTTGTCGTTAAATGGCAAAGGCGTTCGCATTTACATTGATGGCGCGCCTTCCTCGTTGACAGGCACCGATTTGCTCAATTACTTGGCCACGCTACCAGCCAATGCCATTGAAAAAATAGAGTTGATTTACGCCCCAGGCGCCGCCTATGATGCAAACACGAGTGGTTCCATCATTAACATCATTACTACCGCCAAACGCATGAAAGGCGTGAATGCGAGTTTTAACATCAATTATAATTTCAATAAATACCAAAAACCCAGTCCGCAAATTATGCTGAATGGAAAAGAGAAAAACCTGAGTTGGCAAACCATGTTGGGCTATAATTATATAGACAGCGAAAACAAAACGCAGAGCAACCAGAATTTCGTCACCTTTAACCCCGCAGAACAACTGGTGCAACGCAGTTTTACAGTGACAACCCAGCGTAATTTTTATTTTAGAACGGGTACCAATTATAAGTTGTCAAAAATGTCGAATTTGCTGCTTAACTACAACCTCAACTTGGGCAATGACCGTGGCGTTTTTGACTCATCAACCAATGGCAGCACCATTGACTATGTCAACGAAGGGGTTTCAAAAACCAAACTCAACAACCACGAAATCAGCTTGCAATACAAAACCCGTTTAGACACCTTGGGGCAAACCCTTGACATTACGGCCTATACCAACTTATTTGACCGCAACCCCATTACCCAATCGTCGGGTTGGGACCGCATTGCCAACCAAAGGCAATACAACAGCGGCGACCAAGATTTTGCCCTTAAAAATTATTACTTGAAAGCCGATTGGACTTATCCGGTTAAAAAATGGGACGCCTCATTTTCGGCGGGTACCAAATGGAATTTAAACCAAATTACCAACAACGGAAAATACAATTTTAACAGCACCAGTCCAGGCATCTATGGCTCATTCATTGGGTTCGATTACCGCGAAACCAATTTGGCGGGCTATGTAGAAGGCCGAAAAAAATGGAAAAAATGGAGTTTTACAGGGGGCATACGCTACGAAGATTTTCAAGTAAATCGGCAGGCAAGTCAAAGTAGCCAAAACCTTCAGGTCGATTTTAGAAACCGCAACTTTTTCCCAAATTTGAATGTGTTGTACGAGATCAACGATGCAGTCCGATTAGGAGGTACCTATTCGCGTAAAATTGCCCAGCCCGATTACAATACATTGGATCCGAACAACAGTTCAAACTTTGACCGGTATAATAGTTCGCAAGGAAACCCATTGCTGAATCCGACCTTTTTTGACAATTATGAGGTAAAATTAACCGCCCTCGATTTTATTCAATTGGGAGGTAATTATTCGGTGGCCAAAGACAACAACCGTTTTTTAATGACCGCCGCGCCGAATAGTTTAATCAGCAACCAAACTTTTGCCCAATTTGACCGCATCAAAACCTTGAGTTTCTTTGCCTCGTTTCCCGTTCCACTTGATTATATTTTTAAAGGCAAAGCCGAATTTCAAAAACGGATGAACAACATTGATCAAATGAACTACATCTTTTTTAACATCAGCTACATTAAAACCACCGTTGATGGGTACACCTTTTCGTTTGACAACAAGCCGATTATGAACTATGCGGCCCAATCGCAAATTATATTGCCATGGAACATTAAACAAACCATGGTGTACTTTATTTTGCCCGAAGGAAACTGGGAAATTTACCGTGTTACCAAACCAATTCAGCAATTTGACGTGTCGTTTCAAAAAGAGTTCATGAACAACAACCTAAAAGTAGGGGTGCATGCCTTTGACTTATTTAACCAAAACGAAATCAACGGGATTATTTCATCAACCAACTTAGAAAGCGGCTTTTACCAAAAACAAGACAGCCGTACTTTCCGCCTTTCGTTGACCTATAATTTTGGCAACGTCCGCCTGCAAAAAGACAACAC
Organism: Flavobacterium sp. BFFFF2; assembly: GCA_002256385.1. Classification (GTDB taxonomy): domain Bacteria; phylum Bacteroidota; class Bacteroidia; order Flavobacteriales; family Flavobacteriaceae; genus Flavobacterium. The sequence continues at coordinate 32,855 of NKJD01000039.1, forward strand.
CGACATTCAGGTAGACAAAGCCAAACAAGGCGGCGGCGGCATGATGAAATAGCGTGTTATTCTATTCTAAACTGGGGCAATTCACAAAGTTAAACGAAAGTATTTGCCCCTAGTTCATCCATCATTTTTTCAACAGGAGACGCCAATTGGGCGTCTCTACTGTTTTAGGGTGGAATATGATTGTTTATTTTCCCGACTTGTCCGCCCTTTATCTATATGTTTTTTAAAATGCTGTAAATAAGTGTTTTAAAATTTTATTTTTTTAATTTTACCGCACTAACGGTTGGTAAATGGTTAAAATTAGGATAGTAAATACA
>NKJD01000040.1 GCA_002256385.1 Flavobacterium sp. BFFFF2
CGCTGCAATATTTTGGAGCAGGTGCACGATTTTTTAAACGTTTACTCATATTTCCTTGCACTTAATATCACAAATATAGCCCAAAATCCTTTGTGACAAAGAGATTAAAGTTTTTCAGCAGACCCTAAATACAACCTTTGGATTAGAAATATTTTGTGTAAAATTAGGCGTTGCTTCTTCTTTCGAAACACTCATTATCATTTTGAGAAATAAGGAATGGAAAAAGAATGCAATTAGTTTCTTTTAGGGATAATGTCTCAAAGTGAGCGAAACCCTATTTTCTGGTCTCAATAAGTAATGGGGTAAAACCCCGATAGCACGCATTGCACTAGTGAAAAGCGAATTGACGAAGTAAATCTGCGCTAGCGGCCTTCCACAATGATTTAGAAATCATCTTGCCGCATTTGCTTGAACACTGATTATAAATCCGCGCTATGGGGTTAATCCAAATCAACAATTATTGAAATGTTTTCTTTGAACTTTTCTATCAAATCTGCAGGCAACGCGCCAACTTTTTTAATCAGTCTTTTATTATCAATCGCTCGAATTTGATCAACCATAATATCGCAGTTCTCATTTAAGTTTGCCATTCCTTTTATCAGATGAACGCGCAAAATATCTGAATCACTTTGGACATTTGTAGTAATCGCGCAGACAATAGTTGATGGATGCGGAATCTTATTTAACAAATTTGTTTGAACTATTAAAACAGGCCTGGTTTTTCCGGGTTCAGTACCTATTTGAGGATTCAAATCTGCTATCCAAATTTCATACTGACTAATCTGCATAGTCTATATTTTCAAAATCTTTCAAAATGGCCATAGATTCTTTTTTGACTAATTCAGATTCTGCTCTTAGTCTTTTTTCTAAAATTTGTCTTTTTTGAACCTTGTTATAATATTCAAGCGCTTCGTTGATGTATCTATTTCTTGGGATACTAATCTTTGAAAGAATTTTTTCAGTTTCTCCGAATATTTCATCGTCTATTTTTAAAGATACCGTTTTCATATAGTTTTATTTGATATCATAAAAGTATATCTATTTTGTATATCAAGTGTTTTTTTTTAATAAAATTTTTGAGCATGTTGCACAACAAATCTATGGGTCATGTTTTTTTCTGATTTAAAATAGCTTTATTGCCTTTTTACCTAATATGGCAAATCCTCCTCGGCTTGGGGCAAGTAAATTATTTCCATAAACTGTTGAGTTCCTCAACGGTTACTTTTCTGCCTTTTCCTGCCCTGATGTCTTTATCGCCTTGTATTATTTTTTCAACAAACTCAGGATTATATGGCTTATATTTAGAAATCTCAAACTTGATTTTCATGGCTTTCATAAAAGCTTTTACGGCTTCTATTTGCGAATCATCTTTGGTATATGCGGTAATGTTAATCGGTTGCATCATGTTGATTTTTAATGTGTTGCTAAATCGTAAAGACAAAAGTAGTGATAAAAACAGCTCAGCGTTGATGATATGTTATAACAAAATTTTTAAACCCAGATTACGCATTAGAAATTTATTACATGGAAAAATGACTGCAAATCTGGATTAAAATGACTAGTTGCCCCGATAGCAGGCATTGAACCCGTGCGCAGCGAATTGACGAAGTAAATCAGTGCTATCAGCCTTCCACAATGATATAGAGATCATCTTGCCGCATTTGCTTTAGCACTGATTATAAATCCGCGCTATGGGGTTACATTGGCCATAATGGTTTTTTAAATGTTCCTGTGCTATTATCGCTGAAACCATCAAACCACTTTTGGTATTTCGGAAAATTAAATCGAATCTATCCACTTTTGTGCTAATTCTGAATTTCTTTTATTGTGGATAATTGCAGTAAATACAATGGTTTTTTGATGCTCGTCGATATAAAAATGGATGTTAAAAGGAAAAATTTTTGGATGGGCAATTCGCATATTATGATAACGTTTCGGATAAGCAAAAGGCATAATCAAAACTTGATGAATTGCTTTTTCGATAGCTAAAGCAAATTCAATTTCCAATCCAGCTTTCTGATTTCTATACCAAATTTTTGCATCTTGAATATCTGTAAAAACTTCCTCAAAATATTGCGCATTATGATTTGCGTTTTAGTTCTTCCAAAAGACCCTCTATAGGTCTTAATTTATCTGGATCTTTAGCAATTGCGTCTAATCGGGAATCAATCAAATCTTTTTCCCATTGTGGCAGATCTTGTTCCAAATTCTCAATATCTGGATAATTTTTTTTTATCAAAGTCCAATCTTCCATCGGAACATAAACCCCAGTTTGGTTGCCTAAGTTATCTTTTAAAATTTGTAGTTTCATTTCGTTGAAAATTAAGCGATTTGTTAAGTTTATAAAGGTCCTGAAAAAAATAAATGGTAATACAATTTAACGCTTTGTTTTCCCCCTTTTATTGTATCGTTTACTCTATTTCATTATTGGATTTAACCTTCAATAATGATTTTTTTGGTTGCGCAATAATGGATAACTTCAACAAAAATAGTAAAATAACCAGCAAATAAAAGCTGTTAAGCAATGAAAAAAAATACCAACTCCACGGAAATATCACCCAAACAATCAGGCGGAAATCCTTGCTTTTTTCCGAGTTACTCCTCAAAAACAAACCATTGCTATTTCAATCGCCAGCCAAGCCAGCTATCCAATAATTAAAAACCAACAACTGCCTTTCACCCCACAATAAACTCAACTTTAAAAAGTTGATTCGAATTTTCAAGTAGAGCACGGTTTAGAAATCACTTTTTAACTGAACAGAAGTCCCTAAAACACAACCCGAAACGGGCCCCTTTGCTGGGTGTTCCAAAACAACACACCGTTTCGTTTGCAACTTTGTTCCCATAACGGCAACATGCGTTTTGCATTTGACCCATCGGCAACCACCCAAACTGGATGGTACTTTTGCAACAAACGACCGAGATGCAACCGGGACGAATGAACCAAGATGACCCCTTTGACTTTGGTTTTTGATGCAGGAATTTTCTTTTTATCGGTAATTAAAATGGCTTGACTATGATCTAACAAACTCCGTGGAAGGGCGCGCATTTGACATGCCAATCCTTGACAAACCCGCTTATAGTCAGACAAGGTGTTGGCAACCAAAGTGGGGCTTTTGTTTGACAAGTGGTACACTTGGGCATTTCGTCCAAATCGATGCACCATGAGCGTTTCTTTTGGCATTTGAAACACCACAAATTCGGCAGAACGAGCCAATTGAATGGCTTCCACAATTCCGACACACGGAATGAGCATCCACAGAAAAAGCAGGACTTTGAAATGGCTTCGTTTAGGGTGTTGCAAGTAAAACCCAACGGCCATCACCAAAATGAGCATCGCCATTGCGAGCCAAATTGAACACGGAAACTGACGAATAACGCCTCCAGGGATGGCCGACACCCAATTGATAAGCGTATTCATCAAGATGAGCACCCACTGCAGCAAGGTGGCGACCCAAACGGGGCAAGGAATCCAAATTGAAAAAAGCACCGCCAGTAAACTCAAAGCCATGACCACCGTAAGTAATGGCAATACGATGAGATTGGTGAGTAAAAACAACAAGGGAAATTGGTGAAAATAGTACAACGACAATGGAACAGTACCTAATTGTGCCGCCAACGACACTGTGATAATATCCCACACATATTTTACTAACTTATGCTCCGGCGACCAAAATTTCTTCAGGCTGGGTTGGATCCATAAAATAGCAAATAAGGCCAAATAACTCAACTGAAAGCCAACATCCCAGATATAAAGTGGTTGAAAAAGTAGCAATAAAAACAGGGATACAAACAAGGCATGCATCACCAAACTAGGCCTGTTGAGTTGTTGGGCAATGGTCACTAATATGCACATGAGCACGGCTCTTAATACAGAAGGCGCCCAACCTGCCAATGCCCCGAACAACAACAAACAGCCAATAACAACGGCAGCCTTAAAAACCCTGAATTGCCAACGGTGATTAGGCAAACCGCCTAATGCAAATTGAACCAACAACAAGATAAAACCAACATGCAAACCCGAAACGGACAAAATGTGAACGGCCCCCGCATTTTGATAGTCAGAAACGAGCGTCCGATCGAGGTCTTGCTGTTGGCCAAACAACAAAGCCATCACTAAAGATGTTTCTTTTTCTCCCAAATTACCTTGGCGCAAATGGCGCCTAATCCGTTCGTGAAACCGATGAACGGCGGCTTGAAAATTGTCTTTAGGAACTTGTACAAGTTGCATTTTTTGGACATAAATGGTTCCATAACATTGCTTATGAATGAGGTATGCCCCATAATTGAAACCCCCTACATTGGACATGGAAACGGCTGGCGACCATGTTCCATGCACTTGATAAATGCTTTCGATTTCGCAAGCACCAACATTCATTGTTCGTGGAATGTGCACAATTACATTACCCGTTGCCCGCCGATGCCCCCATTGAACCACTTCGGCCATGTAACGATTGGTCTTTTGACTGGGTTTTAGCCGCTCTTTTACAATCAGATGAATACCAAACCTTGCTTCACTAGCCGACTGATGCACAATATGCGTTACATTTTGACAAGGATCATGCACTACAGAAGTTAAAAGTCCCCAAGCCATTCCTTGAATCCAGAGAAACAAACCAGCTAACCACCTTAGCTTTTTAAATCGACGACTTAGCAACAACAAAATAACAAAGACCACCAATACAACGCCATTGACAACCCAAACAAAAGCCCAATCTAGGCTCATGTTTTCGGCCAAAAACAACCCGACGATTAATGCTAGGGTCAAGCGAATAATAGGAAATTCAAGTAATTGCATGCCGCAAAATTACCCAGAGCATTTGCAAACGCCTAACACAAAAGTTATAAAATGAATTTGAGTCAAAAAAGTCGAAAGTCGACCCGAGACCCATTGGAACAAATGGGTCGAACTGAGCGAAGCTAAAGTCAAAAGTCGAAAGTCTTTTCCCGCACATCATTTGCTAAAACCAAAAGTTTTACTCTCGCAAGACACTCCGCGCCCTCCCCTATGGCAAAGATATTCATCTTGGTAAACACCTTTGATTCTTTAAGTTATAAAATGAATTTGAGTCAAAAAGTCAAAAAGTCAAAAGTCGAAAGTCGAAAGTCTTTTCCCGCACATCATTGGCTAAAACCAAAAGCTTTACTCTCGCAAGACGCTCCGAGCCCTCCCCTTTGGCAAAGATATTCATCTTGGTAAAGACCTTTGATTCATTAAGTTATAAAATGAATTTGAGTCAAAAGTCGACCCGAGACCCATTGGAACAAATGGGTCGAACATTTGATATTAAGAGGAGGACTGCCAGTGGCAGTCAGGTACACAAGCTTTAGCTTGTGCAAACAAACAGATAAGACTTTCTGAAATAGCCCAGTGGGCTTCAGGTACGCGAGCTTTAGCTCGCCAAAATAAACTTGAAACTTCAAACTTCAAACCTGAAACAAAAATATCGCGTGAGGGATGGCAGTGGCATCCTTTTGCCAACGGCAAAAGATATAACGTACAGCCCGGCCCCACCCGCCAAAGGCGAGGTCGGGGACACGCCCAAAAAAGCATTCGTTCTATTAAGATCTATTGCTTTTTGGCCAGTATTTGCCAATTGTTTTAAACTAGCGCGGGTTTTGTGCCATAAAGGTTTCTGCTTTGCTGACCATGTTGTAGCTGCCGCAAAAGAAGGGTACGCGTTGGTGCAGTTCGGTGGGGAGCAATTCCATAATTCGTTGGTAGCCGTCAGAGGCTTTGCCGCCTGCTTGTTCCACAATAAACGCAATGGGGTTGCATTCGTACAACAAGCGGAGTTTGCCACTCGGCGATTTGCTGCTGGTCGGGTAAATGTAAATGCCGCCTTTAATCATGTTTCGGTGAATGTCCGACACCAAACTGCCGATGTAGCGCGAGGTGTAGGGCCGATCGTCTTCTTCGAGCTGGCAATATTTGATGTAGTCTTTGACTCCTTTGGGGAAATGCACATAATTGCCTTCGTTGATCGAATAAATGTTGCCGTCTTTGGGGAATTGCATGTTGGGGTGCGACAAATAGAAGGTGCCAATGGCTGGGTTCAAGGTAAAGCCCTGAACGCCATGTCCGGTGGTGTACACCAACATGGTTGAGGTGCCGTAAATCACATAGCCTGCCGCGACTTGCTGGGTGCCTGGCTGTAAAAAATCGGCGGTGGTAACGGGCGTTCCCACGGGAGTAACGCGTCGGTACACTGAAAAAATAGTACCTACTGGCACGTTCACATCTATATTAGAGGAGCCGTCGAGCGGGTCAATCAACAACACGTATTTGTTGCTGTGGCTGTTGTCGGAGCCTTGCACCGTAATAAAATCATCGCTTTCTTCGGAGGCAATGCCACACACAATTTCGCGGTTAATGAGCGTTTGAATAAAGGTGTCATTGGCAAAAACATCGAGCTTTTGCTGGTCTTCGCCTTGGATGTTCTTTTCGCCTACGGCCCCCACGATATCAACCAAACCTGCCTTGTTTACTTTGTAATTGACCACTTTGGCCGCCAACCTGATCGAATTGATGATGCGCGAAAGCTCGCCCGATGAGTATTGAAAGGCTTGTTGGTTTTCAATGATGAATTCACCAAGTGTTTTATTGCGTTCTTCCATAGTAACGAAAACGTTGTAGTTAGGCTGCAAATATCGCATTTCTATTTGAAACGCAAGTAGGTTTTTTCAAATGTTAACGTGATAAAGCAAATTGAGTTGGTTGATGATCATCTCTTTTATCAATTACTCATACATCATGCGGTGCTGTATTAATTTTATTTTGAGATATTTTATTTTTTGGCATTTCACAGCCGCGTCATATAGGAGTAATCCGCTGCCAATTAAATCAAGAAAAGACCTTTTTTCGGCCAATTGAACAAAGTGTAAACGCAAGTAATTCACCTAAATTAAACCAGTTAATTTCTGATGATTTTAAAGGCCTTTATACCAGCAGTAGTGGCGATGCGAAGCAAATACACCCCTTTGCTATACGCCGAAACATCAATTGAATGGGCAGTCCCTTTTTGCAAACAACCGCCTTGCAGGTTGCATAATTCAAATGAAATAAGAGAGTCCATTTTTCCGACTTCAATGTTCACCAAATCTGATGAAGGATTTGGAAAGACAAATGCGATGGATTCTTCCACGTCATCGTTTGCCAAAGAAGAACTACACGGCGAGAAGTTTGCGACCGCGTCCCAAAGGTTGCATTGGGCGGTTCGAACCCCCGTTTGACTCCCATTGCAAGGTGTATTCAATTCCATGTATGGGTCGGAAGCGCCATTGTAGGCGGGCCAATTGAGCAAGTTGCTGCCGTTCGGGTTACCCGTTGCGGCAAAATTGACCCAGTATTGTAACATCAAGTCTTGCATTTGGCCATCGGCTGGACGAAACAATGAACCCGATCCATAGGTGGTGTTTTCCCAATTATTAAAAATGTAAAACAATTCCATGCCGTGATAACTGCCGTACGTAGCCAATGCGGCTAAAGTATGTTTAAAACTAAAAAAATAGCGCCAAACGGGCTGTGTCTGGTTCAAACTTAAACATTGGGCCGTTCTCCTTGCCGCTACTGTAAATTGTGAATCGCTTAATATACCTACGTACGAAGCTTTGGCCTCGTCATTGGTGCTGCCAGATGGGTACAAAAGGTTTGCTTGGGGCAAAAGTGCGGTGGGAACCAAGGAGGATTTCAGTAAAGTAACCATGCCCGGCGTCACGGTTTGAGGAACACTCAAACTCATTTCATCGGCATTGGAACCCAACAAAACAGGCACTTTATTGTAGTTGCCCGTCTGTATTTGCGCGGCGGGTAAATTTAAAAATGTACTGCCGTCAATGACTGGGAGCCAATTTCTTCCAACTGTGCCACCGCTGAGAGGAGCTGTTTCATTAGCTACTAAATCATCACTACTCACTGTTCGCATGAAGGCTACTTTTTCCACATCTGTTCCGGTGGTGGTAAATGAATCCACAAAGCTGACGCCTTTGGTAGTGCCTTGTGCATAGGTCTGAATGGATGGGCCTGCGCTTTGAATACCAGCTCGTTGAAACAAATTGGCTGCCAATGGACTCACCAATAAATTGGCCACATTGAGCCCACCGGCACTTTCGCCAAACACCATGACTTTTGTAGGGTCACCGCCAAATTGCGCAATGTTTTGTTGCACCCATTTTAGGGCCAATATTTGATCGAGAACGGCATAATTACCAGAAAAGCCCGAAGTGTTTTCGGCTTCTAAGCCTGGATGTGCCAAAAAACCCAAAGGCCCTAAGCGGTATTGAATGGTTACCACCACCACATTTCCGCGGCTGGACATGCGTGTGCTTTCATACATGTTGGTGCCAAAATTGACTTCTTGCGCACTCCCTTGCTGGTTTCCGCCCCCATGAATAAACACCAAAACAGGGAGGTTTGCCGTAGTTGTTAATTGCGGACTCCACACATTCAAATACAAACAATCTTCGTTGCCCATCACGACTCCTGCTGTCCCTGTTTGCGTAAATGCTTTCTGAGGACAGACGGGCGCATAACTATTGGTTGCCAAAATACCTTGCCAAGCATTGGGGTTTTGAGGAGCTTTCCAGCGCAAATCACCTACTGGCGGTTTGGCGTAAGGGATGCCCAAAAATTGATATACGCCACCTGATGAAACCCCTTGAACTGTGCCAAATTGGGTGCTTACTTGTTGTCCAAAACTTACTGAATAGATCAGTAAAAATAATGTAAAGTAATTTTTGATCATGGTTTTAGGTTTTAGGTTTTAGGTTTGACAATATAAATACAAAATCGTTTAATGCAACTCATTTCTGAATTCACCCAAATCAAATTGTCTTTGTTGGTTTGTAAATGTTAAATTTTAAAAGTAATAAAGCCATAAACGCCTTTAATAATCCGATGTTTTGAATAAGTATGATAAAACTATGCGAAAAAACCTTGCGTTTTAACACTTTTAAACAATTGTTAAAAAGTCCAGACGTTTAAAAATGAATTATTTACAACTATAATCTTTAGATTTGTGCACAAAACAAAGTTTAAAAAGCGGATCCGAAAAGCTCACAGAGTAGGGAACAATTCAAAAACAAAAGACATGAAAAAACAAGTACTATTCATTGCATTGGTTGGTTTATTTACTTCATTGGCATCAGCTGCCGATTTGTATGTACGCGATTTTGGCTCAGGTGGGGCTTATTCTACGGTAAGTGCCGCGATTACAGCTGCCAGCGATGGCGACCGCATCATCATCAGACCAAAATCAGGGGGTATTCCATATTTGGAAAACTTGGTAGTAAACAAATCATTGTCTTTTGTGAGCGAAACCAATTTTGCTAAATACTTAATTCAAGGAACCATTTCCATTACCCCAGCTGCCGGAAGAGTGATTACTTTTTCAAATTTGAATTTGACCATTGGTATTACTGTTACAGCTGCTACAACTGGCGGGAGAGCTACCTTAAACGTGTTCAATTCAACCCTTGGAAGTGATCTTAATGCAAGTCAAGCAAATATTTCTTTATATGCTTCAGGCAATGTAATCACTGGAAATATGTATTTCACCCACGGGAGAATTACAGCAAATAACTGTTATATGATTGCATTAACATCTGGAGGAACAGAAAGTAGTTTGGCTACTGACGATGTAGAAATCATTGCCAATATGAGCAATTATAGCGCCAATGCGATTGACCTTAATCAGAGAAACTACAATTTTAAGGTACTAAACAATTTTATACCTTATGGTTACGTTAGCGTAAGTGGTGTCAAAAATGGCGGAAGTAATGAAATCAGAAATAATGTGGTTAACAACTCCAATGGTTCTACCTATCCTATTTACGTTTCGTTAAGTTCTGGAAACACAGGCTTTATTTCGGTATTAAACAATATTTTGAATTATTCATCAAGTACGGTTAAAGTGTATAATGGAACCTCTACTTTGGCTTCTGTATATGCTTTTTACAATATGTCGTCTAGTTCCTTTAGTACTTCTGGCGTAGCCAGTCAAAGTTCTAACGTTGGTAGTGCAAATATCACTGTAAATACATCAACCTATACGGTTACAGGAGCTAACCAAAATGCAGGGTATCCTGAAGATGATTATGCCGACATTGATTTAACGCGAAATGACATTGGAAACTTTGGCGGTTCGCACAGTTGGGCTAACTATTGGCCAAGTACAGCTGGCAACAAACCACAAATCAATTATTTAAACACCCCAAGAAGAATTTTTGTAGGTACTTCGACCATGAATGCTACTGGAGCAGGTCATTCTAAATAAGCAAAAGTTGTTGTTTTTCGTAAATCGTTGTCGTGTTTTTACAACATGACATGCAACGATTTACAAACTTTTTAACTTTGAATTTTATTAGAAAACCATGAAGTACTTCTATAGTATAATTGCTTTTTTGACGATGCTTTGTTGCCAAGCACAAGTATCGTTGAATCAGGCTGAATATTTTTGGGACACCGACCCGGGCGAAGGCAATGGCACCACCTTGTTGGCGACAGACGGTAATTTAGATAGTGCTTTTGAGCGTTTGTCAAAAACTGGGATTACTGCGCCAAGTGTTGGGAATCACAAGTTTTCGATTCGTGTCAAAGACAATACCGGTGTTTGGGGACCCACTTTTACCAATATGGTGATTGTGGAGCAAACCAGCACACCAACTCCTATTAGTTTATCACAAGCCGAATATTTTTGGAACACTGACCCAGGTGAAGGCAGCGGAAGCACCTTGTTGGCCGTTGGCGGCAGCTTTGACAGCGCTTTTGAACAATTGACCCAAACAGGCATTACTGCCCCAAGTATTGGGAATCACAAGTTTTCGATTCGCATCAAAGACAATACGGGGGTTTGGGGACCCACTTTTACCAATACGGTGATTGTGGAGCAAAACATCACACCGACACCTATTAGTTTATCACAAGCCGAATATTTTTGGGACACTGACCCAGGGGAAGGCAACGGCACCACCATGTTGGCCGTCGGCGGCAGCTTTGACAGTGCTTTTGAACAATTGACCCAAACAGGCATTACTGCGCCAAGTATTGGGAATCATAAGTTTTCCATTCGCATCAAAGACAATACGGGTGTTTGGGGACCTGCTTTTACCAATATGGTGATTGTAGAGCAAACCAGCACACCAACCCCAATTAGTTTATCACAAGCCGAATATTTTTGGGACACTGACCCAGGGGAAGGCAACGGCACCACTTTGTTGGCCGTTGGCGGCAGCTTTGACAGTGCTTTTGAACAATTAACCCAAACAGGCATCACTGCCCCAAGTATTGGGAATCACAAGTTTTTCATTCGCATCAAAGACAATACGGGGGTTTGGGGACCCACTTTTACCAACATGGTGATTGTGGAGCAAAACATCACACCCACTCCTATTAGTTTATCACAAGCCGAATACTTTTGGGACACCGAGCCCGGCGAGGGCAACGGAACAGCGTTGTTGGCCGTTGGCGGCAGCTTTGACAGTGCTTTTGAACAATTGACTCAAACAGGCATTACCGCGCCAAGCGTGGGGAATCACAAGTTTTCCATTCGCATTAAAGACAGTACAGGTGTTTGGGGACCCACTTTTACCAATATGGTGATCGTGGAGCAAACCACCACACCAACTGCTATTAGTTTATCACAAGCCGAATATTTTTGGGACACTGACCCAGGTGAAGGCAGCGGAACCACCTTGTTGGCCGTTGGCGGTAGCTTTGACAGCGCTTTTGAACAATTGACTCAAACAGGCATTACAGCGCCAAGCGTGGGGAATCATAAGTTTTCGATTCGCATTAAAGACAGTACCGGTGTTTGGGGACCCACTTTTACCAATATGGTGATCGTGGAGCAAACCACCACACCAACTCCTATTAGTTTATCACAAGCCGAATATTTTTGGGACACTGACCCAGGTGAAGGCAGCGGAACGGCGCTGTTGGCCATTGGCGGCAGCTTAGATAGTGCTTTTGAACAATTGACACAAACAGGCATTACTGCGCCAAGTATTGGGAATCATAAGTTTTCGATTCGCATTAAAGACAATACGGGTGTTTGGGGACCCACTTTTACCAATATGGTTATAGTTGAGCAAAATAGCACACCTACTCCTATTAGTTTATCACAAGCTGAATACTTTTGGGACACTGACCCAGGTGAAGGCAGCGGAACGGCGCTGTTGGCTGTTGGTGGCAATTTTGATAGTGCTTTTGAACAGCTGACAAAAACAGGCATTACTGCGCCAAGCGTGGGGAATCATAAGTTTTCGATTCGCATTAAAGATAGTACAAGTGTTTGGGGACCTGCTTTTACCAATATGGTGATTGTGGAGCAGACCACCACACCAACACCTATTAGTTTATCACAAGCCGAATATTTTTGGGACACTGACCCAGGCGAAGGCAACGGAAATACACTTATTGCAACTGATGGCAACTTTAATACTTCATTTGAACAAGTTTTTCAGAATGGTATTACCATTGCGCAACCAGTTGGCTTGCATACTTTTAATGTGCGCATGAAGGACAACATTGGTGTGTGGGGTCCCGTTTTTAAAAATGCCATTTACATTGAAACAACACTTTGCAACACACCACAACCAACTGCTTCAACCTCGCAAAATTTTTGTACTTCTGGAACTGTAGCCAATTTAGTGGCAACTGGAACTAACATAAAATGGTATGCTAACAATACTACCACTACGGTACTTACCGCTTCCACTGCTTTAGCGGCGGGAACCTATTATGTTTCTCAAACAGTTGGTACTTGTGAAAGTACCCGCTTGGCTGTTTCAGTAGCTATTACTACTGCTACAAGCCCAACATTTACACAAGTTTCAGCGATTTGTGCGGGAGCTAGCTTATCAGCTTTACCAACGACTTCTACAAATGCAATTACTGGAACTTGGTCACCTGCTTTGAATAATTCGGCCACAACAACTTATACGTTTACTCCAACCGCTGGACTTTGTGCAACGCAAACCACGATGACCATCACAGTGAATCCGAATGTGACACCAATATTCACGCAAGTAGCGGCGATTTGTTCGGGTGCTAGTTTGTCTGCACTTCCAACAACTTCCAATAACAGCTTGACGGGTACTTGGTCACCTGCTTTGGATAACACGGCAACAACAACTTATACGTTCACCCCAACTGCTGGATTGTGCGCAACAACTGCGACGATGACCATCACGGTGAATCCGAATGTGACGCCAAGCTTCACTCAAGTAGCGGCGATTTGTTCGGGAGCTAGTTTGAATTCGCTTCCAACAACGTCCAACAACAGTTTAACTGGTGCTTGGTCGCCAGCTGTGATTAATACAGCAACTACCACTTATACATTTACCCCTGCAACTGGTCAGTGCGCTACTACAGCTACCATGACTATTACAGTGAATCCGAATGTTGCGCCAACCTTCACTCAGGTAGCGGCGATTTGTTCTGGGGCTAGTTTGTCTGCCTTGCCAACTGCTTCTAACAACAGCATTACTGGAACTTGGTCACCGACGGTGAATAATACATCAACAACCACTTATACATTTACACCTGCAACTGGTCAGTGTGCTACTACAGCTACCATGACTATTACAGTGAATCCGAATGTGACGCCAAGCTTCACTCAAGTGGCGGCGATTTGTTCTGGAGCTAGTTTGTCTGCTTTACCAACCACTTCAAACAACAGCTTAACTGGTACTTGGTCGCCTGCTTTGGACAACACGGCTACAACGACTTACACGTTTACCCCAACTGCTGGATTGTGCGCAACAACTGCGACGATGACCATCACGGTGAATCCGAATGTGACGCCGAGCTTCACGCAGGTAGCTGCGATTTGTGCAGGTGCAACTTTATCAGCTTTACCAACGACTTCAAACAACAGTTTGACAGGAACTTGGTCACCTGCTTTGGATAACACGGCAACAACGACTTATACGTTTACGCCAACTGCTGGACTATGTGCCACAACTGCGACGATGACCATAACGGTGAATCCGAATGTGACGCCGAATTTGACGCAAGTTGCGGCGATTTGTTCTGGAGCAACTTTATCTGCGCTTCCAACCACATCAAACAACAGATTAACAGGAACTTGGTCTCCTGCTTTGGATAACACGGCAACTACTACTTACACGTTTACGCCAACTGCTGGACTATGCGCAACAACAGCGACGATGACAATCACGGTGAATCCGAATGTGACGCCAACATTCACACAAGTAGCGCCGATTTGTTCTGGAGCTTCTTTAAGTGCACTTCCAACAACATCCAACAACAGTTTGACAGGAACTTGGTCACCTGCTTTGGATAACACGGCAACAACGACTTATACGTTTACTCCGACTGCTGGACTTTGTGCCACAACTGCGACTATGACCATCACGGTGAATCCGAATGTGACGCCAAGCTTCACACAAGTAGCGGCGATTTGTGCAGGTGCAACTTTATCAGCTTTACCAACGACTTCAAACAACAGTTTGACAGGAACTTGGTCACCTGCTTTGGATAACGCGGCTACAACGACGTATACATTTACTCCAACTGCTGGTCTTTGTGCTACGACGGCAACCATGACCATTACGGTGAATCCGAATGTTGCACCAACATTTACGCAAGTTTCAGCGATTTGTTCGGGTGCTAGTTTATCAGCTATACCAACCACTTCCAACAACAGTTTGAACGGAACTTGGTCGCCTGCTTTGGACAACACGGCTACAACGACTTACACGTTTACCCCAACTGCTGGACTTTGTGCCACGACTGCGACGATGACCATCACGGTGAATCCTAAGGTCACGCCGACATTCACGCAAGTAGCTGCGATTTGTTCTGGTGCTAGCTTTTCTGCTTTACCAACGACTTCGAACAACAGTTTGACTGGAACCTGGTCACCAGCTTTGGATAATACGGCAACAACAACGTACACATTTACCCCAACTGATGGGTTGTGTGCCACCACGGCTACGATGACCATCACGGTGAATCCAAATGTGACGCCAACTTTCACCCAGGTGGCTGCGATTTGTGCGGGAGCTAGTTTGTCTGCGCTTCCAACAACTTCAAACAACAGATTAACGGGAACTTGGTCACCAGCTTTGGATAAAACAGCTACAACGACTTAAACGTTTACCCCAACTGCTGGACTTTGTGCCACCACTGCGACGATGACCATCACGGTGAATCCTAATGTGACGCCGAGCTTCACGCAAGTTGCAGCGATTTGTGCGGGAGCTAGTTTGTCTGCGCTTCCAACAAATTCAAATAACAGTTTAACGGGTACTTGGTCACCAGCTTTGAATAATACAGCAACGACAACTTACACGTTTACCCCAACTGCTGGTTTGTGCGCCACAACTGCGACGATGACGATCACAGTGAATCCGAAAGTGACGCCAACTTTAACGCAAGTAGCGGCGATTTGTGCTGGGGCTAGTTTATCAGCTTTACCAACCACGTCCAACAACAGTTTAACAGGAACTTGGTCACCAGCTCTGGATAATACGGCAACAACGACTTATACGTTCACTCCAACGGCTGGACTTTGTGCAACGCAAACCACGATGACCATCACAGTGAATCCGAATGTGTTGCCAACTTTCACGCAAGTGGCGGCGATTTGTTCGGGTGCTAGTTTGTCTGCACTTCCAACAACATCCAACAACAGCTTAACGGGAACTTGGTCACCAGCAATCAACAATACCCAAACAACGACTTATACTTTTACCTCAACTGCTGGATTGTGTGCCACCACTGCTACGATGACCATCACTGTGAATCCGAATGTGACGCCAAGCTTCACGCAAGTTGCGCCGATTTGTTCAGGAGCTAGTTTGTCTGCACTTCCAACAACATCAAACAACAGTTTGAACGGAACTTGGTCGCCTGCTTTGGACAACACGGCTACAACGACTTACACGTTTACCCCAACAGCTGGAATTTGTGCCACCACGGCTAGCATGACCATCACAGTGAATCCGAACATTACGCCAACATTTACGCAAGTGGCTTCTGTGTGTTCGGGATCAACGATGAACGCGCTACCAACTACTTCAAACAATGGATATACTGGTACTTGGTCGCCTGCATTAAACAATGTGAGCTCTACCAATTACACATTCATCCCTACAGTTGGACTTTGTGCAACAACGACCTCGATGTTTATTTCGGTGATTACACCTAGCACACCTTCTTCTTATGTGGTGAATATTCCTGTGGGAACTACATTAAATGGCATTCCCGGATATAACTCATCGTACAATGTGTATAGCAGCAATACCTCCACTACTGCCATGTCAGCTAACACTGTCTTGTCGAATGGTGTTTATCCGTATTCAATTACCTCATCAGGTTGCGAAAGCACCCGTGCCACGGTAACCATCAAGACCTTTAATTTGCCTTTAATTGAAAACGTTTGTGGCAACATTTTAAACTCGATCAATCAGTCTATTTATTGCACCAACTTGGCGGTGGCCTCTGGCTATCGTTTTGAAGTAACTGTCGGTTCCAATGTATATACGCTTACATCTACTTATGCTGGTTTTGCATTGACGCAACTACCTGGCGGTGCCACATTTGCCACTACTTACATCATCCGTGCTTCGGCCTTTGTTGATGGACAATACTCGCCTTATGGAACGGCTTGTACCACCGCTACTCCTGCGGCACCTGACACCACACAAATCATCGGGTCGCAATGCGGCACCACACTCAGCAGTGTGTCAACCACTTTGTATTGTTCACAACCATTAGGAGCCACAGGCTATCGTTTTGAAATTAGTGCCAATGGCACCACACGAACGCTTAATACAACCATCAACTCATTCCAATTAAGTCAATTGAGTGGCGGGGTAAATTACAACACCACATATAGTATTCGAGTAGCCGTGAAATACAACGGGGCTTATGGAAACTATGGCTCCCTATGTCAGATAACGACTCCTACAGCTACTTTTGCTACGACACGTTTAAACACCGTTCATTGCGGCACCACTTTAACCAGCAAATGGAATGTGTTGTATTGTGGACAAGTAATCGGGGCTACGGCATACCGATTTACACTGACCAATGGTGCAACCAGCTTAAACTGCGTTAGTTCAACCAACAGCATGCAATTGGGCAATGTCGTGGGTTATGCATTAAACACCACTTACAGTGTAACCGTAGCTGTTCAAATTAGCGGCGGTTGGGGCAACGAAGGAGTAGCTTGTTCAATTACTTCGCCAGCAACCAATGCCCGATTGAATCCAGAAAGCGAGCAAGCATTCAGTGTCTTGGCCATTCCAAATCCGTTTACGGTTGATTTTGTACTCATGCCAAAAGGATCGAGCAAAAGCCCGATTCAAGCACAAGTGTTTGACATGACGGGTCGTTTGGTGGAGACCATCGACAGCCAATGGAACACCTTACAAGATTTGAACATTGGAACCAATTACGCCTCGGGTGTATACAACGTTGCCGTTACGCAAGACGAAAACACCCAAATTGTACGTGTAGTGAAACGATAATAACTTCTGTATTACCAAACAAAAAACCCTCCGAACATGGAGGGTTTTTTTATTGAAGAAAGAGCGAAGAAGTAGTTTAACAAAAATTACCTCTACAACAAGTGGTTCGGATTATTAAAAAGTACGTCAATTAAGTTTCTTGGATTGAAAATCAGCTCGGAAACTGGGGTGGTTTTTTCAAAATATGACAGTGGAAAGATGCAAAAAAGTACACTCAACAAGTACACTTACCCCCAACAAAAAACCCCTACATTTCTGTAAGGGCTTGATTTGTAACGTGGTCCCACCTGGGCTCGAACCAGGGACCACCTGATTATGAGTGCGGAAAATAAAAATGTAAATATTTGATTATCAATATATTAAAATTTTCAAAAACAACAAAATCTTGCAAATTCCAGCATTTCTCCACTTAGTAAGTGTACTTGGGGGGTGGTTAGTCTGCAAGTCCAATTATTGAAGTTGTAAATAGAATCGATACTTTGCCAATATTCTTTCTATATCCTGACTTTATACAGCATTAGTTACTAAGATACCCAATTAACAATAGCAAAAGTATAATAACTATTGTCCAAGTGAAACAACCACCAGAACCTAAACTGCTATCATTATTCCCAATAAATGTGTGTGTTGGCTCAATAGAAATTTCCTCTGAAATTATAGCTCTTTTGGGTCTTCTTTTTGTTGTCTCTTTTTTAGTTCTTGTTGTCTTTGTTATAAACGTTGAATTAACTGGGTTGGTTAAGACCCTTTTTCTCAGATTGAAAGTCTTAAAACTTTCTCCAGTCTGTAACGATGGAATTTTACTCGGAACTATATTAAGTGTTCCTTCTGTAGTATTTACTACTTTTAAGTTTGCCGATTTCGGATTTGTTAAATTCTGCATTGGAATTATCCACATACCAGCACATTTGAACGACCTGTCAAGTGCTACAACAATTAAGTAATCGGCTGTCTTACCAACCAAATTATTTAATCGTCTTGTTTCACTTATTCTTCTGCCACTTTCATAGACTCTGCGGGTTTTTATTTCAAAAGTAAGTCCATTGTCATGTCTTGCGTCAATTCCTTTTTCATTTCTGTTTTCACTCTGTTTTAAGTTGAGTTTACTGCAAGCATAAAACTCGCCAATGTCACCAACAATACGTCTGCTTCGGATAATTCCCGCTTCTTCCAAACTATTGTAAGCAACTGCAAATTCATTTATTGCTGATTTCGCTTTGGCGTTAATTTTAATATCTGTTCCGTCTATTTGCTCAAAAGTAGAAATTGTTGCACTTGTAATTTTGAATTCTCCATTGTTGCTTTTACATGAAGGTACAATTACAATTTTCAGTGGATTATAAAGTCTGTCAAAGTAAACAACTGCTAAAGTGTCAAATAAACTATGTTCCAAACTCTTCGCATTGAAACTAAAGTAGCTTTTAGAAATCACTTTTGACTTTACTTGAAAACGTTCGCCTGTTGTTGAAACTCCGTCTACAGCTTGTGTTACTCTATTTGATTTTTTTAAGTTGAAATGTTTGCAAACAACATATTCGCCAATTTCACCCGTAAAACTATCAGTCGAGATAATACCTAAGGCAAAAAGGTGGTCGCTTTTGTCGGCAAAATTGTCAAGTAATAATTCTTGCTGTTTAGTAAACATTTTTTATTTGGAATCGTTCGTTAATGTTCCAGCTAGCGTTTTGTAACTAAAAGAAATGGGCCATTTCGGAAACGAAAACTTTTAATTAGCAATAAGCTTGCTACCCAGCATAAAGCCACACCTAAACGCTAAACTATTACTTTTAGATTGGCCGTTTATCAGCTATAACTTCATACATATATTCTACATTCATTCGCTATTGCTTCAATTAGTTCTATTGTAATTCCTGTGCTAAATTGTCTAGTATGGATTAAAATTCGATTTGGATTTTCTAAATTGTCATAATGCAGGTTATACCAATTCCCTTTTGATATGACATTTGTTTTGCCCGTCCATTTTACTGCAAATGACTTTTCAATATCAAAATTGAAATCTCTGTGATAATTACCAGTAGCTAAAACTGTAACTTCAAAATTTCTAAAAAAATTCAAGGCAAAAAGTTTTTCTCTATCTTTAATACTGTTAATCCTTAACAAATCACTTTTTGGAATATGGTTGCTTTGTTTTGCATTAAGCTGATTCAATTCAGATTGAAAACAAAATTCGTGAAAATCAATTAAATCTTCCTTCTTTCTTTTTATTTTACCATAAATAAGGTCAGTCAAATATTGATAATAATACCAAGTCGATGATGTGCCACTTTCGCCAGATATTGTTCCGTCCTTCTTTTCACTTCTTATCGTAAACTTTTGCCCCTTCCAAGGAAACAAAGCATTATCTTCCAGAAATCCAATGTCATTAAAACTCTTATCGTTTAAAATTATATCATGCCAACTTTGCAGATTAAATTTGCTCATGTCATCAAATCCAATTTTGTCATTTGATGTTTCCTTCCCAATAAGTAGAATTTTAGAAGCAGGATTACCCACGCCCAAATATAAATTATTGTCAATGCAATACTGATATGAATTCACAAACTCATTGTTGAATCTGGTGTTTTTTGGTGTCATTTATATTGATTTACGATTAACAAAATAGGCTTTGGGATACAAGAGGTTTTAGTTATTTCTTAACAATTCTAATTTCCTCCAATTATAAAACCCGTAACTTGCTAAAATGAAACCAAGTATACTACCAACATTTAAAAATAATGAATACTTCAATATTTTTGAATTTTCATTTTGGATTATCTTTTTTTTGGTCGCAATTTCTATTGCCTGATAGTTAATAATCTTATTAGCATTGAATACTATATTATTCAAGGAATCAAGATTTCTTCTGTTTTTGGTTTGTGAATGGCTATTGAAATTTAAAATGTCTTTATATATTTTGTGTTGACTAGTATTGTTTTCTTTTATCTGTCTATTTAAAGAATTGGTGTACTTTATTAATAGTTTTAATTCTCTATTAGCATTAATATACCTTTCTTTCAAATCAACATTCTTCCTAATAAATTGCCTCTTGTCGAATTCATACTTTTTTATTTCACCCTCAAGTTCTATTGCTTTTTGAATTGAACTTGATTTCATTTCAAAATTGTAATATGTATTAAATATAATAAGCATCAATCCAAAAATCGAACAAAACTTATAAAGATTATCTGTTGGCAAGGTGTTTAATTGCATAAAAAATCAGTTTCTTTTTTTTAAGTAGATTGTAAAAGAATGAATGTTGACTATAGCAGAATTTCGTTTCTTTTTGTTAAATCACTTCAACAAAACTATTATTGTATTTGTAGTATTCAAAAACTAATGTAAAAATAATAATAACGATTTTGTCGCTTTAAGAATTATTTTTCATTTTATGTATTACAACTCACCTGCTTTAACATGCTGTTATTTAGAGTTGTTTTTATTCCGTTCTTTGACTTGTTCAATGACATAATAAAATTCCTCTTTTGATGAAATGTCGTTTTTCCAATCAAATTTATGACTAAACTGTTCATCCCATAGTTTTAATCCAATTAAAGCATAATCCCAAATTTCACTTCCATCTTCTAAATTTAACTGTTCGACTGCACTAACAAGTCTATCTTCTGTATTTGGATGTGTTATGGAGTCTGTTGTTCGATTTAGAAAAAGTAATGAAATAACGCCAAAAAGAATTCCTCCTTGTATTAAAAAAGCATTACTATTGTCTTTGAAAACACCTTTTTTTAATAACTCTATGGCTTTAAAATCAGCTTCAATTTCCATCTCTAATATTGACAAACTTGAATCTTTGTCAATATGACTTATTGCATGAATGTACTCATGTGCAAGAATGAATTTTATTGCTTCAGAATAATACATATTTGGATGTTCAATGTCATCTCTGTTTTCGGCATCATATATTTCAGGGTTGGGTAAATACTCAGTATCCCATTTATAATATGCTGTTTTTAGCGATTTAGCATATTGAAAAAGGTCAATAGCTTTTTCAATCTTTTGATTTTTTTTGCTACCAATAAATTTTCCAGTTTGCTGGTAATTTATTGGTAAGTCTTCTTTGCAAACCTGTAATATATAAATGTTGTGGATTATTGACCATAGATATGATAAAAATGTTTCTTGGAAGACAATTGTTTTATCATTTTTTCTGATGTAAGGTGTTTTTATTTTTTCGCTTTCGTAAATAATATCAATGGTTTTGGAAAATCCATCTTTGACAAAAGCTTCTGTTAACTCTTTGGAAAACGCTGGGTGTGAATTTTGAAACATAAAAAGATTCATGTGATGCAAAACTCTAACGGGTTGCACGCCTTTATGGATTTTTGGTCTATATTGGTTTATTTTTCCTGTCTTTTGAAATATCCAATCCATACATGCTCTTTGATTAAATTGCATGATAGCAAGACCCCCACCCCAGTCCCAAACAAAGACCAAGAAGCCAAATCCAGCATCACACAATTAGCTTTTCAAATATAGCTTTTTTAGTACAACGAAATAAATTGATTAGAATATTTTTTTTCAATTTAGTTTACACAAAACTCAAAATCATAGTCAAATAGTGCCTTTATCCTATTGTATTCGATGTGTATGGCTATTTTGTTGCCTTGAATCACTACCGAGAAATTTTTTACGTTTTTGATGTCTCGTTCCAATATCCTTTTTAGCCGTTTATGATTTATTGGTCTTGGTTCATCTAAAATGAATTCAATGGTTGTTTCAGTTGGCTTGGAACCCATTTCATTGATTGAGCTGGTGACTTCAAATCTTTTTACGCCATAGAAGCGTAGCATATATAAGTATATTTTGTAGATGTCAATTGTTTCCATCGTTATAGCATTTTGCGATTTATCATCACTTTTTTCACTTTTATAATAGTGGCCGAACTGGCTCCTGTAATTTCGGTAATCTCCCGAATGGTCAAGCCTTTTTGCAATTTCTTTTGAATGGCTTGGTGTTTTTGTAATAGTTTTTCATCTGTCTGAATGGCACCCAGTTTACGACCAGAGAATTTGCCAAGAGCCTGCGCAATTTTAATTCCTTCCATGGAACGGGTCTTGATTTGATTGCGGGACATTTCGCCAATGCTGCCCATCACAGAAATGACAAGGTTCGCCATCGGGTTTTCTTCCCCATTATCCAAAAAGGTGGAGAACCCTTCTTTTAGGGATTTCAAGTTGATGTGATTCTTTTTGAAAACGGATATGGTGTTCAAAATATCCAGTAAATTTCTCCCCAAACGGTCCGTTGAATCAACCACAACCGTGCATCTTTCTTTTTGGTTGGTTATTTCGTCAAACATCTTAATAGCTTCGGGGCGTTCCATGAAGGGTACATTCCCTTGAATCCTTTCAACAAACAATCTGGCTGGGTCAAAACCTTCATGTGTTTTGAACGATTCAATTTGGCGAGCGGAATTTTGCTGGGCCGTTGACGTTCTGGAATAGAAATAGTATATCATAATAGTGGGTTTAGGATATTGTTTTGCTTTAGTTTTAGAGTCCGAATTGTTTTAAAACATGGGTGTTGGTTTTGTTGGGGTTTTACTCATGACTTCCGCTTTAAAAAAGAACCATAGTCTAATATTAAAGTGGTCCAGTCAAAAAAAGGGGATTTACTTCCCTTCCACCCAGTCTATCGCTGGCACCAACATGTCACAATAGATTCCTTCGGTTGTTTTTACTACTTCCCGATTTTGATTGATGAATATAATAGTGTAGTCGTCAACCCATCGTAAACAAACTTTAACCCAACCTTGATGGGTCAATCCCTGTACTTGAAATTCTAATCCTCCTTGGAATATATCAGATTCTTTTAGTGCAACAAAATTGGCGGCTCCCCAAGCCCAAAGAGCTGAACGGTCCGCAAATTGGATTTGTTTCAAAATTGTTTGTGCTATGGCCATTGTTTGTGATGTAGTTTCCATGTTTTCAATCATTTAATTGTACACGCGAGTGTACAAGGAAAATACGACCCACGCCAGCTTTTTTGAATTTTTTTGAATTTTTTTTCACGCTGTATCCCCCGTGAATAGGGCGTTGTTTAAAAAAATTGGCCTTTCCCCACGGCAAAATCTGTCTTTTTTGACATGGGCAAATATTTATCTAAAAACGGATAAATATCATGTCACAAACAACACAAAACAACCATGAAGGAATCAATGTATTATCATTATTCGATGGCATTAGCTGCGCCAAATTAGCCTTAGAAAAGGCTGGAATCAAAATCAATAAATACTATAGTAGCGAAATATGCCCTCATGCACTAGCCATTCAAAACCACCACTATTCAGGCGATACAAACCATATCCAACTAGGTGACGTTTGCAAAATAGACGGATTAGACCTTTGCGATGAAATTGACCTTATCATCTTCGGTTCTCCATGCACGAACTTGACTTCTGTGAACTCCAAGGACCGCAGAGGACTTGAAGGAAATGAATCAAAATTGTTCTTTGAAGCGTTGCGAATACTGAAAGAAATCTATGTGTTTGCTCCGATAAGAAAAAAGATTTTCTTTTTAATGGAAAACGTATGGAGTATGTCCAAAAAAGACAAGGACATTATTACCAAAGAACTAACTAATGTTTTTGAAGATACCCAACTTATAAAGATTAATTCTGCCGATGTGAGCCCTGCAAACAGAAGACGTTTATATTGGTCTAATATCCCTAACATTGGAGCTCCAGAACCCAAACCAATCAACTACCAAGACATAGCGGTAAACGGCTATGTTGATAGAGACAAAGCGAATGTGTTGCTTGGCAGCAATGTTACCCTTACCAATGGCATTTTCAGATATTATAAAATGAATATTGGAAACCTAATTTATAAAGACAAAGCATTTGCAGATTTAGCAACCGAAAAAAAGCTATTGACCTACCCATTCATTTTGCATAAGTCAGGTTATAAAGGTAAATCGAGGTCTGGGTATGGCGAATATGATTTCCCGAATGGTTGTTATAGGTTGCCAAGTGTTTTAGAATCGGAAAGGTTAATGACCATTCCAGATGGTTATGTTTCACATGTACCAAGTGTTTCAAAAACCAATAAGATTAAAGCTATTGGGTTGGCAATGACCGTTGATGTCATTGCTGGCTTGGTGGCGAATTTAAAGCACTAATTCGATGAAAGTAAAGTTACAATCTGGCAAAGAAGTAGTAGTTGAAGCGTTTCATTTTACTGCAACCTATAGCGGGTTGATAGTAGGTGCGCCCACAGTTCAATCAAATGAAAAAATGATACAACACTTAACCTACCCGAGAGAATGGGGAAATAGGCCATGTATATTGAAAAAGGCTGACATGTATTCGGAAGTAAAAAACCAATTAAAGCCCTTGGTTTATAGTGTTTGGCTATCTTCTGGCGAACCGATTGACGACTTGGAAAATCAATTTGATGGATGTGCTTTGGTGGTAATGTGGTTTGGCCAACACCAACCGCATAAATCCATTTATGACATCATCGTTGAAGGGGTCAAAAACGTAGACTGGAATGAATTTGCTGGGAATTATCAACTGTAATTCCTAACACTTTTGTGTATATAATAATAGCACGCATCATTTCTATTGTTTAGGCAGGCGGAATTTTATTGCTTGTTTTTCTTTTTCACAACAAGGACCTTCTTAGGTCAAAATCGTGTTGGCTGGAGTTATTTTAGTCGACCTTTAAATCTCTTAAATTCGTGGTCATATGAAAGATATGCAGAGACTGTTTTGTTTGCATCTATCATTGTAACTTCATACTCTTTCCCTTTCTCTAATGCTTCAATTTCTCGACTAAACTTATTATGATATTCGTTTTGGAGTAAAGTTGATTTTAGGAAAATTACCGTCCAATCATCAAAAGACATTTCCTTTATTTGATGATTTGGCTCCTTATAATTTTCAAAGACTAAATAATGGCCATTCAAACTAAAATGGTAAAGCGAGTGAGCGAATGCGTTTCGTAATTGAGAACGATAGCATTCTTTGAAAATTTGATATATTTTCAAATTGTATTTTTCAAAAACATCTCTAATATTATTTTTAACAAACATGAATTTAGAGTCTTCTGGTATTTTTAGTTCCCAATCAACAGGCTTTGAATCGATTAAATCCGCAAGTTTTTTAAAATTAGCGAGATTATGCTTAGATTCCCATAGGTGAGAATAAATCATAAGCTCAATTGTAAGAGAGACTTTGGAATCTACTGAGTTTTCAGTTTGAAAATTGTAAGATTGATTTAAATAGTATAACAGAAAATCTACTCGATGTCTATCTATTAGTTCTTGAAGCGAATTATCTATAGTCCAAGAGCTAAACTCATTGTGAGCACTTGGATTGTATGCTGTTCTTGACAGGAATAAGATATAATCATTTTTATTTTTTTCATTTTTCTTAGCAAATTCAAAAGCTTCATTAACCGCATCTTCAATTTGCATTTTTAAAACTCTTAGTTCTTCACGTCTTATCATGTGCGATGGTCTTTATAATTGTAGCCAACAGCTGTCTTGATATCATTTTACAATATTTTGGCGTAATTCAGGTACTTCCTTATTTATTATTTCTGCCCAGTGTTTGTAATTAAATCCGAAACTGCCCGAAGGATGATTGATAAAAATAATTTTTAATTGATAATTGTTTTTTGTCATATTTATTATGTATGGCTTTTTATAAAATTCATCGCTATGAGATGTCCAACCTGCATTTTCATTAGCCACTTTGTAACCGAGTCTTCCAATGCCATCAATTCCTAATTTGATGCAGATTTTTGGTTGAAGAATTTCTATTACTTGTAGAGCAGTTGTCCAACCTAAATCAAAATCGGGGTCTAGCGGGCGAACTTGTCGTGACGGCAAAATCCTTTGAACCAAATTAAAATAAGCAGATGAAGTCCAAAATTGTTCTCTCATTTCTAAGTCTGTTTCTGCTTGATTTAAAATAGTTTTTTCAATAACCTGCAAAAATTTGCGATTAGGAAATTCAGATGAATTTAACCCTTGATTGTTGACAAAATTTCTTGCTGCAAATTTATTATCTAGCCATTCATCACCATCTTCATAAAAGCTGTCCCCAAGCAGTAACAAGCCAGTTTTATGGTAATTTGCTCCAATCCAAGGCAGCCATTTCAAATTGGAAATATTTTCCAATTGCTGGTCAAATTCGGTTAAAAGTTTCCGATTGTCCATTACCCAATTTTCACAATCTCAATATAGGCGGATGATAATGCCCCCGCTTTTTTAATGTCTACGCCATATTTACGCTGAAATGCGTCAATAACATCCTTACCTCCATTTGTCCCAATCGGGCTGCCGTATGCAGAAGGAAAGTCAACGCTCATTCCCTTTTCCAGTCGTACACCGTTTATTACTCGTGTACTTTTGATTGTTGCTTTGAATAGTGCCATTTTTATTTGATTTTAATGTCTTAGGTTTTTAATTTATTTTTGTTGTCTACCAGTTGTTATTTCACAAATTTACTTTTGTCAAATTCGATAGCAAATAACACAACAGGCATCATTCCGCGTTCTATTTACTTAATCTGTTGTATACCTTCTTCAACATATAGTTTCTAACCAATCCGCCAAACTCCTTATCATCCATCATTTTAGTAAAAATGTCCTGATTTTGCTCCATGCGGCCTATCAGCTTGTCAAGAAATAGCTCTTCAAATCCAAATTTAAAATTCTCAATGGGGTTGTTCTGTGCTTGCTCTTTCAATCCAGCATGTAGCACCAATTCTTCTTCAATTTGGTCAAAGAATAGTTTATCCGCATCATTGAATTCGGTTTGGAATCTTTTGTTGAGCATGTCAATTATCTCAGACAATGCAGCGTCTTGTTCTTTTGGTTTTCGGATTCCAGCTTCACCGCCACCTTCCAATTCGTAAACTCCTTGGCTTTCCATTACAATGTGGTGCTCCGCAATTTTTTGCAGTCTGTAGTATTCCAATGAAACTTCGTCTCCCAACTTAAATTTATCACCTTCCGTTGTTCTTGGTAATTTTTTATAAAGGAATCGGGTGTATGTAAATAGCTTTTCCAATTCCACATCTGAAAAAGGCATGATTTGCGTTAAAAACGAATAAGTTCGATTGAAGCTTTGCAGCGTGTTTTTGAAATCTTCTTGTGTTACTTCAACGCCAATAACATCTGCTTTGGAATTCTCTTTTGGCAATTGCTTAAACCGTTCTACAGCGGGGTCTATATAAGCGTTTAGTTTGTTTTGTTCCGCCACCGAAAGAGTCTTGGCTGACTTAAAAAACACATTGCAAAAAAGGTTGATTTCGGATTCCCAGATAATATTTGACTTTTCAATTTCACCTTTCAAGTCATATAAATGGTTGGGGTCTGAGTTTTCTTTAATTGAAGTTAACTCATAATATGGTTGAAATGAACTTAATATTTCAGCGGTTTCATTGGCAAAATCCAATACAAATGTGTCTTCTTTTCCAGCACACATCCTATTTAATCTGGAAAGGGTTTGCACCGCTTTTACCCCAGACAATTTCTTGTCCACATACATAGTGTGTAAAAGAGGCTGGTCAAATCCAGTTTGATATTTGTCGGCCACCAACAACAATTGATATTCATCACTGGCAAATTTTCTAGGCACCTCTTTTTCGCTAAATCCATTTAACTCAACTTCTGTTACCCCTTCAGGGGCATATTCATGGATTACTTTTCCAGAAAATGCGACTATCGTTTTTATATCAGCATATCCCTTTTCTCTGATGTAATTGTCAAATTCATCCTTGTACCTTACGGCATGGAGCCTTGAACTGGTGACCACCATTGCTTTGGCCTTACCTCCTATTTTCTTTGAAACAACCTGCCTAAAATGCTCTACCATTACTTCGGTTTTCTGTGCCAAATTGTGTGGGTGCAATGACATAAAACGACCAATAGCTCTGGATGCCTTTTTCTTATTAACTTTAGGGTCGTCTTCTATTTCTTTCGATAGCTTGAAGTAGGTTTTATAGGTGGTGTAATTTTTTAGTACATCCAAAATGAACCCCTCTTCAATGGCCTGTTTCATTGAGTATAGGTGAAAAGGTTCGGGCTTACCATGAGCAGCAATAGTTCCAAAAACCTCTACTGTTTTTGGTTTTGGCGTGGCTGTAAATGCAAAAAAGCTCAAGTTGGTTTGTTTGCCTCGTGCAAGCATCGATTTTCTGATTTCATCTTCTGCATCTTCTTCTAATCCTGTATAGGCTTCATCTTTTTCGGCATCTTCCAATGATTTGGCCGATAACACTTCCTTCATTTTTTTGGTTGCTTCTCCACCTTGCGAACTGTGTGCTTCATCAATGATTACAGCATATTTTCGGGCTGGAATTTCACCGATTTTATCCAGAATGAACGGAAACTTTTGAAGTGTTGTAATAATGATATTTGACCCTGCTTTAATGGCATTGGCCAATTGGGTTGAATCTTTGTCAATCTTTTGGACTACGCCATCTTTATGCTCAAACTGATAGATAGTATTCTGCAATTGTGAATCCAATACCTTGCGGTCAGTTATAACAATTACCGAATCAAAGATTCTATTGTTCTGTTCATCGTGCAAACTGGACAGCCTATAAGATAGCCAAGCGATTGAATTGGATTTTCCAGAACCAGCTGAGTGTTGAATCAGATAGTTTTTTCCAGCACCACTTTGTCTTGCATCGGTGGTCACTTTACGTACCACTTGCATTTGGTGGAACCTTGGAAAAATGATGGTCTCTTTTTTCTTTCTTACCCCATTAATTTCAAATTCTTCTACACTCAAATGAAGGAACTTGCCAATGATGTCCATAAAGCTGTCTTTGGTCCAGACTTGTTCCCATAAATACGATGTTCTGTATCCGTCTGGATTGGGTGGATTTCCAGCCCCATTTTTATAACCCAAATTGAATGGTAAGTATCGTGTATGTTTACCATCTAGTTTAGTGGTCATATAAGCTTCATCGGTATCCACGGCAAAGTGGACCAAGGCTCTTTTTTTAAATTGAAAAATCGGTTCGTTGGGTTCGCGGTCATACACATACTGCTTTTTGGCATGTTCTACAGACTGGCCCGAAAACTGATTTTTAAGCTCTATGGTAGCAATCGGAAGTCCGTTTAACGAAAGCACCATGTCTAGTGAATTTCTGCCCACACGCTCGTAATAAAGCTGTCTGGTCACCGATAAATGATTTTGATGATACATTTCATCTGCTTCCAGATTTAAGGTGGTTTCAGGCTTAAAATAAGCCATTTGAAATTTAACCCCATAATCGGTAAACCCTTTGCGCAAAACATCAAGAATACCCCGTAAATCAATCTCTTTAACCAAGCGTTGAATGAGCTTTTTCTCCACTTCATCTTTGTGGATGTTGGCAATTTTCTCCCAAGCTTTTGGCTGCGATAACTTTAAAAAATGAGTAATATAACTAGGGAACAAACCCAGTTGCACATCAAAATCTGCCGAGCTCCCTTTCACATAGCCTCCATGGGCCAGTAAATCGAATGCTATTGCTTCCTCAAAGGTTTGTTCAGTATGTATTCCTTTTGCCATAATGTGTTTTTAAAACGTCACTTAGTTACTCACTTGGTTACCCACTTAGTTACTCACTTAGTTACTTTTAGTTATGCCGTTTTTTGTTTACGGGTATAAACTATCTGTAATTTTTTATCTTTGAGATGCTTACTTTTGTCATTTGCGATGATTTATTTCCAGTAAACAATTCGCTCTTTTTTCGCCTCAGCAGTTCTTCTAATTGAAACTTGTTAACTTTAATTTCTGGACATTTAGGCCCTAGAATTATTTCACTTAATATTAATGGAAATTCAGGGTGATTCAACTTTATGTCAATGTAAGGTGCTATTATTGAATGAGAATCAGTTAACATCCAATCTCTTTTTTCAATTGGAATTTCATCTGAATCAATAACTAATAAACGAACTTCTTTCTCTGTAGAGTAGTCGAAAGGCTTAAAAAAATGTTGCCAATAACGTAATTTTTGATAAACAAATTTCAAACCTAATATATTTTTAATATCATTTATTGTTAGCTTCAAAAATTCTAATTGCGGGTGATTTCTATCTCTGTCTGCATAGCTTACTTTATGAAGTAAAACATGGTTTTTTATATTTTCCCTTTGGATTTTGTAAATCATACACGCTCCCTTACTATCATCGCCATATAGTCGCCACATTGTCAAATTATCATTAAGTGAACTTTGAGAACAAGATGAAATATACCTATTGTTAATAGCGCTAATAGTATTATGGTGCAGGTTAGAAACATCATTGTTGAAATCATTTAAATAATCATCAACGTAGCTTATTTCAGTTTTGTCATTCATACCAACAATTCCATTCATTCTAAATGATGTGTTGTTGACACCAAAAAACATTGATTTAAGAGATGTATATCTACAAATCTTAGATTCCTTAAACTCTCCCAGTAAATGAGAAAAAAATAGATTTTCAAATGAACTCAACCCTTTTTTGTTATCAAGAAAACTCACGGAATTGTTATGGTCGTCAAAAACAAATAAATCAGTAATATCATGTTTTTTTAATAGTTCGTAACTAATCAGTAACCTCCAGCCGTGCAATAGTAAATAGTGCTTTTAGCACATTTTGGCTGTTTTTTATTGCTGTATCGGTAATGGAGCGTAGGATGGCAAAGTTCATTGCGCCGCCAAAGGACTT
>NKJD01000041.1 GCA_002256385.1 Flavobacterium sp. BFFFF2
GGGCGAAAAGACCATTTTGCAGCCAATTGAAAAAAGTTTACACCACTTCAAAAATAAAAAGGGGCAATATGGGGCGAAAAGACCATTTTGCAGCCAATTGAAAAAAGTTTAGATCAATTCTCAGTACATTACCAGATTTGCAGTCATTTTTCCATGTGATAAATTTCTAATGCGTAGTCTGGGTTTAAGGCATATACTATGTTAAATGGCTGTCGGGGAAGGCTTCAATTATAGTGGTTCAGTTGGCATGGACGAAATATAATTCCATAAAAAAACCGCCCGAAGGCGGTTTTAATTTGAAGGGGTAAAAATCACACTTTGATTTCAACTTCAACACCACTTGGCAACTCCAATTTCATCAACGCGTCGATGGTTTTTGAAGAAGAACTGTAAATGTCAAGCAAACGTTTGTATGAGCTTACTTCGAATTGCTCGCGCGCTTTTTTGTTTACGTGCGGAGAACGCAATACAGTAAAAATCTTTTTGTGTGTAGGTAATGGAATCGGGCCTGTTACTACAGCTCCGGTACTTTTTACCGTTTTCACGATCTTCTCAGCTGATTTATCAACCAACATGTGATCGTATGATTTTAGTTTTATTCTAATTTTTTGACTCATCTTGTTACGATTTAGGCGTTACCTTTAGCTTTTTTGATGACTTCCTCAGAGATGTTCGATGGGGTTTGCTCGTAGTGAGAAAACTCCATAGTTGAGGTTGCTCTACCAGAAGACAAAGTTCTTAATGTAGTTACATAACCAAACATTTCAGACAATGGCACGTTGGCTTTAATGGTTTTTGCACCATTACGGTCACCCATGTCATTTACTTGACCTCTACGACGGTTGATGTCACCTACAATGTCACCCATGTTTTCTTCTGGGGTAATTACTTCCATTTTCATGATCGGCTCAAGGACAACAGCTCCAGCAGCTTTAGCTACTTCTTTGTATCCTAAACGTGCCGCCATTTCAAAGGAAAGGGCATCAGAATCCACAGGGTGGAAAGATCCGTCTAATAAGGTAACTTTTAAGCTATCAACATTGTATCCAGCTAATGGACCTGCTTTCATAGCTTCTCTAAATCCTTTTTCAACAGATGGGATGTATTCTTTTGGTACGTTACCACCTTTTACAGCATTTACAAACTGCAAGCCAACTGGAACTTTACCGTCTACTTCATCAGCTGGTTCAAGGACAAACACGATATCACCGAATTTACCACGACCCCCTGATTGTTTTTTGTAAGTTTCTCTATGTTGAGCCGATTTTGTAAAGGCCTCTTTGTATTCAACTTGTGGTTCACCTTGGTTTACTTCCACTTTAAACTCACGACGCATGCGGTCGATCAAAATGTCTAAGTGCAACTCACCCATACCAGAGATAATGGTTTGACCAGAAGCTTCGTCCGTACGTACAGTAAACGTTGGATCTTCTTCGGCTAATTTTGCCAAAGCCATACCCATCTTGTCTACATCCGCTTTGGTTTTAGGCTCAATAGCAATACCAATTACTGGATCAGGGAATTTCATCGATTCTAAGATGATTGGATTTTTTTCATCGCACATGGTATCCCCAGTTTTGATGTCTTTAAATCCAACTGCTGCCCCAATATCACCTGCCTCGATATAATCGATTGGGTTTTGTTTGTTGGCGTGCATTTGATAGATACGAGAAATACGCTCTTTGTTTCCTGAACGTGTGTTCAAAATGTAAGAACCAGCATCTAAACGACCTGAATAGGCACGGAAGAAAGCCAAACGTCCTACATAAGGATCGGTCGCAATTTTAAATGCCAAAGCAGCAAAAGGCTCTTTCACATCTGGTTTGCGAAGAATTTTACGTTGGTCCTCTTCTAAAAAGTCAACTTCGTCAGGGTGAATACCTGTAATACCTTCTTTATCTAATGGAGAAGGAAGATATTTACATACTGCATCCAACATGAATTGAACTCCTTTGTTTTTGAAAGAAGATCCACAAACCATCGGAATGATGGCCATGTCAATAGTTGCAGCACGCAAAGCGTTGTTGATTTCTTCTTCAGAAATAGAGGTTTCATCCTCCATGTATTTATCCAATAAGTTTTCGTCGTATTCAGCTACTGCTTCAATCAAAGCAGAACGGAATTCGCGCACTTCATCCACCATGTCAGCTGGAATGTCAACGATGTCGAAAGTAGCGCCTAGTGTCTCATCATGCCAAATAATGGCACGGTTTTTCACTAAATCAACTACTCCTTTAAAGTCAGCTTCTTCACCAATTGGTAGGGTGATTGCCACCGCGTTTGATTTAAGCATGTCGCGAACTTGCTGGCACACCATCAAGAAGTTTGATCCTTGGCGGTCCATTTTGTTCACGAAGCCCATCCGGGGTACACGGTACTGATCAGCCAAACGCCAGTTCGTTTCAGATTGAGGCTCAACGCCATCAACTGCCGAAAACAAGAACACCAAGCCATCCAATACACGTAATGAACGGTTTACCTCAACGGTAAAGTCAACGTGACCTGGGGTGTCAATGATGTTAAAGTGATAAGGTTTGGTTTCACTAATTGCGTTGCCTTGTTCTGTTGGGAAATTCCAACTACAAGTGGTGGCGGCAGAAGTAATGGTAATACCACGCTCTTGCTCTTGTGCCATCCAGTCCATGGTGGCAGCGCCATCATGAACCTCACCAATTTTGTGTGATTTTCCGGTGTAAAATAAAATACGCTCGGTAGTAGTTGTTTTTCCCGCATCAATGTGGGCAGCGATACCGATGTTACGTGTAAAATTTAAATCTCTTGCCATGATCTGTGATTAAAATCTAAAGTGAGAGAATGCTTTGTTGGCTTCTGCCATTTTGTGCGTATCCATACGTTTTTTAACGGCTGCACCTTCTTCTTTAGCTGCTGATAAAATTTCAGAAGCCAATTTGCCTGCCATTGATTTTTCGTTACGTTTACGTGCATACAAAATTAACCATTTCATAGCCATTGAAATTTTGCGATCCGGGCGAATTTGCATCGGAATCTGGAACGTAGCTCCACCTACTCGGCGGCTACGCACTTCAACGTGTGGCATGACATTGGTCAATGCGTCTTTCCATAATTCAAGACTTGATTTCTCAGCATCTTGTTTTTTGGTTTCTACAATTTCTAATGCATCATAAAAAATAGTGAATGCAATAGATTTTTTACCGTCCCACATCAAGTTGTTCACAAAACGTGTTACCAACTGATCGTTGAATTTAGGATCCGGCAAAAGAGGTCTTTTTTTGGCCTGTCTTTTTCTCATGTCTTCCTGTTCAAAGATTTAATTTACTTTTTCTTGCCAGCTGCTGCAGGAGCGGCTCCTGGTTTTGGTCGTTTTGCACCATACTTTGAACGGCGTTGTAAACGGCCGCTTACTCCGGCTGTATCCAATGCACCGCGTACAATGTGGTAACGCACACCTGGCAAATCTTTTACTCTCCCGCCTCTAACTAATACTATCGAGTGCTCTTGTAGATTGTGTCCTTCTCCAGGGATGTACGCATTCACTTCATTCCCGTTTGTCAAACGTACACGCGCTACTTTACGCATCGCTGAGTTTGGCTTTTTAGGTGTTGTAGTGTACACACGCGTACATACGCCTCGACGTTGAGGACAAGAATCCAAAGCAGCCGATTTACTCTTCTTAGTCATCGTGGCTCTTCCAGTTCTTACTAATTGTTGAATTGTTGGCATAATTACTTTTAAATTACTTACAATGGTTTAACTCCCCTTTTTTGGGGTTGCAAATGTATGATTTTTTTTTGTGGAAACAAATCCCAATTGGTTTATTTTCAACAACATCGAAAAAGCTTCACTTTATGACGCATATTCGTGCGGTTTTTGCGTTAGTTTCGCAGTATGAATGGTTGGAAGCTTTTCTTTTTTTTCGGATTTTTGACCTGTTATTGTGGTTCATTATTCGGTCAAAGCATTGAAGTTCAATGGCAGTCTGCCAATGAATCGGTTCTGCCTTTTATTGATTCTTTAAATGTCCAACCTCCTTTTGAAACGTCGCAAATCGCTCTGTTAGCTCAGCGGGAAGCCATTAAACGATTAGAGAAAAGGGGGTATTTTGATGCCCAATGCAAAGTCCGCGACGTTGATGCGCAACACCGAGTCATTGAGTTGGAAACTGGACCGCGGGTTCAGAAATTGACGATCATTATTTCACCTATATTATATAGTCAATATCCAGCAGTATTTTTAGTAGGTCAAGAAAGGGTGGTGCTACCTATTGAACAAGTTGCGCAGCAACTCAATAGTTGGTCGATGCAATTGGAAAAACTTGGTTTTTCATTTAATGAAGTATTTCTCACTCATTTTGAACGGACAGCCGATCAATTGGTGGCCCAGCTCGAAATGAAACAATCTACGCGGCGTTTTCTTAGTGAGATTGTGGTTAATGGTTTTCCAAAATTTCCCGAAAGCCACCGCAAGAATTTATACCGACAATTTCGCAAAAAGCCTTTTTCAGCCGACTTGGTGGATAAAATTCACCGTGAAATGAGTCAATATCCTTTTGCTCGCACTTTAAAGTACCCTGAATTGCTTTTTACCAAAGATTCAACCAAAGTCTTTACCTATTTGGAAAAGGCGGCAAACAATGTGTTTGATGGTTTTGCAGGTTTTAGCAATGATGAATCAAAGAAGTTGCGTTTGAATGGGTATTTGGATTTGCTGTTGCACAACACTTTAAAAGCTGGGGAAAAACTGGAACTCAATTGGAAAGACAATGGGCGTTCGCAAAGCCAATTTCGTTTCGGATTTACGTTACCCTATGCCTTTAAAACGCCCCTGGGAATTCGGGCACAATTGCATATTCTGCGGCAGGATAGCACCTTTCAGAGTACCACTTCTGACATTGCCCTTGGCTATCTATTTAAATACAATTCCCGATTTTACATAGGCTATCAGGAAACCGAATCGGCGGCCTTGTTGCAAACCAAATCCAATTTGGTCAATGACCTCACACGCACCTTTTATACGTTGTCTTATGAGTGGTCGCAGCAAGGATCGCATCCGATGTATCCAGAAAAAAGCAATTTGACTGCGCAATGGGGTTGGGGTTCCAGACATACATTTGGCAACGACCAAGCGCAATGGCAGCTGCTTTTTTCTGGAAATTACTTATTTGAAATGAGCACAAGGCATGCCATTTGGGTGCAACAAACAACCAAATGGTTGTCGAGCACTTCTTATTTAACCAACGAATTATTTCGTTTTGGCGGCATTCAGTCGTTTAGGGGGTTTGCCGAAAATAGTTTGCAGGCCACCGCACTAAGCGTTGTTCAAACCGAATACCGATTTATGGCGGCTGGGAATGTCTATGTACATACTGTTTTTGATTATGGCTGGGTGCAAGACCAAACACTGCCCAACGATTTGGGTCGGCATACTTTGGCGGGTTTTGGCGCGGGCATGGGGTTGTTAAATAAAGGCAGTCTTTTTAAAATTATTTATGCCGTAGGTCAAATAGATGGCCAAGCGCCTGAAGGATCAAACGGCTTGGTACAACTGAGCTACCGCACTACTTTTTGATCTTTCTTTACTGTTTCCCACGCTAAAAATGGTAGTTAAATTGTATTATTACGAGCGTTTTGCATAAATGCTTGATAAAAATTCAACAAATATGTTAACGAGATGTTATCGGTCTGTTAATTTTATTGTTAAATTGCGCCTCTATTAACCAAAAAAACAATACTTATGAGTGCAATTTTACAAAGAACACTGATCGCATTTTCCGTGCTATTATGTGGTCTTTTACAGGCCCAAGACCTCACCGTTTCGGGTACCGTTTCAGACCCAAGTGGTTTGCCTTTACCAGGCGTAAATGTGAAAGTTAAGAATTCTAAAAAAGGAGTTCAAACTGATTTAGAAGGAAAGTATGCCATTAAATCAGCCATCGGAAATGTGCTGGATTTTTCATTTTTGGGGTTTGATACTCAAGCTGTGAAAGTGACGGGTCCTGTCCACAATGTTCGATTCACCGAAAATGCCATCGAATTAGACAATGTGGTGGTAAACGCCTTGGGCGTTGAAATGAAAAAAAACCAGGTAGGCTCTGCTTATTCAAAAGTAAAGGGAAATACATTGGTTAGTTCTGGTGAGACCTCTGTGCTAAAAGCACTTTCAGCCAAAGCTTCCAATGTGAATATTGTATCTAACTCAGGCGATCCAGGTTCTGGTGCCTACATTCAAATTCGAGGTCAAAATTCAATAACAGGATCAACACAACCCTTGTTTGTGGTGGATGGAATCCCTGTTTCTAAAGATGAAATTGGCAGTACAGTTGATGGCGTAGGTCAGCAAAACCGTTTAAGTGACATTAATCCAAATGACATTGAATCGGTACAGGTATTTAAAGGAGTTTCTGCTGCGGCACTGTGGGGCTATCAGGCAGCAAATGGGGTGGTACTCATTAAAACCAAAAAAGGCAAAAAGGGCAAAATTAACGTTACAACAAATACGAGCATTTCATATGACCAAGTGAATGTTCGCATGGATTTGCAGGACCGTTTTGGCCAAGGATCTGGTGGGGTTTGGAAACGCAACAATGCCAATTCATGGGGCGATCAAATTGATACCCGAAGTGGGGCAAGTGATGTTTATAATACTACGGGGTCTTATTTTGTCGCTGATAATGGAACGGTGTATTATCCGATCACAGCTAAAAACAGCCGTGCAAATTACAACGCATCAAATTTGGATGCCGCCATTGGCAAAGGATCGGTATTTGATAATCACATTGGAATTAGTGGCGGTGGTGAAAACACTACGTTTTACCTTGGACTAGGAAGCACCCGACAAACTGGTATTGTCAGAAGCAGCACCTACGAACGCACCAGCATTGACTTTTCATCAGAATCAAAAATAGCAGAGAAAACCACTTTTAAGACTAAGGTTTCTTTTTCTTCCATTCGATCCAATCGAGTGCAACAAGGATCTAATTTAAGTGGACTCATGCTTGGTTTGTACCGTACACCAGCCGATTTTAATAATACTGATTTTTCTGGAACGCGTTATAACGCCGACGGCGTGCCATGGTATAATAGCCAAAGAGCATACCGTCAAGATATTGGGACTTATAATTATGGTGCAGACGATGCTGATTTGAATCCAAGTTACAACAATCCATTATGGACTACAGATCGACAGTTTAATCCAAACAAAGTCAACCGGTTTATTGTGGGCTCTGAATTGAAACACACTGTAAATGATTGGCTTACCTTATTGGGTCGTGTGGGTTTAGATGGATACACTGATTCGCGATCAACCATGTTTCCGATGAGTTCATCTGAAAATTCAGGGAACGGAAGTGCTTCGCAGAATGTCATTAATTACTTCCGCTATAATGTTGATTTTATGGCAATGGGTGATACTAAAGTGGCAAAAAATATTGGTATGAATTATCTTGTAGGTATGAATTTATCTGAAACCAGTTACGATCAAAGTGGTGGTAGCTACAAAAATTTCTTGTCTGACACGAATACCTTTAGTTATGATAATGCAGTAATCAAAGACAAAACGGTTTATTTAGATCGAACCTATTCTCGTTTAATGGGCTTTTATTTTTCGAGCGCCTTTGATTATAAAAACTACTTGTTTTTAACATTGGGCGGTCGTTTTGAAACTACATCGGCCTATGATCCAAATCTTAAATATTATCTTTATCCATCAGTTGAAACGGCATATAAATTTACTACTCATTTAAGTAATGACCTGAGAAAAGTAATTACTGATGGAAAACTACGGGCTACTTTTGGTCAGATTGCCTCTATTCCAGATCCTTATCGTGGGACGACCTATTTTGGCTCGGCAGTAGGTGCAGAAGGTTGGGGTGGTGCCTATGATTCAGGTGCTTATGCTGGTTCTTTTCAGCGCTCAGGGACCAAAGGAAATTCAAATTTGAAACCCGAAATTAAGACAGAAGTTGAGTTAGGATTCGATATAGAACTGTATCAACGTGTTCGGGTAGGTGCCACTTATTATTTCAATCAGACCAATAATTTATTGGTTGACGTGCCTTTAAATGGTTCGTCGACGTTCAGCACGATGTATGGAAATTTTGCTACTATCCAAAACAAAGGATTTGAAATTGAATGGGATGCAACGGTTTATAAGAGCGATGAGTTAAAATGGAATGTATATGGCAACTGGAGCATTAATAGGAATTTAGTAAGTGCATTAGAAGGCACGAACTCCTTGTTTTTAGACGGGTTTGCTGGAACATCTTCAAGAGCGGTACTTGGGGAGCCTTTAGGTGTTTTATGGGGTGGGAAATTCGCCCGCAATGCAGATGGCAGTATGATTTTGACTGCCAATGGGTTTCCAACAGTACAAGCAAATGAAGGAATTATTGGTAATCCAAACCCAAACTGGCGAGGTGGCTTAGGAACTTCTGTTGAATATAAAGGTTTAAAGGTAAGTACCCTTTTTGATGCGTCAATAGGAGGTCAATTGTGGGATGGTACCAATGGTGCCTTAAATAATTTCGGACGGACCTGGGAAACTGCCAATGTAGTTACTCCAACTCAAACAGTGGTGGACAGCAATGGCGATAGTTACGCAGCAGGGACTTCAGTACGAGGAAACATTGTCGATTTTGGAGGCGGACCTGTATTGTTGAATCAATCGTGGTATCAAGGTTTAGGGGGCGGATTCGGTCCAGTGGCTGAGCAATTTGTAAAGTCGGCTTCGTGGGTTAAATGGCGCGAATTGACCTTGTCGTACAAACTGAGCGTTACCAAACTAAAAATAGGATTGGAAACCATCACTTTTTCAGCAACTGGACGCAATTTGTGGTTGTGGACTGAAGCGAAAGATTTGGGGCAAGATCCAGAAACCAACTTAACGGGGAACAGTAATGGCCGTGGTTTGCAATATTTTAACCATCCAAACACCAAATCGTATGTATTCAGTGTTAATCTTAAATTCTAATTCCATGAAACGTAAAATAAGTTTATATATAGGCATCACAAGTCTTTTTGTTGGACTAAGCGGATGTACTTCTTATGTTGAAAACATCAACGTAGATCCGGATAATTTAACCGACATTGATTCAAAAAATCTATTCCAAGGGGTTTTACTTGCAGATCAGTTTTTTCATACCAGTTCTGTTGCGCGCGATGCGATGATTTGGATGAACATGGCCAATGGGGAAAACCGCCAATATGTTGCCTTAAACAATTGGAACAACACAACTGCCTCCGAATTTGATGACAGTTGGAATACGGCGTATGTAAATTGTATTACACAAGCCAAATTGGCACAAGAGAAAGCTGATCAAGAAGTAAACCCAAGGCTCAAAGGTGCCATGCAAGTGGTTGAAGCACATTGTATGGGTACCGTAACGTCATTGTGGGGCGATGTGCCTTACTCTGAAGTTGACATTCACAGCAAAAATTTAAGCCCCAAATACGATAGTCAAGCAAGTATTTATGCCCGTTTGCAAATATTATTAGACAATGCCATCACCAATTTAAATAGTCAAATTGGAGCCGGAATTCCTATGCCAAAAGGGCAAAATGATCCGCCGGTTGATATTTTTTTCAAAGGTGATTATGGGAAATGGATCAAATTGGCCTATTCGCTCAAAGCACGATATTATTTACACGTAAAAAATTATCCTTTAGCCAAGCAAAATGCACTTTTAGGTATGAGCAGCGCAACGGAAGATTTAAATGCCCAATTTGGCAATTCAAGTTACCAAGATTTTAATCCGTATTATTCGTTTTTAGTTTATGATCGGGACGATTACATGTCTGGTGACAGTTATGCCGCTCGACTGCTCGACTCAAATGAGGCCTTGTACCGAGGCAATGCAAAAACTAACGAGGCAGCACGTTTTGCATATAATTACCAATTTGGAAGTGATTATTTTTCAGAAACCTACATGTTAAATATTTTTGGAGGTGATTATGGAAGTTACAATGGTAAATTTGGTTCTGATACTAACATGCCGTTAGTGACTTATGGCGAAATGCTCCTAATTATTGCAGAGTCAGATGCAAGAACCTCGTTTAGTGATGGTTTGGCATCTTACAATAGTTACCGAAATCTCATTAATAGTGGCTACTCTATTGGTATTGGCAATATTGGATATAGTGAGGGATTCCCAGATGACGCCTCCTATGCTTTTTCTTATGATGCCTATGATTCAACCGATTTTGATGCTGGTGGTATTGAAAACAACACCACTAACGTTTTGACCAACCAGGGTGCTTTATTGCGTGAAATTATGCAAGAACGCTATGTTTATTTTATTGGAAGTTTTGAAGCATTTACCGATTTTGGGCGAACCAACAATCAAGCTGAAATTCAATTAAAAACCGGTTTTACGGGAACTCCGCAACGGTTTATTTACCCTCAGGTAGAAATCAACGGCAATCCAAATACACCAAGTCCATTGCCGTCAATCACTACAAAAACACCTGTGCACAATTAATAGTATTCATTAATCCAAATACAAAAAGCCGCCCATTGGGCGGCTTTTCATTTAAAATCAATTTTTTTGAAGATAAATTAACGACTGATCGTACTCTTGAATTATCAAACTTGCCACCTACGAATTAGTTAAAATCATACCGAATCCCCAACGAAGCTTGGTGGTAGTTAAAACTATTTGAGGTAAATAACGCATTTAAGTCATATTTGACATATAAACTGGTCGATTTGTGACCCACGTAGGCACTAAGGCCATAGATGAAATTTTGGGTATTAAAATCATTGTGTTGAATCGTTTCATTGTACCCAGTTGGGGTGTCGTATTCAATAAATTGTTTGGTGTCCAAATTAACGCCCACATAGCCGCCAATTCCAGCTCTAAAGCTGCGATGTGTTCTAAAAACGGCTTTGCCATCTTTGGTTTCCACTTTGGTCCAATCAAATTCTAAATGAATTGGAAATGTCATATAAACGTTTCTAAATCGAGATTCTTGTAAAGCATGATCCGTATTTTTTACTAAATACGTTTCGTTGTTGGTTTCCTGAAAATAGCGGTTGTCCGTGGCCCGTAAATTGTTGTATTGGAACGTTAACCCATATTTTAAATGAAGTAGATTGCTTGTCTTTGAAAGTCGTGTATTCAAGGTAATGCCCAATTCATAGAAATGCGATCCCCAGTACCTAAAGTCAGAATGAGCAAAATGCTGATTGACAAAAGCATTATTGACCCCACCCGCCAAAACCAATTGGGTTGTGGTGCGGCTTTCTCCGCCATTGTTTTTCTTGATGCTGTCTTTTTCTTTAGGCCAACTAAGGGTATACTGATCGTTGATTTTTACTCGATTGCTGTTTAATTTACCGTTCGCCTTTTGATTGATGAGTTCAGCTAATTCGATTTGAATAGTATCCATTTGATTCTCAATGTTCTTGGCATGAGTTTCAGCTAGGTGCTTTTTCTTAATTTCAGCATCGGTTACATTGATCTTTTGTTGTTCAATGTCCTGATTGATTTGTTCCAATTCTTTTTTAAGCGCTTCTTTCTCTGATTTATGAATTTGTTCAATTCGATCAGCTAAAAGCGCTGTTTTGGATTCGAATGTTTCTTGAGCATACAGTTTGTGTATTAAACAGCTCAAAATTAGGGCGGTAAATAAGGCTAAATTTCTCATTTTTTTTAATTTGATTAATAATTGATTGAATGATTTAAAAATTGACCCGAGACCCATTGGGACAAATGGGTTGAACGGAGCGAAGCTAATGATTGAAAAATTTGAGATTTGATCTCATGATTGAATGATTGAAACACAGCTTTAAACGTTGAACCTGAAACCTGACCCGAGGCCCGCAGGGACGAACGGTGCGAAGCAAAACTTGAAACTTGAAACTTGAAACTTGACCCGAGGCCCAAAGGGCCGAACGGTGCGAAGCAAAACTAAAATCATTGTTCATTCCGGTTTACGAATGCTTCTTTGACTGTTTTGTATTGGTTGTTTATTCTTTTGAAAACGCCTTCTCGGTAGTCTTTTTGAATTTCGTTTTGGGTGTTTTCAAGCAAGGAATTTGGGTCTACGGTAAATCGTTTTAATTTCATTTGAGGTTCTGGTAATAGGGAAACGTATGTTTCAGTTGTAGAAACTTTTTCAATCATTGTACTGTTTGAATGATCCGTTGAAATTTGATTGGCGATGCGTGTATCAACAGGAAGAACCGTTTCTGGTTTTGGTGTCAATGGTGTTGGAAAACTCTTGTTTGATTGCATTTTTCTGGGCTTTATGTTTTCAACAAGTGGCTGCACTTGATGTGCCATTTTTTGTTTTACTTCGATCCTTTCATTAGGTTCGACTTGTTTTGTTTCCTCTGATTTACTCGTTGAATACG
The DNA here is from genome assembly GCA_002256385.1 of Flavobacterium sp. BFFFF2. Lineage (GTDB taxonomy): Bacteria > Bacteroidota > Bacteroidia > Flavobacteriales > Flavobacteriaceae > Flavobacterium. Next base: position 12,331 of record NKJD01000041.1, read on the forward strand.
TGACTTTTGGAGTAGAAATAGGGTTTTCTTGTATGTGCTGTACGTTGTTGTCAGCAGGCCATTGATTCATAAAAAAACCAATTACTAGTACTGCTGCTGCCAATAAATACCATAACGACTTGCCTGATTTTTTTGCAGGTTGTTCTTCTGCATGTGAAATCATTGCTTGCAGTCGGTCCCACGAAGCGTGTTTTGGATCAATGGTTTTTGACTCCATGCTTTCGCGTATTTTCTGATCAAATGGATGATGAGCCATAATTGGATTGTAAATGATGGGTTAATAATTTTTGCAAAGCTTTGCGGGCGTGCGACAATTGTGATTTGGAGGTGCCTTCGCTGATTTGGAGCATCTTGGCAATTTCATGGTGTTTATAGCCTTCAACAGCATACAGTGTGAAAATAACTTTATATCCTTCGGGCAATTGATCTAAACAATGTTGCACATCTTCATAGCTTACCGACTGATCTAAGTCATCAGAAGGCTCTTCAGAAATAGTTACATCGTCAATAAATACAATTGGTTTTTTAGACCGCAAAGCAGATAAACACTCATGAACCATAATTCTTCTGATCCAGCCTTCAAAACTGCCTCTGTTTTCGAATTTATTCAAAGACATAAAAACTTTTAAAAATGCGGTAAGCATGACTTCTTCCGCATCGTGCAGGTCCTTCATATATTGTCTGCATACCCGAAGCATTTTTGGCGCGAATTGTTGATACAGTTCATGCTGGGCCTTGCGGTTGTTGGCCGCTGCCTGCGCTATTAAATAGCTTTCATCTGCATATAAGTGAATCAGTTTCAAATCTTGCTTTTTCTGTATAGACGTTTTAAATTTTAAAATGGTTGTATGGCTACTAAAAATATTTTTATTTTTTGGTTCAATGGTAGTTCAAAAAAACAAAAACAGGCGAAATTAAAGTGTTTTTAAAAAATAAAGTTTCTTGCTAAATGAACTAATAGGGCCTCCTTATAGTATGGTCTCATTTCGTTTACAATTTTTTATTTAAAGGTATTGACAGTTTTCATAAAAAAAGTATATTTGCACCCACTTTAGACCAACCTCTGGCGATGGACGTGTATGTTGCTCTGAATTAATGATTTAAAATCTATTACAATGGCAGATTTAATGAAATTCGTACAAGACGAATTTGTGACCAAAAAAGATTTCCCGATTTTCAATGCAGGTGACACGCTTACAGTGTATTACGAAATTAAAGAGGGTGAAAAAACACGTACTCAGTTTTTCAAAGGAGTAGTAATTCAACGCAAAGGAAGCGGTATCACTGAAACTTTTACTATTCGTAAAATGTCAGGTGCTGTTGGTGTTGAGCGTATTTTTCCTGTAAACATGCCAGCACTTCAAAAAATTGAAGTGAATCAGCGAGGTAAAGTACGTCGTGCACGTATTTACTACTTCCGCGAATTGACTGGTAAAAAAGCCAAAATCAAAGAAAGAAGATACTAGTCGTTTCGACTGTTTAAAAACCGCCTATGGGCGGTTTTTTTTATGGGATCAATGGGCGTTTTGCAAGCTCTTTTTTATCGTATTGCTATTTTACCCCTATTGATTTTATCAATTTAATAAAAGAGTGACCCTATTTAATGGTTTCATAACAAGATAATAACGCAATCGTTATATTTGTCGATCGCAAACAATAATAACCAACAATTTATGAAAAAAATTCATGTAGCCAATCCGGTAGTTGAATTGGATGGCGATGAAATGACCCGCATTATTTGGAGTTTCATCAAAGAGCAATTGATTTTGCCTTATTTGGAATTAGATATTAAATATTACGATTTAGGAATCGAACACCGTGATGCCACCAATGACCAAGTGACCATTGACAGTGCCGAAGCCATCAAAAAATACAATGTAGGTATAAAATGTGCGACCATTACGCCCGATGAAGCCCGTGTAAAAGAATTTCACCTAAAAGACATGTGGAAATCACCTAACGGAACCATCCGAAATATTGTGGGTGGGACTGTATTCAGAGAACCCATCATCATGAAAAACGTACCACGCTATGTACAAGGTTGGACCCAACCTATCGTAATTGGACGTCATGCATTTGGTGATCAATACAAGGCTACCGATAAAGTAATCAAAGGAAAAGGCAAACTGAACATGTCATTTACCGATGAACATGGCGAAACCACTTCGTGGGAAGTGTTTAATTTTAAAGGCGACGGGGTGGCCATGTGCATGTATAACACAGACGAGAGCATTTATGGCTTTGCGCATTCTTCTTTTCAAATGGCTATAACTAAAAAATGGCCATTATACCTTTCTACTAAAAACACCATTTTAAAATTCTACGACGGCCGATTTAAAGATATTTTCGAAGAAGTGTACCAAGAACATTACAAAGCGGATTTCGAAAAAATGGGCATCACTTATGAGCACCGACTTATTGATGACATGGTCGCTTCTGCGATGAAATGGAGTGGCGGTTTTGTATGGGCTTGTAAAAATTACGATGGCGATGTGCAATCAGATACCGTGGCACAAGGATTCGGTTCCCTTGGCTTAATGACCTCTGTATTGGTAACACCCGATGGGAAAACCGTGGAGGCCGAAGCAGCACACGGAACAGTAACACGTCATTACCGAATGCACCAACAAGGCAAGAAAACATCAACCAACCCGATCGCTTCCATTTTTGCATGGACCCGTGGTCTTGAGCACCGAGGCAAATTGGACAATAACCCAGAATTGATTGCTTTTTGTCATGCGCTAGAAGCCGTTTGCGTGGAAACCGTTGAAAGTGGTAAAATGACCAAGGATTTGGCCATGTTGGTGAAACCAGAGGGCTTGACAGATGCCGATTATTTGTCAACGGAAGATTTCCTATTGGCACTTAAAGAGAACTTAGATATTAAATTGGGCAACTAATTAAGTTGAACGAACGAGAAAGGCTGTCATTTTTGACAGCCTTTTTTGGTTGAATAAGTGCGCAGTTTACCAAGGAGTATCTATCTTTGCCTGCTTTTTAAAAATGAATTATGTTTGGAAACAGAACCCTTAAAGGGGTATTTCTTGTGGCATTGGGCGCATCGAGTTATGGGATGCTGGCTACCTTTGTTAAATTAGCTTATCAGCAAAATTATACGACAGCAGAGGTGACTACCTCACAATTTGTTATTGGGATCATTATTATGCTTTGCATCAACGGCATACAGGGAATTCGCAAAAAACAAGCAGTTGTTAAGGCGACTACTCGCAATATTTTTCAACTCATGCTGGCGGGTACTTCATTAGGAATGACCAGTGTTTTTTATTATTTGGCAGTTAAGTATATTCCCGTTTCCATTGGCATCGTTTTGCTGATGCAAACTGTTTGGATGGGTGTTTTACTTGAATGGATCCTCGACAAACAAGCACCTTCAAAGTTGAAATTAATGGCCGTTGGCATTGTGGTGATAGGAACTGCATTGGCTACCAATAGCTTGAATTCAGATGTGCACTGGGATTGGAGAGGCGTCGCTTGGGGATTACTAGCGGCAAGTTCTTTTACGGCTACTATGTTCACCGCCAATCGAATCGCTTTAGGGGTGTCATCGGCCCAACGCAGTTTATACATGTTATTGGGAGGTGCCATTATCGTTTTTGGTTTTTCATTATATACGCAAACCCGCCCGTTTCAATATGATATTTTTTATACTTGGGGGCTGTTTATTGCCATTTTTGGCACCGTGATTCCGCCTATTTTAATGAATGCCGGATTTCCATTGACGGGTATTGGTTTGGGATCCATCGTGTCTTCACTTGAATTACCTGTGTCGGTGATGATGGCCTTTATGCTCCTGCACGAGGAAGTTTTATTGGTGCAATGGATCGGAATTGCATTGATTTTGGGTGCCATTGTTTTGATGAATTGGAATATGAACAAGAAAGCAGATTGATAAAAAACAACAATCTTTTGGTCATTGCTTGTTGCAGATTTCCAATTTTATTAAAATATTGAACGTTAAACGAGTTTACCGATCGAAATTCAAGTTTTCAATCTGTTCCATGAAGGGCAAAATAGTATATTTGCAATTGTATATGATTTTATGAGCAACAAAGCAGAAGAATTTTACCAACGATTACGCGAAGAATTAGCTGTAACCAGCAGTTGGCCAACCGAATATTTATATAAATTCATTGTTCCAAGCAGTCCAGAAAAAGTGATTGAAGTAGAAAATGCATTCAACAATATGGGGGCAGTCATACACACCAATCAATCTAAAACAGGCAAGTACACCAGCGTTTCCATTAATGTTATGATGGAAGATCCAGACGCAGTTATTGCTAAATACCTTGAACTTTCAAACATAGAAGGGATTATTTCTCTGTAACTTATGATCAAAAATGTACATAGAGAGCGGGCATTAGAAGCCGTTTCTCAACTGGAATACAACGCATTGCGCCCCCGATTGATTATTCCTGAATACGGCAGGTATTTACAAAAATTGATCGATCAGGCCATTGAAATTGAAGACCGCACACAACGCAATAAGGCAGCCCAATACATTATTCGGGTAATGGGCGAGATGAACCCGCACTTGCGCGATGTTCCTGATTTTCAGCACAAGCTTTGGGACCAGATATTTATTATGTCCGATTTCAGAATCGACGTAGATTCCCCTTACCCGATTCCTACCCCAGAGTTGGTTTACCTAAAACCAACCACCCTTGATTATCCGCAAAAAAGCCCGAAATATCGGTATTATGGCAACACTATTCCGTCTATGATCGACATTGCCTTGAGTTGGGAAGAAGGCGAGTTAAAAAGCGCACTCATTTGGGTGATTGCCAACCACATGAAAAAAACCTATTTGAGTTGGAATAAAGAAACGGTGGAAGACCAAGTCATCTTTGAGCATTTGTACGATTTGTCAGATGGGAAAATTGATTTAAAAACCGATGGGGAAGAGCTCACCAGTTCGCAAGAATTAATTAAAACCAACCAAAAGCAAACCAACAAGTTTCAGAATCCAAGTGCCATCACCAAACCTTTTAAGGCCGGATTCAAAAAGAATGAAGTACCAAAGAAAAATAATTTCAAAAAACGCTAATAATACCTGAGAAAGCTGAAATATGGGAACGTTTAAAATTGAAGGCGGAATTGCATTGCATGGCGATGTCATTCCTCAAGGAGCAAAAAATGAGGCACTGCAAATTTTGTGTGCCGTGTTACTTACCTCTGAAAAAGTAACCATCAACAACATTCCAGATATTATTGATGTGAACAAGCTCATTACTTTGTTGAGTAATTTGGGGGTTAAAATCCAAAAAAACGGCCCAGGATCCATCACTTTTCAGGCCGATGAAGTCCGTGTTGACTACTTAGAAACCGAAGCCTTTAAAAAAGAAGGCGGGTCATTACGTGGTTCCATTATGATTGTAGGGCCACTATTGGCTCGATTTGGCAAAGGATATATTCCAAAACCTGGTGGGGACAAAATTGGCCGCCGCCGCCTAGATACGCACTTTGAAGGGTTTATCAACTTAGGTGCCAAATTCAGGTACGAGCGCGAAGACCATTTTTATGGGGTGGAAACAAAAACACGCTTAAAAGGTGCCTACATGTTGCTGGACGAAGCGTCAGTAACAGGCACCGCTAATATCGTAATGGCTGCGGTTTTGGCCGAAGGCACCACCACCATTTACAATGCCGCTTGCGAGCCTTATTTGCAACAATTGTGCAAAATGCTCAATGCCATGGGCGCCAAAATCAGCGGGGTAGGTTCTAACTTACTCTCTATTGAAGGCGTGGAATCATTAGGTGGATGCGAGCACCGCATATTGCCTGACATGATTGAAATTGGCAGTTGGATTGGGTTGGCCGCCATGACACGCAGTGAAATTACCATCAAAAATGTGAGTTGGGATAATTTAGGGGTCATTCCAAGCGTGTTCCGCAAATTGGGTATCACCCTTGAGCGCAAAGGAGACGACATTTACATTCCCGCACATACCGATGGATACGAAGTGAAAACCGACATCGATGGTTCTATATTAACTATAGCAGATGCTCCTTGGCCCGGTTTCACGCCCGATTTATTAAGCATTGTACTTGTTGTCGCTACTCAGGCGAAAGGCGATGTGCTCATTCACCAAAAAATGTTTGAAAGCCGTTTGTTCTTTGTGGATAAATTAATTGATATGGGCGCAAAAATTATGTTGTGTGACCCACACCGTGCGGTGGTTATGGGGCATAACTTTCAATCGCAACTCAAAGCAACTACCATGTCATCACCTGATATCAGAGCTGGGATTTCTTTGCTAATTGCCGCCTTATCTGCCAAAGGCACGAGCACCATTCAAAACATCGAACAAATTGACCGTGGCTACGAACGCATCGATGAACGTTTACGGGCTTTGGGTGCGCAGATTGTTCGGGTTTAAAGATCCTAAACAGGATATTAATTTTAAATTTTGCCCAGACAGCTATCGGGGTTGAATGGTTTATAATTTGAAATTTGAGAATGAAGGGCCGAAGGAAAGAACGTCTGGCATTTAATAATACAAGAAGGGCTGCCTACTGCAGTCAGGTTGGTGGGCTTTAGCTCGCTCCAACTATCGAAGGATTTCAAGATGAGGTAATTGGGAAATATAGGAATTATAATTTTCGCCAGACATACCCAAACTCCGCTCAAGAGTCCTGCAAGGATGAGAACTTTAGATTAAAACAACTTTACACTTTGAACATTAAACTTTAAACTAAATTTTACTTCAAAGAATACCTCAAATAAGCCTGTCTTTTTTGGTCAAATTGTTTCAATTCAGCTTGCCACGATTGCTTAATTGCTGGCGCATCGAGCCCTGATTCAATTTGCTGCTGCAAATTTGGGGAACCGGCAAGCTTAGTAAAAAACGAGGTAAAAAAACTTTTTTTATCTGCCCAAAGCTGATAAGTTTTAATGAGCCATTGCACATCCAATTGCGGCTCAAAAGGCAAAAGAGTCAGGTTTTCGCCGTTACAAATTTGTCCTTTATACAGCGGGTCTTTGGCGCCTTCATTGGGTTGGGGTGTAAATGAAAAGCCAGTCTCGGGCAATTGTGGCGACCCATATACCTGAAATTGCGTAGTGGTACCTCGGCCTACACTAATGGGCGTTCCTTCAAAAAAGCACAAACTGGCATAGAGTTTAATGGCTTGGTCATTGGGTAAATTGGGCGAAGGTTTTACAGGCACATGGTAGTTCATTGATTTTTTATACCCCAAACACGGAATCACGGACAACTTGCATTGCACGCCATCTTTAAGCCATCCTTCGCCATTAATCATCAAAGCGTATTCGCCTATGGTAAGTCCATGTAAAACAGGAATGGGGTGCATGCCTACAAAACTGGTATAGGCCACATCCAGCACTGGGCCGTCTATAAACCCTCCGTTCGGATTGGGCCGATCAAGTACTAGTAATGGCAATTTGGCTTCAGCACAAGCGTCCATGACATAATGTAAGGTCGATATATAAGTATAAAACCGAGCGCCCACATCTTGGATATCAAAAACTAAGATGTCAAGGCCCTCTAATTGTTCTGGTTTTGGCTTTTTATTGCTGCCGTATAACGACACGATCGGCAAACCTGTTTTGGCATCGGTTCCGTCGTCGAGGTGTTCACCGGCATCTGCTGTGCCTCTAAATCCGTGTTCAGGGGCAAAAATGCGGTTAATGCCAATGTTTTTTTGCACTAAAAAATCAACCAAATGCTGGCTGCCTACTTGGCCTGTCGCATTGGTGACTAGGCCCACTTTTTTGTTTTGCAGCAATGAAAGGTAAGCTTGGGTATTTTCGGCTCCTGTACAAAAAGGTTGTTCTTCGCGGTGTTGCTTTCCTTTTTGTACTTTTTTAGTCGATTCGCCCGATTGTAAAATTTGCTGTGGCTTGCAACTGCCAAGTATGAGCACAAGGGCGCATAAAAAATAGCGAATCAGATGTTGCTGCTTCATACAGTTCAAAAGAATTAGTCGGTTTTACGGGCACGGTTAAACATGCGGTAAACCACATAGCCTACTATGGCGACCATGATGTACGGAAATGCCATTAAATAAACGATGCCATCATTTAGTGACTCTGCTTGTTCCTTGGCCCCCGTTGACTCTAAAGTAGCCCGGCACATGGCACATTGGCTGTAAGAACGAAATGTTGTCGCGATAACGCAGGCACAAAAAAGTACTGATTTATTTTTATACCACATAGTAGGGCGCAATCATCAAATATACCACCACACCAGTTACGGCTACATACAACCACAAAGGAAACGTATATTTTGCCCATTTTTTGTGGCGTTCAAAATCATGATTCCAAGCAAAACTAAAAGTGAATAATACAATTGGAATAATAATAATAGAGAGCAAAATGTGGGTGAGTAAAATAAAAACATACACGCCATGTAAAATACCAATTGCCGCTTTTTCGGCAGCGTCAACGACATGGTCATGATTAATATCTCCAAAATAGGTAGTTGGTGAAGTAAGGTGATAAGCCACATACAAAACCAAAAAAAGTACAGAAGCTCCCAATGCTGCTGTCATGAGTTTTTGGTGAAGAATTCTATTTGCCTTTTTAATAGCAACAACCCCAAAAATCAATAATAAGGCTGTAATGCCGTTGATTCCAGCATAAATAGGGGGCAAAAAAGTTAAGGGTTTAACTTGAACGCCAAAATCTTGTAATTTAAATGAAAAGAGCAACGCCACTACTACAGGTATCAAGATAGAAACCGCAATAATTAAACGCGAATGTTTGTTTGGTGTGGGTAAATTAGTGGTGGTCATATAGGTGTTTTATTCGTTTAAAAGTAATTGTATATCTTGGATTAAATCTTTAATTCCTTTCTTTTCCAATCCATCATAATATAAAATTGGATTGCCAAATGAGTCTTTTCTGCAACGAATATTCCCCTCTTTGTCAATGAGCGCAAACAAACCAGAGTGTTCAAATCCGCCGCTGATATTTGGGTTTTTACCAGCGTACACGTTAAAACCTTTATTGGCCAACTCCATAATGGTGGCATAATTCCCTGTTAAGAAGTGCCATTGTTTGCTTTTGACGCCCAAATCTTGCGCATGTTGCAACAAAACCTTTGGGCTATCATGGTCTGGATCAATGCTGACCGACACAATGCTAAAATGTGGATTGCCAAAAAACTGTTTCTCCACTTCCAACATGTTCTTATTCATCTTTGGGCAAATGGATGTACACGAACTAAAGAAGAACTCAACGACATACACTTGATTGGAGAAATTGTCATTGCTGATTTTTTTGTCATGCTGATCGGTTAAGACAAACTGAGGTGCTTTCCCCATTACGACCAATGATTTGGAATCTCTGTGGGTGGCTACTTGGTCAAGTCGAGATCCATCAACGGTGGTGTTGTTTCTAATTCGTTCTACGATTTTTGGCCCCACCAAGACAGCAAATAAAATGATGATGGCTGTTAATGCAAGATATTTTTTTGACATGATTATACTTTTCGTTGGGCATTATTTTTTTTAAGGGCAGATCGGTATTCAGCTAGTATGATTTTGACATCATCTGTCATGTCATTGTGCAATTCGGCAGCCGATTGGGTGTTGTAGCCTTCTTTGTATTCGATTTCTCCCTTTTTGCTTTTGCCTTTTCGGCCTCGTAAATTACATTTTTTATCTACTATAAAAACCAATGGTGACCCATGGTGTTCATCTAATGAGCCAACCAGATGAAGGCTTTCATAATATTGATCAATGTCTGATTGGCTGGCAAAAACAGCGCGGTAACGGTGGTTGTCTGAAAGCGCGTTTAATGCTTGAAGTAATTTGCTGACCTGAACTTCTGAACCTATCGGTGCAATCCAGACAAATTGAAAATCTTTGAATGATTGATAAGGTTTGTAAATTTTTTGGTGAAGGGTGAAAAAATTCCCTCGGTGATTCCATAAATCATCTCCCACAAAACTTAATATGGTGATTTTTCCAGACAATCGGGCGGGCATGGCATCTTGCGTTTTCCAAGATGTTTTTAACTCCGGGATGTTTGGGGTAACCGTTGGTAAAACGATAAAATGATTGGCGCCCGTTGCAAAAAACAAATAGGCCACTAATGGTAAAATAAACAGCACGAAAAGAACAAACTTCTTTTTCATAGTAAGTCAATATTTGTTATTTGGTGGGTAAACAGCTGTAAATACATTTATAAGATCTATTAATCGGCGGTATAATGTTGTTGAGCAATGTTGATTTTGCAACTAAATTGGAGCTATTATCAACCATTATTTTGAGAATTTCACAATGACTGCAAATGTACAATCTGTTTGTGAAATCAGTGGTTTTTAAGCAAAAAAAAGGCACGCCTAAACGTGCCTACATTTTTTATAATGAACAACTTAAAAATTCCATTTAATCGTTGAATTTTTAAATACGTCATATATATAACCAGCTTCAACCAAAAGAATAAAGAACAGGTATAAAACCAAGAATATTACTGTGGCTACTACAGCCCATTTAAGGCTTGTTGTTTCACCTTCCATGTGCATGAAAGCCCAAACAATGTAATATGCTTTGTAAAGCGTTAAAATGATAAATACCCAGTTTAATAAATTAGTGCCCAAAAATTGAGTCATGAAAAGTGCCTCGGGGCGAACAATTCCTAAAAATACTTCCACTGTTGTCACCACTGACAACAAGGCGAATACAAACCATATTCTTTTTACGTTAGAAACGTATTCGTGTGCGTGTGCGTGTGCCATAATCGTAAACTACTTATTATACTAGATAGAAGAATGTAAATACAAATACCCAAACCAAGTCGACAAAGTGCCAATACAGACCAACTTTTTCAACCATTTCATAGGTTTTTCGTTTTTCGTAAGTACCTAATAAAACATTAAAAAAGATGATGATATTAATGATAACTCCTGAGAATACGTGGAAACCGTGGAAACCTGTTATAAAGAAAAAGAAATCAGCAAATAGCTTGCTACCGTACTCATTGCGAGTAAGATTAGCTCCTTCTACTACCAGATGAGCGTTGGCTATCATGTTAGCTGAAGCCTCACGGGTCAAAATGGTTTTATGTTTTTCCTTATTGTGTGAGTTATATAAATCTTTGTTTGCTTTTTCAGCTGCTGTATTGCGGAATATAGCTTCTGTACGAACCAATACTTCTGGATGCGCTTTGAAACCAGCTTGAACCTCTGCTACCGAATAAGTAGGCAAACTAGATTCTTCCTGAAACCAATATGCGTTGTGACGTTCCAATCGAGTACGCTCTTCTGGTAAACGAACCGCAAAATCTTCCAATTTGATGTGTTCACCTTCCTTGTTTACAAACTGAAGAATGCTTCCACCTTTGGTTTCCACAGCCCCATATTCGCCTGTAATGAAGTTTTTCCATTCCCATGCTTGTGAACCTACGAAGATTAAACCTCCAACGATGGTTAACAACATGTAAAATGCCACCTTTTTTTGTTTCATTTGGTGGCCAGCATCAACGGCTAGTACCATTGTTACAGATGAAAAAATCAAAATAAAAGTCATCAACGCCACGTAGTACATTGGTGCTTCGACCCCATGTAAAAACGGAAAATGCGTAAAAACCTCATCGGCCACAGGCCAAGTGTCAATAAATTTAAAACGAGAAAATCCGTATGCCGCCAAGAATCCTGAAAAAGTCAATGCATCAGATACAATGAAAAACCACATCATTAGTTTTCCATAGCTGGCATTCATTGGCTCGTTTCCGCCTCCCCAAGTGGCTTCGGCTGCGTGTGCGCTCGTAGCAGTAGCTCCCATAATATAATGTTACGTTAAAAAAGTGTCCAAATTTAATTTTTTTTTCTTATCTAAAGAAATAAAGAAACAAAAACAAATAAACCCATAAAAAGTCTAAAAAGTGCCAGTACATGGCAGCTAGCTCAATTCCAGTTGATTGTGTTGCTGAATATTTTTGTTTAAAATGATTATAAATTACAATCAGCAATACAATTACACCGCTAAACAAATGAACGAGGTGGGCAATGGCGAAAGTATAGATAAATGTAGTGGTGATGGTACTTTGGCTCCCAGCAAAATAATACCCTTTTGAAATCAATTCGTTGAATCCGTTAAATTGTAACAAAACAAAAGCAATTCCAAGTATTAAAGTGATAAGTAACGCCTTGGTAGTGGCACTTACTTGGTTTTTTTGGATCGAAATTTTCGCCCAATGAATGGTGGCACTTGACAATAAAATGATGCAAGTACTCCAATAGAAAGCTTGTGGTAGTTCGAGCGTTTTTAACCAATCGGCCCGGTTTTTACTCACCACGAATGCACTTGTGAGGCCTGCAAACATCATCCCCATGCTGACCATGGCAAAAATGAGTAGTAATTTTTTGGAACGCGCATCGCGCCCAGCTGGATTTGTAAACATAGTAGTGGTACTCATTGTACAATGAATTTATCAAGTATATATATTAGTTGTAACAGGGTAATGTAAATAATACTGCCAAACATTAAGCTTTTGGCGGCTTTGTCCGTTTTGATGTGGTACATTTGAAATGCTTTGTATAAAAGCCAAACACCTAACAAACCAAGTGAAATGGCTGCATAAATACTCAAATGCAACTGGCCAGTATATCCAGTAAAAGGTAGGAGGGAGGCAACGATGAGCCAAAAGGTATATAAAATGGTTTGTAAGGCAGTAGCTGTGTCTCTTTTGCCTGTTGGCAGCATAAAGAAACCTGCTTTGCTGTAATCGTCAAATAAGAACCAACCGATGGCCCAAAAGTGGGGAAATTGCCAAAAAAATTGAATTAAAAACAAGGTGCCCGCTTCAATGCCAAAATGATCGGTCGCCGCCACCCAGCCCAGCATAAAGGGAATGGCGCCCGGAATGGCACCCACAAAAACGGATAAGGGTGTTAAACGCTTGAGGGGGGTGTATAAGCTGGTATATAAAAAGATAGATAATCCGCCAAAAAAAGCACATTTTGTATTGATGGCATACAACAATGCCATGCCAATTAATGTTAAAATGCCCGCTGTAATGAGGGCTTGCGTCACAGGCATGTTCCCAGAAGCAACAGGCCTTTTTTTAGTGCGGTCCATTAAAGCATCCAAATCGCGTTCAATAACTTGGTTAAAAGCATTAGAAGCTCCAACCATGCAATATCCGCCCACTGACAAGGCAATAAGCACCCACCAATTGGCAGATCCCCAATGATCGATTCCCAAAAGGTAGCCTGCGATGGCAGAAAAAACCACACTGATGGCCAAACCGGCCTTGGTGAGTTGCCGAAAATCGGACCAATGGCTTTTTTTAATGGGGTCAGGGTTCACGTTTTGCTCCTTCATTGTTTGTTCAAAAACGGTGCAAAGATACAATTAGGAACTGGTCTTTCTGTAAAATTTAATTGGATAATTTATGGCTTGATTGCCAATAAAATAGGTCCTGTTTAAGCTGATTTCGGCGCCTAGATAGTAGCGGCTCCCGATTGCTATCGGGATCGCCTTAGTCGAAGATATAGCGGAAAGCCGGAATTGCGCTCCAAAAAAAACTACTTCTTGCGATTGGCCAAAGAAACGCCTAGCAAAACAATCAATGCGCCCAGTCCTTGACGCAACCCAAATTGTTCGCCATCGACAAAACCCCACATTAAAGCCACTATTGGAATATAGTAAGTGACAAAGGAGGCGTATAAGGCTGATGATTGTTGAATTAATTTGAAATAAATGAAATTAGCCAAACCCGTTCCCACAACCCCTAAAATGGCAATGTAGCCAAGCGAGGTACACACTTGATCGGTAAACGTAATTTGTAAAAATCCGGATGCAATGAGCACCACCACGGCAGGAACCGACATGATGGTGAAATTTCCAACAATGAGTGATAAAGGCGGGCAATCAGATAAATATGTTTTAATTAAATTGATGTTTAACGCATAACACAAAGATGCGATGACGACCAATAAGGCATAAAACCATTCGCCTGAAGCCATAGCGGTTTGCGGATCCCAGACCAACAAGGTGGTTCCGATGAGTCCAATAAAAATACCAAGTCCTTGTTGGCGCTGGAATGAATAGCCGAAAGCCGCAAATCCGATCCACAAGGTGTTTATTGGGGTTAACGAATTTAAAATGGAGGCAATGCCCGATGACACCCCTGTTTCGGCATAGGCAAACAAGAAGGCAGGGAAAAAAGTACCAAAAAAGGCGGTAGCAATGATAAAACGCCATTGCTTTCGTTTAATTTGACGTAGGGCCGGAAACCCAATGATCCATAAAAACAAGGTTGTAAACAGGATGCGGCAAGCACCCAACTGAAAAGCGGTGAGGCCGATTAAGCCTTTTTTGATCAGAATAAAAGAACTGCCCCAAATCAGGGCCAACGTAAAAAGTAAAAAACGGTTGCTTTTTGCTGACATATCCATTCCAATTGCGGTGCAATGTACACTTTTTTGGCGACTGAAAAAGGAGACATTTAGGCGGTTTGCTAGCAGGTTGAGATAGTCGAATCAGACAAAGTGTCAGTAAGTGGTTTTGAAACTGACAAAAAATAAGACACAAAGGGCTGTGGCACAAATGTTGTCAAGAACTGTTCGCAAGTCAATGCTTGCAAATACCTAGCAAATAAAATAAAAAACATAGTATGGGAAAAATTATTGGAATCGATTTAGGAACAACCAACTCATGCGTGTCAGTAATGGAGGGCGGAGAGCCTGTGGTTATTGCCAACGCGGAAGGTAAAAGAACCACACCATCGGTGATTGCCTTTGTGGAAGGTGGCGAAATTAAAGTAGGAGATCCGGCCAAGCGCCAAGCGGTAACCAACCCGACCAAAACCATTGCTTCTATTAAGCGTTTTATGGGAAATAAGTTTTCCGAAAGCACCAAAGAAGCGTCAAATGTGGCATATAAAGTAGTTAAAGGTGACAACGATACCCCACGTGTTGATATTGATGGTCGTTTATACACGCCTCAAGAATTGTCGGCCATGACGTTGCAAAAAATGAAAAAAACGGCCGAAGATTATTTGGGAACCACCGTTACAGAAGCGGTTATTACCGTACCCGCTTATTTCAATGACGCCCAACGTCAAGCTACTAAAGAAGCAGGCGAAATTGCTGGCTTAAAAGTAATGCGTATTATCAATGAGCCTACCGCAGCCGCTTTGGCTTATGGCTTAGACAAAATTGGCACCGACCAAAAAATTGCGGTGTATGATTTGGGTGGTGGAACTTTTGATATTTCGATCCTTGAATTAGGAGATGGGGTGTTTGAAGTATTATCGACCAATGGCGACACCCATTTAGGTGGGGACGACTTTGACCAAGTAATCATTGATTGGATGGCCGAAGATTTCATTGCCGAAGAAGGTGTTGACTTGCGCAAAGACCCGATGGCTTTGCAACGTTTAAAAGAGGCTGCTGAAAAAGCCAAAATTGAATTGTCTTCTTCAACTCAAACGGAAATCAATTTGCCTTACGTAACGGCAACAGCTTCTGGGCCAAAACACATGGTAAAAACCCTAACTCGTGCCAAATTTGAACAATTGGCTCATACGTTGGTGAAACGTTCCATGGATCCGGTAGCCAAAGCATTGAAAGATGCAGGTTTGTCTACTTCTGATATTGACGAAGTGATTTTGGTGGGAGGTTCTACGCGTATTCCTGTGATTCAAGAAGAAGTAGAAAAATTCTTTGGCAAAAAACCGTCAAAAGGAGTAAATCCAGATGAGGTGGTTGCTGTTGGCGCCGCCATTCAAGGAGGTGTATTAACTGGTGATGTAAAAGATGTATTGTTGCTTGATGTAACGCCTTTGTCGTTGGGTATTGAAACAATGGGGAATGTAATGACCAAATTAATTGAGTCAAATACGACCATTCCAACCAAAAAATCGCAAGTGTTTTCAACAGCTGCGGACAACCAGCCAAGTGTTGAAATCCATGTATTGCAAGGAGAACGCGCCATGGCTGCTGACAACAAAACGATTGGACGTTTTCACCTTGATGGCATTCCGCCAGCGCAGCGTGGGGTTCCTCAAATTGAAGTAACTTTTGACATAGATGCCAACGGCATTATTAAGGTTTCGGCTACCGATAAAGGCACCGGAAAATCACATGACATTCGAATTGAAGCTTCTTCGGGCTTAACACCAGAAGAAATCGACCGAATGAAAAAAGAGGCCGAAATGAATGCTGAGTCTGATCGGGTGGCCAAAGAACGCGCCGACAAATTGAACGAAGCAGACAGCATGATTTTTCAAACCGAAAAACAATTGGCTGAGTTTGGCGACAAATTATCAGAAGGCAACAAATCGGCTTTGAATGGCGCTTTGGACAACTTGAAAAAAGCGTATGAAACCAAAGATTTAGAGACCATTCAACCGGCTTTAGACCAAATAAATGAGGCTTGGAAAAATGCTTCCGAAGAAATGTACAAAGCGCAAGCGGACGGACAAGCTTCTGAAGCGGAACCACAGGCTCAAGCAGATTCTTCAGGCGATCAAACACAAGATGTGGATTTCGAAGAAGTGAAGTAATTAATTCTTTATTTATATAAAAAAGGCCGTTTAGCAATAAACGGCCTTTTTTTTGCATGTGATCATTCCGAATGAAAACAATTGATCGTCGTATTAAAGATGTTGGTTTTTGAATAATTTATCACAAATTTAAAACAACATTAAGCGGTATGTTTGCGCTTAAAAAATTCGTAGACAGGCAAGCCCGAAGCCACGATCAGCAGTCCCCAACTACATGTTTCCCATTTGGCCATAAACAGCAATACCAGCAACAAAGAAGTACACGCCAAATAGAACCATTGCAAATAAGGAAAACCAAATGCTTTGTATGGCCGTTCGGTATGTGGCAATTTTCGTCTTAATCTGAAGATTCCCCATATTGTTAGTATATAGAATAACAAAACAATGCTCACCACAAAATCCAAAAGTTGGCCATATTGACCTGTTAAACACAAAACAGCTGCCCATAATGCTTGTGCCTTAAGCGCCCACGCAGGAACGCCTTGGCTGTTTAGTTTGGTGGCTTGTTTAAAAAACAATTGATCTTGCGCCATCGAATAATACACACGCGCACCCGAAAGGATGAGGCCGTTGTTGCAAGCAAAAGTGGAAACCATAATCATCAGGGCCACAATGACGGTGCCATGCGACCCAAATACCATTTCTGAAATGGCAATGGCAATGCGGTCCGATGGCACGTTTGCCAAATCATGCGCCGATAAGACGGACACATACATGAGGTTCATGGCAACATAAATGAAGCCAACTGCTGCGGTTCCGATCAATAAACTGAGCCCTACGTTTCGTTGCGGATTTTTGAGTTCGGCAGCAATAAAAGTGACGCCATTCCAAGCATCACTCGAAAAGACAGATCCAACCAAGGCGGCTGAAACGGCCAATCCAATGCCTAATCCGCTCAATGGAAGCCATTCTTGTGTTTCGGTGGCGTATTGTTTCCAAACAAAGGCGTCCTGCCAATTTTGTTGCCAAACATCCGATGAAAATGCCTGAAAACCCATTACCAGCAAACCCAGCAACGAGGCTACTTTTACAACCGTGAGTGCACTTTGAATGCCTTTGCTTTTTTTTACCCCTTGGTGATTCAAGGCGGTGAGTAATACAATGGTTGCTACAGCCACCAATTGCGCAGCAGTCAAATGAAACGAGCCTATTTCCAATAATAGGTGCTGCTCGCCCAAAGGCGCATACAAGTAAGCCGCAAATTTGGCAAAAGCCACGCCAACCGCTGCAATCGTTCCCGTTTGAATGACAGCAAAAAAGCTCCAACCGTACAAAAATGCAATGCGGGGCGAATAGGCTTCTTTGAGGTAGACATACTGGCCGCCCGCCTTTGGAAAAAGCGCACTTAATTCACCATAGCTGATGGCTGCAATGGTGGTTAAAATGGCTGTAAGTACCCACAAGGCAATGAGCCAACCCACCGAGCCCACTTGCCGAATCATGTCGGCACTGACAATAAAAATGCCTGAACCAATCATGGAGCCCATGACGAGCATGATGCCATCAAATAGGCCTAAATCGCGTTTAAAAGTAGTTTCTGACATGAGTGGGTTTTTATTTTGGATTGAATGTTTGAAAGTATAAATGTAATAAAGTTAACCCGTTGGGTGAAATTGTTTTTAAGTAAAAAATAACGGTCAGATATTGGTCAAGATACTGAAATTCAGTATCTTGAAGTCTCAAAACAAACCAATATCCATGTCAAATATAGTGAAAAATTATTTTAGAGTTTTAGATGTTATACGTTCTTTAGATCTTGATTTTAATGATACATTTAGAGTCGGTAGAAAAGCAAAAATGACTGATATTGAAGTAGTTGCTTTGAGTTTAACAGCTGAATACATGTCTATTGACAGTGAAAATAATTTATTCAAACAGCTGGCTAATACATCGATTCCAAATTTAATTGAAC
>NKJD01000091.1 GCA_002256385.1 Flavobacterium sp. BFFFF2
TTATCTTTTGCCTTGTTGTGTCCTCATCTTTTCTTATTTTCGCGCTTCCCTAAGGGGAAAAGGTCTCGTAGTTCAATGGATAGAATAGATGTTTCCTAAACATTTGATATGAGTTCGATTCTCGTCGGGACTACTAAAACGCTTAAAACCAATCAAATATGATTGGTTTTTTTGTTTAGTGTT
The DNA here is from genome assembly GCA_002256385.1 of Flavobacterium sp. BFFFF2. Taxonomy (GTDB): domain Bacteria; phylum Bacteroidota; class Bacteroidia; order Flavobacteriales; family Flavobacteriaceae; genus Flavobacterium. Next base: position 184 of record NKJD01000091.1, read on the forward strand.
ATAGTGAAGTTGTAATTTTTGTAAAACATTTTGTAAAACAAACGAATTATTTGCTATTTCTTTTGGGTTAATAAATACGACTAAACCCACCCTTTTGCTTGAATAATCTTCAATTTTAATTCTTCATCATAATCTTCTTCGTATATGATTGACGTTATAATTTCAAGCAACAAATCTTTGTCAATCCTATTATCTGCAACATCTACCGCAATGTTCTCCATTTCAATAATAAATCGTTCAACTCTGAATGAACAATTATTGATTTCAAGAAAATAGGACGATAATGCTATTGATGCTCGTTTATTACCATCTTGGAAGCAATGATTCTTGTTTATGGAAAAAAACAAATGAGTGAGTTTGTGTTCCAATTCTTCATAATAATAATCATATTTTATATGTTGAAGGGTACTTTCAAGCAAACCTTTATTAATGATACCCATTAATCCGCCAGTTGTTGTGATTATTTCATCATGCACAGATATTGCATGGTCAGCGTCAAAGTAAGCGAATGCCATATATTATCTATCTTTTAGTCTTTTGAAAACCTCTAATAGCTCTGGATTTTCAATTACTCTTTCTAATAGATCTTTGCTTTTTTCACCGAGAAACCTATCGTAATCACCAGGGCTTAGAGCTTTAATATATGGCTTTAATCGCTCGTGTATTATTTTGCGTAAACCGTAATCCAAACTTGCCATTTTATTTCTTGCGTCTTCTATTTGTGGAATCCATGCCCTTTGTTGAGAAAATTTGCTAATTATATCATCTAATTCTTTTGGTGATAGTTTTCTACCAACCGCCTCATAGCTTGATTTCATCTCATCAGCAATACCGATTTCAAAAGATGCTATTAACCTTAATACCTCTGAATACATGGTTTCTCTTGCATTATCCTTCTCTTCCAATTTAAGAATGGTTTTATATTCAGCCGAGTTTTCTGCAAATATGGCTTTATAAATAGCATCTGTATACCATGCGTATTTATAGTTTCCCATGTCTAAATACTTATTAAGTGCCTCAGTAAATTCTTTCCTATATAATGGTTCACGAGTGATAGCAATGAGAAAGTCTTCTTCTCTCTGGTTAATGTACTTTGTTGACCCCCCAAGTTTTTTGTTAATGGTATCAATTACAATATCTAAAATGGAACTTCTTAATGCCTTTGCTTTTTCACTATCAGTCAAAAGCATACCCAAGTTTATAAATGCACGAAAGTTGAACAACCCTAATTGTGAAGCCTTTGAACCATCTCTAAGCATCCAACCAAATTCGTTTTTAAATGATTTTAGAGCTTTTCCCTTTAATGTAACATATCCATTGTGCTTTAACTCAGCTTCATGTATAGATAGATAACGGTCAATAGTTGAGTTATCAATCAGGTAAAACTCTGACACCTGCTGACGGGTATAACGAAACTCACCATCAAACAGCATTCCTGATATTCCTAAATATTCTTGGATGTTTTTGATGGCACTGCTGTTATTTAGAATGTTTTGACGGTCAATTGCTGATATAGTTAAATTTTTCATATTTCCAAATTATGTTGAAAACTTGTGTATTGTTCGCCTTATGTTTGAGGTGAACAATTGTTAAGTACCTGATATACAGTGTCGAAAGTGGTCTAAAAAGTTGCAAGATTTTGTTGGTTTCTGTTACCTTTTCAACATCCCTACTTAATCAAAAGTAGGTAAATTATTAATCTTTGAAAACCTTGTTTAAAAAAATTTGAAATATCAAACCATTATAGGTATGAATGTTTTTTACTGCTTACCAATCCAAGGTTTATAATATTCATCCCGCAGCTTTGATTCCAGATTAGTTATGATAAATTGTTTGTATGGATCACCAATTTTTATAAAATTATCAATGCAGTAGTAGCTCAAATATAGTGGGTATTTTACAAGTACTTCATGCCTGTACATCAGTTTTGTACCATACGTAGAACTCTCTTTTTTCTGAAAACAATGTTCATTTATTCTGCTTTTAAGTTTAGCAGATTTCCCGATGTATATAGCTTGATAACCGCCTATAACTGTGTTTTGAGAGCGTTTGTTAATAGGTCTGGACGAGAACCCTATCTGTGTGGAATTCCATGCTTCTAAAAAGCTGCCAGATGTTATTGTACCATCCTCATTCTTTATGGATAATAGATAAACACCAAACGAGTTCGTAGTTTCTATGTCAAATGGTTTAGATAGGTCAAGTAGCATCCTTTCGGATAACTTTATTTTTGCATCAGATAAAAGTTCTTGTTCAATTGATTCCCATAAGGTTTTAAGTGAAGATAGAAAGGTGTCGGTAGGGGTCATAATTTAACGTAATTTTTATAGCTATTGCTCTGGTAAAATAGTTTCTACAACTTGATTTTCACCACACTCTTCAACCAATTTTAATGTCTTTTCAAATGCCAATAATGCAGTATTATATAGGTTCATGAAATATTCTGGATAAGATAGTTTTTCATCTTGAAGCATTCTTAATTTACCTTCATTAGAAATATTTGCTATTAGCTCATTAAACATTTTACTTTCTGAAAGGTAGTAATGAACTACCTGATGACGTTCTGCTTTAAGTTTTTGATATTCATTGTCTTTGAATTGGATTAGCCAAATATAATTATCGTTAGTTTTAAATGGAAAATTTGCCAATGTAGATGAAAAGTTCACGTTTCTTTCTGTTAAATTAAGCTCAAAATAGTTAAACAGTAAATTGCCTAACCTATCACAAAAACTAAAAATATGAGATGCAATTGTACCGACCAAATAATAGAAACGCTTATCATAAAATGAGTGGTTATACGGGAATATAATTGTATCATAATGCCATGTAGGATTTTGAAGAAAATCTTGGGTATAATTTTTAAATAAAATTAATTCTGATAATTGAAGAACAATATCTTCACTAATATTTGTAAGGTCAGTAATATAATGAAATGGCTGAAAGCCAGTAAATTTAGGTTTTTTGCTAAAACAGACATCCATGCATTTATTGAATATATCTGTTGTATAACTTGATGAGTATTTGTTTAAATTTAATATATTATGTCTTTTAAAAGTTTTAATTTTCAAATCCTGATAAAACTTTAATTGCAACTTTATAGGGTCAAGAACCTCAATATCAATTGCATAATTGCCATCAACATTATATTGCCGCAAATATCCAATTACTAAAAAGCGAAAAGTTAATAATTTACTTATACTATCTGATGTTTCGGTGTAAGTCCATTTAACATTAAAATATTTCCAATATTCAAGGTCAAACCGCTCATTTGTTTCTATTAATTTATAATCAGAATCAAATGAAACTTCCACATTTTGACTAATTGGTTTATTGTCTAAAATACCCTTATCAATTAATAATGGATATTTTTCAGGAAAACCATCAATTACTTGATATTTAGCTTTGCTTTCAATTATTGAAAACAACTCTGAAAATTCATTTTTAACGAACATAATTATATCTCATTAAATGTTTTTGCAATCATTTCTAATACTGGTAGAGCAACTGATATCACTTCAATATCTCTTTTATCATTAATATCTTTATTGCCATGAAATAGGTTGCACCTGACCCTATATAATATATCAATGGTATTTGATATTGTTATTTCATTAAAATTAAGTGGCGGTTTTGGATTAATCCTCTCGTCAAGAATTGGACATACAGATAATAAATTTTGAAAAAATATCATATGTTTTTCAATCATTATCTTGAAAGGTTCTTCAATAGGTTGATATAATTTAAGGGCATCTAATGCTTGTTTATCATAGGGGTTTCCAGTAATTGATGTATAATAGCAATTAAATGAAATCCAATAGCATAAAAATTTATTAAAATTGTCTTTTTCTTTATCACCCTTTTTTAACCAATTGTTAATTATTGATGTAGTTGTACTTGCTGCCGCCATAGGGTTTATTTATTAGATATGGAACTTATTTAAATAATGATACTACCGATTGATTTGGTAATTCTTCAATATTAATTTTGTATTTATTTAAATGATCCCAATGTATTACGTCCCTACTTTTTTGAGATGTAATTAATCTATACGCATCTTCCCAAGGTAATTTATAAAATTCACGTAGCTTATAATTCTCAGTAAACACAACAATTATCAATACATTTATTTTAGCATCGTAATTCTTTTTAATAACCGACCACCTTGCTTTTGTTGTTATTGCCTTTGAATGTGTTTTAACTTGTATATAACTTTCTGATACTATAATGTCCCAATCTTTCTGAATGCCGCTTTGCGCTCTCGTCCCACCATATAACTCGGAAACAAACCACTCTCCAATCTGTGAGGTAAAATCCTTTTTGTTTTGAATAACTTTATGGTTTTTCAATTCATCCAGTGATTCGTGATGTTTTTTTAAAGTTGCCTTGATGTTGGTATAATCTTTCATTACATTTTGTTACCTCAAATCTACATTTTTAGACTATACCTTAAATATGTAATTGATTTATATTTCACAAATAATAATATCAATTTACCACCATAGGAAGGGTTTTTGTATTTTTACCAAACAAATCAATTATTTAATATGAATAGGCAAAAGATTGAGGTGATTAAGGAATACTACTGGAATGGTATATTAGAGTATGAGAAAACATTCTTAAATGGCATACCTGATGGAATTTGGACGTTTTATTATGATAATGGACAAAAGAAAGAGGTAAAAACATATAAAAATGGAGAACCCGATGGAATTTGGATATTATACGATTATAATGGACAAATAGAAGAGGAGAAAACGTATAAAAACGACACATCTGAAATTTGTATTAAACGATATTTTAATAATGAACAATTAAAGAGTGAGACGACTGGATTTTTAATTACTGATGAAGATGGACTTCAAAAAATTTACGGAAATCATAAGGATTATTATCAAAACGGGCAAATAATGAATGAGAAAACATATGGTAAGATGGGTATGGAAGGAACTTGGAAGTCGTATTATGATGATGGACAATTACGTGATGTACAAAGTTTTAAAGATGGCAAAAGAGAAGGAATTTTTAAGGGTTATTATGACAGTGGTCAATTACACTTTGTGATACATTATATTACTGACATACTTGGAATTCATACAACCTATCATAAAAACGGACAAATATTGGAAGAAGGGACACTTTATGATGGACTAAAAGATAAAACTTGGAAACGATATTTTGATAATGGAAAATTAGAGAGTGTGAATACTTTTATAAAAGGAAAAATTATTGATTAATATGTATTTACTAAAATAAAATATTTAACCCCAAAAGTAAGACCCCGATTTATATCATAAAATTAGAATAGATGATAGGGGTTTAGATTTAAAAGAAACCAAAAGTACTATATCAAAACATTTTCATCGAATTCTAAACCGCTATATTATACTTTTATCATTCGTATAAGATGTAAAAATGTCTGGAATACCAATAGAATCAATAGATGAGCAATAATTGCCAAAATCACACCTTATACTATCATGATTTTGAGACGCTTATGTAATATATTGTCGTATATTTGCGATATATTTATGACGTTAAAAAACACAAAGGCAACGACCAGTTATATTGAATGGGATGATTTTAAGAGTTTGGTGAGTAAGTTGGAACGTGATGGTGAATATAAATTCTGTTTGTTAATAACCATTGGTGTATTTACAGCTCTTCGCATATCGGATCTACTTAAACTACGTTACATTGATATATTGAATAAAGATGTTCTAATTGTTGTTGAACAAAAAACAAAGAAGACACGCTCTATCAAAATCAATCCAGATATGCATGCCATCGTTAGTCGGGTGGTAAAAAAAACAAACATCCATGATTTAAACGAACTCATATTTTTAAATAGATTTGGCACAAAAGCAATTGATAAAAGCTATGTAAATGTTAAGTTAAAAGTCTTATTTAAAACATATAATATCCGTGTAAATGGCAATGTTTCTTCCCACACATTTAGAAAAAGTTTCGGGCGAAAACTGCTACAAGCAAATAATTTTAGTAACCAGTACCTAATTCTATTATCAGAATTATTTGGTCATTCATCCCCATCCATTACCAGAACATATTTAGGGATACGTGAGAAAGAAATCCATGATTTATATACTTCTATATCATTGTAGTAGTATGTAAAATTGGTATCACCCATTAAATCATTATTCTATTATTTTAATGAAAAGTAAATTACAGTATAATATATCATAACTACCTTTTAAATTTGAATGAAATATTAGCATATGCCCAATCATTTATTTTCACTAAAAGCAACACAAAATAGAGGCAAAACCAGAACTATTTTAATGGTTATAGACCATTTCAGAAACATTGCCCCTCAAAACATTATTTATGAATATCATTATAGAAACCATGAGCACCATGATATTTGCATTGTGTTAAAAATCCAAAATACAATGGTAGGTCTTGTAAGTAGAGGGGATCATGCGGATGAGTTATATGAAAATTTAGAGAGGTTTCAAGAAAACGGTTGTACTGTTATTTTATGCCCAACACACACTTATGGTTTTACGGTAGGTGTGGTTCAAGATTTTTGTGTTGAATATGGGTTTCAACATAATGTTAGAAACAAAAGACAATCAAATGATCCTGCATTAGAAGATGCTTTAAATTTGCAAGATTTCCACGAAATTGTTGATGATTTAAATAATGCAATAGCATTAAATTGAACGGTATAAATAATTATCTTGGTGGTGGGCAATCCGTATTTCTATAATATGTATCACATTGATAAAGATCGCCTTCTGTATTATTTTTTTTGCTTAGAATTCGGAGGGTATTATTGCTTTGACAATTACAACATAAGAATAATTCAGGATCATACATTTGATCACCACATCTTTTTAAATTTGTATTAGATGGCAAGGCTGTGCCTTTAAAGCTCCCATTTCCAAAACCACTGTTTTTCCCAAATAAAAGGTCCATAGCAGCATATGAACCTGTTGCAATTCCATTTGCTAAATCATTCATTAAATTTCCTACCCATGAGATTACATTTCCTTTCTCTGGTTTATCTATACCATCCCCATAGTCTTGAATCAAATCATAGTTATTGTCAAAATTAATGTCCTTCAATATTGATATTCCTCTTAAAACAGCTATATTATCTTTTCCATCCCCATCCCAATCGCCCACTAAATATCCATCTTCACTATTTCCATTGCCAAAATATTGAACAAAATCTGCACCTCCATCAAAATTAAAATTCATATGAATTTCACCTCCCCTTCTGATAGCTAAATGATCAACAAGGTTACGATTACTTGATGACCAATTACCAACTAAATATTGGTCCTCAGAATTACCATTTCCATATCCAGTAATTTGATCTGCCGCACCATCATTATTAAAATCCATATGAATTGCACCACCTCTTCTAACAGCAATATTATCAGTCCCGTTTCCATCCCAATCCCCTACTAAATATTCATCCTCTGAATCTCCATTACCATATCCAAATACAATATCAGCAATACCATCATAATTAATGTCTAACATTATTAAAGCACCTCGTCTTAATCCAACATTAGTTTTACCATCCCCGTCCCAATCCCCAACAAAATATTTATCAACTATGCCATTAATATTATAATCTCCATTTCCATAAACCTGAATACCATCAGACTTACCATCAAAATTTACATCAAAATAAAAAACTTGATTTCTTCTAACTGCAATATTATCTCTGCCATCACCATCCCAATCTCCTGAATAATATTTATCACAAAATCCATTTTGGAAATTAAATAAAAAACAAACAATAAATAAAAAGTGTTTCATATTATATATATTAGGGGTTTATAGTAGATTAAATATAAAACTAAATTAAATTTATTGCAAAGCCTTGTCATATTTTTTATATTAAAATCGCCTAACGTATTTTTTTAGTTAAATTATTATCTAACATCTTTAATAATTCGTAACCATCAAATGCTTGACATCCCTGTAATTCCTATCTTTGAAGCTCACAGCATATTTCTTATCAAACGAATAAATATGCAACCGTTTGTTAAAATATAACTTTGTAATAAGAGGTGTGTTTTTGATAACAAGCATCCATTTACACTCACACTTATTTATAAGATAATCAGCAAGTCTGATATGGTCTTCTACAATGAATTTATTGCCAGAGTAACTACTAAATCCTTCGTCATACGGTGGATCGAGAAACAAAAAATCACCTACGATTGGTCGGTGTTTATCAAGAAAGTCAGCAAAATCTAAACTGCATAATTTAGTAGCTTTTAATCGCATTAAAAGCACATCTGATATAAAATATTCAATCTTACTTTTGAACGACTTCCCGTTGTAGCTAATGCCCCCGTAGGGCACATTAATCTCATTATTTGCATTGTATCTGTGGATGCCACTGTAACATAAATTTCTAATAAAATAAAACAATGCACACCTTATTGGTGCAGCTATTTTGTACCTATCCATGTTGTTATACAGATACCTCATGTGCATATAATAAGCAGATTTGATAGCTGTTTCAAGGTTATCTAATATATCAGATTCGTTCAAACCACCCTTGGATTTTTCCAACACCTTCATACGTTTAATCTTCCGAACAAGGTTTATATTTAACTCTTTGATATAGTTGTCTGATTGTATGTTTAATTTATCTGGTAGTAGCAGTATCAACGCTTGTGAATGCTTTGTAACAAAGTTATCAAGCAACTTTTCAAGACCATTTTCATCTATTGAATTGGTGCTATATTTTGTGTAAATATTGGTCATTGATTTACTGTACCTATTAGCAAATACAGTTAATCCAGACCAACTGCTATCCATTTCTGATATAGTGTTTAGAAAGCTTTTATTACTGGATTTAATGTTCTGGTACAAGTTTATAAGTTCATCCGACCTATCATTGATATAGTATCTATTAGCTATAACAGCAGTAAATACTGAACCACCACCACAAAACGGATCATAGAAGTTATTAATTTTGGCAGGAACTTTGGGCAATATATAACGAAGCTCTTGCTCTTTGCCACCAATCCACTTGATTATTGAACCATTGCTGTTATTTACCACTTTTACTTTTGCAAACTGTTTTTTGATTCTCTGTAACATTAACCAAGCAGATTTTTGAGTAATACCAATGTCTGTGGCTAACTTTACAGAGGTGAATTTACCATTGTGTGCGTTATAATCATAGATAGCTTGCACCCACTTTCTTAATGGAATATGTGTGCCTAAAAGCAATGTTGATGATGTTAAAGTAAATCTTAACCTGCACTTTTTGCATTTAAATAAACCACTGAATAACCCATTTACCTTCATTTTGTAGTGGTTAATGTCTGCTACACCACAATGGTTACAGGTTGGCACACCTTTCCACAACATTTCTTCTAAAAGTATCCTACACCCTTGCTCATCGGGTAAGGTGTCCAACATTTCTGTGTATGTTTTTAACAAGATTGTTTGGTATGATGGTGGTAAAACATTTCTAAAAATAGTAAAAATGTTGGGACAACCAAGTATATATTGTTGAATAATTTCAAATGCACTTTATGATATGGATGGATATTCAATGTTGGCTTCATTATCCATATTCCGACATCTACATATAGAGAGATAGAAATTTGGATATCCAATAAATCCTTGACCATCAAAAGCGGTTATACAGTGTCTTCGGCAGCATTAACTGGAAAAATATTAGAACTGGAATGTGATTTTACAGGATGAAAAAATTAATATATAATAGAAAATAATGCAATTTATATATGGAAAACATTACACCTGAAAGAAGACAAGAGATAATTAAAAATTTAGAAAACAACTGGATTAAGAATGGTTGTAAATGCATCAAAGGTGCATGGTTTATAAATGAGAATGAATTCAATTTTACCAAAAATAAGCAACCTGAAATATACCAAAATATTGAGTTTAAAACTGCGCCAGTGTATAGTAAATATTAAAATTTATAAAGAGTTTAATGGCGAATGAATATATAAAAAAACAAGTCACTATTTTACTGTTAAAATCTATGGTACAAAGCAGTGACGGCAGTTGGCACAAATCGTCCGACATCATTTATTATGAGCAACATCGTCCTGTTTTAACAGCAAAACAACGATATTTACGAGCATTATATATAGGAAAAGCATTCTTTACCAATGATTTTATTAATTGGTATTCAACAGCAGAATCCTTGATTAACAGTATCAAAAATAAATCAAGTAAATAGGATAAAGTTTAGGTCTGGTGCTTGTTTATTATTGGCACAACTTCCAAATTTGTTGTATGAATATAACAGAGGTAAAAATCAGGATCGCTAACATTATCAGAAAGTGTGCAGCACAAATATCACCAGAGTTACTGGATGTAGTTAGTGATGATGAATTGATAGAAACCTTTGACTTGTTAACCCTAAAATGCAAAGAAAAGGGTGTAAAACACGATGGATTTACATTAATAGAGGCAGTTGTTCGTAAGCTTAGTCATGATAAATTATACCCGAAGATTATTGATGATACTACAAAAACAAGTGTAGATTGGATAGAGCACCAGATGAAATTTAAGAAAAACAGGTTCGGATTATTCTAAATGGATGAAACTTTTGATATATTGGGATGTGCTTAAACCAATGTAAGTGGATCAAATACTGATTATTTTTATTACAATTCTAATATTTATCACTTTATTTTACATTTTAAAGGGTGATAAAAGGAAGGGTAATAGTATAGAGGGTAAAGGATATAAAAGACCTGTCAAACCTGTCCTAAAACCGATTTTTAAAGGTGTTACCATACCAACTCAAAAGACAATTATTGAGAGCACCTCACCTGTCAGCAAGATAGAAACAACCACAAAACAATCGGATTATGAAATTACATTTAATGGTTATCAAAATGGCTCAACATTTGGTTTAAGAGAAACATTTGATGGCTGTGAGGTCAATTTTTATACGCATTATTACCCAAATAGAATTGGTGGTTTTACCCAAGAACAATTAAAAAGCAGAGAACTAATTTTTAATTTTAAAGATGGTAAAACCACAATAGAAACAGCAAAATTGGTAGCAAGCTGCACATACAATAATTATAAGAAATTAATCAATGAGGGTAAAGATAGAGTTATATTTTGTCCTATACCTGCTTCTAATAGATTAAACAACAAAAATAGATTTGAACGATTTTGTGAAACAATTTGTAATGATTTGAAGGTATCCAATGGATTTTATGGTATTGAAATTTTGTATGACAGAAAGCCAATACACCTTGGTAATAGGAATGTAAATAGAGTTGAAAATCTAAAATTTAACAATTCTTTCTTTAAAGGCAAAACTGTATTTCTGTTTGATGATGTATTTACGAAAGGAACTTCATTTGCTGAAATTGCCAATAAAATAAGAGAATCGGGTGCAGAACAAGTGATTGGTGTTTTCTTAGGAAAAACCTATTTTAATAGGTAAATTTTTATAAAATCTTTATTGTACCTACCTGATCAATATTCAATTCCAGTCTTGTTAAAATCATTTTACTCTCACATTTAGGGCATTTACACAAATTTACATCCCATAATATTACTTCATTTGTATCACAATTTAAACACCTTGGTTCAGCAGGTATATGGGTATGTTCCAATGATAGCCAATCATCAGAAAACTCAACAGTTTCAGTTTGGCAATCAACCAAAATTTTGCATTTAAGACATACATGTGTTTCATATGTTCCATTTGTATCTTTTTGTTTTACTCCAAAAACATCGGCTTTATAACCACAGGAACAAGTGTAAGTTTTATATTCTCTTGCTGTTTCCATTTTGTTAGATTAAAGAAATAATATCAATAGGTTTATTTATGGTATACGTTGGCTTAACACCTACCATTTCAGATATTTCATCGGAATCCCAAGTACAAGCAACACTTTGGATACCTGCTGCATTTGATGATTCAATATCAATTTTTCTATCACCAAATGATATAATATCAGATGGATGTATTTTTAATAATTCTGCTGCCATTAGCATAGGCGCAGGGTGTGGTTTAATTGGTTTGGCTTTGAAGTAATCAACTAAATGATGGTATGGTATATTAAATTGATTTAATACTTTCTGTGCATATACCCCAGGACTGGTAGTTACAATTGCCACTTGAATATTATTTTCTCTGATATATTTAAATACATCTAAAAAACCATCATATAATTTAAATTTAGGTATAAGACTATATACTGATTGCCAATCTCTTGACTTTCTCAGGACACCTGAAATCCTACTATCAACGAGCGTTTGGTCTAAATCAAATATTACTGCTTTCTTCACTGAATAAATCTCCTATTGGTCTATTGGTATCGGATATTACATTTTTATTAGTTGGTAATTTGGTTATCCTTAAAATAAACTCATCCAAATTTTTAGATGTTAATGGGAATGCTTTACCTTCATTTATAAGCATTTCATTACCTTTTATTTTAGGATTGTTTAATTCTGTATCAGCAACATACTTTACTGCGGCTAATGGCTTATTACTCTTTATGGTTGCATTTACAGCGTGCATAGTTCCACCTTGAACATCTGTTTGAATAACAATAGTACCTTTCGACAAACCTGCTTGTAACCTATCACGTTCTACAAAGTAATTAGGAAGCGCTCCTGTGCCCCAGATATACTCTGTTAATAGAATTCCATCATTATTTAAAATCTCTTCTGCTAATAGCTTGTTTTCCTTCGGATATATTGTTTGCATACCGTGTGCTAATATTGCAGTAGTAAAACCACTTGCCTTTAATGCACCCTTATGTGCTGATGCATCACATCCAATTGCAAGACCACTAACAATATTATATCCAGTTTTACCAAGCTTTTCACCAAAATATTCACCCGCTTTAAATCCTGCCTCAGATGGTTCTCTTGTACCAATTATCGCAATCCCGTCTGTATCATTCAATTTGTTGATATTACCCGAATAGTAAATTATTAGAGGTGGATCTTCAATAGTTTTTAATGATTTAGGATACTTATTATCATAAAAAGATAGAGCTTTTACACCTGCATTTTCGGACTTCATTAACAATTCAATCACTTCATTTTGTGCCTTCTGGTAATCAACAGCAGTATATTGTCCTAAACGTTGAACTTTCTTTTCAATACTTAATTTGTTTATATAATCCAATACTTCACCATCTTCCAGACGTATATTTGATGGCATATCTTGGTTAATTTTAAATGCAGTTCTCCTTCCAAGTCCCTTTAACTTTAAAATTGTAATGTTTTGTTCTGTTGTTAATGCCATTATTATTTAGAACTGTTTTAAAATGAATATATGTTTTTAATAGTTGCCTCAAACACTGGTAAAATATTAATTAAAGCCAATTGTTTTAGCTATAAAAACACCTCTAACTGAATTAGCACCTAACTCCAATATCCGTTGAGCTGTTTGTTTAAATGTTGTACCACTTGTTCTAACATCATCAATTAGAATCACATTTAATCCACTATAAGGACTATGGTGAAAAGTAAAATGCTCTATTTTATTTCCTCCTGCATGACCTCTGTTTGGTTCATGGTCAGTAGTGGTAATAAAATTATAGCCATTTTTTGCATTAATTTTCTTTGCTAACGGTTCAATAATTTTAGAATACCGAATGATTGTTTTAGCTTTTGTGGATGCAGGTATTGGTATTAATATTGTATTATCTAATTGGAAATTTTCATTAAGTATTAATTTACCTATGTAATCAACCATTGGTTCAAGATTTATGTTACCATCTTTAAAAGCATATACAACTTTTCGTATTTGTTGTATATCTTCATCAACTTCTGGAAATCTATTTTTGGGGTAATAATCAAAAATCGCATAATATTCAGCTTTAACTCTCTTTTTATTTACGAATAATATATCAGTACTTTTAAACGCAAATTCGTTTACATCATTAATTTTAGTATCTCCTTCGCTATTTTTGAAAGTAACGAAGTTGCCTTCATATGTAGCATTACCCTCTGCAATTATTTTCTTCAACCAATCAAAGTAGAATACCTCCTTTGATACTTCAACTCCATTAACTTGCTTACTAAATAAGCCTGCATCAGGTTTAACGCTAACTAATTCAAATTTAGTTATTTTTTCTTCTGTGCTAACTAAGGATTCAATAGCATCTGGTGGTAATTTATTTTCTGTCATATAGGGTAGTTATTACATGATTGTAATATGTTTTTATTATTTATTTGGATTTGCTTCCATTTGTGCAATTATTTTATTTACCTCGGATTCCGTAGCCCTGAGTTTAGTTTGACATAGTGTAATGAGTTCTGATGCTCTTTTTACTTTTTGAGCCAATACATCTACTGACACCGATTCATTTTCAATATCTCTTGCAATTTGAGCTAACTCTTTATAAGCAGCCTCATAGGTTAAAGTCGTTTCCATTATATTCTGATTTTGATTTAACAGTTGATTCTATCATGGTCTCAGCTAAAATTATTTGTATGTTATCACCTGTTTTAATAGCTCTGGAATCACTTGTAATTTTATTATTAAGTTTGATAAAAGCAAAGCCTTTTTTCAAAATGTTTTGAGGTGACATTAAGTTGATAACTGATACAAAATGACCCAAGTATCCCCTATGATTTTTTAGGTAACTGTTGCTAAATGATTTAATTGTAGAAACGGTTTTTTCAATATCATTCAATCTATTGTAAATAATAACCTTTGGCTTTGTAACAACATTGGTAGACAAAGCAGAAATATTACTTTTATGTTGATACAATAGAGTTTTGGTTTTATTAATTACAATAGAATTAGTGTAATTTATTTTTTCTTTAAAATCAGAAATAAAGGTTCTTGAAGTGTTTATTATATTGTTATTAAGCCTATTTAGATTTTGATTATTAATAGATACAATTTGTTGGGATTTTATAATAATTTGCTTTTGAAAGTAAATTATAGAATCTTCAAATATCTTATTATGATTAATAATAAATTCAGCCGCCTTTGTTGGTGTTTTGGTAGAAGTATGAGCCATTAAATCTACAATAGTTTCATTTTTTTGATGACCAATTCCTGTAATTATTGGTATTGGAAAACGAGCTACTGCTCTTCCAATTTTGTAATTATCAAATATTAGAAAATCTGTTTGTGAGCCACCACCTCTATTAATAACTACCGCATCATATTTAATCTTTGAATTAAATACAGCAATTATTGTATCCAAAAATTGTTGAGCATATTCTTCATTTTGAACAATCGTAAAGTAATCTTGAATTGTAAAATTATACAAGTATTGATTATTTAATAAAGTATGTTTAAAATCCTCATTACCTGCTGACGATTTAGAGGATATTACAGCAATTGTCTTTATAACCATTGGCAGTTTTAATCTGCTATTTCTTGTAATATATCTATCACCAACCCTTTGTATTACATCTGGATTTTCTTCTACCAGTCTTTCTAATGTTGCCTGTCTTTGTTGTTCAAGAACACCTAATGTGAAATTTTTATCTATATCATTAATTTCCAAAGAAATTCCGAAAACACTATGGAATGTTACTTTTACCAGAACCAGTACATTAATATTATTTGTAAATTTCTGACCAGTTGCTAATTCAAAATCCCTGATTTTTTGAGACCCTGAACCCCATGCCTTACCATTTATTTTTGCAAGTAGTTTGTTACTGGTTGTATCTTTCTCCACCAAATCAAAAAAGTGGTAATTACTACCATCTTTGAAGCTATGGTTGGTAATATCAGCAATAACCCAATACAGGTGTATTGCAAATGCATTGTTCACCACATCATTTATCTTTGAATTTAATTCTGATAACTTGATGTGATTAGTTGTTTCCATAATTAGTTTAAACTAATATTTCATTTAAAATACATATTTATTGTTTAAACCTTCACTACATCCATCGCAACCACACTTAATGGAACTGTTCGTATAAACCTTCCTTCATGGGCTGACAATATCATATAATCATCAAATACATCAACGATTTCCATGTGGATAGCTTTTAGATCATTTGCAAATTTATTTGCCTCTTCATGTCCTGTTGCCACTATTTTATATAAGCCATCGGACTCAAAAACTATTACAGTTAAACCTTTAAATGCTTTCAAATATTCTGAATATTTCTTTTTCATATTTATAAATTTTAAATTACTCAAACTTAACATTCGGTAAACCTTCAACAATATCAACAGTCTTCACGCTTACATTGATTATGCTTAACAACAAATCCAATATATATCTTGGATTACCAACTTCGGTTGCCCAATCGTTTGGATCGTTTTTTATTCCACTTTCCTTGTGCGTTGTAACAGCATATCGTTCCATAATCCACTCAATAGCACTTTTACCATTTACAACGTATTCATAAGCTTTTGCAGGTATGTTCTCTATGATGATTCTGCTATTGTAAATGATTGTATCCTTTTGGTCTTTCTTGGGAAAACGCATCTTTTCTACGGTATAATTTCCACTATCACCACCTTTAACTGATAAACCCTCATAAGCAGCTACCGTTTCATAATTGATATGCAAATCAGCTAATTCACGA
Organism: Flavobacterium sp. BFFFF2; assembly: GCA_002256385.1. GTDB lineage: Bacteria > Bacteroidota > Bacteroidia > Flavobacteriales > Flavobacteriaceae > Flavobacterium. The sequence goes on from NKJD01000091.1 coordinate 16,702, forward strand.
CCACCTTTACTGAACTTCCAAAAATCTCTTACATCCTCTAAAAGAGGCAATCTTGGCAACATTTTCTTTAAATCGTTTGCAAACAATGTGCGATACTCTGGACTATGTAGGATACCATAAACGTAGTAAAATATATCTTCTTTACCTACTGTTTTGCCATAGACTTTCCTTGCTCGTTCTAAAATAAAGTCACTGATTCCATCTCTACGAACATATTCTGATTGGTTGGCAGCATCAAATAAAGATGGGTTTTGTTTGTCTTGCAGCTCGTAGTAGTATAGGGGAAAGCATTGTGTATCACCATTGTAATGGGCATCTGTTAAGCTATTTGTTATAGATAATGATAGTCCAGTAGTTGTACCTGATGATGATATACAAATGAAAAAATTATTCTTATTTACAATGAAATTATTCCATTGATATGTATATTCATTTAGGTTTTTATTAAAATATACAACCTGTTTAACAAAAGGTCTATATTGGATCTCACTTATACCCTCATCATGAAAACTTAAAGTTACTAAATTGCCAAAATCACGCTTTAATCCACGAGACCAACTTACATTTAATGGATTTAAATCCAAATAATTGTTAATATCTGGATTTGATTCTTTCTTTTCTATTCTTTTAAAATCATCTAATTGGGAATTATAGTTTTCTATTAATTTATTAACATTAAACTCCAATCCTTCCTTTGAAAAGTTAATACACCAAGAATCCCTGCCTGTTGTTAACCCAAGTGAATTTATAACAAAAAATGATTGAGCTTTTATATTATATTTTTTATCTGGATTAATTGGTGTAAAAGTATCAAATACCCCACTTCTCATACTTACCCAATCACCATGTTCATTTGGTGTTAATGTCTGCCAATTCATGTCCTGATTACCAATTGAACCAAACTTTTTAACAATATTCAATTTTTCTTCACGACTTAAATAATCACCTATATCATGGTAATAAATTGCTGCTTTTTCAACTTTTTGCTTTGGATTTTTAACCAATAATGTGATTGATATAGGTGTCCTTGAACCTGCACCAAATATTTTACCACCTTCTTTTCTTGATAATTCACCACTGGTTCTTTGATTACCACGTAAGTTGAAAATGTAAATTGCGGAAAATTCTTTTTCTAATGATTTTCTAAAACCATCTGTACTGTTTCCATCTATCCAAGCACCATTAGTAACAAAACAAATTATTCCACCATTAATTGGATCAAGTCTGTCTGTGCTCCAACGAAATGCTTTTATATAAGAATCATATAATGAGTTTTTATTAATCCCAGTACCTAAATTCGCATAAGTATTTGCTATTTTAGAATCTAACTTTGGGTAGCTCTGGTTTTGTGCATTATCATTTGCTGACTTTTGACCAATAGAATATGGTGGATTACCCATGATTACTCGCAATGGTGCTTTCTTTTGTTTAGCAACACGAGCACTGTTTTGTGGAAACATTTCAGTAAATAGCTTTTCACTATCATCACTCTCACCTAATTGAAATGTATCAGTTAGACATATGCCATCAAAAGCTTCATATTCTGTTAAACCCATAGCATCGTGGTAGGCATTCTCTATATTAACCGCTGCGATATAGTATGCCAGTAGCACTATTTCATTAGCATGAATCTCGTTTAAATACTTGCGTTTTAAGTCTTTTTTATCAATTAATCCACTTTGCAATAGTCTGGTAATAAACGTTCCAGTGCCAGTAAAAGGGTCAAGTAAATGGATGTTTTCATCACTTATACTACGTCCAAATTCTTTCTTTAAAACATAATTTATAGAATGGATATTAAAATCTACAAGTTCAACTGGTGTATAAACAATACCAAGTTTTTCAACCATCTTAGGGAATGCTGTTTTGAAAAACTTGTCGTATAATTCTATAATAATTTTTTGCTTACCTTCTGCATTATCAATACCTCCTGCTCTCTTTTTTACACTCTCATAAAAGTTTTGTAGAACCGCAGCATCCTTATCAAAAGATTGGTCTTCCAATAAATCCAACATACTCTGCATTGATACAGATATTGGATTGTTTTTAACGAAAGAGTATCCATCAAAAAGTGCTTCAAATACTGGTTTGGTAATGATATGTTGCGATAACATCTCCACCGCTTCCTGCTTGGTAATAGAGGGGTTAATGTTCTTTTGTAAGCCACCTAAAAAGTTAGCAAATTCAGCTTCATGTTTTTCGTCTTCAGTAATTAATCTGTTGATACGCTCACCTTGTCTTTCAGCAATTTCTGCAACACTCTTAGCCCACTGTTCCCAATATCTTCTATCGCCCACCTTCTCTACCATACGAGCAAATACAACATGCTGCAATTCCTCAAACTGCAACGCCATTTGACGACTTAATTCTTTGTTATAATTAACAGATTCAGGGTCATTCGTAGAATATGGGTTACCTTCTCCATCAAATGAATACTCTGGTCTTCCTATCAATATCTGTGATGGACGGTTCTTGTTTAATTCTATTTTATTAACCATCGCATTGAACCTATCATCATGTGCTCTTAATGCGTTTAATACTGTCCAAACCACCTTGTAGCGTTCATTATCATCCAATGCTTTATCAGCTTCTATGTTGGATGGAACGACTACTGGAATGATGATATAACCATACTTTTTACCTGCCTTTTTTCGCATTACACGTCCTACCGATTGAACTACATCTACTTGTGAATTCCTTGCAGATAAGAACATTACAGCATCCAAGGCAGGAACATCAACACCCTCTGACAAACAACGAACGTTGGTTAATACACGACACTCGTTGTTTTCGGTGTCAGCCTTTAACCATGATAATAGTTCATCTCGTTGCGGTGCAGACATTGTACCATCAATATGTTGTGATGATATTGATACCATTTCATCTCTACGTTCTGTTGGCAATGAACTGATATAAGATTCGGTTGCTGTATTGTATGTAGCTGTTATCTTTTTTGATACCGCAATATTTTGACAAAAGGCAATTGCTTTGCGCATAGGATCGGGGTCTGTTTTTTCCAATACCCCCATTTCACCAAGGAATTGTTTTGATAAAGCATTGATACAACCAATCAATTTTGATGCATCATCAGTGTTTATCTCACTTTCTTTATCTGCTATCATTGCCTGCACAGCAGGTGGAACATCCTTTTCGGATAGCGTTAAGATCAACACCTTGTAATCGGTTAGTAAATCACGTTCTACTGCTTCACCAAAACCAATGCGGTAGATTTCTTCACCATACAAATCCACATCATCCATACTACACAATACAGCATCAGCTTGTGCAGCTTTACTTTTAGTATCATCGCTAAATAAACGAGGTGTAGCTGTCATATACAACCTCTTCTTTGCTTTTAAAAACTCGTTATTATGAACCTTTGTAAATGCAGATGAATCCTCGTCAGATAGCGTTACACCAGTAGTCCTGTGTGCCTCATCACAAATTATCAAATCAAATTCACCATACTCACTATGACTTTTTTGTAGCTCTGCTTGTGCTTTTGCTATAACATCAATACTCTGGTAGGTACTAAAAACCACTGTCATACCTGCATTTGGATTTTGCTTTATTAGCTTAAACTGTTTAACAATTTCACTAATATTTGTGCTTGCGGGTAAAGCTAAATCAACGATAGAAAAACTATCTGTATCTTCATTTTTCTTTCTATTTCTACTTACTTCTGCATCCGAACAAATACAAATTGCATTGATTGGTTCATCAGCTTGGGTTGTCCATTCACGTAATGTTTGACCCAATAGTGCTATACTCGGTACTAAAAATAATATTAGACCTTTACCAACAGTTTCGTTTTCTGCAATTTTTAGTGAAGCTATCGTTTTACCAGTGCCACACGCCATTATAAGCTTACCACGATTATGATTTTTAAAATACTGGTGTGTGGTATCTTTTACCTCAAAAATGTGGGGATAGATAGGTTTTTTTGCAGTCCGTGATGCTTCGCCATGAATACCTTCTTCAAGTTTATACCAATCAACAGCAGCATCTTGCAGTTCATAAAGACCTAATCTAACAACTGGCGGATGTTGATTTCTTATTGCTTCTTCTGCATTTGACCCCCATCTTTTACCAGTTGTATCAATCCACATCCTGTATGAAAATGATACTGTTTGTAAGTCCTCGTTTTTAAACTTTCGGCTTGAAGTAGATAAAAAAGAATCAACCATTGGTTTATCAATAGTTGCACCTTGGGCAAAGCACTTACATTGAATTGCCCAATAATCACCTTCATTCGTTAGTGCCACCAAATCAATACCAGTGTCCATACCACCTAAATCACCTTTGGATTGAAACTCGTTCCATAACCAAACTTTTTTAAAACGGTATGCATACTTCGGATCGGTGAGCAAGTAGGCTTGCATTAACCTTTCAAATCTATCACCCTTGTCACGTTCAGAAAATGAAACCTTGCGATATTTATCAAGTATCTTGTTAAAACTCATATTTCGGTGGCTTTTTTATTGAAAATGCTTCAAAGACAACATGTATAATTGTTGAATATCAACTAAATACATTATATCAGACTATTATTTCAATATTACCTAATACAAGGTGAATTAACAAAAAACGTTTTAAACGGTGTTTTTAAGGTGTCTTTTTATTCAAACAACAAAATACACATAAAAGACGATTTGAATCAACCTGGGTGTTAAAAACCGCCAAATTTGAATATTTAAAAATAAGTTTCAATTTGAAAATACCGTCTCAAACCCTCTTCAATCATGATTTTGTGGCAAAATAGGGTTTTAGATATTTTGGTAACTTTGCACCTGATATGGATATTATTTTACAGCAATTGATACAAGATTTTGAAAAACATTTCAAACCAGACCCTGATGCAGAATTGAAAGAAAGTTTGCGAAACAGGTTAGGCGATTGTGATAATAAAGGATACTACCGTACCAATAAACTAATAGTTTATTTACGGATTACACAATCAACCTACAATCGGATCGTATGGCAACAATTCGGGTTGAAGTTAGATAGAATCCACTATAAACAAGTTGTTACTATCCTTTTGTTTATAGAAGGAAAACTTTCATATACAGAGCGGAAGGCAGAAGAACAGAAGTATCTGGTTTTGCAATTTTAAATATTCAGAAATCGTAGTTTTCTGGTTAATTATCTATCATCTGCAATAAATAGTTTAGTTTTTTATTTCTATTGTAATACGGATTTATATAATCTATTACAGCTTCTATAAAATTCATAATATCTTCCTCATCACATAAATGATATTCTAAAATCAATTCACCATCAGAAATTTCATATATATCAAGGTGATACTCAAATTTTTTTTCATCTTCATCACGTTCAAAATATTTATGTTTAAAATTTATTGTATTAGACGAATGAATTGAAATTGAAACAAATTCACTTTCTAAATGAACCTCATAAATATCATCATCATCAAAATCTTCTAATGAATACGAACATTCATCTGCATAACTATTAACAGCTCTATCATATTTTTCCTGTGCTGATAATACTTCATCATCTTCATATGCTTCAAAACTGGGATATTTACAATCAAATTTTGACCGTATGTAATCTACTAATTCAGATGAAACATGAGATTTATACCCATCAATTTGAAAGGTTTCCATTTTTTTCAAAATGAATAAATCAGAGTTTATTTTAGGACTTTCTACTTTATTAGTCATAATTTTTATTTAACTTTTATTACCTAAATCAATATTCCGATTATTAAAGTAGTCATGTGCCAATCGTATTATTCTTTCTTCATCGCTTAAATCCTCTTCATCTAAATCATCATTAACAGGATAATTCTCATAAATTACTGCTAATCCGCCAACAGTATCTTTCTCTACAAGGACATCTTCACCTTCTAAACAGCGATAAACTATACCATCCTCCATTTTTATTGATTCCCATTTATCCCCTGATTCACCTAACAAGAAAACCCAGTTTTCTTTGTCGTAAAAAATTGTTTCCCATTTTTTCATGTTCTATGTATTTTTAAATTATATACCATAAACATACATAAATAATTTGACATAAACAAGCCCAAACCAATAATAAATAAAGGCGATGGCAGCGATATTTATTTTTATAAATAAGTTCATTTATTAATAAATATTTTTCTCATTTATTAATAAATATGAAAAACCTTGCTGCTGTAAGGACAAGAATATTAATAAATATATTTCCATTTATTAATAAAAATAAAATGGGGTTCGGATGCTTGTCCTGATTGAATTTATGTTAGATTTACATTAATTATTTTTATGAAATTATTAAGAAATTTGATGGCTTATTGACAAGAGTTGATACTTCTTCACATAGTAATCAACATATATTTGAAAGATGATTATTCATACCGATACACATATTTGGTATGCCATTAAAGAAGGCAAACACCAAGAATTATTTGATTTGGGTGTAAGACCTAATTACTTGAACTACTTTGAAATTAATAGCAGTTTAAAAATGATTCATGATTTGGATAAATTAAAAGTAGCTACTATTAATCTAATTAAATTTTTAGATGTAGCCATTAAATATACACCATTTGAATTTCTAATAAAGGAAAGTAAAAACATTGACGTTGCAAATGCATATAGAGAAGATTTATTTAATTCTTATGAATCATTAGGTGAGAATATTGAAATCTTCAAATATATCAAAACAATTGACCCCGATATTTTAAAGAAATTTATTTTAGAGGATAGAAATACATTTATAGAAACAGCTAAAACATTTTCAATCTTTTTAAATGGTTTAAAAAATGAAAAGAAAACCATACCTGTTCAGTTCTTTTATCACATGTTTGATATAGCTTGCAAAAAGGATTGTAAATATCCCTTACCTATTGAATTTTATGATAAAGAACTTTTTATTAAAGTTTTATCCGAATACACGAATGATTTCATATTAGGAAATAAAAAAACTGTTAAAAAAAATGACTGGATTGACTTATTAAACATGGCATATGTAGATAAAGGTGATTTATATTGGGTAAAAGAAACACAATGGCTTGAATATATTGATAGAGCTAATTTGAAGCATTATCTATTTGATGGTGATAAATATCTTATTGAAGGATATTAGTTGCTATAAATGTCGTTTTAAGAGATTATAGCACTCAATTTTTCATTTCTTAAAAATATCCTGATTCGGTCAAAACACTCATTCGGTAGCATGCTATATCAAACAGTTCCGAATAGTTGTAATAGATATTATTTGAATCGGATCGGTATGAAATATCAGAGTTTGATATGGTGAAAATCCCATTGCCATCCTGAATATAAACCGCTTCAAACAGGTGATTCGGGTAAAGTTCTTTTAGTACTGATATGTTGTTCATTTTAGTAGTTCTTTAATAACACGTGTTTTTAAAATAAATGTTTGAGTTAGTTTCTTTTAGTATACTTATAAAAGTATCGTGTAGCTCATCCATCATATAAATTCCACAAGAAGGATCAGGCAAATGCGTTTCTTCAAATTTAATTTGGTAATCGGATTCAATTTTCCAAAGGATTTCTTTTAATTTTTCGTTGTAATTCATTTTTATTATATGTTAGATTTTTAAATAGTTTATTTTATTTGACCTTGGTTTGCGGTAGCAATGTGAATGATATATTCCATGATACCTTCGCCATGCCAGTCCATCTCACCAATTTGATTTGGTAGTCGGCTTCAATGGTTCTAATTATTTCTTTTAGTTTTTGATTGTCGTTCATGATTATTTTATAAATGGTTTCATTTTTTTAAACATTATGGATTAGTTGTAATAGTTCCTTTAATTTTTTTTCTCTAATTATAGGATTGATTATTTCACCTAATAGCGGTGATTCATATTTATTAAATAATCTTTCTATATCATTATTAAAGTCTAAAGTACTATCAAAATAATGTTGCTCATAAGCACTTTTGGCGTTACACTGATACTGAAAAAATACTCTTTGTTTGTACATACCAATATGTATGCTTTCACTTAAATCGTCATAAAGTGAAAAAAAGTTAATATGCTCTTTAATATTGATTTTTCTCCTAATTATGTTTTCAATTTCATTTCTAAATTCTTTACTCATATGTTTTTTTAGTTACCTTTAATATTAATTGTATATCAAAAGACAGTTAAGTTTATTTTTAAATAAATAATTTTATTTCTTGTTGTTCATTTACCAGTTTTAATATGTTATCAGTGCCAAGAACCTCATTAAAAATGCGGTATAACACCGTTTCTACCATTTTCACATTTTCCTGTTTAACCATAATACAATCATGCACGGTCAGAAATTCTAAAAAGTTATTAGTTACTGCTTCCTCAACAAATCTTGTTATGAATAAGTAGCTTTCTATACGTTGAAGAAACACAGCAAACTTTGCGTTTAAAGTTCCCTTTCTTGTATGAACATTAAAATCTATATTTTTAATAATAAAGTCCCTGAAAACCCCTAACACCCCAGTAAATATACCAACCTTATCTTCATAGAACCTTTTTAAAAATTTCAATTTCCCCTTTTTTCTGTCGGTGGGGCATAATTTTAAGTATATATCATTATCATATTCTTTTTTCAATTCTTTGAGTTGATCCACATGGGTATATATGAAGTTTCGTAGCTTGGTATATTCAATGGCATTTATCCATTCCTTAAATAAGAAGTCTTGATATTCTGTTTTTAGAATCAACTCTAATATGCAGTAGAATAGAGTGGGTTGGAAGCATTTGCCATCTACTTTTATTAAATCACCTACGTTAGTACCATTAAATTTAAATATGCACCTTAACTCTTTTTTTATGCTTGATATATTGGTGTCTAAACGAAAGTTTGTACCATTACGATTAAATGACTTTTGCGAATTAAAGTTCTCTAAATCATAGCTGTGAAACACTACAAAATCTATAAAATCTGTGTTTTTTTGACCAAGTATATCAACAGATTTTTCGTACCATTTTTTTTCTAATACGAGATGCTTTTTGTAGTAATTTTCGTAAATATCAATTGGTTTTGAGCCAATTTTGGCATTGTATAACTTCTTTATTTTTTTATCATTTGTTAGTTTCAATGTTATTTTTACCACTTCTCTTTGCTGTAATAGCGAGTATGATTTAGCTGTAAGTCTATATGACCGTGAATAACCACCAACCTTATAGTTATCATTTATACTTATAAGGTCTGTAATAACCAAACAGTTTAAATATTCAGTGATTGATTCCGTTTTATAAAACCTTTTAAATGCAGATAGTGATATATTAGTATATAATTTGTAATCACCTTTATTGGCATTACTTATACATTTTAATATAAAGTTGAAGAGAATAGCTGTGTTTTCAGGATATTGTGCATTGGATAATATTACAGCATAAATGTGTTTGTTGATAGAGTATTGCATTCATATAAATCTTATTTTTATTGCAAAACGTAACAGAATCAGGGGTAGAGGATCAGTTCTACCCCACTATGATTCGTATATAATGCAACCCAACCACTGGATGTGGCTGTTGATTTATATATAAAATTTTAAAAAAAAGTTTATCCTGTTTGAAAAGATTTTTGGTGTTTTTTGTCGTGAGATGTGGTGGTGTTTTTCATTTAAAATTGTTTTAAATGAAAATGATTTTTTGGGATAATAGATTTTCTATAATAAGAGAACCAAATATTATAATTTCTATTATACTATATATTATCTCATATGTTTCACCTTTTATGCCTATAATTAGGTTCAAACCCAATACAGATAAGGGTTTTCGTCATTTTAAGAATTTGTTCTGAAATACACCACCCGAGTACCAAGCGAGGTGGTGATTGATAAACAAAAATCATATAGACTTATTCTGTTAAAACCCCTGATAATATCATGATAATGTGACAATTATAAAATTTGTATTATCTTTGTGCCATAATATGAATAGTTCTATTCTTCAATCAATTGGTAGAATATTTCAAACTACCGATGACCATCGCTTCACAGATACAGATTTTGATTTTAACTTTATTATTGAACAACTGGATAAAGAACTAAATCAAGTTCAAAAATTTTTCAAAAAGGTGGTAAAAATCACCTGTAAAGAGCAAGCATTGCTTTATTCATTGTGCATCCATTTGGGTATGGAAGATTCAGATTTTTCCCTGAACGATATATCAAGAATTTTCAAAACCAGAAAAATAAACTTGTACCTGAACAATTTTCATTTTCACATGAGGTCTTTCGTTGAATCTGGTGCATTGTTGATTGATAATGAGTCAATGCGTAGAAGGACATCTTATTGTATCCCACAATCTATTTTAAACGCAGTATTATACAACGAACCAGTCAAAGTTATTGATAACAAAGGGAAGGATACTTTGTCTGTGTTAATAGCATGTAGGGATATGTTGTTTAAATTTGATAATAGGAACAAACGATTTAATGAAGAGTTTCAATCTATATTTAAACGGTTACGAATTTGTCATGACCCATATATTGAATATATCAAAACATTGGAACTTGATGATATAGATTTATTCATTATTCTCATGGTGAGTTTTGCATATTTGGATGGGATGAGCCGACATGGTTTCAAAGTTTCTGATATGTTAGAAGACTTATATAAAAAGGATTTTCGTAGGGTATATGAAATCAAACGAAAGTTTATAGCTTCAACCCATCCGCTTATATCCAAAGGACTTGTAGAGCTTGTAAACGATGGCAATTCCTTTACGGATGATGTATATATAACTTTGACACCTACTGTGTCAAACATGTTATGTTGCGACCAGAGAATAGAAGTATCACCAACACAACACAAAGATTTTACCTATTATAATATACTGGAACTTGAACCATTATTTTTAGATGATGATTTACAGTTTCAGATTACACGTTTAGAAGCAATTATTAAAAATATAGATAAAACAGAACTGAATTCTTTGGTTGTTCTTTTGCATGGACAAAGTGGTACAGGTAAAAGTTTGAGTGCAAAGCATATAGCAGCATTGACTGGAAGACCTCTGATGATATTGACACTGGATATGTTCAGGAATTCGTTTTTTGGTCAATCAGAAAAAGATATACAAAAGATATTTGCTACAATAAAAAATCACTATGCAAACGGTTTAAGACCTTTGATATATGTGGATGAAATTGACGGGGTACTGGAAACCAGACAGGACGGTTCAAGTAGCACCTCAACATCAAGCACGGACCGAAGAATTCAAAATTTACTACTTACCCACCTTGATTCAGCGAACCTTCCAAAAGGTTGTGTTGTTCTTGGAAGCAGTAATCTAATAAATAACATGGATTCGGCATATTTTAGAAGGTTCAATCTTTTGATAGAATACAAGCTTGGTGGGTATCAATCAAGACTAAACCTTTGGAATTATTTAATGAAAGATTGTGCCGACAATGCAGAGTTTGCAAAATTTGAATTAAGTCCTGCTTTAATTAGAAATACATACAATGCGATTCAAACAGACAAGTTACTATTTGGTATTCAACCTGATAAAACCGCTATTATTAAGCTGATTGAAGGTCAGATTGATTATAGCGGCTTCGGAAATAAGTTGAAAAAAGTTGGGTTTTAAATTTGTAATTATAACTAATATATTAATGTATTTTTGGTTATTAAATTAAAGGTTGAAATCCGAAAAAGTTCCATCATCATTATTTTCTTCATCATCACTATTTGTAAAACCTACACTGATATATTTTTCAGTTGTTTTTACCGATGAATGTCCTAATTTCATCATAAGTTCGTATATACTCATTTTGTAAATATAAATACAATGTGATGAGTAAGTGTGTCTTGCAACGTGGCTACTTATATTTGTTTCTACCTCACACAACTTTTGAAGTTGATGCAACTTTTTGTCGTAATAAACGGTATTACTGGATAATTTTTTAGATAATGCCTCACCTTCTAAATCTTCATCAAAAAAACCAAAAATATATTGATTATATAAATTATCTGATTTTATTTTTGCCTGTATATATTCTGATTTTTTTAATTTATTACTTTTGGTTGCAAGGTCAATAGCTTTTGCCAAGATGGGCAAATAATCTTCTTTTATAGAATCTAACAATAAACTTGGTGAAGGATGAATTTCAATTGGAACATTATGGCATTTTCTCTCTATGCAAAAGGACAACAATTCGTGTTCCTTTTTGAGCAATGATATAGATAATTGAGTAAGTTGTTCAAAGTAATGTGTTTCATCATGTCTTGATAATGAATAAAATAGCAATGGTACATTCTTGCCATATTCTTCTTTGAAGGCTGTAAGCGAAATGTATTGTGCAGATTTCATAGTAGCTTCAACCTTTTGCTTATATTTAATGAAAAGGGGATTATTTGATGCTTCTTTTTTTCTGTTATCCAGTTCAGTTTCTTCTATTGTTAGCCATCTTAAATCATTTATATTTAAATGATTTTTTTCTTCAATTATTACTGGATCAATATTTAATATCTTTAATAAAATATCAACAAGTTGGTCTTTTAATCCAATACTCATATCACGTGGTCTTTTGTACACGGTATATTCAATTTTATTTAATTTTATGTTTTTCCATTTTAATAATTGAATATCTGAAACACGCATTCCCTGCGCAAATATTTGAAACAGAAACCGATATTTAACAATTTGTAAGTCTTTTGGAACAGCCATTTTAACAATGTTTTTTAGCTCTTTTACTCGTAAAGCAGACCTTCTAACAGGTTTATTTTTAAATGATATACTATTAAATTGATTATGTGAATAGGTGAAAACATCTTCCTTTTCTGCCAAATTTACTACACCTTTTAGTACCTTTACATAATGATTTATGGTATTATCACTCATTGATTTTCGTTTACCCCCTTTTTCATTTGGGGTTTTATGAGCAACCTTTAAATAATTAATAAATTCTTTAATTAGGGTAGCATTTAAATCTTTAAATAATAAATCGTTCCATTGTTTTTCCTCTTTTAAGAATAGCTGAAACTTGTTAATAATATTTTGATATTTCGCTTTTGTGCCATAATTATGTGCCTTACCTAAACTAACAACCTCGTTTTGCCAATAATGCATCAGGCTTTTATGTTTCTTAACATCTTTTTTTGATGCATTATTATTCAACTCATTTACTCTTGTTTCTATTTGTTGGTTTAAATGCTCAAATCCCTCGCCATAACTTGATTTTACACGTTTTGTATTTATGTTCCAATGCTTTTGATTAATTTTAATACCAAGTGGTTCATAAATTGATTTTCGGTTTTCGGTAATACGTATATTTAGGTATCCATCCTTTGATAATTTTGATACTTTTTTAAAGCATGCTGTGAAGGTTTTTGACATTTTATGTTTGTTAAACAATTTGTAAAACAAATGAAGAATATTTGTAATTGTAAAACAAACAAATTAAATTAAGTATCAAATAATCAACAATATAATGATATTATGTACTAATAAAATAGAATAGATGTTTCCTAAACATTTGATATGAGTTCGATTCTCGTCGAGACTACAAAAAAACCAATCATTTTTGATTGGTTTTTTTTGTTTATTGCATTACCTAAAACATTTCCCTATGAGAGCAC
>NKJD01000042.1 GCA_002256385.1 Flavobacterium sp. BFFFF2
TTTGCAAAAAGTTGCGCTATTAATACACTTTGATCCACCTGAAATATTTTTCACAAAGGTCAAATGATTTGAAATCAAAGCAATAAATACAGTCCAATAGTTGTCGAAAGTTAATAACAAAAGTGAATAAAAACGCCGTTTTTTAAAAACACCAATTGCATAACTCAATAAAATTGTTGATAACCTACTAGAAAACGAGAACCCACAAAAAATGAATAAATTAGGGACTGATTAGTTACAATAGTTCTAATATCGTACTTCCTTTGAATTTTGAAAAGATATGATTTGCTCTATTCTGAAAAATTTCATTCAATTTTATTTTAGTTTCATTGGAAAGAATATACGGTTCAGGGTTGTTAAGTATTGCTGACAATTCCTTTATACTTGTTGGATTGTAGTTTTTTTTGTAAAAAAAATCATATACTTCATATTTGCCTTCTGAATATAATACATAAAATCTAGCGTAAATTTGACCAGTGATATAATGCTCATAAAATTCGTGTCTTTCAAAATTATATTCATTTTTTGGCTCTAAAATAAAAAATGCATGTACAACACCATCTTTCAACAATGTTAAATCAATATTGTTAAGGTATTTTTGAAGTATATCACCACGACTATTCTCTGTAAACTCAAATTTCTTTTTGGCATCTAAGAGAAAAATAAGTTGGTCTTTTAGCTCTTCAATTATTAAATCATCCATGTGTTTTATTATTTTTCACCTCTAACATCCAATTTTCCAGTAACCACCTCGTTAATCAATGCGGTTTTGTATTCTTTTAATAGCTCGATTTCTTGCTGTGCTTTTACAATAATATCATCAATTTTTTTTGTTGATTTTTGTATGCTAGTAACTATTTTGTTTTGTTCATCAATATTCGGCAATACAAGTTTTAAATTTCCTAATTGAGCTTGACTTATCATTGGTACAGCAGTTGCAGTATTGGTCAAATCAATCCAACTTTTAAAATAATCTGAATTAAAAAAATAATAAAGAAAATACTCATTTGCCTTAAGCTTACTTAGAATTACCATACTAGGATTTATAGTTGCTTCACCTAAGTCTTCTGTAATCAAAACAACTTTTCCTAATGTTCCCCTTTGAGTTAAAATTATGTCTCCAATCTGAACCATTATTTCTGGGGATTCATAATATTTATCCCAACTTATGAATTCTGGATTTGATAAATTCAATCGATTGAATTTATCAATGTGTTTTGCTCCTAATGTCAACGCACCTTCACCTTCTGAAACTAAATCACCAACCGTATATCCTTTGAAACCAATTCTGCCCTGAATGTTTGCCAACAACTTCAACTTCTTCACCTCCCAATGCGCTGGTATCTCCCCCAGCCATTCAATCCCCGAATCTTTCATTGGAACCGTTGGGTCCAGCCCTGCCTTTACTCGCTCTTTGGCAGGCAGGCCTTTTGTCACCGCTTGGTTAATAACCGCAACACGTTCTTCTTCTAATAACTGAATTAAACGCTCCTTTTTGGCAATTAAATCATCAATTTGGGTGGTTTTTTGGTCGAGGTAGTTGGCGATGGTGGTTTGTTCTTCAATTGTATTTGGTAACACAAACTCCAATGGTTCGATGTGTTTGTTGTTAATTTGTGGAATTGTTGAAGTGTCCGCAATATCCCATAAACCTCGATTCAACAAAGAGTAAGCTAAAAAACGTTCATGAATTTTATCTTTATATGGTATTAAACCCATGATGTTAGTATCAAAAACACAATCCTTAAGACTTATTTTAACTTTATTTGTACTAATTGCTGCCCCTCTCTTAGGGAATAAAACAGTGCCAATTGGAAATTTATTTATACCTAAATCTGAAACTAATAAATTTGATTTTTCTAAATTAAAAATTTCAGCTTGGTCATTTAAATCATTAACTTTAAAATATGGAATACCTACTTCATTTATTAGATTTTCAATGTTTTCTGGTGAATATCCAGAAACAATATCAAAAAGATATTTTCCTCTTTTAACCTCCCAATGACTTGGAATCTCCCCAATCCATTCCACACCCGAATCCTTATAGCTGTCGTATTTCATTAATTTGTTTTTTACTTCCATAGTGGTTCGTTTTCCCAATTGAACATGCTGCCGTCCTCATTACTTGGAATCCCCATGTATGCTATGGGAACCGTGGGGTACTTCGCTATTAAATCTTTTAGGTGTTCTTTGATGTGGTGTGACGGGTTCACGGTCTGTAAAATGTATTTGATGAGACAAATAGTATAAAATGAACGGTTTGGAACCTCGTTAAATCGTTTGTTAATCCAAGGCTTTTTTGGTTTTTCTAACCAAAGAGGTGCAATGGCAATTTCCCTGTTCCATAATCGGCCATGATGTCCGCAAATATTTCTAACATAGGTTAACGTATGAAGCCATGATTTAAAAACAGTATAGTGCAATCCAAATTCGGCAGCAATCAATTGTTTGTCGCCATTCTCTTTTAAACCATTAAATAATTTTGAAAGTTGGCCAAGTGTTAATACTTCCAAACACATCCACGATGGCGGATTTATGGGTTTATGATAGGTGTTTTTGTAGTGCTTAATAAATGTCTCGGGGTGTTTGTCTTTGGTTGAAACACCTATCATTTCTTGCACTTCGCTGTACACATCAATGGTGTGATATTCACCAGTCCTATTGTTCTTTACTCGGTAAGGGTCTTTGTAAATTTTGGCATTATCTTGCCAATGAGCACCATATTTGTGAGCAAGGATATAAATCATTCTTGCTCTAACGGCTACTTCAATACGTTCAATTGCATTAAATACCAGTAGTCTTAATTCCCTGTCAAACTGATATAAGTGCAATATGTCCTGAAAATCAGTCCCTACATCAAATGTGTCTTTTACTTTCTGAAAGGGTAAAGCATAAGCAGACAGTCGGTAATAACTAATATTTGTTAGGTATCGAATGGCACGATTGTCATCGGCAACATGCAAACCTCTTGATTTCATTAGGTTCAGTTGCTCAAGGTAGGTAAATGGAGGTTTGTTATATTCCATGAGCAACCCCTTTAAAATGAGAAAACCCCCCAAGTGTGCTGCACGGATGCAAGCCTGAGAGGTATATTATCTTTAATCTGAAACGATAACAACGTAATTCATTAACAATCAAAAAACTTTTCTGATTCGCCAACGAGCGTGCAAAGGTATGAATAAATTTTAATTTCATCTCGCTTAAATTATTTCTTTTAATAAGCCATCCGTTTCTTGCTCCAAGGCCATGATGTCGGCACGGATGTCATCTAATGAGCGAAGGGGTTTATATTGGTAGAAATACTTGGTAAAGTTGATTTCGTAGCCCACATTGGTTTTGGTTTCGTCAATCCACGCACCCGCCTGCCGTTCAAAAACTTTTAATGTTTTATTTTCGTAGGATTTCTGCAACCATTCTCTACCCCTACCTGATTTTAAATAATCTTCTCGTTTTACAGCTTCTTCTCTTGTTTTAAATATTTCCCAATGAATAACCTCAAACGGAAGGTTTTTACTTGTCCAGCTCACCTCTCCATTTTCATGCTCTTTCATTCTTCTTGTAAAATCACTCGTTTGACCTTTGTAAAACGTACCGTCTTTGCACTTTAAAACATAAACACAGTACTCACCAGAAATTGGTTTTTGGGCGGGCAGGTCTGGAACGTGCGGCAGCACTTCCTTCTCCATGTATTCTTGCACGTCCATCAACAATGGAATGTTTTCTGTGTCACGCAAAGCAGAATCAGGTTTGGGGTTGCCTTTGCGGTCCAGTACAATTTGTCCTTTGTCGTTGCGTTCTGGCCGCTCCACGGTTACTTTGGCATACCCAAAGGCTTTGTTTTCAAATATTTTTGAGTGCGTAGCTTCTACAAATTCACCATAAATTTTGGTGATTTCTGCTATATGGTTATCGGATAGCTCATTGCGTTTATCACCCAATGATTTGCTCATCTTTTTGAAGAAATCAACGCTGTTTATCAGTTGCACTTTCCCTTTTCGGTTCGTTGGTTTGTGATTAGATATGACCCAGATGTACGTTGAAATACCTGTATTGTAAAATAACTGATTGGGCAATGCAATGACGGCTTCCAGTAAGTCGTTTTCAATTATCCATTGGCGAATGCTGCTTTCGTTCTTTGTTTTACTTGGTGAACCCGAAAAAAGCGGGGAGCCATTGAATACGATGGCAAGCCTAGAACCACCTTGGTCGGCTGGTTTCATTTTGCTCATCAAATGGAGCAAAAACAAGAAGGAGCCGTCACTCACCGAAGGCAAACCTGCACCAAATCGGCCACCATGACCTCGTTGCTCATGTTCTTCTTTGACCTTCTTGGCAAACTTTTCCCATTTTACCCCAAATGGCGGGTTGGTTATTAAGTAATCGAACTTTTCATGGGACAATTGGTCTTCCGAAATACTGTTTCCTTTTTTGATATTTGATGCGTTTTGCCCTTTAATCAGCAAATCTGATTTACAAATGGCATACGATTCGGGGTTCAATTCTTGGCCAAACACCTCCAAACGGGCATCTGGGTTCAATTCGTGCAAGTATTCTTCGGCCACAGACAACATACCGCCTGTTCCAGCACAACAATCAAATATCGTTTTGGTGATTCCTTTTTTGGTCAACATTTCACGGTCGTTCAAAAACAAAATATTAACCATGAGCTTGATTACCTCTCTAGGTGTAAAATGTTCCCCTGCCGTTTCATTGGAAATCTCAGCAAATTTGCGAATCAGCTCTTCAAACATATAACCCATTTCCATACTTGAAATGTGGTCTGGATGCAAATCGGTCTCCTGAAAACGCTTGACCACCATGAACAACAAGTTGTTGTCATCCATCTTGTTGATTTGGTTTTCAAATTCAAACTGTTCAATAATTTCTCGTGCATCCTCAGAAAAACCATTGATGTAGTTCCTTAAATTGGCAGCAATGTTGTTGGGGTCGGCAATAAGTTTGTTAAAATCGAACGGGCTTCTGTTGTGAAAATTGTAACCAGCGGTCTTGTTAAGAATCGGGTCAAGGTTTTCAATATTGGTTGTTTTTAACTGCTCAAATTTTTGTAAAACATCGGCTTTGGACTTCTCTAAAATGCAATCTAAACGCCTTAGAACGGTTAATGGGAGTATTACTTTGCCATAGTCGCTTTGCTTGTAATCACCTCTTAATAGGTCTGCAATGGACCAAATGAAGTTTGCCGATTCTTTGATGTTTTTCATAACGGGTACTAGCTTGTATTGTGATAATATAACGGGTATATACTAAATTGAATATTGGATTATTTCATGGTAAAAATAACACAATAAGCCGACAAGTTAAGGTGTAATTTCAAACTTCCTACAAAAAACACAAAAAGCAACTGAACGGCATTGAATGATTAAGCTTTAGAATGAAACAGGAGGCTGTAAATTGAACTACGTCTAACAACCAACACGGGACTCCGTTAACCCCTTTCGGAACATAAAAGGTATAATAATCTCCCAAATTTTATAAAAAAAAATTTCCCGAGCCTATTCAAGCCCTTGGTTTTTGGCTTATGATAGGGGGAGGAACGTAGGCGGTAACGGGGAGGGGGGAAGGGAGATGGTGAATTAAGTGTGTCCCTATCTAAAAAAGTATGTCTCAAATGTGAAATAAATTGACTCCATATTTTTAGAAATCATTCAGCTTGAATACCTAAAAAGGGTTTTAATTGGCCTTACAAGACGAAACAGCAGGGTCAAAAACGTTAAATAATTGTTAATTTTACTAGTTGATATAAAACAAGATGAAAAAACACAGCCAATTCTTCTAGCAAAATGCTCATCTTGTTTTATTTAGATTTTTATATCTTGAATTACAACACTTTAGGCTTTAGATAAAATTTTACCCCTCGTATTGTAAATGCTAAAACGCAATTTTCCAAATAATTAGCCCATTTTTTTACTAATTATTTTTTTTAAAACATTTGCAGACGGAAATAACAGGCTAGCATTTGATTTCTGTAAAATCTTTTAAGACGTTAAAAGTTGATTTTTTTTAAGACGTTAAAAAATTTCTAAAAAAGCAAAGTAAAAGTTTAAAACACGGAAGCACTTTAGTTCGGATTTTAAGAATCAAGTTTGATTCAAGTAAATTAAACAAAACTGTATAGTGTTCTATTCTTTTAGCATGTAATTATTCAAAATTTTATTAAAACAAAAAAATCTATCTAAACCATGGACAGGAAGAAAACTGCCCATACTTAACTCAAAAAAAAAAAATTATGAAAACAACTATATCAAAGGGAGAAAAAAACCTTAAAACCAAAGAAGAAAGAGATTTAATAAAAATCGAAAAATGTGCTGCGGCAGAATCCAAAGGTTACAAATTTGACCGAGCAACTGGCGAAATTATTGGTCAAAGAAATAAACCAATCAAGTCAAAAGTAAACGGATACACCATAATTTCTTTTATGGTTGATGGTGTCAAAAAGTACCTATATGCAACCACGTTCATTGAGTATATTTTGAAAAAAGAATACGAATCAATTTCACTTGAAGACATTGAATTGGAAAAAGCTTATGTTAAACCAAGTCAAGAATATTTAGCCAAAAAGAAGGCTTTAAAAGAGGTGAAATCAGTAGTGGTCAACGTTGAGAGCAATTTGACAGAAGTGCCTCTAGGCAATATACAATCTAGTGTGTTGGCTATTGATTATTCAACAAAGGAGAAACATTTGGAAACACTGTCTATTAATTCGGGGACTCAATTTAGACCAAGTACCTATTTCAACTAAATTATTAACAATAAAAATTAAAAGAACCATGTTTAAAAACGATACTAAATTTATGACCGACAACCCTATCACATCAGGGCTTGAAATGATGTTTCTTGAAGTAAAAGCTTTAAGGAAAATGAATTTCAATGAAGAAGAAATCGAATTATTATTGTCATTAGAGTACTTTAATAAGTATGAACTATTTCCAGTTCGTAAAAATGAAAAAATAACAAATAAAAAAATTCTTTTAGACCCAGTTTGTGCTGCGTTGGTAGATTTCTATTTTGGTGCGAAAAAGTTAGTTCAAACGAATGAAATAGCCCAGCAAATGCGTGGTGTTTTTCAATTTAATTTGACACTAATTGAAGACACAACGTTGGAGTCAGGTGAAATATTGAAACTCCAAAGACAATTGTTTGTTGCAAAATCCATAGTAAAAAAACAATCAGAATGGATATACGGCTTCATATTCGGAAATTCCTGAATAACAAACATTTGTGAATTGCTGTTTCATTTTACACAATTGTGTATCTAAATCCAATTGACACCTCCACTTCTGTTTGCGAAGCGAATAAATACTATTTTAAATCATAAAACTTTATTTTTTTAATGATTTAATAATGCTAAAAAGTCTTTTTGAAGGAATACAGCCAGTATATTTGCCTTATGATTAACCACGGTGTCATTAATTAAGACACCAAGCTGCAACTGGTCACCAAATTGAGAATATCAATTATGGTTCTCTCCATCCAGACTTAAATGAGGAGCGCAACATAACAGAAATTAAATCAGAACCATTACCGAGATTTAATGACTTTCAACACGTTGAATGTGTTTGTATAGATTAGAATGCCTTGCCATTTTGTGCTATCTTTTTAATAATGGATGCAAATTTGACTAGACTAGGATTTATCCAAAACCCTATATAAATAAGGGTTTAGTTCAAACATTACTCCGTTTTGCTGATGCAAATTTTGCATCAATTAGGTCGTCTCATTAGTACACTACACCACCTTCGCTTTTGGCTTTCAGCCTTGCTGTATAGTCATCCCAATTTTGTTTTGATAAGCACTGTCTTATCCATTACAACTGCTAACGGCATTTTATAATCATAGGGCAATCCTATTGGTTGTAATTGATTATGCCAAAAAGGTATTAATTAGCACATAAACGACATGAATATAATAAAAATAAAAAACCATGTAAGTAACGACAACCATGCCAACGCCATAATTACCGACTTCACCACTAACAAATTAATTATCAAAGGCGATACAGGTATTGGGGGAACAACAGCAGTTTTAAACATAACTGACCAAACAATTATTATTATTTCACCTATTTCAGGAATGATAATAGGAAAAGAAAATGTTAGGGAACCGCACCAGATGTTTATCTATCAAGGTTCAAAGGACCGTTGGAGTCATTTTGAAAATGAACATAGACGTGGCAACCACATTATATTAAACACAACACCTGAACAAATCATTGAAGTCAAAAAGTATAATGAGTCTTTGTATAAAACACTAATGCAAATACCATTCTTCATAGATGAATCACAGGTTTATTCAGAAAGTGATTACCGTACCAGCATGTCTACATTTTTTGACATTCTATACAACGAGCACAAGGCTAATGTTTCACTTTCTACAGCAACCCCAACCTATAAAAACCTAGATATTCCAAGGCATATTCTAAATGACATGACCGTCTTCACGGTAGAGCGTGAGGTAAAGAGAATTAAAAAGATGACCATTTCTCCCTTGAACAACTATTGGAACTTTATAAAGGCAAATTGTGAAAAAGGAATCAAAGTAGTCCTTTTCACTAATGACCTTAATAAGATTAAGAACGTCCTCAACGAGGATAACCTTGGCTACAAGACCCAACTACTTGTTGGTGATACGCTTTCGGTTAAAACAAGTGGTGTTAAAACAAAATCATACAAAGAATACAGCAACATAGTCAACGCTAAAATTGATGAAACTGCCGATGTGTACATTTTATCAACCAAATACCAAATCGGATTTGATTTAAACTTTGATGCAAGTGTGGGTATAATTATGGATGAATCCTCTATGGTTGATAACTACAATGTTAACCAAGTAAATCAAGCCTATGGTAGAGTTAGAGGAACTGTCGTAGATGCACAAATATTTTATAGATGTTCACCATACAGCAATATTAACATTAACCATCATGAGAGCCAAATTAGCCAGATTCCTTTTGAAAAGGGCTACTTGAAAAAAATCCAGCCACATATCAATGAGATAAACCATGCTTTAAGCTATCCAAAATCTAACCTAATAAAATCGTTGAAGGACTTCGGATTTACGGTTAAAGATGAAGATAATCATGGAACAATAGTTGCAACATCGGTTAGTTTCCCAATCAAATATCGAAACCTAATCAACCAAGAGGACCAAGATGTTTTTATCATAAAGAAAGAACTAGAAAAGGTTTTTAGTAACATCAAGGGGGATGACCCAAATTTTAATGGCTTTGGGAAAAAGGATTTATTATTATGGGCAACAGCATTCATGGCGGTTGAAACACAATCAGAATACCTACTCAATGCTACAGCGGACCGATATGAAAGACTTTTGACCACAGCAAAAACATTCATTGATGTGAATGACCTTGCCAATCCAGATAAAATGAGTGAGATGGACAAAATAAATAAGTTTAGAGTTTCCAAAACACAAATGGATATAGCAATAAAAAATGGTGCGTTATGTAAATTAAAAGAGGATGAAAAAACAGATTTTGGGTTGGTATTTACCTACAACTGGGATGACACCTATTTCAAAGCAAAACAAATCATAAACAGCTTATATGTAATTCAAATGGTTGAAAGCCGTCAATATAGTGAAGCAACCAAAAGAGTTGTGAATGGGTTTAGTGTAGTTAGTGAATGTGTTTTAAACGACTATATAAAAGCACTATCAATAGAGTCGAATCAGGATGTTAGGAGGTTGCTTAAAGATGACAACCGAGAAGCTTTAGATAATCTAACAAAGGAATATTCAAAATCCTTAATTGGTAAAAGAGTATTCAACAATACCAATAGAGCTATCGCAAACCAATTATCAAAACTTGAAGGTTATTCACAGTCGGAGGTTAATCAAATAATGGATAAATCTGAGAAAATCAAAAATGCTTTAATGGCTTGCAAGCATGGGATTAGAAATACTGTAAAGATTAATACGTATTCCCAAGCCAAACAGGTGGAACGGCATAAAAATTATATCCTTTCGCTACTTTCTTTGTCTTGTGCTGGACACATGTTCGGGTTCAAAAGTACAACTATTGACAATAGAGTATTCAACACTGCCACCAAAACAACAAGACAATTAAGAGGCTATACACCATACGAACTCATTCAGTGTGACATCAAAAGTGCCTTTGCATCATTCTTGGATACTCTTGTTGGCAGCGATATTGCTCAGCAGGTTTACAGCAATTTGGAAAAGAAGTATAAGATTGAAAGAAGCGAAGCCAAAACGTGGTTTAACATGATGCTCAATGACAACAAAAGAAGTCCAAGCGAAGCCAAAACCTTTTTCAAGGCTTGTGGTTATACAAAAGAGCAAGTGTCAAAAATAATTGAGTTAACGCTTAAAGAAAAAGGTGGTTTTTACAAAACCATGACCAAAATGGAGGATAGACTAATTGAAGAGTTTAAACACATCAACAGACTAGATTTTACCGCTGTTAGGTTACATGATGCAATCATTATTTACAATACTCCTGAATTTCAGAATTTAACTCCTGTAATAGAAAAATATGAGTTCGATATTAAACTAATTTAAAAAGAAATAATGCTCTCAACACCAATAAATAGAATGTATCTCAGCGATATATCCTCCTTTATAAACAGGAAGGATAAGAGAAGCATTCGGAATTGGTGTGCCAAAAATCATTTACAGGTTTATAAGGATTCATCAGGTGAGTTTGTTATGAAAGCAGAATTTGAATTAACCTATAATATGCCTCTGATAAAGAATCTAAAACAAAAACATGGTGACGATTGGATGATTTATTATGAAGCATATAATAAAGGAGAATTGCATAAAATTTTGGATATGAATCCAAAACCAATAAACAATCAACCAAGGTATATTCCTAAAGGGAAATTATCAGCAAATCTATTTAACAGGTCAACAAATTAAATTACACTCGCATTGAAATTCAGAATTACATGAAAACACTTAAATACAAAAAATTCACTGGACTCCATATTGTTTGCAAGAAATGCAACAAGCTTATTGAGGTCAAATCGGCCCCATATAAGGGCTGTGAGCACCCATTAAATAGGCAAAAATACAAAGCGATAATCAAGTGGAATGGAGGTCGCAAAACGAGGGATTTGAAGTCTTTGGAATATGATGCAGCAATAAAGGAATTGTTAGATTTTAAAAATGAACTTTCAAACCCAATAAAGCTCGCTATTTCGCCCAAAATTATCGAAGACAAACCTGAATTGCTCACAGATTGTATATGTATGTATTCAGACTGGCTTGAAAATGTAGACGTCCCTTTTTTTGAAAAGAAACCTAGGACTAGAGAATACATAAGAGACACAATCGGATATGTTTGCAAGCTAAAAAATTACCTTGATAAGCAAGGCTACAAAACCTCATCTTTACCCATTAACCAAGTAGATAAAGGCATTGTAAACAAGTATTTTGAAGATTTATATAAGACTTCAAAAAGTGTAGCAACGTATAATCACAATATTCGAGCGTTAAAAGGCTTCTATAAGTTTTTAATTGTGACCAAAGGTTATGAGTTGTATAATCCGATGTCGTTTGCCCGATTAAAAAATGAATCGCCAAATCCGATAAATGCAGCTGACAATGATTTTGATAAAATCATTAAAAGTTGTTCAGATGAAAACAATTCAATCCATACCTACAAGAATGGGGTCAAAAAGAAGATGTACCGCCCATATTTGAGAGAAGCGTTTGAAATCATTGCTTATACGGGTATGAGAATAGCCGAAGCCATATCAATCAAGTATTCGGATGTTGTTTTGGATGAAAATAGGGCGTTAGATTATGTAATGGGCATTGATTTGAAGTACGAAAAAGCGCATAACTATGACCAATCAAAACCAACAAAGGTTGTACCGATTCCTTATTCGCCAGAGTTAGAAGATTTGTTGAATAGACTTGACTACAAGAACCACTTGGGTGAAGACAGGTACTTGATTGGTCCAGATGAAAACATTTCACGTGAATCAATGGCAAAACAACTGTCCCATTCCTTCAAGTACTACCGAGACAAATGCGGTGTAACGGCCAAAATCGGATTGAAACATCTCAGAAAGTCGTTTTTAACAAAGATTGAAACCCAAACTGGACTTGTGGAATCTTTAGGTTACCAAAAGACAAAAAGAGTTATTCAGGGCAATTATATTGTCAAAACCGAAGTTGCTAAAGCAGTCAAAGAAAAAGGTTTTAGGTTGTTTAAACCAAGCGTTGAAACGAAGTAAAAACAGGTATATCGGAACATGAAACCCTATTCAAAAGACAGGGTTTTTGTTTTGCCCTAAGTGGCCTATAAATTTCAGCAAGTACACTCAACAAGTACACTTAGCCCCAACAAAAAACCCCTACATTTCTGTAAGGGCTTGATTTGTAGTGTGGTCCCACCTGGGCTCGAACCAGGGACCACCTGATTATGAGTCAGGTGCTCTAACCAACTGAGCTATAGGACCGGTTAGCGGGTGCAAACTTAGTAAAATTTTACTAATTTAAAACAGATTTAACTACTGAGGATAAAATTCTAGCGCATTCATAGCTGAAATAAATTTAAATACCAACAAATCACGTCTTTTGTATAACCCAGCAATCATATTGTACCGGCCATGTAAAATTCATTTATGTATTTATCAGCTTTGCTCAACATGAAATTACACCTTTTACCCAATCGTCCAGCGAAGCACAAAGCCTTCGTGGCTGCGGACATTGCACACCGCCCCCGACTCAAACAACAAATATTGGCCTTTAATGCCAATGAGCACATCGGCAAATGATGGTGTTTTTTCCAAGTTTACCGATTGTACCTTGGTCGGATACCGCAGCGTCGGATAGTTCAACTCTATGGGATCTGGTGCTTGTTGGGCCACAAATGGCATACATTCTTCGGGCAAATGCAACAGGGCTTGTTCTCTTTCGGCCAGCAAATCGACGTGGATAATCTCGTTTTTGACCATTTTTTGCCAATGGGTTTTATCTACGTAATTACTTTTAAGCGCAACCTCAGCGATGCCCGCCAAATACCGATTGGGCACTTCAACCACCGCAATGGCCGCCGAGGCACCTTGATCAATCCAACGGGTGGGAATTTGGGAATTGCGCGTGACACCCACTTTCACTTCTGAAGACACCGCCAAATACACCGTGTGTGGTTGCAATTGCACCTTTTGCTCATAACTTAAATCGCGGTCTTCAATACCCAAATGGGCCGTACTTAATTCAGGGCGCAGAATCCAATCGCCGGCATGGGCACTGCTCATAGAACAATCGTAGCAAAAACCCTGACGGAAAATCTTTTTAGGCTTTCCACATTGCAAACATTGATAGCCCACCCGCTCTAGTTGCAGGCGTTGGCCAATCACTTCATTCATCGATAAAAAAGAATGATCCCACACCATGTAATAGGCAATAGGTTGGTTCCATTCGGTTTGCATTTTGGTGGTGACGCCTTCGTATATCATAGGAATAAGAAAAATGAATGTGCTTTGAAGAATTTTTATATTTTTGGTAAAAATACGGAGCTTTGGTCAAAGCAACAGCGGAGCGGTGCCAAAAGGTATCAATCCATTTCCCCCACTAGTTGCCGCCAACTTCTGAACCAATACATTATGCCATTTCCGTGGATTAATTCGATTGCGTCATGGGTACTTAAACAACGCATACACCAAATTGAGTTGTTTATTAAATACCCGCACGAAGTGCAGCAAGATTTGCTCAGCAAATTATTGCACCGTGCCGAATCGACTGATTTTGGTAAAAAGTATGACTTTAAATCAATTGTGAATTACGAAACATTTGCCCAACGGGTGCCGGTTTCCAGCTATGAAGACTTGGAACCGCTCATCGCTGACATGCGAAAAGGAGCGCCCAATGTACTGTGGCCATCGCCAATAAAATGGTTTGCCAAATCAAGCGGTACCACCCAAGCCAAAAGCAAGTTTATACCCGTAAGCGAGGAAGCGCTTGAAAATTGCCACTACAAGGGGAGTAAAGATTTGTTGTGCATGTATTTGAACAATAATGAAAATTCTAAATTGTTTGTGGGCAAAAGTTTGCGTTTGGGCGGAAGCAAACAAGTGTACGAAGAAAACAAGACCTTCTTTGGCGACTTGTCGGCCATTTTAATAGATAATTTGCCCCTTTGGGCAGAGTTTAGCAGTACACCCAGCAGTAAAGTATCGTTGATGAATGAATGGGAAGCCAAATTAACGGCCATCATTCAAGAATCACAACTAGAAAATGTAACGAGTTTTGCAGGTGTTCCCTCTTGGATGTTGGTGTTATTGCAACGCATTTTAGCAGAAACCGGCCGCCAAGACTTGTTTGAATTGTGGCCAGAACTCGAAGTGTATTTTCATGGCGGCGTCAGTTTTGAACCGTACCGCGATCAATACCAAAAAATATTGCCCCGTTCTTCGTTTCAATATTACGAAATCTACAACGCCTCCGAAGGTTTTTTTGCCATTCAAGACCTCAACGATTCGCAAGACTTGTTGTTGATGCTGGATTATGGCATTTTTTATGAATTCATCCCGATGGACACTTTTGGTACCTTAAACCAACTCGTGCTGCCCCTCGACCTGGTTGAATTGGACAAACAATATGCGGTAGTTATCACGACCAATTCTGGTTTGTGGCGATACTTAATCGGCGACACGGTGCGTTTTACCTCGTTGAGCCCGCACCGCATTCGGGTCAGTGGCCGCACCAAGCAATACATCAATGTGTTTGGCGAAGAGGTAATGGTTGAAAATACCGAAAAAGCATTGGCAAAAGCCTGCCAACAAACGGGTTCAGAAGCCATCGATTATACGGTTGCCCCCATTTTTATGGAAGGCAAATCAAAGGGTGCGCACGAATGGATCATTGAGTTTCGAAAAGCCCCTGATAACTTGGCACATTTTGGTCAATTATTAGATGAAGCGTTGCAATCAGTGAATTCCGATTACGAAGCAAAACGCTACAACAGCATGACGTTGAACCCCTTGCGCATTCACCAAGCAAGACCCAATTTATTTTACGATTGGCTCAAGGCCCAAGACAAATTGGGCGGGCAGCATAAAATTCCCCGACTTTCAAACAAGCGCCATTATTTGGAGCAATTGTTGCAACTTCAACACCAATAATCAGCAAATAAATACTCACTTTTTATGTTCGGAAAAATAGAACACCTCGGCATAGCCGTTGATCAATTGGCTACCGCCTCTCCCCTATTTGAAGCGCTGCTGGGCGTGTCGGCGTACAAAGAAGAGGCGGTGGCCTCCGAAGGGGTAAAAACCTTGTTTTTTCAATCGGGGCCCAATAAAATCGAACTGCTCGAAGCCACCAATCCAGACAGCCCGATTGCAAAATTTATTGCCAAACGCGGACCAGGCATCCACCATGTGGCCTTTGAAGTAGCCGACATTGAAGCTGAAATGGCACGCCTGAAAACAGCCGGATTTCAATTACTCAATGAAACGCCCAAACGCGGCGCCGACAACAAATGGGTCGTTTTTTTGCACCCCAAAGACACGAGTGGCGTGTTGGTGGAATTGTGTCAAGAAATTAATGAATAGAAAGTGTATTTTTGACTTTAAAAATGTACTGAGTCTTTTGCCTAAAAATCATATTTAAGGGAAGAAATTTCATTTTTAAATGACAAACAAGGAATGGCACTTGATCACAATGAAATAAATCTTTTACCCGCTATTTTTTCACAAAATACAACTACTTATAGCTCATTTACAAGTTTTTACACCTTTTAAAGACTCCTGGCTTCACAACAAAATAACTTCTTCAAAAAACCTACTATGCTATTGAATCATAGTTTTTTTTGATGACTATCTATTTACAAAGGAGTTAGATTATGTCTACCTTTGTTTTATAAAATTTAAATCATTAAATCAATTTATTATGGCTTTTGAGTTACCCCAATTACCTTACGCTTACACTGCGTTAGAACCTTATATTGATGCACGTACCATGGAAATCCACCATTCAAAGCATCACAACGCCTACACCACCAATTTAAATGCAGCCATTGCGGGCACAGATCACGAAGGCAAAAGCATTGAAGATTTACTTACACACTTAGATCCAACTGCCGCGGCTATTCGCAATAACGGCGGTGGCTTTTATAACCACAACTTATTTTGGACTGTTATGACTCCAAACGGAGGTGGCACACCAACTGGTGAAGTTGCGGAGGCTATTGATGCTGCTTTTGGTTCATTTGACGCATTTAAAACAGCATTTGCCAAAGCGGCAGCTACTCAATTTGGCTCAGGTTGGGCTTGGTTGTGTGTGCATCCAGGTGGACAAGTGGAAGTGTGCAGCACGCCCAACCAGGACAATCCATTAATGCCTTTTGTAACCTGTACTGGCATGCCTATTCTTGGACTTGATGTGTGGGAACACGCTTACTACTTAAATTACCAAAACCGCCGTCCAGACTATATTGAAGCGTTTTTTAGTGTGATTAATTGGGATGAAGTTTCCAAGCGTTATGCTGCTAACAAATAAAGTTTAAATCACTTTAATAATAAAAAAAGAGGCTGTCTTATTGGGCAGCCTCTTTTTTATATCAAATTTTGATTCGTTTGATACGTTAATATGTCTCATTGAATCATCAAAAATTACTCAAGAATGCGGTTTGCTTGCACAAACGATTTGCGGTAATAAGATTCCTTGGTCGACGAAATGACAATACCACTTTGTGTAGAGGAATGAATAAACCGAATTTCATCGGCATTTGCTTCTACTACGATACCCACGTGGTTGATTCGGTGTCTTTGTCCGCGGTTCATAAAGAAAATCAGGTCGCCTGCTTTGATGTCTGATCCTTCTACTTTTTGACCTAAAGTAGCCATGTCTGATGAAGAATGAGGCAGGGATACCCCAAATTTGTTGAATGTGTAAAAAACAAAGCCAGAACAATCAAAGCCATCGGGAGTGGTTCCGCCTGCGCGGTATGGAATGCCAATTTTCTCAGAAGTAAACTGCATCATTTGTGACACAAAATAGTTGCTATCTTCACTCTCAATGATGTCATAAGCCTCTGATTGATTCAGTTGCGTAGTCCAATCAATTTTAGTTGGGATGGCCTGCTCCACTTTATCTTTTTTGCTTTTCTTCTTTGCCTTTTCAATAGGTTTTTCAAGCTCTTTTACTTCAGCAATCTCCGTTTTAACCACAGCCATAGCAGCCAATTGCGGCGGCGCGTATTGTGTTTGTGTATCGGTTGATGCTACTAAAGTATGTTGAAAATCAGGGGAGTACTTGCCTTGTTTTATTGCCTCATCACGCGATGTAATAATCCCAGAGGAGGGCTTACAAGCAACTAATAATAGTGTAAATAATAATGGTAATGCTTTTCTAATCATAGTCAATCTTCGGGGTACAAAGGTACGCCAACAAAAACGGAATTGAAAATTAACGCATCGATTTTACAATTTCTTTAGCAGTTCTAGCGCTCGCACCTGGCCCCCCTAAGCGGCTTTCAAGCTGTTGATATTGGTCATGAAGCCACGCTCTGTGGGCAGGATCAAGAATTTTTTTCAGGGAAGCTTCTAATTTAATTGGGTTTAAATCGCCTTGAATTAATTCGTCTACCACGGGCGCATCCATAATGAGATTGACTAGTGAAATGTATTTTAAAGTGATAATTCGTTTGGCAATTTGGTACGAAATGGCATTGCCCCGATAGCAGACCACTTCGGGCACCTTAAACAAAGCGGTTTCAAGGGTTGCTGTACCCGAAGTTACAAGCGCTGCGTGGGCATGCGCCAACAAATCGTACGTTCGATTCATGATGACAGACACATTGGGTTGTTGTAAAAATGGCGTGTAAATGGCCAATTCCTGAGCGGGTGCGCCCGCAATCACAAATTGATAATCTGGAAAGGAACGGGCCAAGCCAACCATTTCATGCAGCATTGGGGTAATTTCTTGTTTGCGGCTGCCGGGTAAAAGCGCAATAAGCGGTTTGTCTGGCAGTTGATTTTCAGCTAAAAAAACACTTCGGGTTAAAGGTTTACGTTGGTAAATGGCATCTAAAAGTGGGTGCCCAACAAAATGCACCGGAAAATGATGTTTCTGTTCGTAAAAATCTTTTTCGAAGGGCAAAATCACATATAAATGGTCGAAATCGCGGCGAATGGCCTTGATGCGGTTTTCTTTCCACGCCCAAATTTGAGGGGAAATATAATAATGCGTGGGAATGCCTTTTTGCTTTGCCCACCGCGCAATCCGCATATTAAAACCAGGGTAATCAATAAAAATCAAGGCGTCTGGCTGGAACTGTTCAATATCATCTTTGCAAAAACGGATGTTGTTAAAAATGGTCTTCAGGTTGGCGATTACTTCCACAAAACCCATGAACGCCAATTCTTTATAATGTTTAACGAGCGTACCTCCCACCTCTTGCATCAAATTGCCACCCCAAAATCGAATGTCAGCAATGGGGTCCTCTTGGTACAAAGCACGCATTAAATTAGAACCGTGTAAATCGCCCGAAGCTTCGCCTGCAATGATGTAATATTTCATGATTCCACTTTTAAATTTTATTGACTAACAAAGGGATGTTATAAAAGTTCAACTATTTTTTTGACCACCATGTTGGGCGGAATGCTGCGCATCACAGCTTCATATCCAGGATGTTTTTTGTTGCCGTAAATGGAAGTAGGCAACAAAGGAAATTGATTTAAATCGGGTGTTAAACTATTGCTTAATGGCTGATTAAATGGCACAAATCCGGCAAAAGGATGGGTATGGCCCCACAACGAAACCACCGGCAAACCAAACAAAGCGGCCATATGTGCATTGCCACTGTCCATGGAAACCACCACATTAAAATGCGGAAACAAAGACAATTCCTCTTGAAAGCTGAGTTCACCCGCCAAAATTTGGGCATTTGGCAAATTGTTGACCAAAGGCTCTAATTTGGGTTTTTCATTTCGACCGCCCAAAATAAACACCTTCAAATTGGGCAATTCGGTCAATTCCTTGACCACTTCACGCATCAAATCAAGGGGGTAAATTTTGGTGTCAT
Organism: Flavobacterium sp. BFFFF2; assembly: GCA_002256385.1. Lineage (GTDB taxonomy): Bacteria > Bacteroidota > Bacteroidia > Flavobacteriales > Flavobacteriaceae > Flavobacterium. The sequence continues at coordinate 19,037 of NKJD01000042.1, forward strand.
ATTGCGCCAATGGGGCAATGGCCACCCAACGATTTTGATTCTTAGCGCCTGTTTTGTTTTGAATGGCTTCTGATAGCGGTTTGCTTATTGGAAAAGTAACACCTTGAAATGTAATGGGAAAACCCAATTTTTCAAATGTCTGCACATGCCTTTCCACCATCGGAGTTAAGGGAGCAAATACTTTGTTTTTTATCCGCGTAAGGGCCTTTTTTTCGGCGCGGCCTTTGTCGGTAAATGACGTCGGGGTGTTCCATGCCCTGAACAAATTTCGAAGCACTTTGGTCCGCAAAACATCGTGCAAATCGGCAATGGCTGTTGGTGTAAGGGTTTGTAACTCTCTAAAAAGCCGCAACAAGCCCATCATGCCTTTGTGTTTTCCAGACAAATCGGCTGGGTAAAACGCCACGTCTGGAATGGTGTCAAACAAAGGCTTGAAAAACGGCCGCGAAACCACCGTGATTTTCACATTTGGATGTTGTTCCCGCAAGCCACGGATTACGGGCACGGTCATGGCAACGTCGCCCAAGGCCGAAAATCGGAAAATAATAAGATGTGGTTGCTTTTGCATCCGGCTGTGGCGGATCTGTTATTTCTTATTCTGATACAACACCGGATTCAGCGACTCGTCGTTGTACATTTTCATTTGTTTGTACACTTTCATGTATTTGTCGCCCTTTTCAATGTCAGTCAATAAATCATCGATAGAGGTAGACAAATCATGGCGTTGTTCCAGTAAAACATCTAGCTTTTTCTGGCAAGCAGCACGGTGTTCCTCACTGGCATTGGGGCGGGTAGCCTCCTCGTGCATGTGGTAAATTTTCAGTGCCAAAATGGACAACCGATCAATGGCCCAAGCTGGACTTTCTGAGTTGATCTTTGCACTGGCGTTGGGTACAACCCCTGCATATTTCTGTAAAAAATAACTATCGATGTATTCCACCATATCGGTGCGTTCTTGGTTCGATGAATCGATGCGGCGTTTAAGGGCCAAAGCGGCCACCGGATCAATGTTCGGGTCGCGAATAATATCTTCCAAGTGCCACTGCACCGTGTCGATCCAATTTTTATGATAGAGCAAATGCTCAATACTTCCTTTGGTGAAAGGGTTGTCAATCGGGTGGTCCACGTGGTCATTCACATGGTAGTTGCGAATACTTTGTTCAAATATCGGAAAAGCAATTGCAGAAAACATACAGTCAATTTTGATTTACAAATATAGATTTTATACTTTTAACCATCCATTCAAATCATGGATAAATTCAACTTATGACCATTCACTACATCTCCGAACAATTTAGCCTATTAAATCACTTCTTGGCCGAAATACGAAACATCCACATTCAAAATGACTCCATGCGCTTTCGCAAAAACATGGAACGCATTGGCGAAATCATGGCTTACGAGCTGAGTAAGACCTTGCCTTTTACCCCGTCAGAAGTACCTACACCTCTGGGAATCAAGCACACTCATGTGCTGGCAGACTCGGTGGTTTTGTGCTCCATTTTACGAGCTGGCTTAGCTTTACACAATGGATTTATGTCCTTTTTTGATGGAGCCGAAAATGGATTTGTATCTGCGTACCGCTACCACGAAAACGGATCGGATGATTTTACCATCAAAGTAGAATACCAAGCGGCGCCCTCATTTGATGGCAAAACCTTGATTCTTATTGATCCGATGTTGGCAACGGGGCAGTCCGTCGTGGCCGTTTTAAAGCAATTGCTAAAAACCCAGCGTCCAAAAACCATCCACATAGCGGTGGTCATTGCCGCACCCGAAGGTATTGCTTTGCTTGAAAAAGAATTGCCCGATAATTGTCATTTATGGGTAGCCGCCCTAGATGAAAGACTGAACGAGAAGAACTACATAGTTCCTGGCTTAGGCGATGCAGGCGATTTGGCTTTTGGCAGTAAATTATAATTGGATCAATAAACTGTAAATACCCCCGCTTAAAAACAAAAACAATAAAATATTGGCAACCCATTTGTTTTTGAGGTATTCAAGTTGCGAAGCGCCCATGAGTGAAAGCGGAAAGAAGCAGATGCCAAGCAATGCAAACGTCTTGTTGGCATCAAATAAATAAGCGATGATGACCAGACAAACGCAAGTAATTAATTTTTTAAAATTGCCTTGCAGCACAATGGGCCTACTTTGTAAGTTGACCATCATATTTCCAGTAAAATAAACAACGAAAACGGAAAACAAAGTCAATGGAACAAACTGAAGCTGTTGCATTAGTCGGTTCCAATCAACCTCATACAAAGGGATGTTTTGCCATTCAGCTGTTATTTGATAGTCGACAAAAAAGCTCAATAGATTCGCGCCAAGCGCCACGCCAAGTGCACCAACAATTGGGATGATCCAATTTCTGTAACTGCGCGACACATCAAATATAATTGAGATGTAAATCAATAAAATAAATATTCCCAACCAAAAATAGAGCAACGAAGCAATGCCAATCAACAAGGTGGCATCAAGTATTTTCTCTTTGGGTGCATTGAGTGTTTGTAATGAAAGGAGCCTCCTTTGTGCCATTAAAAGGAGCAATTGTGCCAGCAATGCCCGTACTTCGAGCAGCATATTTGGAAAATAGCATTGAAATCCGATATAAAACAACAAGGCATAACTGCTGTTGCGTGTGAGGTCATTTTTTTGAGCGATGAATTGAGTGAGCAGTAAAAGCACAAACCAGATTAATAAACGGAGCCCGATCAATGAAATGTCTGTCGCTGTAAAAGTTTGATTGGCACGGGCTTGGACACCGATAAACAGCGCCAAAGCCATGATAATTAGCACCGATTGGTTGTTTAAATTTGATTTGCGAAAAAAATTGGCTAGCATGCTGGAATTGTATATTTTTGCAGGGTAAATATAATACATAAAACCATGAAAGCATTTTTCGAAGGCATCCAAACGTTGTTTGTAGATTTTTTATTTAAGCCATTAGATTTATTTCGCGAATTGGAATTGTCCAATTGGTGGGGTGCAAACCTTGTAAATTGGGTTTTTATGATTATTTGCGCACGCTTTATGTTTTACTGGGTAAAACAATTGCAATTACACAACACTGATCCAAAAAATGTGCAAGACACTACCGCACACTCATTTTTAAAATAAAAGGTTGAAAATGATTCGATTAAATCCGCTTTAAGGCGGATTTTTTTTGCACAAATTTGTATTAAAATAAAAAAGATGGAAAATAAATCCATATTTTTGGTAGAACATTCGTTTGCAAAAAAGAAACACCTAATCGACGTTTTTAAACCTAGATTTGCAGTCATTTTTCCATGTAATAAATTTCTAATGCATAATCTGGGTTAAATTAGTTTTAACCAATGTAAGCTCTTAAAATATGGTCATTGAAAGAACAAAAAAAGAAATCATAGTTAGACTTTCCCCAAATATAGACACGGAGGATTTACAAAAATTTCTCAACTATGCCCGATACACTGAATTGACAGCGAACTTTAAGGTTACTCCTGAAAAAGTAGACGATCTGGTAAATCAAATCAAAAAAGATTGGAAAAACGACAATAACACGAAAGGCTTGTGAAAATTGTAGTTGATACAAATATTGTATTTAGTGCTATTCTAAACACAAATAGCCGCATTGCACAAATCCTTATTTATCAAAATCCAAATTTTCAGTTCTATTCTTGTGACTATTTACAAACTGAAATTTTACGACATCGCGAAAAATTACTAAAATTGACTCGAATTACTGATGAGGAACTAACAGAATTAGAAGGTTTTATCACCCATAATATTACTTTTATAAACGAGAATTTATTACCTCCTCAACTTGTTGAAGAAACCAAAATACAACTCCAAGATATTGACCCTTTTGACATTCCTTTTGTTGCATTGGCAAAACATCTAAATGCCAAGCTCTGGACTGGAGACAAAAAATTATACTTTCCACTAAAAGAACAAAATTTTCAGCATATCATTTCAACTCTTGAAATGACTGTTTTAATTAGTGATTTTGAGAAGTAGATGTTATCAGAAAACACGAAGTGTTGACCAAATGAACTGCTTCTCCTTTAAACCCAGACATATCAAATCTTATCAGTGAAAGTAAAAACACTAATCAGCTAGTGTCAACTTATTGTTATTTTTTACCAGTTTTGCTTGCAATGTGTCTTCAACCTCCAACGTTATCGTTAATAACTTCGTGCGCTTCAAACAAAGCACTGTTCGTTCTTTGTCGATTATCATGTATTTTTGCCCACTTAAGATAAACAGCTATGATTGCCCAAGATCCAACCCAATTGCCTGCTTGGAAGGCTTTACAAACACATTTTTTGTCCACCAAAGAAGTAAGCATGCGAACTCAGTTTGCCGAAAATCCAAACAGAGCTGCCGAAATGCACCTCCGTTGGCATGATTTTTTGGTCGATTTTTCAAAAAACAGATTGAGCAACGAGACATTGGGTTTGTTGCGCAATTTGGCACAAGAGATGCAATTAGCGCCTGCCATTGAAGCCTATTTTACGGGTGAAATCATTAATAAAACAGAAAACCGTTCCGTATTGCACACAGCGTTGCGCGCCGATAAAAAGGCGGATATCCGCGTAAATGGCATTAATGTGCTGCCTGAAATTGAGGCAGTTAAAGCGCAAATGCAGACCTTTTCAGAAGCTGTTATTTCTGGTACTCATAAAGGATTTACGGGCAAAGCCATTACCGATGTGGTGAATATAGGTATTGGCGGATCAGATTTGGGTCCCGATATGGTGGTAGAAGCATTGCAATTTTATAAAAACCACTTAAACACGCATTTTATTTCAAATGTCGATGGCGATCATGTGCGCGAGGTGATTCAGCATTTGAACCCAGAAACCACTTTATTTGTCATTGTTTCCAAAACGTTTACCACCCAAGAAACGCTTTCAAATGCCGAAACGGCCCGAAAATGGTTTTTAAAATCGGCGCCAGCAACTGCTGTTTCACAACATTTTGTGGCGGTATCAACCAATTTAGAAAAAGTAACTGCCTTTGGCATTGACCCCAACAATGTGTTCACCATGTGGGATTGGGTAGGCGGCCGTTTTTCACTGTGGAGCGCGGTCGGACTAACCGTTGCATTGGCTGTCGGATTCGATCATTTTGAGTCGCTGTTGTCGGGTGCCCAACAAATGGACGAACATTTTAGACATACTGACTGGGAACACAACATCCCTGTGACCATGGCTTTAATTACTATTTGGTATAATAATTTTCATGGGGCTGAAAGCGAAGCCATCATTCCGTATTCGCAGTATTTGCGCAAGTTTGCGCCGTATTTGCAACAAGGCATCATGGAAAGCAATGGCAAAAGCGTGGGCCGCAACGGCGAACGCGTGTCGCACCAAACGGGTACTATTATTTGGGGCGAGCCGGGCACGAATTCGCAACATGCCTTTTTTCAATTGATTCACCAAGGCACCAAGTTAATTCCCTGCGATTTTATCGGGTTCATGGAGTCATTGTACGAAGAAAATGAGCACCAAGACAAATTGATATCCAATTATTTGGCACAAACAGAAGCGTTGCTAAATGGCAAAACAGCAGAGCAAGTTGATGCGGAATTTGCTGCGGCAGGTATTTCTGGCGATTTTGCCACTTTCTTACGTCCGTTTAAAGTGTTCGAAGGAAACAAACCAACCAACAGCATTTTCATTACCAAGCTCACGCCTGCCAATTTAGGCGCTTTAATTGCCCTGTACGAGCATAAGATATTTGTGCAAGGGGTAATCTGGAATATCTTTAGTTATGACCAATGGGGCGTTGAATTGGGCAAACAATTGGCCAACACCTTGCTTAAAGACATTGAAGCTGGCCTAGCCGCCGATCACGATGCCTCCACGAACTTGTTGCTAAACGCTTATTTGGCGCATAAGAATTCATAAAGATCGTTTTTAACGTGAAATACATCTCAAACCATCAAAAGCAATTTTGGTGGTTTTTGTTTTATTATTCGCAGCTATCCGAAAGTTTTTTTAAATAGGTAATATACCGTCCAAACAACGCATTCACTGGGTTTAAATTTATAATTAGGCTGAAAATAAATCTGTATTAACTGTTCATTTGGTTCAAATCCAATTTTATTTGGTCTCATATAATCATTAATTACACACAGAACTCAAAGAACAATTGTAAAAAAGAGTAAATACAACCTAATTATTGAGTAACTTGCAACAACTTAAAGAGATAGTTATGAGGTGTTTTTACTTAAAAGTGGTGTTTTTTGTATGCCTTACTTTGTTGGCAAATATGTCAGTAACAGCACAAATTAATGCAGTGGACGATACGTTTAGTGTGGTGTATGGGCCTGATCAAGTGACGGCGGGCGATATTTTGTTAAACGACACCCTGCAAAGCAGCCAAGCACTTGCCTCAAACGTCAGCATTTCTATGGTTTCGTCTACCAATGTAGGGATTACAATAGTAGGAAGTAGCGTAGTCATTGCAGGTGGCACCCCGCAAGGCACCTATACTTTGGTGTATCAAATTTGCGATAATGCCAACTCAACCTTATGTGATATAGCTTCAGTTACCATTAATACGCAGATTATTGCAAATCCAGATTCCTTTGTTTTCCTGTGGTGTCAAGGATATAATACTAGTAGTTTTAATGTGCTGAGTTCAGTCAACAATTCTTTGAACAACATTGATACGTTTAATGGAGTCCCTGCAGTACTTCAGCCCTATTACTCACAACCTGGTAATGTGTACCATCCGGCCACAGTTAGCTTAACCTATACGTCCAGTTATCCACAAATCCAAATCAATACTTATGGGGATTTGTCTGTTAATCCTTATAATAATATTAACTGGTTCGAGTATAATTATTATGAATTATCGTATACCTTATGTGAAATTGGAAACCCCAGCAACTGCAGTACCGCAATCGTGAATGTCACTTTGTATCCTAGTGAAATTTATGCGAATGACGATAATTTTGTTAATCAGCCGTTAGTCGGTGCGCTTGGTGGCACTACCCCTAGTATTTTAGATAATGATTATATTAGTTGTATGGGGAGTGTTAGTTCCAGTGGCATATATAGTAACCTCGCCGCGAACCTCCCTGCCGGATTCACGCTTAACCAAAATGGCACCATAACGGCAGCACCAGGAACTGCTTCAGGAAATTATTCTTTTAATTATCAGGTTTGTATTGACAATAATACTTGTGGCAATGCAAATGTGGCGTTAAAAGTCGTTGGCAACTCGATCGTAGTGGCCAATTATGATGGCTTTTACTATAATTATCCCAATTCAACCACTGCAACCGTGTTAGCCAATGATACAATTGATGGGAACGCCATAACGAACTATCAAAATGTCACGATAACGGCGCTTAACATTCCAGCAGGTTTTTCTATCAATGCCAATGGAACCATTCACATCGATGCTTCGGTTCCCGAAGGGACCTATGCCGTTCCGTATAAATTATGTACCAACGGCAGCTCAGTCAATTGTTATGTGAATTATGCATACGTCGTTGTTTTTACCAATCGAATTTCTGGAAATGTTCAATTTGACACGAACCACGATGGCTGTGCTACTGGAAATAATTATGTAAGCAATGTTGAGATCGTCAATACCAACGCTTCCGACACACATATGACTGCTACTAATTTTGGTAGCTATTACCTAATTGGGGGACCTGGAGTTAATACGGTTTCAGTAGCCCAACTTCCTTCCTATTTTACGGTAAATCCTGCAAATCAGGTATATAATTTTACAGCGCCCAGTTCGGTTCAAGCTACAAATTTCTGTGTGTCTGCCAACGCAAATGTAGATGATTTGGAGGTGGTGCTTGTTCCAAGATTCCAATTGGTGCCCGGATTACCAGCATATTTCGATATTTGGTATAAAAACAATGGGAGTACAACCTTGTCGGGCCAAGTTGCCATTTCGTTTGATACTGCTAAAATGTCTTTTGTAAACAGTAGCCAATCACCTGATGTCGTTGCCAATGGTTTACTTACTTTTAACTTCGTTAACCTAGCCCCCTTTGAATTCAGGTCTATTCGATATGTAAAATTTCAATTGGCGCCTCCGCCCACCAACAATGCTGGCGATGCGGTCAGCATCACCGGGTCAATCAGCCCTGTATCCGTCGATATGACCCCTTTGAATAATACAAACACTTTAAACCAAACCGTAGTCAATTCATTAGACCCCAACGACTTCATTGTTCATGAAGGAGAATCGATCACATTAGCACAAGCACAGCAAAATTTGCTGCACTACACCATTCACTTTCAGAATATAGGAACGTCAAATGCGATCAATATCAAAATTGTCAATGATTTAGATCCTAAACTCGACTGGAGCACGTTTGAGCTTATTGCCTCGAGCCATACCTGCCGTGTGAAAAATAAAAATGCACACAATGAATTTTTATTTGAGAATATCCAATTGTCTGGCACGGACAATGAACCGCAAAGCCACGGCTATGTAACGTATAGTGTAAAGCCCAGTGCTGGCATAGCCGTGGGCGATGTCATTCAAAATACCGCGAACATTTATTTTGATTATAATGCACCACTCGCTACCAACACGGCTACTTCGACGGTAGTCGACAATCTATCCGCCAACACCTACCATTTTGGACAACTATCTTGCTTTCCCAATCCTGTGCATCATAGCCTGAAAATATCCAATGCATCTCCCATCGATTCGGTCGAAGTAACCTCTGTCATCGGGCAAAAAATGCTTGAAAAAACCATCAACGACACCCAAACAGAGCTAGATTTGAGTGAATTCGCAAGTGGGGTGTATCTGATTAAAGTAATCAGTCAGGGCGAAGCAAAAGCAGTAAAAATTTTAAAAGAATAATAGAATTAGGCATCCAGATTGGATTATAGTCGTGCATGAAACCAAAGACGTGTACTCAAAAACCAACCAACAGCATTTTCATCACCAAGCTCACGCCTGCCAATTTAGGCACTTTAATTGCGCTCTACGAGCATAAAATATTTGTGCAAGGGGTAATCTGGAATATCTTTAGTTATGACCAATGGGGCGTTGAATTGGGCAAACAATTGGCCAACACCTTGCTTAAAGACATTGAAGCTGGCGTAGCCGCCGATCACGATGCCTCCACGAACTTGTTGCTAAACACTTATTTGGCGCATAAGAATTCATAAAGATCGTTTTAACGTGAAATGATACGCAAACCATCAGAAGTAATTTTGGTGGTTTTTTTATTTTTTATCATGCCTACTCCAGATTTCAGGGTTTCTAGAAGAAGTGGTTTAAACTTTTTTGATTGAAGCGAAAAATGAGGGTTTTTGTTCCAGATTGTCACTTTTTTGCACTGCATAGCAGCGCTACGGAGTAATAAAAAGAGGCAATATGGGGCGAAAAGACCATTTTGCAGCCAATTGAAAAAAGTTTAAATCACTTCGAAGTGTGGAATACAGCAAAAACAGCAACGGTCTTGTTTTTCTCATCTACGTCAAAATGAATGAGAAAGGAAAACTTCTCCACTTTGCAACACCTTACAGAGTTGTATTTTACTGCAAATTTGAGTGGATTGTATTTTAGTTTGCTTATTTGTTTTTTGACTTGATTTTTATAACGATTACCTAAACCTGACAACTGTAAATCATACCATTCAACAGCTTGTTGAATATCTTGCAGTGCGTCAATATCGATTTTTAACTTATAACTCATTTGAAATGGCATCCCAGTTCAAAAGTCTATCTGGGTTTTTGGAAGCTTTTGACATGCTGTCTAAAACGATCTGCTGATGCTCTATTGGAATGTCTGTCTCGTCATTCCAAATTGCATCATGCAGTTTTAATCGGTCTTTTGGAGACAATTGTTTTACTGCCTCTAAAAGTTGATTTAAACTTAATTTGATGTTTAATTGTACTGCTTCCATAATAACAAATTTACTGTAAAATCTGTTTGAAATTTAAAATCAACCAACTTTTCAGCAATAGCTTTCATCCTTCACCACCGCCCTAAATATCGAGTAGGAAGATAGGGATTATTTCCCTATCTGTCCTCTCACACCACCCTGCGTACCGTTCGGTACAGGGCGGTTCTTTAAGTTTTGATTCTAACTTTTTGGTAGTAATCAGACAAGAATAGAT
>NKJD01000001.1 GCA_002256385.1 Flavobacterium sp. BFFFF2
CTCATGCAAGGTAGTAGCCATCAGCACCAAATGCTGCGTCGCCGATTCAAACAAGGGAAAAAACTTGGTGTCCTTCGGGACAAAAAATTGAAAAACAGCATTTAAGTTCATCGCAATTTATATCTATAATCGTGCAAATCTATACAACTAATGTTAAGCGAATATTAACAAGCAGGTAATGAGTGAAAAGTAAAAATGTAAGCTGTTAATTTAAGTGATTGGTTACAAGGATTTTCTATTAAATACAGCTGACATTATTATTCATTCCAAAAAAACCTAACTAGCTAACAGCATAGCTAACAACAGTGGATTTTCGCATAAAGTCCAATTAAATCACAAATTCTTCAATTGATTGTCTTTTTTGTCGGTACTCAATGTCCAAAAGAAGCCCACAAAGAAAAACCGATCAGCTGTTTGGGTAATTTCACGTCGGTTATATACCCCAGAAGTATTTGGGGTTGACGTATATTCATAGCCAAATACATTGCGCGTGCCTAAAATATTTGAAGCCGAAAAATACAAGATCTTTTGCGGCCCCAATAAATAAGCCCAATTGAAGCTCAAGTTTGAATTGGCAGGCGTGCGCTCGCTCATAAATTGATTGCTGTTTGGGTTGTTATAAGGCCTTCCTAAGTTGTAATTCCATGTAAAACCCACTTGCGATTTGAGTTTGTCTATCCAGTATTTGGTCACCACCGACCACGATTGATTGGCCACAAAAGAAGGCGTCACTTCTTCTGCGTAGTTTTTGTATTTGCGTTTGGAATCAATATAGGTATATGAAATCCAATATTCTAGATTTTTGACAGAACTGCCATCGCGCCAAAACACATCGATGCCCCGCGCATACCCATAGCCATCTTGCGCATAGGTACTGCCGTATGCTGGTGTATTTCCGTCAAACTGTATTAAATGGTCGTATTGCTTGTGATAGGCCTCAAAGCGCAGTAACTTTTTACCGATCGTATACTGATAATTCATCAAATAATGAGTGGCCTGTTGTTGGGTAAGTTGCTGAGAAAATTTTAAATAAGTAGCCGCAGGCAATTGGTCAAAAATGCCATAGGCCGCAGAAATCTGGTGGTTGTTGGCACATTTCCAAGCCATTGATATCCGAGGCCGAATGGTATTGCTTGACGTGAGCACATTGTACGTCCAACGGCCACCTGCTTTGACTGCCAAACGGTTACTGATGGCCCAGTCCCATTCGTTAAACAATGCCCAATTATTATTGGTGAAAGGCAATGCTTGGTTCAAATTGGCCGAATAATAAGCAAAATCTTCTACAAAACGGGTGTGGAAATATTCTGCGCCAATAAAGGTTTTCCAGCCATTGCCCATTTTTTTCTGCAATTTAAATTTGCTGTGAAAAGCGCGTTCTTGGTCTTGAATGCCATACAATTGTAAAGACAATCTATTTTGGCTATATCCCACACTCAGCCCACCTTGGAAGTTCCAGCCTGCACCAAAAGGCGTTTTAAAAGTGCTGTTGGCATACAAATTCCGATTAGCCAAACCCACTCGGGTGGTATTGCTGGTGCCAGCTTGTTCTTGGTTCAAATCGAGGGTGGATGTATCAAAAGCCACATACGTTTTGAGCGTACCTTGCCCTATTTTCTCCCGATACACCGCCTCGCCAGCACCCGATTGAACCGGCCTGTTCCAATTAATATTCTGAGGCACCATCCACTGATAGGGTGCCAAATTGATGTAAGAAGTATTTAAAGTAACCGAACGATTGCCCCATTTTTGCGTATGCCCCACGCCTGCTCCCACGGTCATAAATGAAAACTCCGTCTTTTTTTGCGCCACATCGTCTTGGGTGTTCAATTGTAAAATGCCCGACAGTGCATCGCCAAATTCTACGGAATAACCCCCAGTTGAAAAAGAGATGCCTTGAAACAAAAAAGGAGAAAAACGGCCTCTTGTGGGTGTATTGGCCACATTGGCTCCATATGGTTGCGCCACCCGCAAGCCATCAACATAGGTCTGCGTTTCATCTGCTTCGCCGCCACGGACAAACAAGCGCCCATCTTCGCCAACTGGTTGGGTGCCAGGAAGTGTTTGCAAAGCAGCAATAATATTGCCAGCCGAACCTGCTGTAGTTACAATATCGAGGGGTTTCAACACCGAAACCCTCGATTTATCACCCGCCTCCATCTGGCCCGCCGAAATAACCACCGCATCCAATACATTTACTTGCTGTTTTAAAATGATGGTTAAAGGGGTTGAAATAGGAATAACAATGGTAAGTTTCAAGGTTTCGTGTGTTAAATAACTTATTTGAAGAATCACCGTTCCTTGTTGGTCTGTGGTAAATGAAAAGTGCCCTTTGTCATCGGTCACTGCGCCATCATAGGTGCCTTCAATAAATACATTGGCGCCTAGCAAAGGTTGCTTCTTTTTATCGGTCACAGTGCCTTGAACGGTCTGTTGCGCCTGGCAAATGAACAACGTTCCCACTAAAATAAAAATCCAAGCTATGCACTTAATGAACAAATGTATCATAAAAACCTATTTTAAACCACTACAAAAATTAAGTAGGTCAAAATTCGTTTATTTTATTTTAAACGATGATTAAAAAAAGGTTGAATTGTGATATTTAGCGGATGAATTGAATTTTAAAAATGATGGTCGGGATTTTGGCAAAGCGGCAATTTTGTTACCTTTGCACCACTTTCATTTAATCGTGAAAGAAAGTGTATGGTGAATGTATTATTCAGCGTTTACCTTAGACCATTCAAAAACAATAAAACAGCTAACAAATGAAATTTGACCTCATTGTTTTAGGAAGTGGCCCAGGCGGTTATGTAACAGCCATTCGCGCTTCGCAACTCGGATTAAAAGTAGCCATCATTGAAAAAGAAAATTTAGGTGGGGTTTGCCTCAATTGGGGTTGCATTCCAACCAAAGCTTTGCTGAAATCGGCCCAAGTTTTTGAATACCTAAAACACGCTTCTGATTACGGACTTACCGTAACTGGTTTTGATAAAGATTTTTCGGCTGTTGTGGCCCGTTCCCGTTCAGTAGCCGATGGCATGAGCAAAGGCGTTCAGTTTTTGATGAAAAAAAATAAAATTGAAGTCATTGAGGGCTTTGGAAAAATGCAACCCGGCAAAAAAGTGGAAGTAACGGCTGCCGATGGCAAAAAAACAGTGTACGATGCCGATCACATTATTATAGCTACAGGGGCACGTTCGCGTGAATTGCCTAATTTACCCCAAGATGGCATAAAAGTAATTGGATACCGCAAAGCCATGACTTTGGCCGAGCAACCTAAAAAAATGATCGTAGTGGGCTCAGGCGCCATCGGCGTTGAATTTGCTTATTTTTACAACAGCATGGGTACTGAAGTAACCATTGTTGAATTTATGCCCAATATTGTTCCCGTTGAAGACGAAGACATTTCAAAACAATTTGAGCGGTCTCTGAAAAAGGCTGGAATCAACATTTTGACCAATAGTTCGGTGGAACGCCTCGATACCAGCGGTACGGGCGTAAAAGCTTATGTGAAAACGGCCAAAGGAGAAGAAGTGTTAGAAGCTGATATTGTTTTATCGGCTGTAGGGATCAAATCAAACATTGAAAATATTGGACTCGAAGAAGTGGGCATTGCCACTGACCGTGACAAAATCATCGTAAACGGATTTTACCAAACCAACATTCCCGGGTATTATGCCATCGGCGATGTGGTCCCCGGCCAAGCCTTGGCGCACGTTGCTTCAGCTGAAGGCATTTTGTGTGTGGAAAAAATTGCTGGGTTGCATGTGGAACCACTTGATTATGGCAACATTCCAGGTTGTACGTATGCCACTCCTGAAATTGCTTCGGTTGGTTTAACGGAAAGAGCGGCCAAAGAAAAAGGCTATGAGCTCAAAATTGGTAAATTCCCATTTTCGGCTTCTGGAAAAGCCAAAGCTTCGGGCACGCCTGATGGTTTTGTGAAAGTAATTTTCGATGCCAAATACGGCGAATGGTTAGGTTGCCACATGATTGGTGCCGGTGTGACCGATATGATAGCCGAGGCTGTAGTGGCCCGTAAATTAGAAACTACTGGACACGAAATCTTGAAGGCGGTTCACCCCCACCCTACCATGAGTGAGGCGGTGATGGAAGCGGTGGCTGCTGCCTATGACGAGGTGATTCACTTGTAATAATTACCAAAACATCATAAAAAGCCTTTCAGTAGTGAAGGGCTTTTTTTTACGGTTTGATGAAAACAATTTTGAATGGTCCGTGATAAAAATGGATTCAAAATCACCGCCCTTTATGTTGACACTTACTTCTGCTGTGAATGTAACCCATGCATCAGCCGATTTATGTTTTAAGTTGCTTTTGCATGCGATCCAAAAAAAGGGAATGTCCCATCTGACTGATATTTTCCCATTTGCTTCTTCCTTCAAATAAGCGTGAAACATCATTAAAATCATTGTAACAAATTTGTTTTTTTTTCGATACATTAGCCATTAATTTGACCTATGAATTTACCGATTCCTTTTCCCGATGAAATTGCTTTAATCATTGACAATGCCTTGCGTGAAGACGTGGGTCCTGGCGATTTTAGTTCGTTGGCATCCATTTCGGCTGATGCCATGGGTAAAGCCAAATTGATTGTAAAAGACACGGGCGTCATTGCAGGCGTGCAATTGGCCCTTGAAATCTTTAAAAAAGTTGATTCTACTTTGCAAGTCACCGTATTTATTTCCGATGGCAGTTTGGTCAAACACGGCGATGAAGTATTGCATGTTTCCGGTTCGTCACAATCCATTTTAAAAGCCGAACGACTGGTATTAAACAGCATGCAACGGATGTCAGCCATTGCCACCAAGACCCATCATTATGTGTCTTTATTAGAAGGTACTGGTACCCAAATTTTAGATACACGTAAAACCACACCCGGTTTTAGGGCCTGCGAAAAATGGGCCGTTTTAATTGGCGGCGGTCAAAACCACCGATTTGGCTTATATGACATGATTATGCTCAAAGACAACCACATCGATTTCTGTGGCGGCATTGCGAAAGCGGTCCAAAAAACCAAACAATATTTAGTTGATAATCAATTGGATTTACGCATCGTTGTGGAGGCCAGAAACTTACAAGAAGTACAAGAAATCTTGGCCGAAGGAGGTATTTACCGCATCTTATTAGACAATTTTGACTATGACACCACGCGCAAAGCGGTAGCATTGGTCAATGGGCAATGCCAAACCGAATCGTCGGGCAACATCAATGAATTAACGCTCCGAAAATACGCCGACTGTGGCGTTACACATATTTCTTCGGGTGCGCTGATCCATTCGGTGTATAATATGGATTTAAGCCTAAAAGCATTTTAATCTATGCGTTTTAATCCCACTAAGTACGTATTAAAAAAAGCCGCCTTATTGAGGCAGTTTGGGCAATCCATTCTCATTCCAGGCTTTAACGGGTTAAATTTGTATAACTTATTGGCATTGTATGTCAAAGGAATTATTGAAGGGGAATTGTCGTATCGGGCAGCGGCCATTTCGTTTAGTTTTTTTATGGCATTGTTCCCTTTTGCCTTATTCATTTTAAACCTGATTCCATATATTCCACTTGAAAATTTTCAGGAAGATTTCTTGGTGTTTGTGCAGCAAAGCGTGCCTCCTAACACCTATGAAGCCATTGAAAACATTATTAGAGATATTTTACATAACAGTTACAATGGACTTCTTTCCACAGGGTTTTTACTTTCTATTTTCTTGTCAGCCAATGGGATGAATGCCATTTTGGGCGGATTTGAAAGTTCGTATCACATTCAAATTAAACGAAAGTTTTTTCGACAGTATTTCGTAGCATTGGGCTTATCACTTTGTTTTTCTTTGTTATTGATTGTGACAGTAGCAGCTATGCTGATTTCAGAGGTCCTCATTCAACAAACCAAATTACAAGACATATTTTCAGAAGACATTTCAATCATTCAAAATATGAGAATGGTTTTTATATCGATGATGATTTTAGTGGCCACTTCTGTTTTGTTTAAATTCGGCACCCGACAAACTAAAAAAGGGCGATTTTTATCGTTTGGTTCTATTTTTACCACTTTATTGGTGCTTGTCACTTCTTATGGATTTGGCATTTGGGTAGTTCATTTTTCCAAATACAACCAATTATATGGTTCTATTGGCACCTTATTGGTGGTCATGTTTTACATCTGGATCAACTGCATGATTTTGTTACTCGGTTTTGAACTCAATGCCATGTTACTCAATTTAAAAGAACAAGAATCCAAACCTGCCCACACATGACCCAATTTGTCGATGTCATTTTGCCATTGGCTTTGCCACAATTGTTTACCTACTCGGTTCCTGAAACCGAAAACAAGGCAGTGATGGTTGGCATGCGGGTGTCTGTACCCTTTGGCAAATCAAGTTCGTACACAGGGCTCATCGCGTCTATTCATGATCAGGCTCCAGCCTTGTATCAGGCCAAAGACATTCACCAAATTATTGATGACGCACCCATCGTTTCCAAATACCAATTGGCACTTTGGGAATGGATTGCAAGCTACTATTGCTGCCATTTGGGAGAAGTGTTTCGGGCCTCCATGCCCAAAACCTTACTGCTTGAAAGTGAAACTTTACTCATGCTCAAGTCACATAATCCGGACGTAATCAAAGACTTGTCTGATGAAGCCTATTTGTTGTGGGAGGCCCTGCAATTGCAACCGCAATTGAATGTAAAAACGGCTGCCGACATTGTTTCAATGAGCAAGGTGTATAAGACACTCCAAGAATTATTGCAAGCGGGCATTGTTGAATTGGAAGAGGCGGTAGTTGAAACCTACAAACCAAAATTGGTCAATTACCTAATGTTGCACCCAGCTTATGAAACAGAACCTGCCTTGGTTGCACTGTTAAATAATTTGGCAAAGCAAGCAGATAAGCAAAAAGATGCATTAATGTATCTGTTTCAATGGAAAGCCCAGCATCCGGCCATTCCATTACTTGAGAAGCAATTGATTGAGGCAGCTGGCGTAAGTAAAGCAACCGTAAATACATTAATTCGAAAAGGCATTTTGGTTCGATATACCGAGCAGCAAGACCGGGTTATATTTGCCAATGACGCCAATGCAAAAAACACCCAACTCAATGAAATACAAGAAACTGCTTTAAACGAACTTCACCATCACTTTACTACAAAAGAATGCAATCTGTTGTTTGGTGTCACAGCCAGTGGCAAAACAGAAGTGTATAAAAAAATGATGGAATACTACTTGGACCAAGGATTTCAAGTGCTGTATTTATTGCCTGAAATTGCGTTAACCACCCAATTGGTGCAGCGGTTAACGGCGTACTTTGGCAACAGAGTGGCGGTCTATCATTCGAAATACAATTCACAAGAACGTTTCGAAGTGTGGAAACATGTGTTGCATGCCAATCCAGAAGCGCAAATTGTCATTGGTGCCCGGTCATCGGTGTTGCTGCCCTTTCAGCATTTGGGTTTAATCATAGTCGACGAAGAACACGAGCCTTCTTATAAACAACAAGATCCGGCACCTCGGTATCATGCCCGTGATACCGCATTATATCTTGCAAGAATTACCGGCGCCAAAACCATTTTAGGGTCGGCCACGCCTTCTATTGAAAGTTACGAGCATGCGGTTCAAGGCAAATATGGCTTGGTAACACTCAACCAACGCTTTGGGGCCGTTCAGATGCCTAAAATTGAAGTGGTTGACTTGCGTGAAGCGCAATTTAAAAAACAATTGTTTGGCCCGTTTTCAAAAAATTTATTGGAAGCCATCGCCGAAAAAACAGACAAAGGTGAACAAGTCATTTTATTTCAAAATAGAAGGGGTTATGCCCCTGTTTTAGAATGCATGCGTTGTGGTCACGTGCCCCAATGTCCACATTGCGATGTGAGCTTAACTTATCATAAATTCCGCAATCAATTGAGGTGTCATTATTGTGGTTATGCCATGGCCATGCCCACCCATTGCCACCAATGCCGCGACAACCAACTGACCACCAAAGGCCTAGGCACAGAACAAATTGAAATGGAACTGGCCTCTCAATTTCCTAAATTGCGGATTGAACGTTTGGATACCGATACAACCCGTGGAAAAAACAGCCTCGAAACCATACTTGATCGGTTTAAAAACCGAGAAATTGACGTGTTGATTGGCACCCAAATGGTGGCCAAAGGACTCGACTTTAAAATGGTAACTTTAGTAGGAATTATTCATGCCGATGCCTTGTGGTATCAACCCGATTTTCGGGCGTCTGAACGTTGCTACCAGCTATTAACTCAAGTTTCTGGACGGGCCGGACGGGCCGAATTGGCTGGACAGGTACTCATACAAACCTATCAACCTAGCCACCCTATTATTGAATTGGTTCAACAAGGAAATTACATGGCTATGTTCAATTCGCAACAAACAGAGCGTCAAAGTTTTAATTACCCGCCCTTTTGCAGACTCATTCGCATTACTTTGCGACACAAAAATTACGAATTGGTGCAACAAGCGGCTCATTGGTTGGCAAATTCAATCAGACAATCCATTGAAACTCCTTTACTAGGCCCCGAAGAACCTCCCATTGCACGCATACGTAATGAATTCCATCGGACCATGATGATGAAAATACCCTTACATCAATCAACTGTGCGGGTCAAAAAACAATTGCAACGAACGCTGACTGCTTTTGAATCGATCGCAGCCTATAAAGCGGTCAAAAGAACCGTAACGGTCGATCCGTATTAAAAAAAAATCCTGATGGATAATCAGGATTTTTTTTTAAAAGTATACTACTATCTATTCTTCGCTTGCCAAAGGTGTATTTGGATTGAGCGCAAGTACTAAATTTTTCTTCTTTTCACGGCTCAAAGGAATTTTGATGTTGCCAATTTCAGCAAATTTACTGTTGTATCGCTCCACCTTCGTCGCATTGATAATGAAAGATTTGTGTACACGTACAAACTTTCCGGCAGGTAATTCTTTTTCAAAAGATTTCATTGTTGACAATACCAAATGTGAGTCATCATCCGTGATTACTTTTACATAATCGCCCAAAGCTTCAATGTATTTAATTTTATGTGTAAATACCTTTAACTTTTTTAAATTGGTTTTAATATAAATAAACTCGGTGTCGGCTGATGGATCATTCCTTAAATTATACCAATCGGTGGCACGTCGAATGGCAGAATTAAATCTTTCAAGCGTTATTGGCTTTTTGATGTAATCTGTCGCTTCATAATCAAATGCTTTCACAGCATAATCTTCTTTGGCCGTAATAAAAATAATTTGAGGCTTCACTTTTAAACCATCCAAAAACTCAAATCCGCTGATTACGGGCATTTCAATGTCTAAAAAAATAAGATCCACATCGTTGATCGCAATATAACTGCGGGCCTCTATCGCATTTGAAAAATCGCCCAATAAATTTAGATTCGGGTGATTATTAACCAGCTTATTAATTGTAATACGTTGAATGGAACTATCGTCTAGAACCACACAGTTGAGCTTTACCATGTTCTTTGAACTTTTAAATACCGGATGTAAATTTACTGTTTATTTTTAAACAATGGTCACTTCATGTGTTTTTTTTGTCGATAAACGACATTTACCCGACTTATGTTGTAGGTGACAAAAAAATATGTACTTTTGCACCCAATTTTATTTAAATTCAAACTATACGTTATGAAGCATTATGAAACTGTTTTCATCTTGAATCCCGTTTTATCTGAAACCCAGGTAAAGGAAACAGTGAGCAAATTTGAAGATTTTCTTACGTCAAAGGGTTCCGAGATTGTATCCAAGGAAGATTGGGGGCTAAAAAAATTAGCTTACGAAATCCAACACAAAAAAAGTGGTTTTTACCATTTATTTGAATTCAAAGCCAGTGCAGAAGTACTGATTGCTTTTGAAACAGAATTCCGCCGTGATGAGCGCATTATGCGTTTCTTAACGGTTAGTTTAGACAAGTTTGCAATAGCTTGGGCCGAAAGAAGAAGAGAAAAATTAAAACAAAAAGCGTAAGGTATGTCAACAATTGAACAATCTGCCAAAGGAAAAAAAGACGGAGATATCAGATATCTAACGCCTTTGAACATCGACACGACAAAAACTAAAAAGTACTGTCGTTTCAAAAAATCAGGTATTAAATACATTGACTACAAAGACGCTGATTTCTTGTTGAAATTTGTGAATGAGCAAGGAAAAATTCTTCCACGCCGTTTGACTGGTACTTCATTGAAATACCAACGTAAAGTATCTGTTGCAGTAAAAAGAGCACGTCATTTGGCTTTGATGCCTTATGTAGCTGACATGTTAAAATAATCTAAGGAGGGCATATATATATGGAAATCATTTTAAAACAAGACGTTCAGAACTTAGGATTTAAAGACGATGTCGTTAAAGTAAAAAACGGATATGGTCGTAATTTCTTAATTCCACAAGGACTTGCTGCTTTAGCTACTCCTTCTGCCAAAAAAGTTTTGGCTGAAAACTTAAAACAACGTGCTTTCAAAGAAGCTAAGTTAGTGGCTGATGCCAAAACTATAGCTGACGTATTGAAAGGACTTGACATTAAAATTGCTGCCAAATCTGGTGGTGACAAATTATTTGGTTCGATCAACAATGCTGATATTGCTGTTGCTTTGGAAAAAGCAGGTCATGTAATTGACCGCAAATTTATCAGCTGCGGAATGATCAAACGTTTGGGCAAATACACAGCCAACATTCGTTTACACCGCGAAGTAATTGTTGAATTGAACTTTGAGGTGGTATCTGATAACAATAACTAATCAAACCAGTTCGTACAACATAAAAGTCCCGTTTATCGGGACTTTTTTTATATAAACAATCAAAAAAACATGAAATACCACCGCTTAACCAAAGAACAATTTTCGACTTTACACTATGAATTTGCTCGATTTTTGGCCACTCAATCGATTGACAAAGCAGATTGGGAAAAAATGAAATCAGAAAAACCTGATGTGGCCGAAGCTGAATTGGATGTCTTTTCAGACCTTGTATGGGAAGGCGCGTTGAACCAAGCAAAATACCTCGATCAGATTTCAAAAAGCCACGTTTTTTTATTTGGTATACATGACACCTTTATGTCATGCATAGTTATTAAGTCATTAAACACGGCTATTGATTTTACCACCCAAGAGGGGTTTAACTGGTTAACCTCCGCCCTACTCAGTGAGGACGTAGAATGGCAACATGGAAAAAAAACCTTTACAGACGAAAAAAACAAAGAGGTATTTAGCTTAATTCGCCAAGGCGCACAGATCACGGACGGTCAATTATACAAACAACTGTATCCGCTTATTGAACAGGGAAAAATATAGCTATTCACGAATCGGTTTGAACTTTTTTGATTGCAGCCAATTCAAAAAAGTTTATACCACTACGATAACTAATTTGATGAAACCTCTACCAATTTATCACTAATTTGATAAAAATGTGTCGACTTGGAATAAGCCAAAATGCGTTTGATGGTTTCGGGTTTAGGTTGAATGAGCTTGTTTTTTAAAGTAGATTTCGCGTAAAGTTTAGCCATAAAAAATGTTGTTAATTTTTTATACTTTAACGCTTGCCCCACTTAGATATTGTGTTACTCCATCAAATTCACCTTGTTTTTTTCAATTAATTTTCTCAGATTAATGATGGCATAACGCATGCGTCCCAAAGCCGTATTCAATACAAGGTCTTTTTCTTCGACAATTTCATTAAACGACATCCCATAAAACAGCCTCATTTCAACCATTTCACGTTGTTCTTCTGGTAATTGTTTCAATAATTTATGCAAATCTTTCTCAATTTGCGACCGATTAAGTTCGGTTTCGTCACTAGGCTGAACGGTCCGTATCAATTTACACAACGGAAATTCTTCGCGTTCCCGAACCATGCGTACTTTTGACTGCGCTCTAAAATAATCCATAATGATATTTCGAGCAATGCGCGTAATCCATTGGATAAATTTTCCGTCTTCTTTGTACTGGTTTGTTTTTAAAATACGGATGACCTTAACAAAGGTATCCTGAAACAAATCATCAGCGACATCTCGATCACGAACTTTAGCATAAATAAAATTGAATAATTGAGATTGGTGTCTCTCAATAAGGATGGAAAGAGCTCGCTCATCCCCCGCCTGATAGCGGCTAATTAATTGCGCATCATCACAAACTATTGCTTTCATAACATACTGATTTCAGATTTACATAAAGTAACTCTCGTTCAAGTAATATTATGCGATAGGCGCTTGTTTTTAGATTAGTAAATACAAATTTATACTAAATTTTGAAAAAACCAACTTTTTATGTAATTTTTTACGTTATAGTGGTTTCACTTGGCACAATCAATGTGGATTCATTCGCGTAATCGGTCAAGTATTCAAACTTAGGCGTCAATTGCCCTTTAGTGACGACCATGGCGCGTTTCAACAACTGACTTTCATCATTGTTGAAAAAAGCAGGAATCACATGCTCCATAAACATGGCACCAAAGCCAATACTGGCATCTTTGGGTAATTCACAAGGTAAATTATCAACTGACATTACCACCACAGCCGATGGATGTCGGTATGACACTTCTTCGCCTGTCGCAGGCAAATACCCAAAAATTGGATCTGCAATGGTTGAAGCACGCAGCGTACAAGCAATTGGCCCTTCCACATCACATGAAATATCGGCTACCACTTTAATGGAACACTTTGGACTTTGAAGCATTTCTTTACTTAAAATAATTGGGGCTCCAGGTGCGTAAAAATGTCCGGCCATGAACAAATCAGTCACTTCTGAAAAACGACCAAAATCGGAACAATACAACTCCGGATTCTGATAGAAATCTGATTTTGAACCCACTTGTCCATCTATGCGTTTGTTGTAATCCAGCACGTCAATTTGGGTATAGACTGGTCTGTCGTATGTTTTGTTTAAAAAATCAGCTATCGATACTTTTTTAATTTTAATGCCATCTAAAATAGCCATGGCCCCATGCGCTACTTTTCCATGACCGGTAAGTACAATTTTAATTGGAGGCAGCATGTGTCTTTTTAGGCTGGCAATCAGATCTTCTTGGTGCGCTAAATTTTCAGCCTTCGGTATGTCAAACAATTCGAATTTAGCGCCAAAAGCTCGGAACCCATTGTAAGCACCCACTACACCAGCATAAAAGCCAAAACCGATTAAACGCCGGTCATGCGCATCAACAATTGTTTCATGGTCAAATAAAGTAATGTTTTTATCCAACAAAGCCCGCAACAATTTCTGGTTGTGGGGTTGCATTTTAATGGTATGCGAAAAAAAGAAATAATTTTTATCGGGAATTAAAGCATCAATTGGAATTTCCTTGACACCAAATATCACATCGCAATCTGACAAATCATTCACCACCTCAATACCTTTAGCACGGTACTCGTCATCTGAAAAAACCCGTATTGGCGATGATTCAACTACCCACTCTGATTGTGGATAATTTGTTTTTAGCTGTGCCACGGCATCAGGTGAAAAAACTACTCGCCGATCTGGGGGATTTTTACGTTCGCGTACAATGCCAAATTTCATGTGATAGGGTGCTTCAGTATCCAAGATACTATTGATAAAATAATGGCCAAAAATACAACGCACGAAATCGTTTTCAAAGGATCAAAGGGGAAACTTTTAAGTTGGTAAACAAAAAACCCATCCTTGTTTGGACCTCCAAGGATGGGAAAATTGCTATGAAAAAGAGTTGTTCAAAACAAACAACAGTCAAATGTATAATTATTTTTTATATTATCTAATAAAATGTTAAAATTTTAAATGAAACTCAAAGGTTCTTTCACTTGCTCTTTAGTAACAGCATATTCGAGTACCTCAGTCATGTTGGTTACATAGGTAAATTTTAATCCTTTTAAATACTCTGAATTGATTTCTTCTATGTCACTTTGATTGGTTTTACACAAAATGATTTCTTGTATATGTGCCCTTTTGGCAGCTAGTATTTTTTCTTTAATGCCACCAACGGGCAACACTTTTCCACGCAAGGTGATTTCACCTGTCATAGCCAATTTGCTTTTCACTTTACGCTGCGTAAATACCGAGTAAAGAGCGGTTAACATGGCAATTCCTGCACTAGGACCGTCTTTGGGTGTGGCGCCTTCTGGCACGTGCAAATGCACATTGTATTTTTCAAAAAGGTCAGGATTCAATCCCAATGGCAAGGCATGGGCTTTTAAATATTCCAAAGCCAAAGTAGCGGACTCTTTCATTACTGTGCCTAAATTTCCAGTTAACGTTAAGGTGCCTTTCCCTTTTGAAAGAGAAGATTCAATAAATAAAATATCACCACCTACCGAAGTCCAAGCCAAACCAGTAACCACCCCAGCCACTTCATTTGATTCATATTTGTCACGTTCCATTCTGGGAGCACCTAAAATTTTAAGGACATCTTCTGATTGAACCACTGCATCATAAGGTTCGTCCATGGCCACACATTTGGCAATGGAACGCACCAATTGTGCTAATTTGGCTTCTAACCCACGCACACCAGATTCCCTGGTGTAGCCCGTAATTATTTGTTCCAATTGTTTTTTACCCACTTTTATTGGGTAATTCTCCAATCCGTGCTGCTTAAGCTGTTTGGGCAACAAGTGCTTTTTGGCAATTTCTACCTTTTCTTCAATGGTATAGCCCGACATGTCAATGACTTCCATCCGGTCGCGTAGGGCAGGTTGCACCGCATTGATATTATTGGACGTGGCAATAAACAGCACTTTTGACAAGTCGTACCCCATTTCAAGAAAATTGTCATAAAATGTGGTGTTTTGTTCAGGGTCTAACACTTCAAGCAAAGCTGATGAAGGATCTCCTTGAAAACCTTGCGACAATTTATCAATTTCATCTAAAATAAATACGGGGTTTGAAGTGCCTGCCTTGCGAATATTTTGAATGATTCGGCCTGGCATGGCGCCGATGTACGTTTTGCGGTGACCTCGAATCTCCGATTCATCGCGCAAACCACCCAAGGAAATCCGGATGTATTCGCGTCCCAACGACTCAGCAATTGACTTTCCGATGGAGGTTTTACCCACACCCGGAGGCCCTGTTAAACAGATAATGGGCGACTTCATGTCGTTCTTTAATTTTAAAACGGCCAAATATTCTACAATGCGTTTCTTGACATCATCCAACCCAAAATGATCTCTGTCAATGATTTTCTGAGCTCTTTTGAGATCAAAATTATCAGTTGAATAGATGCCCCAAGGCAATTCTAGAAAAAGTTCCAAGTAATTTCGGAGGATCCCAAAATCAGGCGATTGTGGATTGGTGCGTTGCAATTTTTTAAGTTCCTTTTCAAAATGCTTGGCAATTTCTTCATCCCATTTTTTGGTCAATCCCTTTTGGCGCATTTCTTCAATTTCTTGCTCATACGAAACCCCGCCCAATTCTTCTTGAATGGTTTTCATTTGTTGGTGCAAAAAATATTCGCGCTGCTGCTGGTCTAAATCAAACCGAACTTTTGATTGGATGTCATTTTTTAATTCAAGCTTCTGAAATTCAATGTGCAAGAATTTGAGCGTTTCTAAAGCACGTTCTTTCAGGTTATTAATAGATAACAAAGCCTGTTTGTCACCCACATTCAAATTCATGTTCGACGACACAAAGTTGATTAAAAACGACTTGCTTTCAATGTTTTTAATGGCAAACGTCGCTTCCGTTGGAATGTTCGGACTGTCGCGTATGATATTGACTGATAATTCCTTAATGGATTCAACGATGGTATCAAATTCATGATCGCCTGCTTCGGGCCGCACTTCCAATACCTCTTGGGTCGTTACCTTTAAATAAGGTTGATCAGCCACCAATTGG
Source organism: Flavobacterium sp. BFFFF2 (assembly GCA_002256385.1). Taxonomy (GTDB): domain Bacteria; phylum Bacteroidota; class Bacteroidia; order Flavobacteriales; family Flavobacteriaceae; genus Flavobacterium. The sequence continues at coordinate 15,823 of NKJD01000001.1, forward strand.
TTAATTTGAAACCTCTTTTTACCCTGTAAAATAACGGTCACATTGCCATCAGGCATTTTTAAGACACGTAATATTTGTGCAACAGTACCTACTTGATGTACGTCCTGAAGGGTTGGGTCTTCAATGTCTTCATTGCGTTGGGCAACTACGCCAATAATTTTATCTCCCGCATTGGCATCATTCAACAAACGAATTGATTTGTCGCGTCCGGCGCTAATGGGAATCACGACGCCTGGGAATAACACCATGTTGCGCAATGGCAACAAAGGCAACATTTCAGGCAATTCTTCCCGATTCATTTCTTCTTCATCTTCTGGGGTAAGCAATGGAATTAACTCAGCCTCTGGATTCAGATCTTGTAGTGACAAATTGTCTAAAGTCAATATTTTTGATTGCGACATATACGTAGGTTGGGTGTCATTTTGACAGACCCTTTAAATTAGTAACAGTTTATTTTTTAAATGGTAAATGGTAAAAATCAGATATTCAGAACGCTACTAACTAAATGCTGCCATTTTCTTTTATCATTGTGCAATTGACATGCCAAATTAAAATGAGTTTGTTATCCGTGTCATCAATTGTTCGAAATAATCGTATGATTTGGCCATTCGTGTGCCATACCAGGAAAAGTAAGTACCATCAACAAAAACTGTTTTTGCATGGTGTGTATATCTGCCAATTTCAAAAGCTTCTTGATCTGAAAATTCATAGGGTTCCGATGACAACAACACCAAATCTGGATCAAGTGCTTCAATGTCAGTTGCCTCCAAAACGGGATATCGAGTCTGATCAGCCAAGGTGTTCACAAAACCAATGTCAGTTAACATAAAATGAATGAAGGTACCAGAAGCAGCAGCCATATAGGGCTTGGCCCATATAAAATAAATCACTTTTAAATGATTTGCTGAAAACCGCATTAAATAATTCGATCGCTTATATTGGATTTTCTGAATCCACTGCTGTGATTCGGTTCGTTTATTAAAAAGCGTTCCCATTGATTCAATGACCTCAAAACAATCAGATATTGTTGCAATATTAGTTACCCAAACAGGTACAAATGCTGACAATTCATTGACCATGTCAAGGGTGTTTTCTTCTTGGTTTGCGATGACCAAATCGGGTTCTAACTTCTTTAATTTTGCCATATTCACTTTTTTGGTACCACCCACACTGACCTTTTGCCCTCGTAGTTGTGGCGGAAACACACAAAAAGTGGTAATGCCCACCAATGAACTTCCAAGCCCCAAGTCATATAATGTTTCTGTTAAGGAAGGCACCAAACACACCACGCTAAGCGGCGTATGCGCCAATTTTGGCGCGCTATTGCTGTGGTGTATCATTTGACTGTGCTGTTTCAAAAGTGTATGCTGGTATTTTACCCATTGCTCCTTTAAAATGTGCCAAAAGTTGCGGTAGGTCATCTTCATAATTGCCTGTTGGTATGAACGGGGCACCGAAACGAACGGCTTTTGCCTTGAAATCGAAGGCCACCGGTACAATGGGAACTTGTGCGCCCAATGCCACATAATAAAAACCCGTTTTAAGTTGATGGACTTTTTTACGGGTACCCTCTGGTGCAATGGCCAACCTAAGTTCGGAGGAATTCTTAAACAATTCAACCATCGATTCAACTAAATTCTGATTGCCCCTTCGGTCTAATGGCCTCCCTCCCATCCACCTGAAATACGCCCCAAATGGAAATCTAAATAGTTCTTTTTTACCAACCCAATGCATGTCAACACCTACAATGCCGCGGGTGAATAATCCGAGAAAAAAATCGAACCAATGCGTGTGTGGCAACACCATGAGAACCATTTTGGAATGATGAGTTGGAAAAGGCCCTTCGATTTTCCAACCGCAAACCGACATAAAGAACCAAGTATAGATGTGTTTTTTCATGAAAAAAAATTAGAGGAAAGAGAAAAGAAGCAAGAGCAAAGAAATAAAAATTTTGAATTTTAAATTTTGAATTTTGAATGATTTTCTAATGAGACCTTTTAACTTGACCCGAGACCAAAGTTCGAACGGTCCGAAGGAAAACCTGACCCGAGACCCGAAGTGGCGAACGGAGCATATGATATATAGAGGAGGAAGCCCAGTGGGCTTCAGGTACGCAAGCTTCAGCTTGCAAAATTAAACTTAAAACCTGAAACTTGAAACAAAAACTTCCGACCCAAAAGTAACACAGATCAACCAATTGTCCTATTCCAAAATGAATATTCAACTTAAATCACAAAATTCCTAAGGGACCTCATGATTCTTATTCTGTTTGCGTATTTTTGATTTTTAAATAAAGTACGCCCGTTGATCCTTAAATTACTCAGTTATTTTTTCCCAATAACGATTCACAAACAACCATCAGACCTGAGCACAACGCTTGAAATCACTTGGGCGAATGGCCAATTGGTCATGGATAGCTTGCACGCAAATTATTCCTACGGCAGCTTACAACGCATTTTACGAAGGGGACTTCATGCCATCGGGCAAGCTCAAATTGATCAATGTGATTCGGTATTATTACTTGGTGTCGCAGGTGGAAGTGTCATTGAAACATTAAACAAGGACTTTAATTATAAGGGGCAAATTACTGGTGTCGAAATAGATGAAGGCATTCTGGAATTGGCCAAAAAATACTTTGGATTATATCAATGGAATAATGTAAACTACATAATAGCCGACGCGCATCAATTTGTTGGAACCACCAAAAAAACATTTGATTTAATCATTGTTGACATTTTTCAAGATACCCAAATGCCTTCCTTTTTGTTTGAACCTGCCTTTCAAGATCAACTTCTCCGAATACTAAATGGAAGCGGGATCATCCTCTTTAATACGATGGTTACGTCGGACTTGGATGCAAAAAGAAACCAAGATTACATCGCATATTTTAGAGAATTACCCGGTGTACAAGTTCAAAGCATGCCGCGTCTTGAGAAGCACAATGAACTCATATTGGTTTCGCGTTTCCTTAAATAATCCGTCGAATCATGTCTTCTAATCCATTTATTTTAATTTCCATCATCAAAGCCAACTGTTTTCCTAACAAACCAGCTGGCCAACCTTTCCGTTGGTACCAGATCAAATAAAACTCGGGGATATCAATCAATCTTCTGCCTTTATACTTACCATAAGGCATCAGCTGTTTAGCTGCTTCCAACACCAATTGAGAAGTTGGTTTAGTGACTATTTCGCCCATACAAATGAAATAGCTCGCTCAATGTCAGGATGCAAACTTTGCTGTACTGGACAAGTATGAGCCACGCGCTCCAAAATCAATTTGGTGCGTTCGTCAGCAGGATGGGTTAATGTAAAATGAACCTCAATTTTTACAATTCGGCGGGGATCCACCCCCATCGTTTTTGTCACTTCGGCCATTGAGCCTTTCAGTTCGATGCCCATTTCTTGCGCTTTAATGCTCATGACAGTAAGCATGCAAGTAGCCAATGAGTTGGCCACCATGTCGGTAGGTGAAAAGGCTTCACCCTTGCCATGATTATCAATAGGCGCATCGGTCAATATGGTCGATCCTGAAGCTATATGTGTTGATTCGGTGCGCAAGTCACCCAAGTATTGTATTGTTGAAGTAGGCATGTTATTCTATTGGTTTAGCAGTTAAATCAGATTCGTATTGCAGCAAATAAAAAGCTTGATTTTCAAAGCCTGCATTGCTTGATTGGTACTTAAAACGTTGTTGCCATCTATCGGTACGCGTTTCTGGTGGCACATTATTTTGCAACCGATAAAGCACATCAAAAACCACATCAAACCCGCGAATGGCCACGTCATTGGGCAATAATTTATTTGTTTTGCGGTACGCCTGTCTGAATTTTTCAAATTCGGGACTCATATTCGTTCTGCTGCCAGAAGGAATCAACAACTTAAATGCAATAAGTTGCTCCAACGGAATTTCGTCATATTCAAGTGTTTCACTTGATTCAAGACTGACCAATTGCAGTTGGTAGTTCTTTTGAAGCAATTTCATTGACTTGAGCAAACCCAAAACATGACTTGTTTTTTCGCTGGCAATGACCAAATAATTGAGTTTGTTTTTTACCAAGCGCTTTTGAAGGGAATCGAAACAAACGGCCCCTTTACTAGTTAAACCTAGCCACTGCCACTCTTTATATGCCTGAAGCGTGCTTTTGAAACTTGCTTTTTTAGGATCGGCGATAACTACTACATTGTTATTTTGAGCTGCCAAATAAGCACAAATCCCCCTTTTTTGGGTATCTGCATTCGTGATGGTTTGGTACACATTCTGACTCCCAGAGGTCCCTTCCTTTGAAAGCGGAGAAAAAACGGGGATGTTTTTAGATTGCAAAGCGGCTGCCCACTTATCAACATTTCCCTGAAAAAACGGACCAATAAGCGCCGTGGCTCCTTCCAGTTCATTCTCGGCCATCACTTTGCTTAATGAAGAATTGGATTTGGTTTCTTCTGAATCAATCACCTTGATTTTGTAATTCCAACCCAATGCATTCGCAGAATCAAGGGCTTTCATGGCCCCGTTATAAAAATCGAGCGTGATATTTAAAAACTTGTCTTTTTTGAGTCGTTCAGGCATGGTATTGACTGAATCATTAAACACCTTATTTAAATGCAAAGGCAGAGCCAAAATGATGGTTTTTTGGTCTTGTACGCTGCGTTTATTTATTGAAAGTACGGTGTCTTTTTTAGTGTTAAATACAGGCGGAGCCAATTGTTTAATAGGATCTTTAGGTAAATTTAAATTAAATCCAATAGGCAAAACTTCGGGAAGTGAAGGATTAGCCATCCGCAGCTGATCGGGGGTTACTTGATACAATCGGGCAATGGAATAGAGCGTTTCTTGCGCTTGAACGACATGAGAACCTGCCCCATTTTTTACTGCTGATTTTGTCGTTGGAATAGTCAAAACAGCCCCCAATGCCAAGGGCTTGTCAATTAGCGTTGCATTGGCTTCCTGCAAATTGGCAACTGATATTTGATGCTTTTTTGAAATGGAATACCAGGTATCTTGAGCCTGAACCGTGTAAGTTTGATTGTCCTTTGACGACAAGATAGTATCTTTTGGCGGAAGTAACAAAACCAAGCCTGTTTTCCACTTTGTCTTAAAATCGGGGTTTAATTGTTGAATCGCATAACTTGACAGCCCATTTTTTTTGGCAATTTGCTCTAAGGTTTCACCAGCCAACACTACATATTTGGTATAAGGCGATTGGGCCAAAACTGATTGAACCATGAATCCTATTGCAAGAAAAAATAAACCTAATGGACTTAAACGCATTGTGACAATTTTATGGGTAAATATAATTTAATTTGACCGACTAAAACACCAACAAAATGAATTAAACCCAAATTACGCATTAGAAATTTATTACATAGAAAAATGACTGTAAATCTGGTAATGTACTGATGAATTGATCTAAACTTTTTTCAATTGGCTGCAAAATGGTCTTTTCGCCCCGGATTTCAGCTTTTTTATTATTGAAGTGGTTTAAACTTTTTTCAATTGGCTGCAAAATGGTCTTTTCGCCCCATATTGCCCCTTTTTATTACTCCGTAGCGCTGCTATGCAGTGCAAAAAAGTGACAATCTGGAACCAAAATCCTCATTTTTCGCTTCAATCAAAAAAGTTTATACCACTTCACTCCGTAGCCCTGCTATGCAGTGCAAAAAAGTTTAAACCCAAATAATGTATTAGAATTTTATTACAAGTAAAAATGACTGCAAATTTGGAAATGTACTGATGAAGCAATTTATACTTTTTTCAATTGGCTGCAAAATGGTCTTTTCGCCCCATATTGCCCCTTTTTATTACTCCGTAGCGCTGCTATGCAGCGCAAAAAAGTGACAATCTGGAACAAAAATCCTCATTTTTCGCTTCAATCAAAAAAGTTTAAACCACTTCGTTCCGTAGCGCTGCTATGAAGTGCAAAAAAGCTAAAATTTGGAACAAAAATCCTCATTTTTCGCTTCAATCAAAAAAGTCTAAATCACTTCAGTTTTTTGTCCTCAATGTAGCTTGGCTACATCTGCGGTAAAAAAAGTCCGTGCACTCCAAGCTTTATTGTCCTTTTCCCTTTTTAATGACGTTAATATTTGTTTTTAAATGGTCATTAAGAACCAACTTTTTTATTGGAGTTTGCAAATGCAAACTTTTTGTAAGTGTTGGTTTCATTGCAAAGTCTAATGCATAATTTGGGTTAAATCAACAATGATATTTAAAACAATGCGCCACCATCAAGTCGGATTCTGTCTTCACAAAAAAACCGCCACAAAGGACGGTTTTTATCTATATGTCTAAAAAATAAATTATTCGCAACTCAATGATTTACTATTAATTTTTAAGAGCCTTGGCCTTATCAGATAAATTTAAAGCGCTATACACACCGCGAAGTGTTTTTTTGATATCATCGTTGGTAGGCTCTAATTGATAAGCTTTTTCTAAATAAGGCAGCACACTGTTAAACATCGTCTCTCTTTGTTTCTGTAAAACAGCATATCGCTTATTGTCTTTTTCGGAAGTACCTAATTTATTCATTTCCTCCACGATCTGGCTATCTGGTTTTAGTTTCATTTCAGCTAAAATCACATAAGCATTTGCATATTCAGGTTTAATTTCAATGGCTTTCAAAAGGTATTTTTCAGATTCTGCAAATTGATTTGTTTTGGAAGCAGTTACTCCTAAATTATAATAGAGATCGGCATCATTAGGGCTTTTCTCAATAGCCAATTTGATTAAATTATTATAAGCAGGTAAATTATTCATGGCATAATATACATCAGCTTCTGCGGTAATTAAGGTAATGTCATCCGTATATTTTTTACGCATCTGCTCGTACGTATCAATAGCCTGCTGATTTTTACCTAATTTCATGTAAGAATAGGCAATAGATTTATAAATCTCCTTTTCTACAGATGGCTTTTTCTCGTCACGAGGTAAAATATGTGTTTTTAAAATAACATATTGGTCACGCATATCTTTGTTTGGAAAGGTTTCCTCTGTATTGTTCGCAATATTTTTGGCCAAATAAATAGTGCCCTCACCCGTGTAGTTCAATTTAACCAATTCATTATAATGATTTAATGCTTCTTGATATTCATTGGCGTTAAGGGCATAGCTGGCAGAGAAATAAAGTTTTTCTTGGTCTTTTCGGTCCATGACATATGCTATATTCATCAATTTACTTACAGCTATATAATTTTTTGATTTTTCTAACTGAATGGCTGCATTCACAACTTCTGACCTCATTTCTTGCATTTCTTTCGTAATGTCGTCAGTATAAACCATTTTGTCCACCTTTTTTTCGAAATCTAGGGTTGATTGGTACACCTTAGCAATATCTTCCATATAGCTTACATTCATCATTAATGCAAATAATTTTGAGATATCAGGAGTTCCATTACCGTCTGAAATAATTTTCATTGATTCGTAATTTACCCGATAATAGTTGTAATAAATTTTATCACTTTCAGCAGTAGCCAATGGCTCTAATTTGGTAAGCGTTGATTTATACAACTCCATGTCCTCTTTCGTCGGAACATCTTTATCATAAATTTTACGAAGGGTTTTCAACTCATCTTTCTGAGCCAAAGCGGCTGTTCCAATCAATAGTGACAATGCGGAACTTAAAATGTAATTTTTCATACTTTATAGAATTAATGATCGCCCATTTGAACAGCGCGCTTTAACTGCGCTGCAAGGCAAGTTTTAAATATTTCAGTGATCTATCAAACAAAAAAAACACAACGCTTTACACGTTGTGTTTTTTGTTATCTGCTTTTATTCATTTGAATCGGTTGGTAATTCATCCGAATCGGTACTCATATTTTGATCGTCAATAGTTTCAATATCAGCAATCATATCAGCATCTGGGAGCACTTCCTCATCTTCGCGCAGTACTTTTGTTACTGCAGCAATTGAATCGGTTCCTTTAATATTAATTAAACGAACACCTTGTGTTGCACGGCCCATTACACGCAAATCAGACACATTCATTCGGATGGTAAGGCCAGATTTGTTGATAATCATCAAATCATCTTCGTCGGTCACAATGTTAATTGAAATTAACGAACCCGTTTTTTCGGTGATATTGAGCGTTTTAACTCCCTTACCACCTCGGTTGGTAATGCGGTATACAGGTTCTCCGTCTTCTTCTAATTTGGTACGTTTGCCATAGCCGTTTTCTGTTACCACCAAGATCTGAGAATCATTTACAGCACTCTCATCAATGGCCACCATGCCGACTACTTCATCTTTTTCGTCAGCTAGTGTAATACCCCGAACCCCAGAAGCTGTTCGGCCCATTGGGCGGGTTTTGCTCTCTTCAAAACGAACCAATTTACCTGATTTCACAGCAACCAATACTTGGCTGTTGCCTGTAGTTAATTTGGCCTCTAACAATTCATCATCTTCTCGGATAGTAATGGCATTGATGCCGTTTTGACGCGGACGTGAATATTGTTCTAAAGCTGTTTTTTTGACTTGCCCTTTTTTGGTCGCCATAATCACATAATGATTATTGGTATACTCTTCGTTCTTAAGGTCTTGGGTGCAAATAAAGGCTTTTACTTTGTCGTCGCTTTCAATGTTAATGAGGTTCTGAATGGCACGACCCTTGCTGGTTTTGCTGCCTTCAGGCAATTCGTACACACGCATCCAGAAACATTTTCCTTTTTGGGTAAAAAACATCAAATATTGGTGATTTGTGGCCACAAATAAGTGTTCTAAAAAGTCTTGGTCGCGCGTAGCCACGCCCTTCTGCCCTACGCCACCTCTATTTTGGGTTTTGTATTCAGACAATGACGTTCTCTTAATATAACCGGCATGTGAAATGGTCACTACCACGCTTTCGTCAGCAATTAAGTCTTCAATACTTACATCGCCGCCAGCGTATTCAATTATAGATCGGCGCTCATCGCCATATTTTTCTTTTACTTCGGCCAATTCATCTTTGATCAATTGCATCCGAAGGTCTTTATTTTCCAATAAATCTTTTAAGTATTGGATCAACTTCATCACTTCTTCGTACTCTGCACGCAATTTATCTTGCTCTAATCCAGTTAATTGACGCAGACGCATTTCAACAATGGCACGCGATTGAATCTCAGACAGCTTAAAGCGCTCAATTAACTTTTGACGTGCTTCATCGCCATCCTTTGAGCCTCTAATCAATGCAATTACTTCGTCAATATTATCGGAAGCAATAATTAAACCTTCTAATATATGCGCACGCTCTTCTGCTTTTCGCAATTCATATTTGGTACGGCGAATCACCACATCGTGGCGGTGTTCCACAAAATGATGAATCATGTCTTTCAGATTCAACATCTCTGGACGGCCATTGACCAAAGCAATGTTATTGACACTAAATGAAGACTGTAACTGTGTGAACTTAAACAACGTATTCAACACCACATTGGGCACTGCATCGCGTTTTAATTCATACACAATGCGCATGCCATTCCGATCCGATTCATCGCGAATGTTGTAGATGCCTTCAATTTTTTTGTCATTCACTAAGTCCGCCGTTTTCTTAATCATTTCGGCTTTATTGACCTGGTAAGGAATTTCAGTGACAATAATTGCTTCGCGTCCGTTCACTTCTTCAAAACCAACTTTTGCACGCATCACGATGCGGCCACGACCGGTTTTGAAAGCCTCGCGCACCCCATCATAACCATAGATTACACCACCAGTTGGAAAATCGGGGGCCTTTACATGCTGAATGAGCTCGTCTATTTCAATGTCATTGTTGTCAATGTAGGCTTGAATGCCATCTACTACTTCACGTAAATTGTGAGGAGGCATATTGGTGGCCATTCCTACGGCTATTCCAGATGCCCCATTAATAAGCAAATTGGGAATACGTGTTGGCATGACAGTGGGCTCTTCGAGCGTATCGTCAAAGTTTAACTGGAAATTGACCGTTTCTTTGTCAATATCAGCCATAATGTCTTCTGATATTTTTTTAAGACGTGCCTCGGTATAACGCATTGCTGCAGGGCTATCTCCATCAATGGAACCAAAGTTACCTTGTCCATCAACCAACATATAGCGCAAACTCCATTCTTGGGCCATACGCACCATGGTATCGTACACTGATGAATCACCATGTGGGTGATATTTACCAAGTACTTCCCCCACAATACGGGCCGATTTTTTGTGTGCGCGATTTGAGAACACGCCCAATTCGTACATTCCAAATAATACCCTGCGGTGAACTGGTTTCAATCCGTCGCGGACATCAGGAAGGGCACGTGAAACAATAACCGACATCGAATAATCGATGTAAGCTGACTTCATTTCATCTTCAATATTAATAGGAATCAGTTTTTCTCCATCTGACATATAGCAGTGATTTTACTAAAATTTTACTTCTTTATTAAAGCGCACCAATATACGGCATTTTCAGCGTATGACACATTTAAAAAAAATACTTTTTTCGCAGAATTATTAACATAATATTTCACAAAAATGCTTGTAAAAACTTTTTCGACTGAAGATAAACAAAGTACAAATAATACCAATCAGAAAGTTGACTAGCCATGGAACCCGACATTTTGTCTCTTTTTTAAATTAGATCATTTCACGAGCCTTAACGGTATATTTTTTGTTATACGTAGGCTATAAATATGTACTTTTACAATTCAATCTGAATAATATGGATGACAATTTTTCACCTCGGGTAAAAGATGTAATTACTTTTAGTAAAGAAGAAGCTTTGCGTTTGGGACATGATTTTATTGGTACTGAACACCTTATGCTGGGCATGTTGCGTGAAGGAAATGGTAAAGCCATCACCATCCTCAACAATCTTTCAGTTGATTTAGACCATTTGCGACGCAAAGTAGAGGTGCTAAGCCCCGCAAATCCAGTCATGAATTCAGAATTGGAAAAGAAAAATTTGCACTTGACCCGCCAAGCGGAGCGCGCCTTAAAAACCACTTTTTTGGAAGCCAAGGTGTTTCAAAGCTCAAGCATCAGTACGGCTCATTTATTATTGTGCATTTTGCGCAATGAAAATGACCCAACTACCAAGTTATTACACCGACTCAAAATTGATTATGGAACTGTTAAAGACCAATACCTAAATATGACGCCACACGCCAACGAAGAAGATTTTATGGACCAACTCCCCAAGAACGAATCATTTAATGAGGATCAAGGTGGAGATGAGTCTTTTAAAGAAGGAAGTTTTAACAATCCTTCGAATAAAACCAACAAAAAATCAAAGACACCTGTACTCGATAATTTTGGTCGCGACCTGACAGAAATGGCCGAAGAAGGTAAATTAGATCCAGTTGTTGGGCGAGAAAAAGAAATTGAACGGGTTTCTCAAATTTTGAGCCGCCGCAAAAAGAACAATCCATTATTAATAGGTGAACCTGGCGTTGGAAAATCAGCCATTGCCGAAGGTTTGGCGTTGCGCATTGTTCAAAAAAAGGTGTCGCGTATCTTATTTAATAAAAGAGTGGTGACCCTTGATTTGGCTTCTTTGGTGGCAGGTACTAAATACCGAGGTCAATTTGAAGAACGCATGAAGGCGGTGATGAATGAGCTCGAAAAAAACAATGACATCATCTTATTTATTGACGAAATACACACGATAGTAGGTGCTGGTGGTGCAACGGGCTCATTGGATGCTTCCAATATGTTTAAGCCTGCTTTGGCACGGGGTGAAATTCAATGTATTGGTGCGACGACTTTAGATGAGTACCGTCAATACATTGAAAAAGATGGCGCATTAGAGCGTCGTTTTCAGAAAGTGATCGTGGAACCTACTTCGGTCGATGAAACCATTCAAATTTTGAATAATATTAAAAGTAAATATGAAGACCACCACAATGTCATTTACAGCCCTGAAGCCATTGATGCTTGTGTTAAATTGACGAACCGCTACATGTCGGATCGGTTTTTACCTGACAAAGCAATCGATGCATTGGACGAAGCTGGTTCACGCGTTCACATTACTAATATTGATGTGCCCAAGCAAATTTTAGAACTCGAAAGACAACTGGAAGAAGTGCGTGAACAGAAAAATTCGGTGGTTAAAAAGCAAAAATACGAAGAGGCCGCTCGTTTGCGTGACGACGAAAAACGCATCGAAAAAGACCTTGCCATTGCCCAAGAACAATGGGAAGAAGATGCGCGTAACAACCGCATTTTGGTTACCGAAGACAATGTGGCCGATGTGGTTTCCATGATGACGAGCATCCCTGTGAACCGCATTGCGCAAACAGAGAGCAACAAATTAGCGCTATTACCCCAATTAATACAAGGAAAAGTAATCGGTCAAAACGAGGCAGTTTTAAAAATTGCCCGATCGATCCAACGCAATAGAGCAGGACTGAAAGACCCGAATAAACCCATTGGCTCCTTTATCTTTTTAGGCCAAACAGGTGTGGGAAAAACCCAGCTGGCCAAAGTATTGGCCCGCGAATTGTTTGACTCTGAGGATGCCTTGGTGCGTATTGACATGAGCGAATACATGGAGAAATTTGCCATTTCAAGATTGATTGGTGCGCCTCCAGGTTATGTTGGTTATGAAGAAGGCGGACAATTGACTGAAAAAGTGCGCCGCAAGCCTTATTGTGTGGTGCTTTTAGATGAAATTGAAAAAGCACATCCCGATGTGTTTAACATGTTGCTTCAAGTGTTAGATGATGGCTACTTGACAGACAGTTTGGGCCGTAAAATTGATTTTAAAAACACCATTATCATCATGACTTCCAATGTGGGAGCACGACAATTAAAAGATTTCGGTCAAGGGGTCGGATTCGGCACCACTGCCAAATTGGCGCAAGCCGATGACCATTCTAAAAGTGTGGTGGAGAATGCGTTGAAAAAAACATTTGCTCCCGAATTCTTAAATCGAATTGATGATGTCATCGTGTTTAATCCGCTTGAAAAAGAACACATTGATTTGATCATCGACATCGAATTAAAGAAATTATATGACCGCATTACCGAGCTTGGTTACAGTTTAACATTGACCGACACCGCCAAATCATTCATAGCTGAAAAAGGTTTTGATAAACAATTTGGTGCGCGACCTTTAAAAAGAGCCATTCAGAAATATGTCGAAGATGCTTTGGCCGAAGAAATCATTACTTCGAAAATTCACAGTGGTGATGAAATTTTCATGGATTTGAATGCGGAAACCCAAGAACTCACTGTTTCCATTCAGAAAAAAACAGAAGAAGAAAACCAAGCAGGTTAATATATAACCAACATAAAAAAAACCGAAGCGCCAATTGCTTCGGTTTTTTTATGAATTAAATTTTTTGTTATGGATCCAATACTTGACATTACCATTCGGAGTGCCTCAGTCTATTTGTTTATGCTGGTGGCCTTGCGCATATTTGGCAAAAAAGAACTTTCACAACTAAACACAGCCGATGTCATTCTGATTTTATTGATTAGCAATGCGGTTCAGAATGCCATGGTTGGGCCGAATGTATCCCTTCTTGGTGGTATTGTAGCAGCCACAGTCTTGTTTACGTTGAACTTCATCATTAAAAAGTTTCTATTTCGATCCAGTTTTATTAAAGAGTTGATCCAAGACAAGCCATATATTTTGGTGCATAAAGGCATGGTGGAATGGAAAACGCTCCAAAAACTAGAGATTTCGGAAGAAGAATTGATGGAGGCCATTCGCGAACATGGCGTGGAATCAACCAATCAAGTAAAATTAGCCATGTTGGAAATTGATGGCAACATCAGCGTCATTTCGGGCAGTGATTCATTGAAACAAACGCACCACAAACGAAAAATCCATAAAACGTTGGGCAACCTCAATGGCTAACCGTGTATGGATTCTTTTTGGCCATATTTGGCAATCACCGTGGCTTCGTAATCGAGCCATTCGCGCCAACGTTTTTCCACATCAATGCCTTCGCCGTATTTGCGGGCATAACCTATAAATAAGGTGTAATGATTGGCTTCGCTTTCCATGAGTCCTCGGTAAAATTGCGCCAATTCTTCGTCTTGGATGTTTTCGGACAAAGTTTTAAATCGTTCACAACTTCGGGCCTCAATCATGGCCGAAAATAACAAACGCTCTACCAATCCTTCAAGACGCTTCCCTTTACCACTCACTTTCATGTATTGCGCCAATTCATTGACGTAATCATCTTTGCGCTCGCGGCCAAAGGTATAGCCGCGCTGCTTAATCAGATCGTGTACTTGTTGAAAATGGTCCATTTCTTCTTGGGCCAAAGCAATCATATCTGTCACCAAGTCCTCCTTTTCAGAATTGTTAATAATGATATAGATGGCATTGGTAGCAGCTTTTTGCTCGCACCAAGCATGATCGGTTAAAATTTCTTCCAAATTATTTTCGGCCAAAGCAACCCAACGCGGGTCGGTAGGCAGTTGCAATCGAAATGTAGACATTTTTATTAAAACACAAAAATGGGACGTTCGCTCATCATCTCATTGACTTCGTCGGCAATTTGCTCCAACGCCTCGTCGTCATGCGCGTTTTGCAGTGCCCGATCAATCAGGTCAACGACTTGTTCCATATCCGACTCTACCAAACCACGCGTGGTGATGGCAGGCGTACCCACCCGAATACCCGAGGTGACAAAAGGTGATTTATCGTCAAATGGGACCATATTTTTATTGACTGTAATCTCCGCTTTGCCCAACGCGGCTTCAGCTTCTTTACCGTTAATATTTTTATTGCGCAAATCTATGAGCATCATGTGGTTGTCGGTGCCGCCAGAAATAATGTGGTAGCCTCTTTGCACAAAAGCTTCGGCCATGGCATGGGCATTTCGTTTTAATTGCAAAGCATAACGGAAAAATTCATCGGTCAAGGCTTCACCAAAGGCAATTGCTTTAGCCGCAATAATATGCTCCAATGGCCCACCTTGATTTCCCGGGAATACCGCGGCATCAAGTAATGTGGACATCATCTTGGTTTCTCCTTTAGGGGTTTTGTGTCCAAATGGGTTTTCAAAATCTTGGCCCATCATAATCAGTCCACCTCTTGGGCCACGCAATGTTTTGTGGGTGGTGGTGGTTATAATATGACAATGGGGAACCGGGTCATTCATCAACCCTTTGGCAATCAGACCCGCTGGGTGTGAAATGTCGGCTAATAGAAGCGCCCCTACTTCGTCGGCAATGGAACGGAATGCAGCAAAATCCATATCTCTAGAATAGGCTGATGCGCCTGCAATAATGAGTTTTGGCTGTACTTTTTTCGCTATTTCCCGAATTTCATCGTAATCTAATAAACCGCTGTCTTGTTGCACCCCATAAAAATGAGGGCTGTATAATTTCCCTGAAAAATTTACTGGAGAACCGTGTGTTAGATGTCCGCCGTGCGACAAATTAAAACCTAAAATGGGATCACCTGGTTGCAAACAAGCCGCGAAAACAGCGGTGTTGGCTTGTGAACCCGAATGCGGTTGCACGTTGGCATAAGCTGCTCCAAATAATTCTTTGGCGCGGTCAATGGCAATTTGCTCAATCACGTCGACTACTTCGCACCCGCCATAATAGCGCTTGCCTGGATAGCCTTCGGCGTATTTGTTGGTTAAAATGGAACCAGCAGCTTCTAGCACCTGATCACTTACATAGTTTTCAGAAGCTATCAATTCGATGCCTTCCATTTGTCTTTCTTGTTCGGCCAATATGAGGTCAAAAATGTGGTTGTCGCGACGCATGAGTTAAATATTTTACTATTGCCGCCAAATTTACAAATTTTCATTGGTCAGCTAAGCCACTATTGATATATTTGGATGAAATTTTAACGACCTGCTCTATGCCTATTACTGCAAACGATCCGAACCGCACCTCTTGGTTAGAAGTCCCTGAAAACAGTGACTTTCCCATTCAAAACATTCCCTTTGGCGTATTCTTAACCAAAGATGACGTCATTACTATAGGTACCCGAATTGGCGATTTTGCCATTGATTTGGGTGCATTGCAGCAACTCGACTACTTTGAAGGCATCGATTTGACCGACGATATGTTTATGCAAGACACGCTGAACGATTTTATTTCGGACGGAAAAAAAACATGGCGATTGGTCAGAAACCGCATTGCTGAATTGTTTGACGCTAAAAACCCATTACTTCGCGACAACACGAAGCATCGGGAACACATTATTTTTCGAATGGATGAAGTGGAAATGCAATTGCCTATTCAAATAGGTGATTACACCGATTTTTATTCTTCAAAAGAGCATGCCACCAACGTGGGTAAAATGTTTCGCGATCCGGAAAATGCACTTTTGCCAAACTGGCTGCATATTCCAGTTGGTTATCATGGCAGGAGTTCTTCGATTATTCCGTCTGGGATTCCGATTCACCGCCCCATGGGACAAACATTGCCCAATGGCGAAACCACGCCGGTTTTTGGCCCATCGCGTTTGGTTGACTTTGAATTGGAAACGGCCTTCATTACCACTGATGCCAATATTATGGGTGAAAACATCCCTGTAAATGAAGCGGAAGAATATATTTTTGGCATGGTTATTATGAACGATTGGAGCGCGCGCGACATGCAAAAATGGGAATATGTGCCACTAGGTCCTTTCTTGGCCAAGAATTTTGCCACTTCCATTTCGCCCTGGATCGTCACTTTAGACGCCTTGGAACCCTTTAGAACCAAAGGCCCGCACCAAGAACCTACGCCGCTGCCCTACTTGCAACAAAAAGGCAAGCATGCATTTGATATTCACTTAGAAGCTTATATTGAACCAGAAAATGGCACCCCGAATTTGGTCAGTCAAACCAATTTTAAGTATTTGTATTGGTCTATGGCTCAACAATTGGCGCATCATACTTCTAATGGATGCCGCGTAAATTCTGGCGATTTAATGGGATCAGGTACTATTTCAGGGCCAACTCCTGAGAGTTTTGGTTCCATGCTTGAACGTACTTGGGGTGGTAAAAATCCATTGGCTTTAAACGATGGCACCGAACGAAAATTTATTCAAGATTATGACACGGTCATCATGAAAGGATTTTGTCAAAATAGTGCCGTGCGCATTGGGTTTGGTGAGGTTTCATCCAAATTATTACCTCCATTTGTACATAAATAAACAGAGATGACACGAGTAGCAATTATCATGGGTGGTTTTTCAAGTGAATGGCAGATTTCATTAAAAAGTGGTGAAGTCGTTTACCAACAACTTGATCGGGCTGTTTATGAGCCATATCGGGTTCAGATTTTCAAAGACAAATGGGTTTGTTTGGATCAAAATGACAATGAATTTGTCATCAACCGCAACGATTTTAGTGTGTCCCTTGGCGACCACCGCATTCAATTTGATGTGGTTTTCAATGCCATTCACGGCACGCCCGGCGAAGATGGCTTGATGCAAGCATATTTTGAATTGTTGGGGTTGCCCATTACAGGTTGTTCTCACTATTTATCAGCACTTACTTTTAATAAACGGGATATGCTTTCTGTTTTGCGGCCTTATGGGATTGCGATGGCACAATCAGTGTATATAAATAATGGAGATGAAATCAATGTCCAATCTATCATCGATCAAGTTGGGTTGCCCTGTTTTGTAAAACCAAATCGGTCGGGATCTAGTTTTGGCATTAGTAAAGTGCATGATGTGGCCGATTTACCCAATGCCTTAGAAAAAGCATTTGACGAAGATCATGAGGTGCTCATCGAACAATTTTTAGCCGGTACGGAAGTGTCGGTGGGTGTCATCCATTTTCAGGGTAAAACTATGGTGTTACCCATCACAGAAATAGTAAGTGAAAATGATTTTTTTGATTATGAAGCCAAATATTTGGGCAAATCACAAGAAATTACCCCTGCCCGATTGGATGCTGTAACGCAGAAAAAAGTAGCAGATACGGCGCTAAAAGTATACAATACACTTGGCATGACGGGCTTTTCAAGAAGTGAATATATTTTGGTAGAAGGCGAACCACATTTACTTGAAATGAATACCATTCCGGGATTAACCAACGAAAGTATTTTGCCACAACAAGCCCATGCAGCCGGCATTTCAATGCCAGACTTGTTTGCAGCCGCCATAAGTGAAGCATTAGCAAAAAATAATTAATTCCATAAATGGATAGTAAATGAAACGAATTGCCTTATTTCCCGGATCATTTGACCCCATTACACTTGGTCACCAGGATATTATAAGCCGCGGACTGACGCTTTTTGATGAAGTAATTGTGGCCGTGGGTATCAATGTCGACAAAAAATACATGTTTGACTTGGAGCAACGCATGGAATTTATACGTCAAACATTTGCCAATGAACCGCGGATCAGGGTTACTTCGTATGAAGGGTTGACTATTGATTATTGCAAAAAAATGAAGGCACATTTTATTTTAAGAGGTTTGCGCAACCCAGCTGATTTTGAATTTGAAAAAGCCATTGCACATACCAACCGAAAATTGTCAACCATAGAGACCGTATTTTTATTAACTGCGGCAAAAACTTCTTATATTAGTTCAAGCATCGTGCGTGATGTGATTCGAAACAAAGGAGATTATCGGGTCTTGGTGCCTGATTCGGTTCGGATTTAATACTTTTTATTATTGAATTGAAATCAGGCTCTACAAACAGAAATTTGATTTTTTTCTGTTTAAATAAAAATTAAGGAGTTACAAAGATTATTCTTAAGTAGAACTGAATATTTTTACCAAATATTCAAAAATAGATACATGAAATCAACTATTTTATTCTTCTTGGCAGTTTTAGGCACTTCCCTTTCATTAAATGCTCAAACCAAACAAGATATTCAAGAAATTGTAAAAAACTACGATTTAAATAAGCTGCAGCAATGGCAGCAGCAAGTTGGCATCCAACAAAAAAACCTACGCAAAAAAGCTATCGAAAAAGCAAAATTAAACCATTGGCCCCTCAAAACTATTGACACCTCAGGTGCCATTACTGAAATCATGAGCCTCACCCCAGATGGTTTTCCAATTTACTATCAAACAACAAATTCCAACGCGGCAAAATCAACCAGAACCAATCATTTAAATGCAGGAGGTTCATTAGGATTGAGTTTAAATGGTCAAAATATGACTGTGCGTGTTTGGGACGGAGGAACGGTCAGAAAAACACATAATTTATTAAGTAGTCGTGTTACTGTGGTTGATAACCCAACTGATAATAATTATGTGCTCCACTCCACCCATGTTACAGGAACCATGATTGCCTCAAATACAACTCAAGCCACTAAAGGCATGGCCTATCAGGCATCGGCACGAACTTTTGAATGGACCGATGATTTAACAGAAGCAGCCAGCGAGGCCCAATTAGGCATGCTCGTTTCAAATCATTCGTACGGAACCCCCATTACAAGTGGAACAAATACGATTCCAGCCTGGTATACAGGCGCATACACACCTGATGCGCGCGATTGGGACAACCTTGCCTATTTGTCTCCATATTATTTAATGGTTGCTTCTGCAGGAAATGATGGTATGGTAAATGACAATGCCAATCCGAGTGCATTTGGGTATGATAAATTAAATGGCAACAAAGCAGCCAAAAACAATTTGGTGGTTGCCAATGCGGAAGATGCTTTTGTGAATTCAAATGGCAAACTAACATCACCCGTTCAAATAAACACCTCAAGCAGCCAGGGACCCGCCGATGATTTGAGAATAAAGCCTGACATTACCGGTAATGGAACCCAACTTACATCCTGTGGGAGTTCAAGTAATGCTGCAACTGCAACCTTGACAGGTACATCCATGGCCTCACCCAATGTGGCAGGTACGCTCATTTTATTGCAGCAACATCAAAAAAACTTGACCAGTAGTTACATGAGATCAGCAACTTTGAAAGGGTTGGCCTGTCATACAGCTGATGATGGTGGAAATCCAGGCCCAGATGCGATTTATGGCTGGGGCTTACTTAATGCTAAAAAAGCAGCTGAAACTTTAACTGGAAATGGATTAAATTCATGGGTATCCGAAGAAAATTTATTGCAAAGTCAATCTTATTCAATAACAGTCAAATCATCGGGTACCGAACCGCTCATTGCATCAATTAGTTGGACCGATCTCCCAGGGATTGCCAATTTAGGAGATCGTCCCGAAAATGACCCAACACCGGCTTTAATTAATGATTTAGACATCCGAGTTACTAAAAATGGCCAAACATATTTTCCGTGGAGATTAATCTCCGCAGCAGACAATGCCGTTCAAGATCAGGACAATAACGTGGACAATATAGAACAAGTATTAATTAATAACCCTGGAACTTCAGAGTATGTAATTACTGTGACTCATAAAGGAAACTTGGTTGGTGGGAATCAGAAATACAGTTTAATAGTTACAGGTGTTTCTTCTAGTTTCTCTATAGTTCCAACGTCAGCTGACTTGGTGGTTTGTACAAACGATACTGCAACATTTACATACAATTACAAACAAACCGGTACAAACACCACAAGCTTTTCGGTTGTCGGTTTGCCTACCGGTGTAGCCACCAATTTAAGTGCTCAAAGTTTAAGCGCAAATGGCACCATTACTTTAAACATATCAAATTTATCAACTATTCAACCAGGAGAATACACAGTTGGAATACAAGGTTTTAATGGGACCGAATATGAAACTCGATACAAAACGTTGCGCATCTATAACAATCAATTTTTAGCCGTTCAACAAGAATCACCAGTTGATCATGCTATTGGGCAACCGACCTCGGTAGTGTTAAAATGGGGAAATTATATTAATGCCGAAAGTTACAATATACAAATATCTGATTCTCCTCAATTTACATCCATTTTTTCAGAACAAACGGGCGTGATTCAAAATCTAGCCATTTTCAATGGTTTGAATCAAGAAACGCGATATTATTGGCGTGTAATTCCTGTGAATCGTTGTGGCCAAGGAATCAGTAATAATGCCTCCATTCGAACATTTGATACAGGCATAGTTGTTTGTGGGCAAACCCAATTTGCCGCAACAGATTTTTCAAATGCCAGCATTGCGACTGTTTCTAATTCAACGGCAAGCGTGCCTGTTACAGTAACCGGTGGATATACCATTGCCAGCATGAATGTTCACTTAGATATTACGCACACCTACATTCAAGACATGACCATTTCAATGGTGGGTCCCAATGCTATTGGGGCTCCAAAAGTTACATTTTTTAAAGAGGCATGTGGCGATAATGACAATATTCAATGTGTGCTAACTGACACAGGAAGTGCACCTGCTTGTTCTGGCATTCCAGCTATTTCAGGAGATACCATGCCTTATCAGCCATTGGGGACATTAAATGGCTTGCAGTCAGATGGGGTTTGGACCTTAAATATTGATGACCCATATAATGGTGATGGTGGAATGGTAAATGGTTTTATGATCGATATATGCTACGTAATTCCTTCTACAACATTATTAAACCATCAAAATACTTCCACTTCTTTGGCAGTATATCCAAACCCAACTAAAGATTGGATATATATACAATTACCTGAAAATGAATCAAAAATAGATTGGAAGTTATATGATCTACAAGGGCGAGTACTTGTGTCGGGTTGTGCGGAACAATCAGGCAAAGTGGTAAATTTGAGTGATTACTCTGAAGGAATTTATATGTTGGAATTGCGATCAAATAGCACACAAATTACAAAAAGGGTCGTTTATAAAAAATAGATTATTTCATGCTTGAAATTGTATTTATCCAGTACCAAAATTGTTGATTGAATTTATAAGAATACTAAAAGGTATTTTAAAAATAATTTTGCGCATTCATGTATTTCACTAGAATAACAGACCAAATAACTCCAATTTTTTGGGGAGATAAAGGCTACGAATATTTATCTGATTTAATTGAAAAAAAATCATATTCCATGATTTTTATTTTGGTTGATTCCAATACGAACGAGCATTGTTTATGGCCATTCATGTCGCAATTTAAAACAGAGTTACAAATTGAAATCATTGAATTAGATCCTGGTGAGTCAGAGAAAAACATTGAAACCTGTCATGAACTATGGCATGTTTTAATGGACCATGGCGGTGACCGAAAAAGCGCCATTTTAAACCTTGGCGGAGGCGTCATTACGGATATGGGCGGATTTGTCGCTTCCTTATTTAAACGTGGCATCGATTTTATTCATGTGCCCACTACCCTATTAGGCATGGTGGATGCCTCGCATGGTGGCAAAACAGCTGTCGATTTGGGAACTTACAAAAACCAAGTGGGCCTTTTTTCATGGCCAGAAGCCATCTTAATTGACACTACATTTCTTGAAACCTTACCAGCCCGAGAAATGCGTTGTGGACTGGCCGAAATGTTTAAGCACGGGCTAGTACAATCCAAATCGCATTGGGATTCCTTAAAAGACACCACCGAAAAAGATTGGTCACATTTAGAAGAACTCATTCAAGATTCTGTGGCCATTAAAAATACCATTGTTGAACTTGATCCATGGGAACAAAATGAACGCAAATGGTTAAATTTTGGGCATACAGTTGGGCATGCCATTGAAAGTTTGTTTTTAGAAAAAACACCCGACAACCCCATTTTACATGGAGAAGCGGTTGCAGCTGGCATGCTCATTGAAAGTTACCTATCAATGGAGCTAAGCACTTTAAGTAGGGCCCAATATTTTGAAATTGATTACATCATTAAACGATTTTTTGAACCACTGCCCATTTCAAAATCGGACCTACCTAAATTGTTGGGATCTATCTTGACGGATAAAAAAAACACAGCCGGTCAAATAGGTTGTACCTTGTTGCTTGACATTGGCCAAGCAACGTTTAAAAATGACATTTCAATTGAACAATTTGAATCAGCCATTTGCCATTATATTAATTGATTTTTTTGGCATTAATTCTTTGTAAAAAAGTTAATTTATTTTTTACATTTGCCGTAATGATCAAGCCATTCAAAAATCAACTATTGATTACTGATAATCAATGCTGTACCTCTTTAAACAGAGGTTTTACTAATTGCAATTTATTTTGTGTTTCCATTTCGTTTGATCAAAGCATTGAATGGTTGCAATATGCACCCAAAAAACTACCCATCATCTATGCGAATATTCGGGTTTGAATGACTACTTACATGACCTTTAATTTTTGTAAGTTTTTTTTAATGCACTCAAACCATGAATACCAAATATTTCGATTTAATCAATCAGACATTTTATTTTCCCCAAGAAGAATTCACGCTTAACAAAGACACGTTGCAGTTTCATCAAATTGATTTGATGAAGTTGGTGGAGCAATATGGTACACCATTGAAATTCACCTACTTGCCGCAAATTTCAAACAGCATAAACAAAGCTAAGTCTTGGTTTCGGAAAGGAATGGAAAAAAACAATTACGAAGCAAATTATTACTATTGCTATTGCACCAAAAGTTCGCATTTCAGTTTTATTATGAATGAGGCTTTTAAAAATAACATTCATATTGAAACCTCATCAGCTTTCGACATCAATATCGTTGAAAACCTGATGGCTCAAGGTAAAATCAATAAAAATACCTTTATCATTTGCAATGGGTTCAAAAGAGACCAGTACATTGACAATATTGCCCGTTTAATTAACAACGGACACAACAAAACCATTCCCGTTATTGATAATTACGAAGAATTGGAATTGTTGCAAGAACAAATAAAAGGCAAGTTTAAAATTGGCATTCGCATTGCGGCCGAAGAAGAACCGAAATTTGAATTTTATACCTCGCGTTTGGGCATCGGTTACAAAGACATCGTTCCGTTTTACCGCAAACAAATTCAAGAAAATAAAAAGGTAGAGCTGAAAATGCTGCACTTTTTTATTAATACAGGGATTCGCGATACAGCGTATTACTGGAATGAGTTGCTGAAATGTATGAAGGTATACATTGCCCTCAAAAAGGAATGTCCTACACTGGACAGTCTCAATATTGGCGGTGGTTTTCCAATTAAAAATTCATTGGCATTTGAGTACGATTACCAATACATGATTGATGAAATTTTAAATCAAATTAAAATTGCTTGCGACGATGCCGAAGTAGATGTGCCCCATATTTTTACAGAATTTGGTTCATTTACCGTCGGAGAAAGTGGAGGTGCCATTTACCAGGTATTGTATCAGAAAAAACAAAATGACCGAGAAAACTGGAACATGATTGACAGTTCGTTCATTACTACTTTACCTGACACTTGGGCCATCAATAAGCGTTTTGTGATGTTAGCAGTAAACCGTTGGAATGAAACCTACGAAAGGGTTTTACTAGGTGGCATGACGTGCGATAGCGACGATTACTACAATTCGGAACAACACATGAATGCGGTTTATTTGCCAAAATATAACAAAGAAAAGCCCTTATATATCGGCTTTTTCAATACGGGTGCCTATCAAGAAACGATTGGCGGATTTGGTGGATTACACCATTGTTTAATTCCACAGCCCAAACATATTTTAATTGACCGAGACAAAAACGGCATATTGGCCACCGAAGTATTTTCAGAACAACAAAATTCTGATGATATTTTATCTATTTTGGGTTACACCAAAAAATCGGATGGATCGAAAGTGTAACATTATTTGGATTAAAAATGTGGCAATCAATTTTCAAGAACAACTGATTCATTTGTTTTAATTTATTGTATTTCATCATTTTAATCATGAAAACATCAGCATATTATTTAACAAAATCCGTCGATTTTTAACGCGATCAATCAGTCGCAAATAATTGGTTTGATGTTTGAAATAATGAAATAGTAAGTAAATACACTGCTGTAAAAAAAAACTAAAATCCAAATAAAAAAGCGTTGGAAGGTACCTGGAAATTCTTTTTCTTTGACCCCACTAAAGCACCAATAAAATATGAGCAAAGGACCCATCAGTCAATTTATAGAGAAGTATTATTTACACTTCAATGCCGCTTCGGTGGTTGATGCAGCCAAAGGCTACGAAGACCAGTTAAATAAAGGTGCCCAAATGATGGTCACTTTGGCTGGCGCCATGAGTACTGCTGAATTGGGAAAAATTTTTTCAGAAGTGATTCGGCAAAATAAAGTGCACATCATATCGTGTACTGGTGCCAATTTGGAAGAAGATATCATGAATTTGGTTGCGCATTCGCATTATGAAAGAGTACCCAATTACCGTGATTTGACCCCACAACAAGAATGGGATTTATTGGAACGCGGACTAAATCGGGTAACCGACACATGCATTCCAGAACACGAAGCCTTTCGCCGTTTGCAGAAACACATCTACGAAATTTGGAAAGATGCCGACGACAAAGGAGAACGCTATTTCCCACATGAGTTCATGTATAAGTTACTGTTGTCTGGTGTGTTGGAGCAATACTACGAAATTGACATCAAAGACAGTTGGATGTATGCAGCTGCCGAAAAAAACCTACCCATTATTGTACCAGGTTGGGAAGACAGTACCATGGGGAACATCTTTGCCTCTTATGTAATCAAAGGCGAACTGAAAGCATCCACCATGCGCTCAGGCATTGAGTACATGACCTACTTGGCCGACTGGTACATGAAAAACAGTTCAAACGGCATCGGATTTTTCCAAATTGGTGGCGGTATTGCGGGCGATTTTCCTATTTGCGTGGTGCCAATGCTGTACCAAGATATGGAATTTCATGACGTGCCATTTTGGAGTTATTTTTGTCAAATCTCCGATTCAACGACCAGTTACGGATCGTATTCAGGTGCTGTTCCAAATGAAAAAATCACTTGGGGTAAATTAGATATTGATACCCCTAAATTCATCATTGAATCAGATGCAACCATTGTTGCCCCACTTATTTTTGCTTACCTTTTAGATCTATAATATAAAACCTATGAAGCGTGTTATTGTTGATTATTCAAAATTGACCCAAGACATTCTCAATCTTTTAGTAGAGAAATTCCCCGAAGGTTACGAAGAAACTGATATCATTCGGTTTAAAAACGCCCAAAACGAATTGGTCGAAGCTGTTGAAGTGCGCACCCATGACACCATTTATTTGGTGAAGGTGAGTAAAAAACTGGCTTCACGGATGGAGAAATTCGATGAAGAATTTGATGAGGCAGTGGAACCCATCGCGCCATCAAAAGACCTTGAATTGGATGACGACCTGTCAGATGACGAAGAAGAAGTTGATTTGTTAAAAGACAAAGGCAGTTCGTTTGATGATGAAGATGAAGATGACGAAGATGATTTTGGATCGGACACCTACAAAGATGACGAGGACGAAGACGAAGAAGATTAAATACTAGAGTGGCTGATGCCACTCTTTTTTTTATACTAAATAGGCGCTGCAATTAACAAAGTGGCTCAGTAACAAATTAGATAGGGCTACTATTATTAGTGCCATTTCAGTAACATCATGAACATTTTATAAAAAATCAACAATCAATGTAGATTGTTGTGTTTTTTTTTTATTTTTAACAAATTCACAGACAGCATCATTGGTCATTGGTTTGAATATTTAAACATATCACAAAAGCAACCTTTGTAATTACTTTGAACGCTTGACAATCTGACATTTAAATAAAAATACTGAATAAAAAATAAATACATCCGCTATGAAAATTTTAAAAGTCCAGGCCTTGCGCGGCCCCAATATCTGGAGTGTTCAACGCAAAAAACTCATTCAAATGCGGTTGGATTTGGAAGAAATGGAACAATTTCCAACCAATAAAATCGCCGGATTTAGAGAACGCATCGAAGCCATGTTCCCGACCATGATTGAACACCGCTGTTCTGAAGGGTGTCGAGGCGGATTCTTTTCCAGAATTGAACGCGGCACTTGGATGGGACATGTCATTGAACACATTGCCCTTGAAATTCAGACTTTGTCAGGTATGGAAACGGGCTTTGGCCGCACCCGCGAAACCAAAACACCTGGCATTTACAATGTGGTGTTTAGTTATATTGAAGAAAGTGTGGGCATTTTTGCTGCTGAAAGTGCGGTTGCGATAGCCGAAGCATTAATTGCTGGCACGGAATACGACGTGGAAGCAGACATTCAACGGATGCGCATCATCCGTGAACGGGTACGTCTAGGACCTAGTACTGGCAGCATCGTTGATGAGGCAGTAGCTCGTGACATTCCTTGGATTCGATTGGGTACCAATTCGCTGGTTCAATTGGGTTATGGGGTGAATCAAATGCGTTTTCAGGCCACCATTACTTGCAAAACAAGCAATATAGCGGTTGACATTGCGTGCAATAAAGAAGAAACCAAGCGCATGCTCAATTTGGCGTCCATTCCGGTGGCCTCAGGGGACATTTGTGTGGATGAAGAAGATTTGGAACAAACCATCCGAAAAATCAATTATCCGATAGTTATTAAACCGCTCGATGGCAACCATGGCAAAGGGGCCTCTATCAATGTGAAAAATTGGGAAGATGCAGTGGCTGGTTTGGCACATGCTAAAAATTACAGCCGTCGGGTCATTGTGGAAAAATTTATTACTGGCTATGATTTTCGGGTATTGGTTATCGACAACAAATTAGTTGCTGCTGCCAAACGTGAACCAGCGCATGTCAAAGGCGATGGCACCCACACCATTCAACAACTCATTGAGCAAACCAACTTGGATCCAAGACGAGGTTATGGCCACGAAAATGTCCTTACTCAAATTGATGTAGATCGGGATACCACCGATTTGCTTGAAAAATTAGGTTATACCTTAGAAACCGTTCCAACAAAGGACGAAGTGGTGTATTTGAAATCCACGGCCAATTTAAGTACGGGCGGCACTTCAATTGATGTAACCGATATGATGCATCCCGAAAACATCTTTTTGTGCGAACGCATTTCAAGAGTGATTGGGTTGGACATTTGTGGTATTGACATCATGGCCCAAAATTTGACCGAACCATTACGCGAAAACGGAGGTTGCATATTAGAAGTAAATGCCGCACCAGGCTTTAGAATGCACTTGGCGCCATCAGAAGGATTGCCACGCAATGTGGCTGCTCCAGTAATTGACATGTTGTATCCACCGGGCAAACCAAGCCGCATACCAATTATTGCGGTTACGGGCACCAATGGAAAAACGACCACTACCCGATTATTGGCGCATATTGTTAAAAACAATGGCTTTCGCGTAGGTTTCACCACCTCTGATGGAATTTATATCCAAAACCACATGATGGAAAAAGGCGACACCACAGGGCCTATTTCTGCGGAATATATTTTAAAGGATCCGACCGTTGAATTTGCTGTATTGGAAACGGCACGAGGCGGTATTTTACGATCGGGCTTGGGCTTTAGCCGGTGCGATATTGGTATTATCACCAACATTCAGGAAGACCACCTCGGAATCAATGATATCCATACATTAGAAGATTTATCGCGGGTTAAAAGTGTGGTGGTCCGAAGTGTTAAAAAAGATGGCTGGGCCATTTTGAATGCCGAAGATCCGTATTGCCTAAAAATTGCCGACGAATTGAGCTGCAAAGTGGCTTATTTCAGTTTAAATGAAGATACACCTATTGTTAAACGTTTGGCCCGCGAGGGTAAAATTGTGGCCGTGTATGAAAACGGATACATTACCATTAAAAAAGGGGAATGGAAAATCCGCATCGAAAAAGCGACCCATGTACCTTTGACCATGGGAGGCAAAGCGCGATTTATGATTGCCAATGTATTGGCCGCTTCCCTAGCGAGTTATTTGTACGGATTTAAAACCGATGACATCAGTTTGTCATTGCAAACCTTTATTCCGAGTGCGGCCCAAACGCCTGGTCGTATGAATATTTTTGATTTTAAAAAGTTCAAAGTATTGATCGATTTTGCACATAATCCGGCGGGATATCGGGCAGTTGAAGATTATTTGAGTTCTGTAGAAGCCACCAAGAAAATTGGCATCATTGCTGGTGTGGGCGACCGCCGCGACGAAGACATCCGAGAGTGCGCTACCATTGCTGCCCGTATGTTTGACCACATTATCATTAGACAA
Organism: Flavobacterium sp. BFFFF2; assembly: GCA_002256385.1. Classification (GTDB taxonomy): domain Bacteria; phylum Bacteroidota; class Bacteroidia; order Flavobacteriales; family Flavobacteriaceae; genus Flavobacterium. The sequence goes on from NKJD01000001.1 coordinate 44,678, forward strand.
GAAAAACACTTGCGAGGACGAACCGAAGAAGAAATCATCGGACTCATCATGGAAGGCATACAGGCTGCCAATCGGCCAGTAACGCACGAAATCATTAACAAAGAAGTAGAAGCCGTGAAACACGCCATATCTACCGCACAAGACGGTGCTTTTATTACTGCCTTGAGTGATGTGATTACTAACGCCATTGATATAGTTCAAGAGTATTTGGATAAGGAGAATGAGGAGTAGTGCGGAAATTTTGAATTTTGAATTCTGAATTTTGAAAAAAAAGTTATTAGCAAAGCCGTCTCGCCATTCGAGGCGGCTTTTTTATTTTCCTTTGATGGACACGCAGATCTTAGTACTTTTGTAAAAAAAACATGGAACTCAGTCTGCAACAAATTGACCGCATCATTGAAATGGCTTGGGAAGACCGAACCCCATTTGATGCCATTACCTTTCAATTTAACTTGAGTGAAGCGGACGTGATTCAATTGATGCGCCGTGAGTTAAAACCAAAGTCTTTTTTGCGTTGGCGTGCAAGGGTCCAAGGACGCGCTACCAAGCATGTTGCCTTGCGTGACGAGTCCATCAATCGGTTTAAATGCAACCGCCAAAGGGCCATCAGTAATAATAAAATAAGTAAATCGAGGAAATAAATTCATAGCCGAAAGTCAAAAGCCGAAAGTCGAAAGTCGAAAGTCTTTTCTAATCTTTCAATCAATAATAGGCTATAGCCATTAGGTAATAGTAGGGACAGCTTAAGGGCTGTCCTTTGTTGTTTTGTGTAATATTGGTGATATATTACAAAGAATTGGAGGATTGGTTTCTTTTAGATTTTCAATCAATGATAACTGTTCTGCGGAGCTTTGCAGATGCCGGCCCGCATATGTAGTCATAAGTTTTTCAAGCCGCAAAAAATCGCGAAGCCTATGATATATAGAGGAGACCCGAGACCGAAGGTCGAACTGTATGGAGCGAAGCGCAATAAAAGCCCAGTGGGCTTCAAGTACACAAGCTTTAGCTTGTGCAAACAAACAGTTAAGACTTTCTGATTAAGCCCAGTGGGCTTCAAGTAGGCGAGCTTTAGCTCGCCTCAACAAACCTTAAACTTGAAACTTGAAACAAATTATTTCCCCAATTCACAAGCCCGTTTATATGCCGCCTCTACCGCTTTGATGAGGTTTTCGCGGGTATGTTCTTTTTCAAATACCAATAAGGCTTGTTCGGTAGTGCCGCCTTTGGAGGCTACTTTCTGAATCCATTCGGGCAAGGACAATGATTGGCTGTTTTGCAATTGAATGCTGCCCAAAAAGGTTTGATGCACCAACAACTCAGCCTCTGAAGGTTTGAATCCTAATTTGACAGCGGCTTCAATGAGGCTTTGCATCAGGAAAAACACATAAGCGGGTCCGCTACCTGAAACGGCCGTGGCTGCATCGACCAAGCGTTCTTCTTCGACAAAAATAGATTTGCCGGTGGTGTTAATGATGTTTTGAATCAGGAATAACTCTTTGCGGTCAATGGCAGCTGAGGCGGTAAACACCGTCATGCCTTGCCCCAATTGGCTAGGTAAATTAGGCATGGCACGTATCACTTTTGGTGCTTGCAATTGTTCTTGCAATTGAAGCAAGGAAACCCCCGCCATGACCGAGACGATGAGTTGTTGCGGCTTAATAAATGGTTGAATTTGCTTGGCCAAGGCAGGAAAATCTTGTGGTTTCACCGCAATTAACACCAGATCGTATTCGCCCAAATTGGCTTGAATCTGATCAGTCATCGGAAAGCGGTTCCACGCACTTTGATCGGCATACTTTTTCAAATCGCGCACCACCAACAGCATGTCTTCGGGCTGAAAGAATCGGGTGGCCCAAAAACTATTCAAATAGGTTTTACCCATATTTCCCAAACCAATAATCGCTATTTTCATCCTAAACTATTTATTGTAAATCCTGTAAAATAAGGCGCAAAAATACGTAAACCGCCTTGTAAAACCAGCTAGTGTAGAAAGTCGAAAGTCAAAAGTCGAAAGTCGACCCGAGACCCATCGGAACGAATGGGGCGAACGGAGCGAAGCTAAAGTCATTCAATCCTTCAATATTAAATTTCAAATCCTTCAATCTTTAAATCTTTAAATCCTTCAATCTCAAATTTCAAATCCTTCAATCTTTAAATCTTTCAATCTTTAAATCATTTTGTAGTATTCCTAAAAACCAATTCCTTATCAAAACAATCCAACAGAATAATGCTGTCGGCAGTTACTTTCCCACCTAAAATTTCTTTTGACAATTCATTCAACACTTCCCGTTGAATCACCCTTTTAACCGGGCGTGCACCGTATTCGGGGTCATAGCCTTTTTGGGCCAAATAATTGATGGCTTCGGGGGTGGCATCCATCACAATGTGTTGTTGCGCTAATTGATGAAACACCTTATGCAATTGGATGCGTACAATTTCTTGCAGGTCATTCGCTTGCAATGGGCTGAACACCACAATTTCGTCAATCCGATTAATGAATTCAGGTCGAACCACTTGCTTGATCAACCCCAACACCTCCACTTTGGCCAGTTCCAAGGCTTTTTCGGGGGCGCCTTTAAATTGCTCAAACTTTTCGTTGATCACCTCACTGCCCATGTTGGAAGTCATAATGATGATGGTGTTTTTAAAATCAGCCAATCGGCCTTTGGAGTCAGTGAGTCGACCCTCGTCGAGCATTTGCAACAAGATATTAAACGTGTCTGGATGTGCCTTTTCAATTTCATCCAATAAAATGACGGAATATGGTTTGCGCCGAACGGCTTCGGTCAATTGACCGCCTTCGTCATACCCCACATAACCTGGAGGCGCGCCCACCAATCGGCTCACCGCATGACGTTCTTGGTATTCGCTCATGTCAATGCGGGTTAAGGCATTTTCATCGTTAAATAAATAGTCGGCCAAGGCTTTGGCCAGTTCCGTTTTACCTACGCCTGTGGTGCCCAAAAACAAGAAGGAACCAATGGGTTTGTTGGCATCTTGCAAGCCAGCCCTGCTGCGCCGAACGGCATCGCTTACTGCCTCAATCGCTTCTTGTTGGCCAACCACTCTTTTTTGCAATTCGGCCTCCAAAAACAAGAGTTTTTCCCGTTCACTTTGAATCATTTTCACCACAGGAATGCCCGTCCATTTGGCCACCACTTCGGCTATATCTTCGTAAGTAACTTCTTCCTTAATCATGGATTTCCCATGTTGAAATGTGGCCAGTTCTGCTTGGTTTCGCTCAATTTCAGCCTGAACCACCTGAATTTTTCCATAGCGAATTTCGGCCACTTTGCCATAATCGCCTTCGCGTTCGGCCCGGTCGGCTTCCATTTTGAGTTCGTCCATTTGTTGTTTGGCGTTCTGAATGGCATCAACCCGGTCTTTTTCTTGTTTCCATTGGGCATATAGCTCGGCGCGGTCTTCTTTTAAATTGGCCAATTCCAAACCAATAACCGTCATTTTCGCTGTGTCATTTTCGCGTTTAATGGCCTCCAATTCAATTTCCAATTGCGTGATTTTTCGGTCAAGCGCATCCAATTCTTCGGGCTTCGAATTGATTTCCATGCGCAACTTGGATGCCGCTTCGTCTATCAAATCAATGGCTTTGTCGGGTAAAAACCGATTGGTAATGTACCTTTTTGACAATTCGACTGCACCGATAATGGCTTCATCTTTGATTTGCACCTTGTGGTGTGTTTCATATTTTTCTTTGATGCCTCGTAAAATCGAAATGGCGCTTTCGGTGTCGGGTTCATCAATGTTAACCTTCTGAAAACGGCGTTCCAGCGCTTTGTCTTTTTCAAAATATTTTTGATACTCGTCAAGGGTAGTGGCACCAATGGCACGTAATTCACCGCGTGCCAAAGCGGGTTTTAAAATATTGGCTGCATCCATGGCCCCTTCGCCCCCACCCGCGCCCACCAAAGTGTGGATTTCATCAATAAAGAGAACAATTTCACCTTCGGCTGAAATTACCTCTTTGACCACGGCTTTCAAGCGTTCTTCGAATTCGCCTTTGTACTTGGCTCCAGCAATCAGCGATCCCATATCTAGTGAAAACACCTGTTTATTTTTCAAATTTTCAGGGACATCTCCCGCCACGATGCGGTGCGCCAAACCTTCGGCTATCGCTGTTTTACCCACACCAGGCTCGCCAATCAGCATGGGGTTGTTTTTGGTACGGCGGGTTAAAATTTGCAACACCCTTCTGATTTCTTCATCGCGGCCAATGACCGGGTCAAGCTTGCCATTTTTGGCCGCTTCATTCAAATTTCGGCCATATTTATTCAAGGCATTATACGATTCTTCGGCCGACTGAGAGGTCACGCGGCTGCCTTTGCGCACCTCTTGAATGGCTTGTTCCAATGCGGCCTTTTGTACCCCTTGTTCTTGCAACATCTTACTCACTTTGCTTGGCTCTTTGACCATGGCCAATAACAGCATTTCAAGCGAAATAAATTCATCTTTAAATTGTTGGGCTAATTTTTCGGCTTGCTGCAAAATGGCTGTCATTTCACGTGAAAAATTCAACGAATTTCCCGTCACTTTCGGCATGCTTTGCATGTGCCGCTCCAAAATTTGTTCTAAGGTGGCCACATTGGCGCCCGCTTGTTGCAGCAACAAACTACTTAGCTGTGGATCGGTTTTTAACAGCGCCAATAAAAGGTGCAAGCCATCCACTTCTGGGTGCTGAAACCGTTGGGCCAGCTGTTGCGCTTGCTGAATGGTTTCCTGTGTTTTTTCGGTAAATGATTGGGTATTCATTTTGATTTATATTATTTAAATATCGAGCTACTTTTGAAAGTGTCCAACAGCTTGTTTCAATGATTTTTTCAGTAGGTTTGTACTTTCATTTAAAGTCCGTCAATTGCCATTCCAAAGCGCATTAAATGACATAACGGCACGTTTTAAAAGCATTATTAATTAATAAACGACAAAAAGTCAGCATAATATGGCGTGGTCACTTTTTAAATCGGCTGATGAACCAGCCAACAACATCGCATCATTTTGGATTCCACTGACCGCTTCTGTGCAGTTGAATGAACTTCTTTCCGCATCAAAGGAAGGTTTTGTGCTTGTTTTTAAACACAGTACGCGTTGCGGTATTAGTAAAAACGCGTTGAAATATTTTGAAAAAGAGCTTGATGAGGTAGCACAAAATAATTGCTATTACCTTGATTTGCTCAACTACCGCCCAGTTTCCAATGACATTGCCCAACAATGGGAAGTGGAACATCAGTCGCCCCAACTGATTGTTTTAAAAGACGGTAAAGTGTTGTTTTCAGCATCACACGAACAAATTGATGCAAAGGTGGTCAACCGCTTATATCAAATTTAGTTGTGTTGCTCTTGAATTAATTGCATCAATACGGCTGGCTTGATGGTGGTTTGCGGATTCCGTTTCATGGTGTGTAAAATGCGTTTGGTAGCCGATAAATTCAACCCCATGCGCAAAGCTACTTCTTGAATGAATTGCCATTCACGCTCATGAATTCGTTGGTCGCAAAACATAATTAATGCCAACCGATAAAATTGCTGGTACCGTTCAAATTCAGAAACAGCAGGGATAATAGGCATTTCTTCATGGTACAAGGCAAGCAAGTTAGCAGCTGGGAATTGAAGCGATAAGGCAATCATTTCGATGAATTGCTTTTCACGGGCATGTAATTGGCCATCAATTGTTGAAAAGTGAATCAATTCCAACAAAATCGTACGGGCTTCCTCGGTGGTGTACATCATTATCAACATATTTTTGGCTAAAATACAAATTAACCTAAATGACGCATCTTTTTAACCTCAAATCGAGCGCTTATGGCCTCGCCCTCTTTAGCTTTTTCTGCACTTGCTTTGGCTGGTCACAATCTGATACCAAAGGAAAAGTAGACACTTTAACGATAAAAAACAGCAGCGGTACGGTGGCCAAAAAACTGTGGATCTACTTACCTCGAAATTATGAACGCAACCATAAAAAGTACCCCGTGATTTACATGACGGATGGCCAGAATTTGTTTGAAGCTGGACATGGCTACGGGGGTGAATGGCGGGTCGATGAAACTTTAGATAGCCTAAAAGCCAAAGTAATCGTAGTGGGCATTGAACATGGCGGCAGTGAACGGATCAATGAGTTAACGCCTTGGCCACACGCCAAATACGGAGGTGGAAAGGCCGATGAAATGTTAACTTTTTTAACGGAAACCATCAAGCCTTATGTGGACGGCCATTTTAGAACCAAGTCCAATGCCTCACATACAGCCATTATGGGAAGCTCACTGGGGGGCTTGTTTGCTTTGTTTGCCACTTTGAAACACCCTACTATTTTTGGAAAAGCGGCTGTTTTGTCGCCGGCCATTTGGATTAACCGCGACCCCATTTTGGGCTTAATCAATCAACAGAAATCCAATGAAACACGATATTTTTTTAGTTGCGGCGATGCCGAAGGCGATCCGGACATGATCCCAGACATGCAGGAAGCGATCAAAAGAATTCACCGCTTGCGTTGTTATTGTTTACATGCCGATAAAAAAGTGATTTACCCGGGTGCCAAACATTCCGAAACCCAATGGGTAAAAGCTTTTCGAGATGCTTACTTGTGGTTGTATTGAATAGTAATTTTTCAAAAAGAGAAGAAACAATATTATTGAGTAATTCTTTAAAAGTTTATTGTGAGTTAATTGTTTTATATTTGTTTGAAATTTAAAATAACGAAACTAATAAAAAATATTTTTTTTTAATTTTGCTGTAGCTTGATTTTTCAAATTAGTTGTGTTCAATATGGCACTAATGATATTAATGTAAAAGTAAAAAAAGAACTTTCCAACTCTTAAGTCTTAACCTGAGTTTGTTGGTTCTTTCTGGATTATGAAGAGAATTAAATAACTTTCCCAGTGTATCTATTTGTGCGGCAATTGCCCCAGAATTAAATAATGAAAAAGATTAATTTAGAGCGTATGAAGCGTTTATTAATGGGGGAAATAGCTACATGATATGTTGAGAGAACTTAACAAAGAAGAATATTACGCAATTTTTAAATCTTCAAAAAACCCTTTCTTAATAAAGGAATTCATTAATATCAATGAACATAAGGTTGATAAATTGTTGTTCTTGGTTGAAAATGAGGAAAAACCGTCCATAGGTATTGTCCTAGGGGTACGCAATGATTCATTACATAGCCCATTTTCCGCCCCATTTGGAGGATTACATTATGCTCATGAAAATATTTACGTATCAAAAGTGAATCAATTTGTCATGGATTTATTTAATTTTATTAGCGTAAATAATTACGAAAAATTTAGTTTGACCATGCCACCCTCTATTTATGGTTGTTCATTTAATGCTAAGGTGATAAATTGTATGTACCGAAATGGTTTTTCAATCGATACGCTAGAGCTAACAAGTTTCATTCGATTGGATGAATTTGAAAATAAATTTACTACAAAAAGTAGCCGTGAATATTACCGCCAAGCACAGCGTAATGTTCTTGTGTTTAAAATGGTACAAGATTTGTCTGAAAAACAGCTCATTGTTCAATTGATCAAAGAAAATAGAGAAAGAAGCAACAGGCTCTTGAGAATGACTTTAGAGGATTTCATATCCCTAGAAAAAATATGGCAAGTTGATTATGCTGCAGTTTATGATGAAAACCAAAATATGGTAGCGGCGGCAATTTTTTATATATTTCCTGACAATCCAATCGTTTATACTGCAATTTGGGGTGATTCTTTAGATGGCAGACCATTAAGAGCAATGGATTTTCTGTCGTATGAATGCTGGAGTTATTATAAAGCAATTAATAAGAAATTTATTGACCTAGGTATCTCAACTGAAAGTGGCGGTGTACCTAATGAGGGACTTTTGAGATTCAAAGAAACTCACGAGGCTAATACTGAACTAAGACTCATCATTTCGCTAAATAATTAATTAATGTTTGTATTAAACCCTGATCCTTACAGTACGCCAGTTTATAGAATTGGAACTTTCGTGACGCAGTCAATTGCAAGGAATTCAAAATTAGAGGCGTCTTGGTCTGAAGTAGCTATTAATTATCTTAATCAAAGGTTTGGATCAGATAACTGGATATTAACAATCAATGGAAGAGAGGCAATGGCATTAGCAATGCAAAGTCTAAATTTGTCAAAAACGGCAAACACCACCATTTTAACACCTTCAAATAATTTTTACATCAGTGGTTGCGTAACATCTACCATTGAAAAATATTGCCATTGGAATCGTGAAAAAGGGGATCAGTCAGATGCTTATTTTGTAAACCACGAGTTTGGATATCTATATCAGGATATGGAGGCCTTAACTAAAGAAAATATTCCCATCATCGAAGATTGTTGCACGACCTTTTTTAGTCAAAATGAAAATAAGAAAATTGGAAAGTATGGTGATTTTTCTGTTTACAGCTTTTCAAAATTCTTTTCAATTCAAATAGGAGGTTTGCTCGTTTCAAATAAAGAAAAAATCACAGATAAGTTACGTCATGCTTCACAATTAACCGAACAAGAAAAGCATTACATCTTAAAAGTTATAGGCTTTGAAATTAGTATGAAAGATGAAATATTAGCCCAACGGAATACTATTTGGCAATATGCTACAAAACAATACCAAGAATTTGGTTTTAGTTTAAGATTTCCTAGTGAAAAGGATGTAATTCCATCTCTCATTTTACTAAACAATCACGGCATTATAAAAGATTTAGTTGCGCATAAAGATTATTTAAACAAGCACGGTATTCAAAACAGTGTTTTCTATGGAGAAGATGCCTTTTTTGTGCCTTGTCATCAAAACTTAAATGAAACTGATGTGGATTATATTTTTTCGGTAACAAAAAATTACAAATTGAATCATGATAGCAAGTAACATTTCTCTTGGAGTTAATGTAATTACAGATTCAACATCCTTCTTGCCCTAGACGTTTTATGTAGTAATGAATTTCTATAATTTCATTGGGCTTTGTGATTTAAACAGTGTTTTTTCAGAATAAACCCGTTGAATAAATTCTGGCAGTATTTCTAGTGGTGCCTTTAAGGGATTATCAAGCCGCAAGTGGAGTTTTTTTTTCAAAGATAGGCAGTCTGATAAAGGCAACTAGATTGGAATGATGCTACTTGTAATTTGCCGTTTCTTTAAGACTAGGACTGTTATCAAAGCGGTCAATATTTGTATCAGAACTGCATGGTGACTAGTACCGATAAATGTTTTTATATGCAGCAATTTTTTGATTTCACCTAAAAAAAATTTCTATTTACCATCTTGCTTTACAGCGTTCACTTTTAGTATTTACAGTCCCTTGAAGCTGATTTGTGATCAGCTCTATTACCTGCTTGTTTTCGTAGATGCAGACACTTACCCATCGTAGTTTTCCTTTGTATTTATTCCTTGAGGCCTCCGTCTACAATTCAATGATCTCCTCCTCTAAGATGTGCTCATGCCTGTCATTTGGCAGTTCTCACTCCTTTACAGTTCTGAATCGGAGATTATCTTTGTGCCTTACCACGAAAAACACCTCGTTGCTGTCCCAAACGTGGAGCAGCCTAAAATCATGGTAGAACCTATCAGCTACTATAACGCTTCGTTTTAATAATGGAATATCGTATGCGCCTTTATTGTCAGCCGTTTTGCCGTCAGTAATATTCACGTAGGCACGAAGATTACCATCGCAATCCAGTACCGTATGCATCTTTACCGCCCCTTTCGCTGTCATATATTTTGTCCAATCAAACAATTAGAGACACAGGCTGCTAGTAGTGCTATCCAAAAGTAATATTTCACTCTTAATACGAAACTTTACCTGCTTACATCCCGCCTATTGTACCAGACTTTCAAGCACCAAATAGTAATAATCCTGAAAAAGGCCCCAATCCCTGTTTTTGTGTTGATAACTGATTGTAGACGTAGAAGGTACCTCTTTTATACCCTAGGTTCAGGTTACCTTTGGCTGAGCGAAGGCCGTTGCTCATGGCTAAAACAGGTTTACATTTAGCAAAGTGGCAAAAAAGTACGGAAATCAACTGTGTATAACTGTCAAAAACCTATTTTATGCTTAACAATTTGACAGGCTTAAAACAATTTGAAAACTTTATACGTGATAACTTGCTAATAATCTGACAAAACAATATTGATTTAAACCTGTGAAATTACTATTTTGCTGTGCAAATCAACGTTAACTTAAACATGCTTAATTTAGTCTCCCTTTTTTAATCGTTTAGGTCGCTATTGATTTCAGACTAATTTTTAATTACTCAAAGCCCATACTTCTACCAGTTATTTCAATTATTTAATATCTTTGACCGTTATACCAAGTACAATGAAAAAATATCTACTTTTTTTCGGTTTAATCTGCGCGTTGGGTTGGTCTCAGCCAATAGACAGATGCAATTACAGCAAATTCTTAAAAAAGAAATTCCAAGAACGTCCCGAATTAGAACAATACCACCGCGATATGCAAGCCTATTTGCGGCAGCCTCAAACGGCATTGGCCAATAAAAACAGCCAAATAGTGGTGACTATTCCCGTTATTTTTCACATTTTATATAAAACAACAGCTCAGAATGTGTCTGATGCACAAATTGATTCTCAAATTGCAGTATTAAATGCAGATTACCGCAAACTGAATACCAATTTTTCATCGGCTGTCCCGGCAGCTTATCAATCATTGGGTGCCGATGTTGAATTGCTGTTTTGCAAAGCAGTGCGCACGCCGGCAGGTGCAGCTACAACTGGGGTGGTTCGAAAGTCAATTAATAGCAATGCCATTTTTGAAGATATTTATTTTACTTCTACGGGCGATTTGGCTTGGGATACCACGCAATACCTTAACATTTGGGTTGGAAGTTTTACAGATACCACGTTATTAGGATTTGCTACGCCACCTTCTAATGTTGGTGATCCTTCAGATGGTTTATGTATTGGTTATAAGAACTTTGGATCGACCGGAACAGCGGTTTCTCCTTTTAATAAAGGTCGAACAGCAACCCACGAAATTGGCCATTATTTTGGTTTGGAACATCCTTGGGGCGAAGATGGGAGTGCATGTGGTAGCGGTCTAAATGATGATGGATGTGCCGATACGCCCGCAACCAACAATCCGTATTATGGTTGTCCTACTTTTCCAGACAATACCAACATGTGCACATCAACAGCTAACGGTGCTATGTTTATGAATTATATGGACTATGTCAATGACATTTGCATGGGCTTTTTTACGGCTGGTCAAAAAGTGATTATGCGCAATGCCGTGAATGGGCCTCGTGCCGCCTTGTTAAATTCAAACGCATGTGTACCGCTATCAGTAGATCGTTTTGATGCGATCCAATCCATTCAAGCATTTCCCAATCCTTTTTCAAATTACTTCACCCTTTCGTCGCCCAGCATGGACATCGACTCAGCAGACATATATAATTTGAATGGCCAATTGGTGAAGCAAATTAAAATGAATGGAAATAACACGCGCGTTGACATGGATGAGTTGCCTGCTTCGGCCTATTTTTTGCGTGTTTACCAGGGTTCAAATTTTGTCACTTCTCTTAAAGTGATCAAAAAATAAATCTGTTTTTGTATACAATCCATGAAATTATTGCTTTCGCCCGCCAAATCGTTAAATGAAACAAGTGATTTTCCAACTTTGCTTTATTCAGAGCCAGATTTTTTGGCAGATTCCAAAAAAATTCATCGGGTAATTAAAAAATTAAAACCTGCTCAGTTGGCCGATTTGATGGATATTTCGCCCAAATTGGCCGAGTTAAACTGGCAGCGAAACCAAGAATGGCACACGCCATTTGACCTCACAAATGCCCGACCGGCCATATTCACTTTTGACGGCGATGTATATGACGGCTTGCAAGCGGCAAGTCTGAAAGAATCGGCTTATGAGCAACTGAATAACCAAGTGCGCATCTTATCTGGTTTATACGGGTTAATAAAGCCTTTTGACCTGATGCAACCGTATCGCCTTGAAATGGGCACTTCATTGGCAGTGGGAGCTTCAGTGAATTTATATCAGTTTTGGAAAAAAACAATTACCAAATCACTTGCTGCTTCTTTGCAAAATGAGGAAGCAATTGTTAATTTGGCAAGCCAAGAATATGCCAAAGCCATTGATTTTAAATCCATAAAGAACAGGATCATTACCATTGATTTTAAAGATTTAAAAGAAGGCCAACTTAAAACCATTGGCTTTTTTGCGAAAAGAGCACGTGGCATGATGGTTCGCTACGCATTGGATCATCAAATTTTAGAACCTGAAGGATTGCAACTATTTGATTTAGAGAACTATCGTTTTGATGCTTCCTTGAGCACCCAATCCAATTGGGTATTTACCAGATAAGAAGAAATAATTAGGGTAAACCACACGATTTACAACCAGTTACGTGTTTAAGCGTTAATTAATAGAAATGTTGAATATCTTTTAACAAAAACGTGTATCTTTAAAACCGTAAAACAAACTATTCATCACAAATATTTAGATATGGAAACAGGTTACGAACTCATCGAAAAGGAACAAATAAAAGAGCTGAAATTTCCTGCCGAAGACGTGTTGCGTTATCCAGAAGATAGGAACCAACGGTATGCTGACCTGGCTCGAGCGCTTTCATTAGGTAATTTAGAACATGGTAAAATCCGGATTTACTTTGAGGACAACGCGTCAAAAAAAGTAGTGGAAACAACTGTTTGGGGGCTTACCGACCACCGAGTGATCTTGAAGCAAGGGAACTCAATTCCCATCAACCGAATCATTAAATCATCTTAAACTTCTCAAAGCGCCCACATTCACATGTTGGGCGTTTTTCATTTATAAAAACCCTGTAGATTTCTGATTTCAAACATACCATCCCATTGGATGAAATGCTTTTTCACCTTAAAATTTAAACGCATTTTACTGATTGGATAAACCAACTGTAGGGCCTGATTTATTTTTTGGGAGATTCTCAAAATTTCATCAGTAATACAAGCAAACGAAGCACTTTCAGTTTGATTTCTTCTTAAAAAAATGATTAAACAACCTTTTAAGACAAGTTAAAACGTACCATTTAGCAAGGTACCACCGATTGGAGAATAAGCATGTAGACCCAATTTTTTCATCATCTGATAGGTGGTGCAAACCGCAGCCGACGTGACAGGTAGGCCTGTTTGCTTCTCAAGGGCCACAATGGCATCCAAGGAGGGCATTTGAACACAAGCCGACGCCACTAGTACATCGATGCCGCTTAAGTCCATTCCACGGGCAATTTCGAGCAGGTTCATAGGGTTTTGGGCTGCTACTTCTAAATTATCGGATATTTCAAGGGCAATGCTTTCTTTTACTCGAATCCCTTGGTGTTCAATATAGTCCACCACTTTGTCGGTTAAAGGACGCATATACGGCGTAATAATAGAAACGGTTTGAGCACCTAAAGTACGCAATCCATCAATTAAAGCCCCTGCCGAAGTAACAACAGGCGTTGGATTACCGTTTTGCGCTGTCTCTTGCTGTAAATTCGCTTCAGATACACAGTGGTACCCACGCCCCATACTCATGATGGCCACCAAACAAGCATACCCCATGACATCAACACGGGCATCTGACAACTCAATGGCGCATTTTAAACTCATGGCGTCCATGGCAGCCAATTCTTCTTGTGTCACCTTTTTCATCCGCATGCGGCTGCTGTGAAAGGTAAAACGTTCAGGCAACGTCAATTCGCGTGCTCTAAACAATGCTGGAATCTCTGTTTCCATGGTCACGTTGGACGACGGAACTATTTGGCCAATTCGATAGGTTTTTGAAGAAGAATGCAACATGTGATGTATTTTATTAAATGTAAATATAAAAAAACCACCATTAGGTGGTTCATAATAAAAGCTATTAAATGCGTTTTAGTTGTTCTTTCATCATGCCGATTTGTTCCTTGAGCATGTTGTGTTTGTCCAATTTCTTGGTTTCGTTAAGTAATTGCGTTGCTTCCATTTTGCGGCGGCGACTCAATGCAATACCCGCCAAATTTAATTTTGCTACAGCCAAATCCATGTCCATATTCAAGCCCAATTCAATGGCTTTCTTAAAGAATTTTTCAGCCTGAATTAAATTGGTTTGCGACACCATTAAGCCATTTAAATAGTTGTAATAGCCTTGCTGCTTCCGAACCAACGCGGTATCAGGGTTTTTGATTTTATCTAACCAAACTTTCGCTCCAGGAAAATCTTGTTTGCGAAGACGCAAAAAGGCCAATAAAATATATTCGTTTCGGAAATATAAAAAAATGGGTAAAGCAATTAATATGAATAGAAAAATGCCGTTGCCATAGTTTGACTCGGTGAATTGCCAAACACCTAAAATAAACAATACAGCGGCAAAGACAAGTTTGGTAGTTTTGTGAAACATGATTCTTTTTTTGGTGTGCAAAGTTAGCAAAAGCTTTTGAAAATATTTTCAATAGATGTCTTGGTATTAAAAAAAAGCTTGTTATATTTGCACTCGATTTTTCAAGTCCCATCGAACCTACGAATAACGAATTTAAAGCATAGAATACAATGAGCAAGAGAACGTTTCAGCCGTCAAAAAGAAAAAGAAGAAACAAGCATGGGTTTATGGACCGCATGGCTACACCCAATGGTAGAAAAGTACTTGCTCGTCGTAGAGCAAAAGGAAGACACAAATTGACCGTTTCTTCTGAGCCACGTCACAAAAAATAATAGTGATGTAATACCATATAAATGCTGCCTCTGGCAGCTTTTTTTATTTCTACTATAAGCAAAATGATACTTGTAACAGGAGGAACCGGATTTGTTGGCGCGCATTTGCTGCTCAGATTGGCCGCACGCCAACAGCCCATTCGTGCCCTGTACCGATCCAATAAAAAATTAGCAACAACCCAACAATGGCTATCAGATCAAGGTTTTTCGGATGTAAAAAACCCCATTGAATGGGTATATGCTGACCTAAATGACATACCGAGTTTAAACGATGCTTTGGGCGGCGTATCGGTCATTTTCCATACTGCGGCACACATTTCATTTGACCCTGTCGATGAAGCATTGATGCGCAAAATAAACATTGAAGGCACAGCAAACCTCGTAAATGTAGCATTAGCAGTGGGTGTAAAACAGTTGATTCACTTTAGTTCGATTGCCGCTTTGGGCAGTCAATTGCATCCCAATTGGCCCATTACTGAAGAAAACGAATGGGACCCTGCCCTACTCCATAGCGACTATGCCATCAGCAAATACGGCGCTGAAATGGAAGTGCAAAGGGGGCATTTTGAAGGTTTAATTACCACTATTTTAAACCCAGGTGTTATTGTTGGCGAAGGGTTCTATGACCAAAGCAGCGGAAGCATTATTAAAAAAGCATCCAAAGGACTGTACTTTTATACAGCTGGAAGTACAGGCTGGGTTGACATCAATGATGTGGTTAACTTGGCTATTACAATGTATGAACAGCCTCAAAACGGTGCTCGTTTTATCGTAGTTGGTGCAAATAAAAGCTACCATGCCTTTTTAACAGCATTAACACAGCAATTGGCTGTCCGATCACCAAACATAGGAATCCCATATTGGATATTGAAAACAGGCGCCCTACTATTTGAAAGTCTGGCATTCTTTGGCATCTGTAAAGCCCGAATCAATCGGTTTACGGCTCAATCTTTACACAGTGCAGAAACCTATTCAAATCAGAAAGTAGTGGATACTTATGGCATTTCCTTTACCCCTATCAAAGAAACAATTGAACGGGTATGTGCAGATTTTTTAGCAACTAAAAATTAGGGATTAGCGGGTGCCAATTGTTGGTCAAGCTTCTTTTTAACTGATTCACAAATAAGCTTAAACTTCTCAGCATCAGCCGCGTAATATTGCACACTTTTAGCATATGTCAAACTATCTATTTGGTATTTGCGAAGTAGAAACTCTTTGGCTTTCACCTGATTGTACGGATTATTTGGAATTGACTGGGCTTTGATCGCGTCAATGACGGCCAAGTCGTACATCATTAAACTCAATTTTTCTTCGTCAATCAACTGATCTGGTTTGGGAATCAATTCGCTTTTTTTGCACCCCAATAACAACAATACAACAACCAAAGCTAGGGCATATTTTGACTGGAAATTTGAAAAGAGCCGCATTAAAAACGATTTATTAAGTGATTGAATCTTAGCGTAAGTACCCCAAAAATAGCTTCTCTAATAATGGATTTGCTCATTTTTGATTCTCCTTTGGTTCGGTCCGTAAAAATAATGGGCACCTCTACCATTTTTTTATGCAAACAGTAAGTGCGGTATTTCATTTCAATTTGAAAGGCATAGCCAATAAAATGAATGGCATCAAGGTCAATTTGCTCCAAGACTTGGCGGCGGAAACACACAAAGCCAGCCGTTGTATCCATAATTTGCATGCCTGTTATTTTGCGCACATAAACAGATGCAAAATAAGACAACAGGACTCTGCTCAATGGCCAATTTACCACATTAACACCAGTAACATAACGCGATCCAATGGCCAAATCGGCACCAGATTGACACGCTTCAAACAATGGAATCAAATCTTTGGGGTTGTGCGAGAAATCGGCATCCATTTCAAAGATAAAATCATAACCTTTCCCTAACGCCCAACGAAACCCGTGTACATAGGCGGTTCCTAAGCCTGATTTTTGGGCGCGTTCTTCCAAAAACAACCGATTGGGAAAACTATTTTGCAATTGGCGCACCATTTGGGCAGTACCATCGGGCGAACTGTCATCAACAATGAGCACATCAAATGCTACGGCCAATTCCATGACACTGTGGATAATTGCTTCAATGTTTTCGGCCTCCTGATAAGTAGGAATAATGACAATGCCTTGATTCATTTGCTCAATTTAAGTAAGGCAAAAATAATCGAATTGCATGGCAATCAGTTCGCCTTAACAAAAACTTAGGCAATAAATAAACGTACATTAAAATTACGTTAATCTAAAACCAACCATAGGCTACAGTCTGTACTTTTGACACTCACTAATCTTTCGCTAAATGACTCGTTCCTTTTTTCAATCAGCCTGTTATTGTTCACTAGGCCTTATCATTATGTTAATTGGAAGTGCCGTATTTGGACAAAATAAAAAAATAAAAAAACAAAAAATGACTCAATCTTATGAAACGGCGGTCTTTGCTGGCGGTTGCTTCTGGTGTACAGAAGCATTATTTTTGGAATTAGACGGCGTACTCAGCATTAAACCAGGTTATTGTGGGGGACGTATTCCTCATCCGACTTACGAGGCAGTGTGTACCGGAAAAACGGGTCATGCAGAAGCGGTTGAAATTCATTTTGACCCCAATAAAATTTCATTTGCCACTTTACTACAAGTGTTTTTTGCCACCCATGACCCAACGACCTTAAACCGACAAGGCAACGATTCGGGAACCCAATACCGCAGTGCTGTTTTTTATCAAAACGAAGCCCAACAAAGCCAAACCAAAGCTTATGTTGATCAGCTTACCAAAGCGCATACCTTTAAATCGGCCATCGTGACGCAAATAGTGGCAGCCTGCCCATTTTACGAAGCAGAAGATTACCACAAAAATTATTACAACCGCAACAAAGACAAAGGCTATTGCGAATATGTAATTACCCCTAAAGTTGAAAAAGTGCAGCACCAATTTAAGGGGCTTTTAAAAAAATAAATACTATTTTAATTGTTCAATTAAATACCTCTAAAAAACTGGTTTAGTTTATTTTAATTTGAGATTGAGGAATTGAAGCGATTAAAAATTGAATTTTTGAACTGAAACTAATACTCATTGCTTAATGCCCACTTTAGACTTTCGGCTAAATTAATTTAATAACACGTCACGATTTATAGTATTGAAATTTAAAATTAATGAAATACAAAGTTGACAATCAATTAATACCACTACTTTAGCCTTTTGAACACATTAAAAATGACATTTTAAAATGAGAAAAATTCTTTTTTTAGCTTTAACGCTTTGTATTGCTTCTTGTTCTACCAATAGTTCATCTGACTCGTCAAACACGGGTACGAACCCAGCTGCTGATCAAAATTACTTTCCATTAGGCGCTACCGACTATTGGGTGTATGAAGTAAACCAAGCCCCTTCAGCTACAGTTCGTCGTGATTCTTTGTATGTCAATGGACCCATTTCATTTCCAAACAACGCCAATGTTTACAACAAGTTAAGCAATAAAAACACCCCGTGGGGATTCTTTTCGACCTGCATGAATAACAATGGGCTGCGCAAAGTAAATAACAGGATGTTACTTACAGGCACCATCGCGTTTGACGTGCTTAACACTGGCACCCCTATTTCATTAGATGTTACTGATTTTGCATTTTTTTCGCAAGAAACAGCGGCTGGCACGCAGATGTCAACCAAATCAGGCACTTTTACGCAAACGGTTAGTAATATTCCTTTAACCATTAATTATACTTTGACAACTACTGCCATGGCAGATGAAAGCAATTTCACTGTACCGGGAACTACAACGACCTATCCTTTGGTTAAAAAGGTGAATACTACATTGCAAATGCAAATTAATGCTTCTATAAGCACCCCCATTGGAGCCCTTACTGCTTCCGTTTTAGATAGCCAAAAAGTGGTGGACTCTAAGCAATATTATGTGGCCAACAAAGGAAATGTGTTCACAACAACACATATAGTGTACAACATGAATCAGCAGACTCTTAGTTTATTACCATCAACCACTACATTGCCATTTCCCACTAGCAACGATATTACACAAACCGAAAGATTGGTTAAACCTTTTTAAAAAAACCGGCTGATGCCGGTTTTTTTTATGAGTCGAAAGTCGAAAGTTGAAAGTCGGAAGTCGGAAGTCGGAAGATGAAAGTCCAATGTCCAAAGCATAGTATTTAAAACTTAAAACTATAAGTGTTTGCTATATTTTTATGTATTTACTGTCTATTAAATTAGATCTACTTATTTTACATTAAGGTGTCTAGTTAAATCACAATACAATAGTATAAATTGGTTTAAAATCAAACTAGGAAAAGTAAAAAAAGAAAAATAAAAGACTTTAGGCTTTTGACTTTTGACTAATGAGGTAAATAATCTTTCAACACCCCATACAAAAAGGTACCAATTAATGCCCCAACAAGGACCAAACCTACCGTTGCAAAGCCAGACCCGAACAAGATAAATATCGGTCCAGGGCAGGTTCCTGCCAATGCCCAACCCAGTCCAAATAAGGTGCCGCCAATCCAGTATCTTAAATTGCCAGCCTCTTTGTCTTGAATGTAAACAGGCATTCCTTTGATGTCTTTTACTTTGAATTTTTTAAATAGTTGTATGCCTAACACACCAGTTGCAATAGCCACCATGATGATGCCATACATGTGAAACGACTCAAAGTAAAACATTTCATGGATGCGGTACCACGATACGGCTTCTGATTTGGTCAAAACGATGCCAAAAACGAAACCAACCAACAAATATTTTAATAAGTTCATGGTGTGTTAATTTAAAAGAAAAGGTAAAATAAAATGTGCCATAATTAATCCGCCTACAAAAAAACCAATCACTGCTTTTAAGGAAGGTAACTGAAAATTACTAAGCCCTGAAATGGCATGGCCAGACGTGCAACCACCTGCATACCGCGAACCAAAGCCTACTAGCAGCCCACCAATCAATAAAATAGACATGTTTTTTGGGGTTAATTGGTCCGTAGCAAACAATGCATCGGGTAATAACTTTCCATTAGGAGCATCTATCTGCCAACTTGCAAGGCGCTCAACTGTTGTGGGGTTTAGGTTTACATTACTGCTGTTTTGCAAATAATGTGTCGCCACAAAACCACCCAACATGGCTCCTGCCACAACCACCAAATTCCATCTTTGAGATTTCCAATCCCAATCAAAAAAAGGAATTTTTTTACCCATTCCAGTCATGGAACAAAGAGACCTTAAATTGGATGACATACCAAAATTTTTACCAAAATAAATGAGTGTCAACATAATTCCCCCGATTAAAAAACCAGCGATGGCCCAATGCCAAGTGTGCGAAAGTATCTCCATATTTATATAAAAAAACAAGGAACGAAAATAGGGTATTTATTTCGTTCCTTGAAATTTGTTTCAAATCAAATTTTATAAAACACCAATTTCCAACATGCAGCTTTTCATTAATTGGTAAGTGCGTTCAATGTCATTGTCTAAACCAATTGAAAAACGAATTAAGCCTTCTGACAAGCCCATTATTTTTTGTTCTTCTAAAGGAATCTCACTTGATGTTGATGAACCTGGCGCACTAAATAAGGTTTTGTAAAAGCCCAAACTCACTGCCAAATAGCCCAAATTACGGTGTTGCATGAGTTCCATTAAGGCATTGGCTTTGTCCAAAGTACCTACATCAACCGTCATCATGCCACTAAACCCGTATTCAGGATTCATCATGCGTTTAAATAACTCATGACTTGGATGGCTTTTTAGCCCTGGATACACCACCTTGAGTCCATCATGTTCAAATCGTTCCGCCAAATACATCGCATTATAACTGTGCTGTTTCATGCGAATATGCAGCGTACGCAAGTTCTTTAAAATACTCGATGAGCGCAAACTGTCCATCGTTGGACCCAACAACATGGCAGCGCCATCATTGACATTGCGCAAATCATTGATGAAGGATTGTGTGCCGCACGTAACGCCACCGATTGTGTCACTGCTTCCGTTGATGAATTTAGTTAAACTATGAATCACCACATCAGCACCGTGTTGCGCCGGCGAAATGCACAACGGCGAAAAAGTATTGTCAACCACCAGTTTTAGGTTGTGTTTATGTGCAATAGCGGCCAAAGCAGTCATATCAGCCACTTCCAACAACGGATTGCTCACTGACTCGCAATACAACACTTTGGTATTTGGGGTGATGGCTGCTTCTACTGCCGCTGCATTGGTGATGTCAACAAAACGAGTTTGTATGTTCCATTTTGGCAATAAGTTTTTCATAAAAGCGTACGTACCACCATAAATGGTTCGGCTTGATACAATTTCATCGCCAGCAGCGCACAGTTGCAATAAAACAGTGGTAATGGCACCCATTCCTGAAGCAGCCACATTGGCACTTTCCGTGCCTTCCATAGCCGCCAAAGCTTCTCCCAAATATAAGTTCATCGGCGACGAATGCCGAGAATACAAATAGCAGCCTTCCGTGTTTCCCTCAAAGGTGTCAAACATTGTTTTGGCCGACAAAAAGGTGTAGGTCGAACTATCTGAAATCGATGGATTTACTTCGCCATATTCGCCAAAATATTGCAAATCTTGAATGTGATCGGCTGGGTGGAATTGTTTCATATTTTTTTTTTTAGAATTGGTTTAAACATGGGGAATTTCTCTCTATACATATTTGTTCATTTTCTTTGCTAGCCCAAAGAAAACGAACCAAAAGAAAGGGCTTTTTTGGCCCGCATAAAAGGTCATTTTTGCCTTTGGCAAAACAAGTTTCGCTTGGCCGAAAATCCCTCCAAGGCTTCAGGATTTTATGCGGCTAGCGAAACCTATGACTACATATGCGGACCGACGGCAGTAAAGCTTCGCACAGCGTTTAACATTAAATAGAAATCAAGGCAAAATAATTTCTTATCAATCAACAGTGTTTAAATATGGTAATATTTAAGAAACAATGATTTGACAATAAATCTCTGTCGAAACCCCTTTGTTCATTTTCTTTGCTAGCCCAAAGGAAGAAGAATAAAGATATATATTCAATAGGATTGTTTAATTTTAGATAAAATAAATATAATTTTTAAATAACATAGAATAAAAATCTATTTTTGGTGTTTTTTTATCGTTAAATGATTTTTTTTATCATGGATGCCATTGACCAAAAACTACTCAACCTCATGCAAACTGATGCCAAATTGACCACCAAAGCGTTGGCCTTGCAGTTAAACCTTTCCGCAACTGCAGTCTACGAACGTTTGCGCAAATGGGAACGGGCAGGCGTCATTCAGGGGTATGTGGCCTTATTGAACAAAAGTGAACTTCAAAGAGGATTTGTCGTGTTTTGCCATGTAAAACTTACGCAGCACTTACAATCAAACATTGAACAATTTGAAAAACAAGTGGTTGGCTTGCAAGAAGTCATGGAATGTTACCACGTGAGCGGCGATTATGACTACATTTTAAAAGTTTGTGTTGCTGACATGCCCGCTTACCGTGAATTTATGGTGACTAAATTGACTAATTTGTCGCAAATTGGCAGTACGCATAGTACTTTTATGATTGGCGAAGTGAAACACACCACTGCATTTGAGCTGTAGAACCATAAAAAAAACCTTCTGAACTACAGGCGATCAGAAGGTTTATCGATTAATATCAGAAATGATTTTACTTCGGACTCAATTCTATAAAAGGAATAATCATTTCTTCTAACGAAATGCCGCCGTGCTGGTACGAATTTCGGTAGTATTGCGCATAATGATTGTAATTATTTACGTAGGTTAAAAAATGATCATTTTTAGCGAAAATAAAAGAACTACTCATATTAATGGCGGGTAAACCAATGGTTTTAGGGTCTTTAACGGCATACACATCGCGATCTTCGTAGCTCAAACTGCGCCCTGTTTTGTACCGCAAATTGAGGCTGGTATTTTTATCGCCGATTACTTTACTTGGATTTTTCACATTAATGGTTCCGTGATCGGTGGTAATAATTACTTTAAAACCAAGCTTTTGCGCTTGCATTAAAATATCAATTAAAGGCGAATTTTTAAACCAACTTAGTGTCAATGAGCGGTATGCCTTATCATCTGAGGCCAATTCTTTGATCACTTCCATTTCCGTTTTGGCATGCGACAGCATATCAACAAAATTGTATACCACCGTGACCAATTGGTGGTCTTTGAACGATTTGAAGCTTTCAGCTAATTTTTTGCCACTGTGTAAATTGGTGATTTTAAAATAATCTTGCACTAAATTCAATCCCAATCGTTTGAGGTGAGCCGCTAAAAATTCGGCCTCAAATAGGTTTTTCCCGCCTTCGTCTGGGTCATTTTTCCAGTATTGTGGAAATTGTTTCTCCATTTCAAGGGGCGTTAAGCCCGAAAACAATGCGTTTCTTGCATATTGCGTCGCCGTCGGTAAAATGGAAAAATAGGTTTTTTCTTTTTCCACTTTAAAATAAGGGGTCAACACAGGTTCAATAATTTTCCATTGGTCATAGCGGAGGTTGTCAATCACGACAAACAAAATCGGTTGGGTCTTTTTGACCAATTCAGGCACCACCCACTCGCGAAACACGGTGTGTGATAATACAGGTTTGTCCGCTTTCGGATTAAACCAATCTTCATAATTCCGTTCAATGAATTTACTAAACTGGATGTTGGCTTCCACTTTTTGACTTTCCAAAATGGAAATAAGCCCTGGATCGCTGATGTTTTCCAATTCCAATTCCCAAAAAAGTAGTTTTTTATACAAATCAACCCAGTCTTCGTAGCTGTTCACTTGCCCTAATTCCATGGCAATTTTTCGGAATTCCTTTTGGTAATCCAAAGTCGTTTTTTCTGAAATCAAACGCGAGTGGTCCAAGTTCTTTTTCAAACTCAATAAAATCTGATTTGGATTGACAGGCTTAATGAGGTAATCGGCAATTTTTGAACCAATAGCCTCCTCCATAATCAATTCCTCTTCGCTTTTGGTAATCATGATAATAGGAACCGATGATTTTTTTTCTTTCATTTCTGAAAGCGTTTCCAAACCGCTAATCCCCGGCATGTTTTCGTCTAAAAACACCACATCGAATGTTTCAGCGTCAAACAAATCGAGCGCATCACGGCCATTATTACAGGTAGTGACAGCGTAGTTTTTTTGTTGTAAAAATAAAATGTGTGGTTTCAATAAATCGATTTCATCATCGACCCAAAGGATTTTTATCGGGTTCATAGGCTTGTTGTTCGTAAATAGGCAGCAAATGGTGCTGATTTCAAAGTAACGGAAAAACAAACAAAATAGTTTGCATCGAAGTATTAATTTTTTGCCAAAAAACGAGGATTGAAATCTACTACAGTTTCAAAAATTAATTACACAACAATAGATTTTAACCAGTATTCAACGGTTAATAATTGGCCATGTTTTAGGGCAACGTTCGGAATTTCACCCACTTTTTGAAATCCCATTTTTTGGTGAAATTGCAAACTTGTAATGTGTTTGGAGTCAATAACACCGATCAAATTTTTAATATTCAGGTCGCGGGCATTTGCTTCTAAATGGTTGTATAACAGGCGGCCCAATCCTTGTCCCTGAAAATCTGTATGCAAATAAATGGAATGTTCGGCGGTCATGGCGTAGCCCGATTGCGGCCTAAAGGGCGACAAATAGGCAAAACCCATTACTTTTTTGGTAGATTCTTGCTCAAGTACCCAAACTGGATATCCTTGATTTTGAAGATTTTGAAACCGCTGCAATTGATCAGCAGCCGTTCTTTGGTTGCTCTCATATAAAAAAGGACAATCTTTAATGAGTGGATTGTAAATATCTATGATGGCCGATACATCAGCGGCTTCAAACAAACGAATGTGATTGGTGCGTTCCATAAAGGTTCAAAGATAGAAAAAAGTTATGCGATCGAAATTTCCCTTCGTACCTTTGCAACCCTTTACTCAAAGCCATGAAGGTTTTTATACCTGAAATTCCGTTGGCCCAGCGCCTGATTGAACAATGCAAAATAGCGCAAATCCGACACATTGTGGTGTCACCAGGATCGCGCAATGCCCCATT
Organism: Flavobacterium sp. BFFFF2; assembly: GCA_002256385.1. GTDB lineage: Bacteria > Bacteroidota > Bacteroidia > Flavobacteriales > Flavobacteriaceae > Flavobacterium. Next base: position 69,381 of record NKJD01000001.1, read on the forward strand.
AACGCTAGGTTTTTCAACAGATCCGTTTTTTAGTTGTTACAGCATTGTTGATGAACGCTGTGCCGCATTTTTTGCCTTGGGAATGGCCCAGCAAATGCGCGAACCAGTAGCCGTTTTGTGTACTTCAGGTTCGGCTTTGTTAAATTATTATCCGGCAGTAGCAGAAGCATTTTATAGTCAAATTCCGTTGGTGGTCATTTCAGCCGATAGGCCCTTGTCAAAAATTGACATAGGCGATGGGCAAACCATTAGGCAGCGCAACGTATTTGCCCAACATACTGTGTTTGATGCCAATTTGACCGAAATAGATGGTGTTGAAAATACCCAACTTATGCAAGCGGCCTTTCAAGCAAGCGTGTCTCAGCGTGGACCAATTCATATTAATATTCCTTTTGAAGAGCCTTTATATGGATCAGTGGACAAAATGACTATTGGTCCAATCAATCTTCCAACTATAACAGCTGAACCAATTCCGTCACCCGATTGGGATGCACTCCAATCGATTTGGTCACAAAAAACAAAAATAATGGTGTTGGTTGGCACCTATTTTCCGGGTGATTTTCCAGCGGAACTATTTAATCGGTTGGTGTCTTTACCTCAGGTTTTGGTTTTAACGGAAGTGACCGCCAATTTACCACATGTGCACACCATTGCTTCCATTGATACATTGATTACGCCCTTATCAACCGACGAACAGGCTGAAATTGCGCCCGATTTACTCATCACTTTTGGGGGCATGGTCGTGTCAAAACGCATCAAAGCCTTACTGCGCAAGTACAAACCAGCTGCACATTGGCACATTGACCCGCTAAGGGCTTATGATACGTTTGGTTGTTTAACGCAGCACATTGTCTGTGAGGCACCTGTGTTTTTTAATTATTTTTTACCAGAGACACCTGCAACCGATTCGCAATATGGCCCATTGTGGCAAACCTATTATGAGAACTTACTTTTAAAAAGAGTGGTTTTCATGAATCAATTGCCGTATTCTGATTTGGCCGTTTTTCAGGAGATTGTAACCTATTTGCCACGGCAAATTCAGTTGCAAATTGGCAACAGTTCAGCCATCAGATATGCCCAATTATTTGCTATCGATAAAAGCCATCAAGTGTTTTGTAACCGTGGAACCAGCGGCATTGACGGATCTAGTTCAACCGCTTTGGGTGCGGCAGTAGGTCAAGAAGTTCCTGTAGTATTAATTACAGGCGACATCAGTTTTTTTTATGACAGCAACGCGTTATGGAATCAATATGTACCGGCAACAACCAAAATAATATTGATTAATAATGGCGGGGGTGGTATATTTAGAATTTTGCCTGGTGCACAAGAAACACCCGCTTTTCATCAGTATTTTGAAACACGTCATCAACTGACTGCCAAACCATTGTGTGAACTATATGGATGGAAGTATGACCATACCAGTAATCTTGAAGAACTTACCCAATTACTCCCCAATTGGTTTAATACCGACGGACCAGCCCTTTTAGAAATCTTCACCCCTACTGAAGTAAATGATGCAGTGTTAAAAGATTATTTTAAAGCGTTAAGTTAGTTGAAAGTTGAAAGTTAAAAGTTGAAAAGATTGAAGGATTGAAAGATTGAAAGATTGAAAGATTGAGTCCGCTCCGAAAAATTCTTTCTCTCCTTTTACGTCTTTTTTATTAGCTTTAAAAAAAAATACAAGAGACTGATTATCAGTATTTATTTTTTTGTGAAAAATGACAAAAAATTAAGATTTTTAGTAAAATAGGGTTATCGAGTGGACTTAAAGTTGAAAGTTGGAAAGTTGAAGGTTGGGAAGTTGAAGTTCATTGAAATAAACAAAACCTGATTGTTTCAATTCGCATGCCACACATTTCAAAATTCAAAATTCAAAATTCAAAATTACTTTTTAAAGTTCGGTTCCAATAAATTCAAAATGGGTTCCAATGCTTTTTGATCCATTTTTGCGCTGGGCAAGGCTGAAATTAACTGGCCAATTTGGGTTGGGTTTAAGTCTTTGCCTTGAATGCGAACCATGACCATTCCTTTCTTTGTCTGGGATCCAGCCAACACATATTCTTTGATGTTGTTTTCACCCAAGCAATGTAACGAACCTTTACCCCACGGGCCATTGACATGAATTAAATTGTCGTAATGATCTTCAATTAATGACGCGTCAAATTCAGCTTGTACTTTTCGAGTTTGCTGCACAGCAGCTGTTGAGTCTGGCTTGTAAATGAGTATCTGAATTTGTTTAAATGATTCCAGTGCTTTTTTTTGTTCGGGGCTCATGGCCTTTTTGTCCCACTGGATAATATCGGGGCCAAAGGTGAGCACAGAACAGCCGGCTTGTTCACTGTGTGTCGCCATAAACGACTGCAAACCTGGTTTGTTATTGCAACTACTGAGCGCCAAAATTAGGCAACTCAGCAGGAGGAAATTCTTTTGTAGTATTTTCATAAACAGCTATTTTAATGGACATATTAACAAATTGGTGTAGTCATAATGATCGATTTCAATCCGGATTCGCAGCCCAAAACGGGCTTTCCTGCTTCATTTAAAAACACCCCACTCATTCTCTTTCTTCTTTCCTCTTTCTTCTTGCTAAAACTACTTCCGTTTACTTGCTTTTTTCAGCGTGTCGCCACCAGGTAAATTCATTTTGTCAGTTAACAAAGACAACTCATTAAGGTCGAAGTCTCCGGTTAATGACATGAGCACCGTTTCTTCTTTGCCACTGCCTTCAATGAACATTAAAAGTTCTTTAATTTGATTGTCTGAACTACCCGAACGCACCATGATTTTGATGTTTTTGCCTTTTTCGGTAATGCGCATTAATTCTTCTAAGTTGCTCGATTTGATGTATTTATCAGCCACTGCCTTCATTTCATCGGCCTTTTTGTCGCTCTCAGTCACAAATACCCTTAGGTTTTCCAATTTTTTGATCAAATTGACATACCGCTGATTGTCTTTGTCTTTGGTGTCCATTTTGCTCAAAAGGGCAAACATCTTTTTGGTCACTATTACCGAAGTAATTTTTTCATCGCCATCAAAACGGTCAAATGCCGATTGTGCGAAACTCGTTGTCAAGTTTAAGCCAAATAATAATAAAAAGGCTAAACGAATGGTCTGGGTTTTCATGATTGTTTTCATAATTATTGGATTTTGATTGATTTAATTGTTTTGGTAAATTTTATCTTGGGCATTTTTGTATTCTTGTATATACTCCACACTTTCAACGCCTTTATTGATGTTTTTTGAAACCATGGCCAATGCTTTGCATGTTTGTGCATAGGCCTCTTCGGGGGTCTCGCAATTGCCCATACTAGAAACCGCATTTTCTTGCAACGGGTTATTTGAAAATTGGTAAAAACCAATACCTATAAGCAACGCCACTGATGCAGCAGCCATGAACACCTTCCATTGAATAACCTTCGTTTGTGGCGGTGAAAAGGACTGTGGGGCTTGTTCTGCTGCACTGTTCATTACTCCAATAAAATATATTTTATATTGGATTAAGGAGGGGTCAATGTTTGGTTGAGAAAAATAGGCTTTAAGGGCTTTCTCGTCTGAAATACTGGTATCTCCTTCAAAATAGCGGTTTAAAAGCGCTTGCCAATGGGCTGTATTTTTCATGATATTAATTGTTAACTATTTTTTCTATTTGTGTAATCGCAACGATTTCAAAATGGTTGCTCTTTATTGGTGCTGCAGGATCATGAATTCACGGATCTGTTTCCGAAGCCTTGATAATGCTACTCTTATGGCCGTTTCGTTCATCCCGGTGAGTTCAGCAATGATGTCGTATTCCATTTCTTCTACTTCTCGGTACTGAAAAAGCAATCGTTGGGTTTCTGGTAATTGTGATACATACTTTTCAATGTGATCCCAACTATCGCGGTCCTCCACTTGCTGATACACCGAAGCGGTGGTGTCACGCACCACCACATTTTCAATATCAGCGCGTTGTGCCCGTTTTGATTTTAATTGATCTAAACAATAATTTTTAGTCATCGTCACCGCAAAGGCTTCTACATTTTTATAATTGTTTAGGTCCTCTTTTTTTTGCCACAACTTCAACAAGACTTCTTGTTGTGCATCTGACGCTTCATCTTTGCTAATCAACAGTCGTTTAGCCAAACGATATAACCGGTCGGTGAACGGGTTAATAAGTTGCATAAATTCGTGTTGATTCATTGGTTTGTCAAATGTGATACAATACTAAAACGAGTGATGGGAATTTTTGTTACATTTTTTTAGAAGAAAGAAGCAAGAAGCAAGAGAAAAGACAAAAAAATATTGCCTTCTTTTGATTGAAAGATTTAAGGATTTAAAGATTGAAAGATTTGAAATTTGAAATTTGAAATTTGAGATTTGAGATTGAAACTTTAAACCTTGTACTTTAACCATTAAACAAAAAAACTATTGCCTTGTGGCTATTGCCTATTGCCTTCTTTTGATTGAAAGATTTAAGGATTTAAGGATTGAAAGATTGAAGGATTTAAGGATTGAAAGATTGAAGGATTTAAGGATTGAAAGATTTGAGATTTGAGATTTGAGATTTGAGATTGAAACTTTAAACCTTGAACTTTAAACATTAAACAAAAAAACTATTGCCTTGTGGCTATTGCCTATTGCCTTCTTTTGATTGAAAGATTTAAGGATTTAAGGATTGAAAGATTTGAAATTTGAGATTGAAACTTTAAACCTTGAACTTTAAACATTAAACAAAAAAACTATTGCCTATTGCCTTTTAGTAATTGAAAGATTAAAAAAAACCTGAAACTTGAAACTTGACCCGAGACCCGAAGGGGCGAACGGTCCGAAGGAAAACCTGAAACTATACAATTGTCCTAAAAGTCAAATTGATTCTGGGTTTTGTCACTTTTTTAGTTGGTGGCAATCGGTGGAGCCAATGGCTTTGAGTGGTGTCTTTCATGATCAATAAACTCCCATGTTCCAATAAGACGGATACTTTTTCTTGGGTTGCTTTATGTTTAAACCCAAAGAAACGATCGGCACCAAAACTAACAGACGCAATGGCGCCATTTTTTTTTAAGTCTTTTTCGGCGTCACTGTGCCAAGCCATGCCTTCGTCGCCAGTTTGATACAAATTCAACAAGCATGAATTAAAGGTTTCACCCGTTCTATGTTCAATGATCGATTTTAATTCGAGCAACTGCGGCGTCCAAATAAGTGCTTGTTTGGTGGTGTTTGAATAGGTATAGTTAAAAGCGGTATCGCCGTACCATGCTACTTTTCGTTTGGTTTCAATTTTTTTACCAAAAATAACAGCTTGGTCGTTTTTCCACGCAATTCCATTCATTAAGCCATCAAAAAAATGATTGGCTTCTGCCATTGTAAATAGCTTTCCATAATAATGAACAGTACCATCATATGGCAGTAAATTATTGGTTGGGTCAGGATCGGGGTTAAATAAATCCATATTAAATGGGTTCAATGAGTTGGTAAGTACCATGCAAAGGTACTGTTTGCCTTTTATTCTGGTTGGGTTTTCACTCCTTCCCATCCAATAATCGCAGTTTTTCGGGTAGTTCCCCAACGATACCCACCCAGTAATCCACTTGATTGAATGACCCGATGACACGGAATTAAAAAAGCAATCGGATTGCTGCCAATCGCTGTTCCAACAGCCCTCGATGCGGTAGGCTTTTCTATCGCTTCGGCAATATTTTTATAGGTATTGAGCTGACCCATTGGGATTTTCAACAACGCTTGCCACACTTTAAGTTGAAAGGGGCTTCCTTTTAAATGCAACTTCATTTGACTAAGTGGCGCACCTTCGTGACCAAATATCTGTAAAGCTTGTTGCTGAAAGTCGTCCGTTGTGTTTTTAAATAGCGCATTCGGGTACTGAATTTGCAGGTCCAAAAACGCATTTTGTGTATCATCAATAAAGGCCAAATGACAAACCCCTTTTGAGGTGGAAGCAATCAGTATGGTACCAAATGGTGTTTCTGTGAAATGGTAATTGATGACTAGGTTTTTACCGCCATTTTTATATTCAGCTGGCGTCATTGCTTCCATAGAAACAAACAAATCGTGCAAGCGGCTTGTACCTGAAAGCCCCGCTTGATGGGCCACATCAAACAAGCTGGCTTGCTGTTCTTTAAGTAATGACTTGGCGTAACTAAGCGTGGTGAATTGCAAAAATCTTTTTGGGCTGGTTCCGGCCCAATCACTAAACAATCGTTGAAAATGAAAGGGGCTTAGATGTACTTTTTCCGCCACTTCATCTAAATTTGGTTGCGTTAAAAAATGGTCCTGAATATAATCAAGGGCAGTTGCTATCCGTTTGTAATTCAGGCTTTGTTGATCAGACATGTGCTTGCATTTTATGGACAAATGTGGAACTTTCTTTTGCTTATTACAATCCGAAACTTGCTATTTTACCTGACTGAATAGCTACTTAAAAATATTCATTTGCTCATCGTAGATAGGGCTTTGAATATGTAAAAAATGTAAGACACTGTGAAAAACATGATATTGGGTCAACGTCTGATTGGGTTTCAATTGTTGTGAACCATTTGACAGCCATACAATAAACGGAATTTCATACTGCTCTTTGGGTGCTATACTTAATGGAATACCGTGCATGTATAAGTTTTTTTCACCCAATGATTCCCCGTGATCGGATACAAAAATCATGGTGCTTTGAAAATCTTTCAATTGCTTGAGATTAGCAATCACCTTTGATAATATATAATCGGTATACACGATGGTGTTGTCATAGGCATTAATGAGCTCTGTATGCGTACAATTGCCCAATTCCACACTGTTACAAACCGGTTTAAAGGTTTCAAATTCAGTCGGGTATTTTTTGCTATATGTAGGACCGTGACTTGTACTAGTGTGCAACACAATAAGTATTTTATTTTTCTTGCTAGCTGCAATTTGTTTTTTCAAATTAGTTAAAAGGATTTCATCATAATTACAGCCATCTCCCTTGCAGTTGGGCAGTAGCGCGTCCCTGTTTTGGTATCTCTCAATGTGCAAAGGGGGTTCGCCCCAATTGGAGGTATTCCAAATGACTTCTACATCATTGCGGTACAAATAATTTGGCAAAATTTCATACAAATCATCGGTCGGCGTATGTTGCAAAATACCTTTTACCCCCGCCGTGGTATATGTGGCGCACGAAGTGGCATTAAAATGATACAGATTAGGGATTTTAGAAAGCAACGGATTGGTATTTTTCTCGTATCCGTAAAGTGAAAAGTTTTGGCTACGTGCCGATTCCCCAATTACTAAAACCACCACCGCCTTTTGGGTGTCTTTAATAGTTGCCTTGGGCAATAAGATCTCTTTTTCGTTCTGTTTGTGTTTATGAAAATAATAGAGCCACGTATTCGCCGAATAAGACCAAGGCATGGCAAGCCCGCCCAATGTTTTGGAATTTTTGTCAATCCACAACCAGTTGCTGGCATTGGCAAAGGCCACCACGGCAATAAATAATAAAGTAAGTGAAATGGTCTTTAAAAAGGATTTCCAATGGGGGTTGATGATTGTTACTTTAACAATGTAAATGCTTGGAAGTATGCCGAGTAACACAACATACAAAACCAATTTGAACGAAAAGAAACTGCTTGATTCTTCGTAGTTCGTGTTGAACACATTGCTAATCATGGTTTCGTCAATAATGACGCCATAAGTGTTTATAAAGTAAACCGATAAAGCATTGATCATAAAAAATAAGACCAATAAAACCTTCCCGACTTTTCGAAGTAGAAAAAATAGAATGTAGAACAGAAAAGCATTGACAACCAGCATCAAAATGATGAGACTTACAATAATTGAAATACCATGAAGGCTACTGTATTCTACGTTTTTAAAAACAAAAGTGTAAAATGGAAAGTGGAAGAACACAAAATTGAACACACTCATTAACACCACAAAATGGGTAAGTTTTAAATCATTTTTTAACATAAATAGCGGTGATTTTATAAAGTGACATCAATAACATTAAAATAGAAACGTAATATATAGGTAATGGTTCATGTATAATTTTACTAATGATCACGCCCCCGCAAACTACAAATAGCACCATAAAGAAAGGGTAGTATTTTGGGTTGTAAATCCAAGCCCATAGATTGTATTTTTGGTTGATAAACATCCCTAGCAAGCCAGACATGTAGCCAACAATGCTACCGGAAATTACATCTATCGGAAAATGTGCGCCTACACCCACACGGGTAAAAACCAAACACAATCCGACCAAAATGATGAAAAATGCCCAAGCCCATTGCTGCATTTTCTTTTTGGGCATTAATACATACAAAAGCACCGTTAAAATGGTAAATAATGTAATGGAATGCCCCGACGGCAAACTGTTGTGTCCGGTGAGTGTTTTGCCGATAATTACAAACTGTGTCTGATCAAAAACAGCGGCTGGCCTCGGCACCGAAAAAATATTTTTTAACACACTCGAAAGCAAGGCCGAAACAATCAATGCAGACGGCAATTGTTCCCAAATTTTTGGTTTGTAAACAATAAAAATGGTCAGTAACGACAAACATATAAGCGCGTCACCCAACTGGGTTAAGTTGTAAATAATAGCTGGAAATTGCGACAAAGTGGCATTAATATAAAAAAACCAATTCACCTGAAATTCAGCGTATTGATGGGCAGTCAAAACCCCATTGAAGTAAAGAAAAACAGCAATAACACTGATTAATAGTATGGGTACAAGAAAGTCAGTGGGTTTAATGAAATATGAATTTCTGCTATGATTGATGTTCATTATATTTTTTGTAAATAAAATGCAAGTACTAAATTGTGTGATGTATCAGGAGAATGAATGCGGCCTTGGTCATCGACTAACATTCAAATTGGCAGCAAATTAGCTGTTCTAATCCATGAAAATGGCGCGAACCACTGCCTGCTATACCTTTGGCCGCTAAGATAAATAATTTTCTGAAAGTTTGATCGAGACGGAATTTGGGTGGAGTATATTTTGATTGAAAGATTGAAAATTTGAAAATTTGAAAGAATTTGGAAATTTGGGAATTTGGGAATTGTGAAATGTTTGAGATTGAAGAATTGCGAAAACTGAACGTTTGATTCATACAATTGGCATCCTATAAAATAACCTGAAACTTGGAACTTGAAACAAAAAAACTATTGCCTCTCGCCAAAAAGTCTTTTGACTTTCGACTTTCGACTTTTCACTGCAGACTTTCGACATTTTAAAACAAATCGTTTCCCAATTGCCTGCTTCGGTGTACATTTGCCATTCTATGCAATTTCAATCAAATTATGAACCAATATAGTAAACGCAGGGAAGCACTTTTGTATCATGCAAAGCCTACACCCGGAAAAATAAAAATTGTTCCCACCAAAAAATACGCCACCCAACGCGATCTATCTTTGGCTTATTCACCAGGTGTGGCAGAGCCTTGCCTTGAAATAGCGAAAGATGTAAATAATGTGTACAAGTACACTTCCAAAGGCAACTTGGTGGCTGTCATTTCAAATGGTACCGCCGTTTTGGGCTTGGGAGATATTGGCCCTGAAGCGTCAAAACCTGTCATGGAAGGAAAGGCTTTGTTGTTTAAAATATTTGCCGACATTGACGGATTTGACATTGAGGTAGACACCAAGGACATTGATGCTTTTGTAGAAACTGTCAAAAATATTGCCCCCACTTTTGGCGGCATCAACCTTGAAGATATTAAGGCACCTGAATCGTTCGAAATTGAACGCCGATTGGTAGAAGAATTGAATATTCCGGTCATGCATGATGACCAGCACGGCACCGCCATTATTTCGTCTGCGGCATTGCTTAATGCATTAGAATTGGCGCAAAAAAGCATTGATTCCGTTAAAATTGTGGTGTCTGGTGCAGGTTCCGCTGCTTTGGCTTGTTGCAATTTATTTGTATTGCTTGGTGCCCGAAAAGAACATATTTTTATGTTTGACAAAGAGGGTGCTTTAAGTAAGTCACGTGCTGATTTATCGGCTTTGCAACTGCAATATGCCAATTTAGAAGAAACAACAGTGCTGCAAGATGCCATTGCAGGTGCCGATGTGTTTTTGGGCTTGTCAACGGGTAACATTTTAACCCCCGACATGTTACTTGCCATGGCCGACAACCCCATTGTTTTTGCGATGGCCAATCCTGTACCCGAAATTGACTATCCATTGGCGGTCAGTACCCGCAAAGATTTGATCATGGCCACGGGCCGTTCCGATTATCCGAACCAAGTCAACAATGTGCTTGGTTTCCCTTATATTTTTCGTGGCGCTTTGGATGTAAGAGCCACCAAAATTAACGAGGCTATGAAAATGGCCGCCGTAAAAGCCTTGGCAGGTCTTGCCAAAGAATGGGTGCCAGAACAAGTGAATATTGCGTACGGTGAAACCAAACTGACTTTTGGGCGCGAATATATTATTCCAAAGCCATTTGATCCACGACTAATTACCGTCGTAGCACCAGCGGTTGCCAAAGCAGCGATGGAATCGGGTGTGGCACAAAACCCAATTACCGATTGGGAACGCTACGAAGAGGAATTACTTGACCGAATGAAATCGGACAATAAAATGGTCCGTATGCTCAGCGGACGAGCTAAATCGGATCCGAAAAGAGTGGTATTTGCCGAAGCCGATCACTTGGATGTGCTTAAAGCGGCACAAATTGCCTACGAAGAACATATTGCCATTCCAATATTATTAGGTAATCGCGAAGTGATTTTGGCACTGAAAGAAGAATTAGGCTTTGATGCCGAAGTGCCCATTATGGACCCGAAAACCAAAGACGAAGACGAAAGACGTTTGCGCTATGCAGAAATATTTTGGAAGGAACGTCAACGCAAAGGCATTTCTTTGCTCGATGCCCAAAAATGGATGCGCGAGCGAAATTACTTTGCCGCCATGATGGTCAACGAAGGTGAAGCCGATGCGGTTGTTTCAGGATATTCACGCAGTTATCCGTCGGTGGTAAAACCCATGATGCAATTGATCGGGAAAGCACCCGGCATTTCGCTGATTGCCACCACCAACATGATGATGACCAACCGCGGACCCATGTTTTTATCGGACACCGCCATTAATCCAGTGCCCACTGCCGAAGATTTGGCAAACATTGCACTGATGACCGCCAAAACAATTCGATTGTTTGGGATGGAGCCCGTGATGGCAATGGTATCTTTTTCAAATTTTGGTTCATCAGCCCATCCGAGTGCTGCAAGGGTGCGTGAAGCGGTAGCCTATTTACACAAATATTACCCCGATTTAATTGTGGACGGCGAAATTCAAACAGATTTTGCTTTGAACCCAGACTTGCTTAAGAACAAATTTCCTTTTTCAAAATTGGCTGGTAAAAAAGTAAATACAATGATTTTCCCGAACCTTGAATCGGCGAATATTACTTATAAATTGCTCAAAGAATTATATAAGGTAGATTCTATTGGTCCTATTATGATGGGGATGGAGAAACCAGTTCATATTTTTCAATTAGGTGCTAGTGTAGAGGAAATGGTAAACATGGTGGCTGTGGCTGTAGTGGACGCCCAAGAAAAGGCTAAACTGATTCGCAACCGAAATTCAAGCTAAACTTGCATCCAAATTCGATTTTAGTATCTTTGGAAACTTCAAAAGCACCTCATGATTGCACATATTCAAGGGAAATTGATCGAAAAAACACCCACAGAGGTCGTCATTGACTGCATGGGTGTTGGCTATTTGATTCATATTTCTTTACACACATACTCGCAAATACCTGAATCAGAAAACATTAAGCTTTACACTCAACTCATTGTTCGTGAAGATGCCCATACGTTATATGGTTTTATGAATCTGTCTGAGCGTGAATTATTTCGTTTGTTAATTGGTGTTTCAGGAATTGGTGCCAACTCGGCACGAACCATTTTATCGTCAGTTGAGCCTGCCCTGCTGCAATCAGCTTTGGCCAATGGCGATTCTGGAACTTTGCAACGCATCAAAGGAATTGGCTTAAAAACAGCACAGCGCATGGTACTGGAGCTAAAAGATAAAGTGCTCAAAATGCCCAACTTTGAAGGACATTTTGCCCCCTCATACAATATTCAAAGAGAAGAAACGTTATCAGCGCTTGAGGTGTTGGGTTTTGTTCGAAAAGCGTCCGAAAAAATGGTGGATCGCATTTTAAGCGAACAGCCTGATGCCACGGTAGAACAAATAATTAAACAAGCTTTAAAAAATTTGTAGTTTCTTGAAAGAATATTTCCTATTTCCGTTTGACAAATGGCTTCGTCTGATGCTGACCTTCAGTTTCATGGTGGTGGGTTTTGATGCAGCGGCGCAAGATGACCCCAATGAGGAACCCAAAGATTCGATTAAGACAGGCAATGCTTTAGGAAAACTTTTGGTCAAAAACCCGCCTAGTATTTTAGAATTATACGAATATGACCCCATTTCTGATAAATACATTTTTACCCAGTCGGTCAATGGTTTTGTAACCCAATACCCAGTAGTTTTATCTCCGAAAGAATATGAGCGACTGATGCTCAAAGAGTCGATACGGAATTATTACCGCGAAAAAGGCGATGCCATTGAAGGTAAGAAAGAAGGAGCCGAAGAAAAGAAGAAGAACTTATTGCCCCGGTACCACATTAATTCGAGTTTCTTTGAAACCTTGTTTGGGAGCAACACCATTGACATTAAACCGTCTGGAAGTGTGGAGATGGATTTGGGAATTCGATATACCAAACAAGACAATCCTGCCCTATCGCCTCGTAACCGTTCTACTACCACTTTCGATTTCCAACAACGCATCAGCATGAGTTTAAATGGAATGGTCGGGACCCGGTTAAAAGTAACAGCCAATTACGATACCCAGTCAACTTTTGCCTTCCAAAACCTGATTAAATTGGAGTTTTCTCCTGGTGAAGACGATATTATTCAAAAAATTGAACTGGGTAATGTAAGTATGCCATTAAGCAACTCGCTGATTCGGGGGGCACAAAGTTTGTTTGGTGTTAAAATGCAAGCCCAATTCGGCAGAACCACCTTTACCGGTATCTTTTCAGAACAAAAATCACAATCAAAAACCATTACTTCGCAGGGAGGCGGTGTTGTTCAAAATTTCGAATTATTTGCGCTGGAATACGATGCAGATCGCCACTTCTTTTTGTCGCAATATTTCAGGGACAATTATGATAAAGCGTTAACGAATTATCCTTTCATCAACAGTCGGGTCCAAATTACGCGGATTGAAGTTTGGGTAACAAACAAACAAAATCGAGTCAGTCAAACAGCCAACAATTTAAGAAATATTGTGGCCATACAAGATTTGGGTGAAGCGCAATTAACAAGCTATGATGACCCCGTCCTTTCGGGTGTTTCGGTCAATGTACCCAACTTTTTTCAACAACCAGCCGATACGCCGCCTCAAAACAAAAACAACCGCTACGATCCGTCTTTGATTATTACAGGCGGTGGAATTCTAAAAGACGGCATCCGCGACATGTACAGCGGCGAAAACGCGGCTTTTGACCTGACATTAACAGACAATCCAGTAACGGGATCTGTTGAAGCACCAAATCAAGGTTCAGATTACGCCAAAATTGAAAATGCGCGAAAGTTGGGTTCCAATGATTTTACGTACCATCCGCAATTGGGTTATATTTCATTGCAACAAAAATTATCGAATGATGAAGTTTTAGCCGTTGCCTATCAATTTACTATTGGGGATCAGGTTTATCAGGTTGGTGAATTTGGTTCTGATGGAGTGGCTTCCACCGAAGTAAATAGTAACACGGGGATTCCAAATACACAGGCATTGGTGCTAAAAATGTTGAAAAGTACCCTGACATTCACCGAGCAACCAATGTGGAACTTGATGATGAAAAACATTTATCAGATTCCAGGTGCTTACCAATTACAAAAAGACGATTTCCGCTTAAACGTGATGTATACCGATCCGTCACCGCTGAATTATATTACTCAAGCAGTGCCAAACGGAACGCCTTTACCAAACAACGTCAAAGAAACCCCTCTTTTAAAAGTATTCAATTTAGACCGATTGAATATGAATAATGACCCTCAGGATGGTGGTGATGGTTTTTTTGATTATTTGCCTGGCTTAACCATTGACCAGCAATATGGTAGGGTTATTTTTACTACTATTGAGCCATTTGGCCGCCATTTATTTAATAAATTGAGTACCAATCCGTCCGAAAATTATACAGGCGACCCTACTACTTCATACAATGACAACCAAAAGAAATACGTTTATAGGGCACTTTACACCAAAATTCCAGCCGATGCCTTGCAAGAAAACAGCAAGAATAAATTCCAATTAAAAGGTAAATTTAAATCGACCGGGGGCGACGGGATTCCTTTAGGCGCATTTAACGTACCAAAAGGCTCAGTAGTGGTAACTGCTGGTGGCCGAACTTTGGTCGAAGGAATTGATTATACCGTTAATTATCAAGCAGGAAGGGTTCAAGTTTTAGATCCTTCGTTGCTAGCTTCCAATACACCTATTCAGGTTTCATTGGAAAATAATTCGTCTTTTGGACAACAAACGCGCCGCTTTTTTGGGTTTAATGTGGAACACAAATTTTCAAGTAAGTTTGTATTAAATGCCACCTATTTACGCCTTAGCGAACGGCCATTTACCCAAAAAACAAATTATGGCCAAGAATCGGTCAATAACACCATTTTCGGATTTAATGGCAATTTTTCAACCGAAGTCCCATTATTTACCCGACTGGTTAACAAGTTACCAAATATTGACACCGATGTGCCTTCAAATTTATCTGTTCGTGGTGAATTTGCTTATTTAAAACCCGATTCGCCAGATGCCGATAAATTTCAAGGAGAAACCACTGTGTATGTCGACAATTTTGAAGGATCTCAAAACACCATTGACATGCGTTCGGCCCAATCATGGAGTTTGTCATCGACCCCACAATGGAATTCAACCAGCGTGGGTTACAATGATTTTGGGGCAGCTTCTGGTGATTTAAGTTACGGATTCAAAAGAGCCAAACTTTCATGGTACTCTATTGATCCAACCTTTTATGTGCAAAGACCCGATGGCGTGAGCACTGATGATATTTCTATGCCTTCCACCAGAAGGATTTTTAGCAATGAACTTTATCCGAATACAGATATTGCCGTAGGACAATCGCAGGTGGTAAACACCTTTGACATGACTTATTATCCAAAAGAAAGAGGACCATACAATTATAACCCTGCCACAGCAGCCAATAACACCTTCCCTACTGGACAAGAAACGGAGAATTTTGGCGGAATTATGCGCTCTTTGGCATCTACTAATTTTCAGCAAGGCAATGTCGAATACATCCAAGTTTGGATGCTTGATCCTTATTACCCACCCAATAAACCCGGCGTTGCCAATCCGACCAATACAGGTAAAGTATATTTTAACTTAGGGGAAATTTCAGAAGATGTTTTAAAGGATGGCCGAAAACAATATGAAAATGGGTTGCCGCAGCCTGGCAGCAACCAAATTAGCATCCCAACAGTGTGGGGTAAAGTACCTGCTTCCCAATCATTGTTGTATGCTTTTGATGCCGATGGCGGCAATCGATCAGCCCAAGATGTTGGTTTTGATGGGTTAAATGACGATGATGAAAAAACCTTAGCAGGCATTGATCCTGCCTTTGCAGCCAAACCAGACCCTGCAGCCGATAATTATACATACTACTTAAGTGCAGGTGGTAATTTATTAGAGCGTTACCGCGATTACAACAACGTGCAAGGAAACTCACCAGTCGATGTAACAGATACAAACCGCGGTTCAAGTACGTTGCCCGACGTGGAAGACATCAACCGTGACAACACAATGAACACCATTAATGCCTATTACGAATACAAGGTAGATATTCGGCCAAATATGCAAATAGGTGAAAATTATATTACCGACATTCGTGATGTAACTGACGTGCCGCTACCAAATGGGGAAACAACTAGTGCGCGTTGGATTCAATTTAAAATTCCAATTAGCCAACCAAGTAATACCGTTGGGGGTATTTCAGGTTTTGCGTCCATTCGGTTCATGCGTATGTTCATGACCGGATTCTCAGACCAAATTACAACTCGTTTGGGTGCTCTTGATTTAATTCGGGGCGAATGGCGGCGATATGCTTACAGTTTGCAACCAGATGGAGACAATCCAACCGACGACCCAACTGTTTTTGATGTGCAGTCCGTAAATATTTTAGAGAACTCACAACGTCAGCCTATTAGTTATGTGTCGCCACCAGGCGTAGCTCGAGAACAATTATACAACAACAATACGGTCGTTCGTCAAAACGAGCAATCATTGTCGTTGCGCGTTTCTGGCGTACCCGCATCGGAAGGATTGGAAGTTACTGATGCACGCGGGGTGTTCAAAAGCATCAATGTCGACATGCGACAATACAAGAAACTAAAAATGTTTCTACACGCAGAATCTTTACCGATTTCGTCAGGAGCCTCTACTTTGAACAATGATGAAATGATTGGTTATATTCGGTTTGGTAATGACCTTACTGATAACTTCTATGAGGTGGAAATTCCTTTAAAAGTGACTACGCCTGGCAATAATACGCCTGAAGCGGTTTGGCCCGATGCCAACCAAATTGATTTGGAATTGGCATTGTTAACACAAATCAAAATCATGTCAAAAGGCTTTGATCAGGCAAATGGTGCCGTGTATCGGGTTTGGGAAGATGTACTAAATCCAGATTTATCTGGTAAACCAAATAGGTTGCGAATCGGTGTTCGGGGGAATCCAAATTTTGGATTAATTCGTTCATTAATGGTCGGTATTCGGAACAATAGTACCCGCAAAATTGACGGGGAGGTTTGGTTTAATGAATTTCGCATGGCCGATATGGAAAACAAGGGCGGATGGGCAGCCAATATGAATGTGGACACCAATTTTGCAGATTTTGCCACCTTTTCGGCTACGGGCAAAAAAAGTACGCAAGGCTTTGGGACACTTGAGCAAGGCCCACAGCAAAGAAGTATTCAAGACATTCAACAATATAATTTGGTCATGAACCTTAGTTTGGGGAAATTGTTACCAAAAAAATGGGGAGCTGTCGTTCCATTCAATTATTCGGTGGGCGAAGATGTGATTACGCCAAAATTTGATCCTTACACACAAGATATTCCTTTGCAATTACTGATGGATGTGACCCAAAATCAGGCAGAAAAGGACAATATTTACAACCGCGCAATTGACTACACCAAACGCAGAAGCATCAACTTTATAGGGGTGAAAAAAGAGCGTACAGGTGACAAAAAAGCGCATATATATGATCCTGAAAACATTACACTGTCGCACTCATATAATGAAGTGAACAGGCATAGTTATGAATTGCAAGAGTATCGTGACCAACAGGTGAAAACCTCAGTCGACTATGCAGCTAGTTTGCAACCAAAAGCTTTTGAACCGCTTAAAAAAAGTAAATATTTTAGTAAAAGTCAATATTGGAAGCTACTAAGTGACTTCAATATGAACTTTTTACCAAATTCAATTAATTTCAATAGCAACATTGTTCGTCAGTTGAATCGACAACAATTTAGGCAAGTAGATGTTGATGGCTTGCAATTGGATCCACTGTACCAACGAAATTATACATTTAATTACCAATACGGGGTTAATTACAGTTTTTCAAAGGCCCTGAAATTTAATTTTACCGCTTCCAATCACAATATTGTTCGAAACTATTACGACAGCGACGGAATCCCTAATAATACGTTAGGCATTTGGGATGATTATTGGAATCCTGGCACACCGAATCAGCATAACCAACAGATAGTTATCAATTATGAATTGCCCTTAAACAAATTGCCATTTCTCAGCTTTGTGAAGTCTACTTATGTGTATACAGGCGATTACAGCTGGCAACGTTCATCTATGGCCATGCAACAAGTACTTGACAATACAACCGGCATCACATACAACTTAGGAAATACCATTCAAAATGCGGCCTCACATAAATTGAATACGGCGTTAAATATGGATGCTTTTTATAAATTTATTGGCCTGAAAAAAGGAGCTGGCAACCAGCCAAAAACACCTCAAGCGGCGCCAAAGCCCGGTGAAAAGGTAGTAAACAAGCCACAACCTTTGGCCGACTCCAACAAATTTTTAGACGGTCTGATTGGTGTATTAACCAGTGTGAAAAACATTCAAGTTAATTTTGTCGACAATCAGGGAACGGTACTTCCGGGCTACCTACCAGGCTTAGGTTTCTTTGGTACTTCTTTGCCAACCCTTGGCTTTGTAATGGGAAGCCAGGACGATGTACGTTTTGAAGCCGCCAAAAAAGGCTGGTTAACCAACTACCCCACTTTCAATCAGAATTTCACCCAAGTACATACCCGCACGCTCGATTATACAGCCAATATTGATTTGTTTCCTGATTTTAAAATCGACATCACTGCCAACCGTTCCATGACCGAAAATTTCACGGAACAGTACGATGCTGCTGACGGCGTTTATCATTCACGGTCACCGAATAGTTTTGGGAATTTTTCTACTTCTACCATCATGATTCAATCCTCATTTAGGCAAAGTGATGAAGAATTTTCGAGCGCATTTCAAGATTTCCGCGAAAACAGACGCGTTATTGCCAACCGCTTGGCCGAGCAATTTTACGGCTCAACTGATTACCCGGTGTTCGGTGGAACGGGCGACCCCAATCCGACCAGTACGTTTAGTCAGTCCAATGCGGGTTATCCGCTTGGGTTTGGCAAAAACAACCAACAAGTGCTCATCCCAGCGTTTTTGTCGGCTTACACTGGCTTTGGCATTCGCAACACTTTGGGCACCGACCAACTTTTAATGACCCCAGGCGCCAGCGCCAATAAAATTTCATTGGGTGCCTTCAGAGACATTCCATTGCCTAACTGGAACATAAAATACACAGGGCTTATGCGTTTGGAATTCTTTAAAGAACATTTTAAACGATTCTCTA
The DNA here is from genome assembly GCA_002256385.1 of Flavobacterium sp. BFFFF2. Lineage (GTDB taxonomy): Bacteria > Bacteroidota > Bacteroidia > Flavobacteriales > Flavobacteriaceae > Flavobacterium. Next base: position 88,301 of record NKJD01000001.1, read on the forward strand.
TTCAACATGCTTATAAGTCATCGTATACGGTGAATGGATTCCGTTCAAACTTAGAATACACACAAAGCCCTGGTGGCAGGGATAACAGTGGTTTGGGTAATTTCATTAATCCAATGGTAATTTCAAACATCAATTTGGTAGAGCAATTTAATCCGCTCATTAAATTGGATTTTGAAATGTTGAATTCATGGAAGATCCTTACCGAGATCAAAAAAGACCGCTCCCTTTCCATGAGTTTTGACAACAACTTGCTTACAGAAGTTCAAGGCGTTGAATATGTTATTGGTACTGGATATCGTTTTAAAGATGTCATTTTCTCTACCCGCTTGGCCGACAATCCGATGGGGATTATAAAGAGTGATATCAACATCAAGGCCGACTTGTCGTTCCGTAAAAGCAAAACCATAGTCCGGAATTTAGAATACGACAACAACCAGCCTGGTGGCGGACAAAATATGTGGTCATTAAAGCTCACAGCCGATTATTCGTTCAGTAAAAACCTAACTGTCATATTCTTTTATGACCATCAATTTACCAAACCTGTTGTTTCAACTAGTTTCCCGATTACCAACATTCGATCGGGCTTTACGCTTCGTTATAATTTTGGTAATTAAAGATGCAAAAACCTTTTTCATTTCGGGCCGAAATGCTACATTTGACACTTAAAAAACGAACAAACAAACATATTTAAGATGAACATTCCAAACGAATTAAAATATACCAAAGACCACGAATGGGTTCGAATTGAAGGAGAAATGGCCTTCATTGGCATCACCGATTTTGCGCAACGTGAATTGGGCGACATTGTATATGTTGAAGTGGAAAGCTTGGATCAAGAATTAGAACAAGAAGCCGTTTTTGGAACCGTTGAAGCGGTAAAAACAGTATCAGACCTATTTCTGCCTCTTTCAGGTGAAATTGTAGCCTTTAATGAGAACTTAGAAACCACGCCAGAATCGGTAAACACAGATCCTTATGGGGCTGGCTGGATGATTCAACTTCGTTATACCAATCCAGAACAAATCGATCACTTACTTAGTGCTGATGCCTATAAAGAACTCATTGGCGCATAAAAACGTACGCTTGGTATTGGCGGTCGGCTGGACCGTTTTAATGCTTTACTTGTGTTTGGCATCGTTAAATGTATTACCCGAAGTAAGTCTCAAAAAAAATGATGACAAATGGATTCATGCCGTTTTTCATTTTATGTTTGTGATGAATTGGTATGTTTATTTTTCGGCTTTTAAACATAGACCGGTCGTTTCAATATATTTAGTGGGTGTATCCATCGCATTTGGTAGTCTCATTGAAATTTTGCAATATTATTTAGATTTGGGACGCAATGGAGACATCAAAGATGTAATTGCCAATACTGTTGGAGCCGTGATTGCTGCTATATGCGCTTACTTATATGCTTTTATCGTAAGGCAATTGAAATAAAATGAACACCCATGAATGCACTTGCCTCTTACCTTGATTCGACCTATTTAAAAACAGCCCAGCAACAAGGGATTACCGAAGTAGAAAACATAACACGGGTTCATGCTATTGTAAACGAGGCCATCGCGTATCACTTCAAATTGGTCATGATTCGCCCTGAATATGTATTGCTCGCCAAGGAATGGATTCGTGAAGCCAATAGTCAGGTGTTGGTAGGCACGGTTATTGATTTTCCAACAGGCACAGCATCAACCAAGCAAAAGCAAGATGAAGCACAACAAGCAGTGGAAGATCAGGCTGATGAATTGGACTTTGTAGCTGATTATGAGGCATTTAAAAGAGGTGAAAACCAGGCTGTAAAAGAACAAATTGGGCAACTTACCCGTTGGGCCTTAGACCAAGGCAAAACAGTGAAATGGATTATTGAAATCGCTGCTTTGACCCCAAATGAAGTGGTTCGATTTTCAACTTTAATCAAAAACGTGGTCATGGATATGGCCAAAGAAATAGAATTTCAGGATGTTTTTGTGAAATCTTCGACTGGTTTTTATGTTACTGAAAATGGCAAACCCAATGGTGCCACGCACGAAGCAATCACCGCAATGATTGAAAATGCATTCCCACTTCCGGTGAAAGCCGCTGGTGGCGTTCGCAATCAGGCCGAAGCTATAGCCATGATTCAATTGGGTGTAAAAAGAATCGGCACTTCGGCAGCCAAAGATATTGTGGAAGGAAATCAAGTAAATGCAGCCTATTAATTCTTAGTATTTATATGAAAACGCTCCGTTGTAAACAGTCATTTTGGATACTCGTACTGCTGACATCATGCGCCATTTATAGCCAAGAATCTGACGCTACCTATCCGCAATTTTCAAACTGCAAATCGGTTGCTGGCAAGGAAATAACACCTTGTTTCTTTAGAGAATTACACACCTTATTTTACCAACAATTTAAAAAAACGGAAACCAAAGAACACATCAAATTGTTGTTCGAAGTAACCGACACAGGGCAATTTCACCCACTTTACATTCAATCGAATAATGAATCTTTGAAAAATGAGATCCATCAATTTTTGAGCAATTTAGCACCCGTTAAGCCAGCCATTGTGAACGGCGTGGCAACCTACATGAGTTTTCAATGGGAATTGCAATTTCCCCTTAGTGAAAATGGCCTGCCTTTGCCAAATGCAGCCAATTCACTTAACAATTTAACCCAAAACTCACAAGCTGAACACCCCGATTGGGACCAATTGAACCAACAAACAGCAGGGCCTTTTCACAATCCAAAATATACGTCAAGCATTGCCATTCCATTTACGAATGTTGCTTACCAACAATTTGAAACCGAACTCAATCAAGTCGGTGCCAACACGCACACGGGAATGCGGCCTTTTAGTTACCAAGAAGTCAGTAAATATGCCGACTTAAAATCAAGCGACAATGCCCTGAAAACTAGCTATACCTCTTGGTGGGGCCGAAAATGGTTTAATGAAGACTTTGTGGGCATTCAAGGAGATTCCTATTGGTTTACGGTGAATCCGATGGTGGATGTGCAAGCGGGAAAAACCAATATTGGGAATAATAAAACCACTTTTATCAATTCAAGGGCGTTGCAAATTCAAGGTGGCATTGGAAAGGAACTCACCTTTAGCACCACCATTTTTGAAAACCAAGGTCATTTTGCCGAATACTACAACCAATATGCCGAATCATTAAAACCTGCGGGCGGCAATCCTGCATTGATTCCCGGCATTGGTATTGCCAAAGAATTTAAAACGGATGCCTACGATTTTCCGTTGGCCGATGCGCACCTCAAATACAATCCAAATCAGTTTTTTTTATTGCATTTGGGGTATGGAAAAAATTTTATTGGCGATGGATACCGCTCTTTGTTATTGAGTGATGCCGGCAGTCCGTATCCGTTTTTCAGAATTGAAACCACCTTTTGGAAAATCAAATACACCAACATTTATATGTGGCTCAAGGACATACGTCCTGAGGCCACTGCCGACCAAACCTATGCCAGCAAGTATGCAGCCAGTCATTATTTGAGCATTAATGTAAGTAAACGACTCAATGTGGGGCTTTTTGAATCGGTGGTTTGGGCCAATAACAATGACCGTGGATTTGACATGAACTTCATCAACCCTATAGTTTTTTTCCGAACCGTTGAATTTACGTCCTCCTCTCGCAGCGGAAATGCCTTGTTGGGGCTCACTGCCAAATACAAGTGGAGCAATTATTGTACGCTATATGGCCAATTCTTGCTCGATGAATTTTCATTATCGGAAGTCAAAAAACAAAACAACAGCTGGAAAAACAAATATGGCTATCAGTTGGGCTTTTCATTTAGACATATTGCCAACATACCCGAATTAAGTGGCCGCATCGAGTGGAATAGTGTGCGCCCCTATGTGTATTCACACAGCAATGTGCTCACCAATTACGGCCACGCCAACCAAAGTTTGGGGCATCCTTGGGGTGGAAACTTCAATGAATTGGTCCTGATTTCCCAATACCAAAAAAAGCGATGGACGCTCACCGGCCAAGTAACAATTGGTGTCCGTGGGTTGGATTACCCAACAAATGTAGATGCCAATAATTATGGCAGTAATTTGTATTTGGGCTACAACGACAACCGCCCGCTTGATGAAGGCGTGGTGATTGGCCAGGGAAACAAAAGCAATTACTATTACGCCGCGCTGGAAACCCGTTATTTGTTTAATCCGATGACACGTTTACAGGCCTTTGCTTCGATCAGATACCGTTCGTTGCAATCGAATTATGTACCCGATGGCACCGATCAAACGGCCACCACTTGGGTGAGTTTTGGCTTGCGGTCTGATCTGTTTAATTGGTATTTTGATTATTAGGCAATCAGATTTTTAAAGATAAAATTGAGTAGCAGTATGTCTTAATTAAAATTTCAATATTGCTCAATTCCTTACCTATCCAAGTACTCCTTGGCAGTCATTACGGGTAATTTTGACTGTTTAAAATCTTTTAAATTACGAGTAATAATAATATCTGCTTGATTTTCGATGGCAGTATAATATTGGATCGCATCTTCAAAATCCTTAAAATCTGATGCGAGGGCAAGTTCTAAGATTTTATCATCTAGTGGTGCGACCTGTACTAATACTTTAAATTTCATTAAATATTTTCGAGCCTCGTCAGCCTTTAAATGCTTGCACAGGAGGCAATGTGCATTAGCGAAGGTTAACGATGATATAATTAATGTTACCACGCCAAGATCAGATTGGGTAAAAAGTCTTTGTGCTTCATTGTAAAATGCTTCTCTTTTTACAAGTAAGTCGATGACAATGTTTGTATCAACAAACAGTCGGTGATTCATCATGAATATTTTTCAGAAATATAGTTTCTATAATCGTTCTTTTCATCATAATTTCCATTTGGAATAACCCCTGTTAGACTTTCTACTAAGGGACTTATTGAATTTTCATTGACCGATTTAACGGTTAGCGAACCTAAATAATTTTCAATTAATTTTGACAAGCTGACGCTATTGTCTTTGGCATAACTCTTTGCTTGTTCAATGATTCCTTTATCAAGGTTTAATGTAAGTTTAGTATTCATGACTAAAATAAGTTACGTGCAAATATAAAAAAAAGTTACGTGCATACAACTTGTTTTTTTAACAATAATTGCTAGTTCGATTTGTTGTTTTACAGTGTGAAATGCTGTTTTATTTTTTCTGAAACCAAACAATAAATAGCCTTAATCTCAATTCGATAAGGCTTTTGTAATCAATTATAAATAGGTATTCTACGTATCCTCTACCCTACCTCACTCAAGATTTAGAAAATAGATTGCTAGATTTTTATCTTCCTTCCACGCTTTGTAAGTCTCAAAAGTGTGTTTATTGTATTGATCAGTCGCTTGGTGCCAAATAAAGATAACCACATAATTCGATTCATTTGGGAAGGCTATCTCCCCATTGAAAAATACATTGAGTTGATCTAGAGTAGGAAGGTCTTTGTAGTATTTTTTCTTAAGTGTAGTTACATCGCCTTTGCCACATTCACTAATCTGCGTATCAAATTTGTGCTTTAACAGTGTACCTGAGCTGTCATATATCAAAAATTTTGGGAGTTCAAAACCACGCCCTTCCTCAAATGTTTTAACAAATCGCTGAAAACTATCTTTGTTTTTAAATGTTAGTTCACGTATAGAATCTTTATTAATCGAATAACTATTTAAATAAGTGTCAGATTTGAGTTGCGCATTGCATATTAAAGTAAAAAAGCAAAAGGATAATAGCAAGCTTCTACTGATTAATTTTAATGAACTCTTGGTATCATATACCTCAAAACTCTTTATCCGTTCAATGATTCTTTGCTGAGGAATGATCGTGCGCTCCTTATTCATATTTCAATTTATTATAAGAGTAAATATAAAAAAAGTTACGTGAAATATTTTTTTTATCGACACTTCAAACTTACGCACTAATCCAATTCGCAATTTACCAATGAATCTAAATAATGTAGCCGTTTTAGCGTATATTTGCAGGCTATTTTTTTTACATGAAATTACACCGTACTTTGGTTTTTGCTTCTATTGAAGCCATACGCCTTATTTGCAATGATGGGCTATATGCCGATAAAGTCATTTCGCAAGTGCTCAAACGCGACAAACGTTGGGGCAGTCATGACCGCAAATTCATTGCCGAAACGGTCTATGAACTTATTCGCTGGAAGAGGCTGTATGCCGAAATTGCGCAAGTAAGCGAACCATTTAGTCATGACGATTTGTGGCGGTTATTTGCCGTATGGGCCACCTTGCGTGGGTATCACCTTCCCGAGTGGGGTCAATTTATCGACACGCCACAACGCAAAATCAAAGGCCGCTTTGATGAGTTATCGAAAATCCGAAAATTCCGTGAGTCCATTCCCGATTGGATGGATGAAGTGGGTGTGGCTGAATTGGGCGAAGCCCGTTGGACCAAAGAAATTGCATCTTTGAATCAGCAGGCACAAGTTATTTTGCGTGTCAATACATTAAAAACAACCCGTAAAGATTTGGCCAAACGATTGGCTGGAGAGTACAGCATTGAAACAAAATCGCCGAGTGACTATCCAGATGCGCTGATTTTGGAAGCCCGATCAAATGTATTTTTGACCGAAGCTTTTAAAGAAGGCTTGTTTGAAGTCCAAGATGCTTCTTCTCAACGCGTGGCACCTTTGCTTGATGTAAAACCAGGCATGCGGGTCATTGACACTTGTGCTGGGGCTGGGGGTAAAACCTTGCATTTGGCCTGTAAAATGGAAAACAAAGGGCAAATTATTGCCATGGATTTGTACGAAAGCAAATTGAATCAGCTTAAAATTCGGGCCCGACGTAATGAAATCTTCAATATTGAATGCCAACTCATTGAAGGCACAAAAAGCATTAAAAAGTACAAAGACAAAGCTGACCGTGTACTCATCGATGCCCCATGCAGCGGATTTGGGGTGCTCAAAAGAAACCCAGATAGCAAATGGAAATTGCAACCCGAATTCTTGGACAACATCCGCAAAGTGCAGGCCGAAGTGCTTCAAACTTATGCCCCCATGGTGAAACCCGAAGGCAAATTGGTGTACGCCACTTGCTCTATTTTGCCCTCAGAAAATGAAAACCAAGTGCAACATTTTTTAACCACCGAGGTCGGTCAACGATTTCAATTGGTTGTAGAACACAAAGTAAGCCCAGCCGAATCGGGTTTTGATGGTTTTTACATGGCCTTGATGGAGCGAATCAATTAAACTAAACAAACGAACTACATGAACAAACTAACGATATTTATTGGCTGCCTCATTTCGGGTGCCCTTTTTGGCCAAAATGGCAGTCCTGCCACCCCATACTATAATGGGTTTAATTGGACACAAACTGGGACAACACTGAAAACTGCCTTATCAAACAAGGTAATCAATTCGCATAACAATCCAATTACCTATTCTAATATTTGGGAAGCCGATAAAGTGACCGATTTAGACCCAACCGACAACACCAAAGTGTTATTGGTATATGGGTGGGAAAATGGCACTGATACCGATTTGACCAACGATCGTTCACGTGGAAAAACAAACAATGGCGCTGGCAATGGGCAATGGAACCGCGAACACGTTTTTGCCAAAGCATTGGGTGTCCCCTCCCTTAATGAAAATATCATTAGCGATGGCGGCACCGATGCGCATCATGTTCGTTCGTCTGATGTGCAACGCAATAATACCCGCGGCAACTTAAAGTTTGCGACTGGAAGTGGCAATTCGGGCGCTGTAACAGGAGGCTGGTACCCCGGTGATGAATGGAAAGGCGATGTAGCACGAATGGTGATGTATATGTACCTGCGTTATGGCGACCAATGTTTACCTATCTATGCTTGTGTAGGAACGCCATTAACTACTGACAGCAACATGATAGATACCCTCTTGCAATGGAACGCTGACGATCCTGTTTCCACGTATGAAGACAACCGCAACACCTATCATGGCTCAACAACCATTAATTACGCGCAAGGGAATCGGAATCCCTTTATTGACAATCCATATTTGGCTACTGTAATTTGGGGCGGACCAATGGCACAAAATCGTTGGCCTAATATATTTTTAGATGCCCCCACTTTTAGCCAAAAACCGGTTTGGTCCATTTACCCAAATCCGAGTGTTGATGGTACTTTATTTTTACAATCAACCAAAACCATAGAAGCTGTTGCCATCGTGAGCGTGACAGGTCAAGTGGTTTTTCAACTTGAGCCAAATCATACGGCCAATGAAACCATTATGCTATCAGACATTCCACAAGGTTTTTATTTGGTTAAAGCCATTATTGAAGGGCAAGCAACCGTGCAGAAATTGTGGGTGAAGTAACTGAATTTACAGACTACCAACGAAATAAAGCTATTCAATTTGAATGGCTTTTTTATTTTAAAATGAATAGCTATACCCTACCCTAATCACTTGGGTTTCATTATAGTCCCTAGAAACGTACTGGAAACCATTTCCCTGAATATTTTTTTGGACCACCAACGTATTGAATAAATCGGAAGCATTCACGAAAAATTGGCTTTTACCCATCTTGTATTTGGCGCCCACATCTATTGAAAAACGGCCATTGGTGCGGCCTTGCGGGACGATATCAGGGGCCAAATAGGCAGTTGAAGCTTGCAAATCAAGGTGTGAATTGGGTTTCCACTGCGCGTTCAATCGGGCTGTTCCAGAATAAGCCACTTCCTTTTCAGACTGGTATAAAGTGGGCTGCGGGTACAACAAATAAGTGGTAAATGCATCAATTTGGTTGCGGTAGCCAGTTGCATTGACTGACAAATTAAAAGTTTTTGTCAAATCTACATTGTATTGCATCTCAACACCACTAACCATACTGTTTCCCGCATTTTGCATAATATTATATAAAACGGTACTTCCTGTGTCTTGGGTGGCAATGCGGCTCAAAGTGCCACTCACAAAACGCTGAAAGGCAGCCGCATAAATGGAACTCGCTGCATAATTCTTCTTAAAACCAAGTTCAATGTTTTGGGTATACTGGGGTTTTAAAGCTGGATTCCCAATTTTGATAATTTCCGCATCGTCATACTTTGGAAAAACCCGCAAATCAAATTCATTCGGCCTGTCAACACGGCGGTTGTAGAACAAAGACCAACGTTGTCCAGTTTGTGGTTTCCAAGCCAACCGAACATTTGGAAAAGGCTGAAAATAATGATACCCATCTGAGTGATAGGTGTTGTGATTTGGATCTACTTCATAATTGACCGAGACATATTCGGTACGCAATCCGCCTTCTAATTCAAATTTGGGCCGTTCGAAAATTAAGGTCGCATACACCGCCGGAATGTGTTCTCGATACACTGCCCAACCCCCTGCTTGGGTATCCAGCGGCGAGTTGAGACCGGGGTTAAACTTCATGTCGGTTGGAATATTTCGCAATCGGTATTTGGCACCCGCTTCTAATTTCCCAAAGCGCAAAGGCAAGGTATAGTCAAAACTGGCATCAGTAACATTTTCGTCCGATAACAATTTAAAGCTATCTAATCCAGTATAAGTGGGATAATTGTTGTTGAAAAAGTATTTTTCGTCTTCACGGTGAAACGTGTAATTGAAGCCCAAATTATATTGATGCCCTGGTTCACTAAATCGGTGAATCCAAGAACTTGCTAAGGTGACAGTCGTTTTTAGCTCATCTTCCAAGAACGTCCACAAGCGCGTGCGTTGGGTGAAGTCGGAATTAAAGAATGGCTCTTCGCCATAATCAATGATACGTTCCGAACTAAAAAGTGCCGAAGCGCTAAACGAATTGTTTTTGTTCCATTGCCAATCGATACCCATTTTGCCAGTAGTAACATCGGTATTTCGGTTGCGTCTGGTTTGTTGTTGTATAATAGTCCCATCTTTGTAAGTTCTGGTTACAAATTCATTTTTGTTAAGTGTTGGGTTGTGGAAATAATCAACTTGTGCTAGAAATAACAGTTTTGATGTTCGGTAATTCACCGCTAACGAAGGGTTGGCTTTGACGGTCGCTTGGTATTGATCACCCACATTCGGTAGGTTTTCCTCTTTGCGCCACAAGGCACCCAAACCTGTTGCCATTTGCGCTTTTCCAGTCCAGCCTATTTGTTCATTTTTTTTAAAAATGATATTTATAACACCCGCCTGCCCATTGGCATCAAATTTGGCCGAAGGATTTTGAATGACTTCAATTTTATCCACCGCCGATGCAGGAATATTGTCAAGGGAGGTTTGGTGTCCGAAGCCAGTTAATGCAGTTTGTTTACCGTCAATTAATACGGTGACTTTATCACTTCCACGCACCACCACTTTGCCTTCTTGCACCATTAATCCAGGTACATTTTGGAGTAATTGCAACACCGATCCGCCTTGCTGGGTGGCCAATTGATCAACCACCACGGTTTTTTTATCTAATTTAGGGGCAATCCCCGTTCGATTGCCCTGAACTACTACTTCTTGAAGTGTTTCAGTTGATGGTGATAAATTGATCGTCCCCAGGTCTAAGAATGGACTTAAAGTGCCGACAAAAAGGGGTTTGTCAATTGACTTAAAAGTATCTGCTTCAATATGCAATCGATAATCACCTGGCTTTAGCGCATTTAATACAAATAAGCCATTTTCGTTGGTTAGCACCCCCACCACAAAGGTTTTGCCTAAAAAAACTTGAACGGAGGCCAACGGAATTGGCTGTTTGTCAGTAGTGGTGAGTTTTCCTGACAGTTCGACCGTGGTATTTTGGCCAAACGATAAACTAAAAAAAAGGATACAAATAACCCCAAAAAAAAACTTAGACATACAAAAAGATATTATTTAAAAATAGGCTTTCAGCAGGTCTTAAATCTTTAATAATGATTAATTTATTAATATTATTTGCGTTTGAATGCTTGAATTCCTTGATCCAACCAGTGCTGAAATTCACCTCCACTGGCCACCGAAATTGATTGTGAAGTGAGCGTTTTCTCTTGCTCATCTAGGAGCACATAATAGGGCTGTGAATTGGCTTTGTAGCGGGTGATGATCATTTCGGTCCATTGATCACCAACGGTTTCAATCGTATTTCCTGTTACTTTTGACACATACTGCTTGTCGGCAGGTAAAGGTTTTTTATTGTCCACATACAAAGAAATCACTATTACCTCATTGGCTAAAATTTGTTTAATTTCGGGCAACGACCATACATTGCTTTCCATGCGGCGGCAATTTTGACAACCATAACCTGTAAAATCAATGAGGGCTGGTTTATGGACTTTTTTGGCATAGCTCATGCCTTGGGTATAATCGGTAAAGACTGTCAATCCAAGCGGGCCTTTTTCGGCTCCTTCAGGTAATTCAGCGGCTGATGACGTCGCTTTCCCCAAAAAACCACTGCTTTCACTGTAGTGGTCTGGTGGTGGAAAACCGCTGATTAATTTCAGTGGGGCACCAAACAAGCCCGGAATCAAGTAAATGGTAAAAGATAGCACCAACATAGCCAACAGCAACCTTCCAACTGACAAGTGCATCACCTGACTATCATGCGCGGTTTTAATTTTACCAAACAAATACAAGGTCCAAGCACCAAATATGGCGATCCACAAAGCCAAAAATACTTCGCGCTCTACCAAATGCAATTGCAACACCAAGTCGGCAGTGGATAAAAATTTAAATGCCAACGCCAACTCTAAAAAGCCCAATGAAACTTTAACCGTATTGAGCCAACCACCCGATTGCGGTAATGAAGCCAACCAACCTGGAAACAAGGCAAACAACATAAAGGGCAAGGCCAACGCGGTTGAAAATCCCAACATCCCAACCAAAGGTGAAATACCGCCCATGGAAGCCGCTTCAACCAACAAGGTTCCTACTATGGGGCCAGTACACGAAAACGAAACGATGGCCAATGCCAAAGCCATGAATAGTATACCAATTACGCCGCCTTTCTCGGCCTTTTGGTCAATTTTATTGGACCAGCTATAGGGCAAAACCAACTCGAACGCACCTAAAAAGGAACAGGCAAAAACAATTAAAATGACAAAGAAAATCAGGTTAAACCATGGATTGGTAGACAACGCATTGAGCGCATCGGCCCCAAAAATAGCCGTAACCGCCCAACCCAATAGCACGTATAAAATAATGATGGACAACCCATACCACAAAGCTTGTTGAATGCCTTGTGCGCGCTTTTCATTGCGTTTGGTAAAATAGCTCACCGTCATAGGAATCATGGGGAACACACAAGGGGTTAACAGTGCGGTGAAACCTCCTAAAAATGACCACCAAAACAAGGCCCATAATCCTTTGGAAGACGATGCCTCTTTCTCTGATGACAATTCCGTAGATTTACTTACAACAGTTTGTTCCTTTGGTTGCGCCACTTGCTTCTCTGCTTCCAGGGTGGTGGCAGCTACTGTATCAACGTTGGTGACCGCTTGCGCAGCCATTTCTGTTGATGCAACTGGGAGTTTAAAAACAAAAGTCTTTTTAAGGTTGGTGCAAGACTCCTTACATGCTTGATAATCAATTTTTACCTTTATTTCTGTAATTGAAGGCTGTAAACGTTTGATTCGTTGGGTAAAAACCACTTTGTTTTCAAAGAAATATTCATCGACATCAAAATCAACATTGTGCTTTTTGATATAAGGCGATTCTTTGGTTTTACCAATGTACTTGATCGATTCAGTCGTTGGCGTCCAAGTTAACTCTGCTGGCAATGATCCGCCTTCTGGCGTAAATTGTGAATACACGTGCCAATGCGGCTCAATGGTGCCCGTAAGAATAAGATCAAAGGTTTCTTGGTCAATGGTTTGGACGGTGGTCTTCCATTTTACAGGGTCTTTAATTTGAGCCGAAGACCATGAAATCATCAGTAGTGCACAAATTGTAACCGCAAATGACACCCAAGCTTTTTGTATAGAAGGAATTATAAACATGAACCACTTTTTAAATTGAACGTTTCAAAAGTAGGTGATCCCTTTGAGTTGGCCATTTATTTTTCCATTTCATTAACAGGTTTTATCTCAAAAAATGGGTAAAATGCTTGTCAAGCTCATAAATAACTAGCCATCTGTTATCCTTCAAACCAACAGATTTCAACCCGCTGCTGACTATTATCGGTTGCTAAAAATCGGCGATTGGCTCTGCTGCCTATAATCCAAATAATTTCATGTCCATGCGCCAAAACCCATGTATGTGGCCGCTGGTATACTGGTATTTGAGCATCTTTAAAATATTTCCCCAAACTTTTACGGCCCTCCATGCCCGTTGGATATATATAATCATTGGGCAATGGTTGCCTAAGTACGAGCGATTCAGTAAGCAATTGCCAATCAATGACGATGCTGTTTTTTTGTGGGGGTGAAATATCCGTTTCATACTTTAAACTTATGTTGATGGGAACTGTCATTTCTGCGGGCACATTCAATGCATATTGAGTTCCCTTCAGATCCAGCACCCGTTCCAACAAAACAAGTATTGACGGTTGCTTAATCAATACATGGGTGGCACTCAACACCTTTTTTCCTGTTTCCAATTGTGGCATTCGGTAAATTTCGTCCCATTGGGCAAAGCCAAATTGCTGCAATTGCTGATATAAAATGTGTTCAAATCCTGGCACCTTGGTTAAAATTTCCAAATCTATATGCAAGCCATCTTTATGTTGACTCGTGCATTGTTCCCACAAAAAAGTGGCCGCATACTGAGCCAAATCGTACGTATGCTTCCATTGCTGGCGGCTGTGATCAAAGGATTGCTCCAAAGACGGATTAAACGATTTTAACAATGGAATCACTTCATGCCGAATGCGGTTTCGGGTGTAATCAGATTTGGCATTGCTGCTGTCATCGCGCCATTGCCAGCCCTTTTGATGGGCCCATTGAAACAATTCGGCTCGGGTATATTGAATCAATGGCCTCAAACAATGGGCCTTTGATTGAATACCCAACAACCCTTGGACGCCTGATCCCCTTACAAAATGATGGATACTGGTTTCTAGCGCATCGTTCAGGTGATGGGCCGTGAGCAAAAAATGGCAATCTTGACTTTGTAAAAGCGCTGAAAACCAATCGTATCTGATTGTCCGAGCAAGTTCTTGAATGGATCCACCTTGCTCTTTTTGGATGTCAAGCGTACTGACTTTTTTAACTAAAAAAGGGACTTTATTTTTTTGTGCCCAATCGGCAACAAATACTTCATCTGCCTCACTTTCGGCGCCTCGCAATCCATAATTAACATGTGCAATCAATAATTTTGCGCCCAATTCATGCATTGATGCTGCTAAAACCATCGAATCAAGACCTCCGCTCACCGCAATTAAAAAACGAGTGGTTTCAAAATGGGCGCCATGCAATTGCAGTTGATGTAGAAGCCGCTGATTCATGAAGCAGAAAGTTGTAATAATACATCTTTGATTGCCTTCGCCTTGAGCAGACATTCTTCATATTCTTGTTCAGGATCTGATAGGGCCGTAATGGCGCTCCCTACACTACAGGATGCGTAATGTCGATTGGCATCAAACATCAAACTGCGGATAACGACATTAAAATCAAAGTCGCCTTCGGGGGTGATGTAACCCAATGAACCACTGTACAATCCACGTTGGGTAACTTCAAATGCTTCAATGAGTTCCATGGCCCGAATTTTAGGCGCGCCAGTCATACTTCCCATGGGGAAACTGGCTTTTAAAACGGGGGTTAAACCCATTTCAGTTGGGATATTGCAAGATATGGTAGAAATCAGTTGGTGTACCTGACTAAAAGTATACACCCTACACAATTCATTGACTTCCAAACTATTGGACAAAGCCACTCGTGACAAATCATTGCGAACCAAATCAACAATCATGATGTTTTCGGCCCGTTCTTTTGGATCTAATTGCAGGGAATGCGCTAATTCACTATCTATCAGTTTGTCAGTACTTCTGCGAGCAGTGCCCTTTATAGGCTGTGAAATGAGTTTTGAACCCGATTTTTTAATGTAGCGTTCAGGCGAGGCGCAAAGCAAATAATTGTTTTGCCATTTTAAATAAGCTGCAAACGGTGCTTTTGATCGTTCGCACAACTGCTCATAGGTTAATAATGGATTGATTTCAGTGGCCGTGGAATAAAATTCAGTACAAAAATTGACTTCATAAATATCGCCCCTCTGAATGTGTGCTTGCAGTTTATGAATTTTTTCAATATAAACTTCTTTTGAAAGCCTTGCCTCCCAATTCACCAGATTGTTCGGCTGTTTTGTTTCCAATTGCCAATTTTGAATCGCCTTCCAATCAGCATCCCATTCCTCTTCGCAGCAAGGCAAATACAAAGCAATCAATTGATTGCCTTCAATTTTAAACAAACGCTTGGGCTGAAAAAAATACAGCATGGGAAATTCCACCGTTTGAGGCAAATTTGATGGCAACGGCTCCATAGCATTTTTAAGGTCATACCCCATAAAACCGAATAGCCAATCGCGGGTATAACCTTGAAAATCTTGCAAATTAGCCAGAGCGGTGGTTTCGTCGGCTTTGATTGATGTAAATGCATCAACTGCCATCATCCACCCATGCGACTCGTACAAATCTGCAGGCTGACTTTGAAACCTGCCATCCAACACCAAACATTCGACAAAAGTACTCCCCCACCCCATTAATTGCTGGCGGGTTGTTTCAACAGAATCAAGTGTTTGTGTAAACTGTATCCGTTTTGTCATGGTTTCGGTTTACTGGCAAAAATACAAATCAACTGGTAACTCATTACCGAAAGGATGCATTTCGATGTAAAAAAAGTATTTTTGCGCAAAAATTAGATGACGATGCCTTGTATGTTGCTTTTGGAAACCGCTACCAAAAATTGTTCTGTCGCGCTAAGTGAAGGAAATCAACTGTTAGCCATTCGCGAAGAAGCTACAGCACATTATAGCCATGCCGAACAATTACACCAATTTGTGCTGGAAGTTTTGGCAGAAGCGAACAAAAAAATATCCGATTTAGATGCAATAGTTGTAAGTGGCGGACCTGGTTCCTACACAGGCTTGCGCATTGGTATTTCAGCTGCCAAAGGATATGGATATGCTTTGCAAATTCCATTGATTTCTTTGAATACACTCGATGTATTGGCACAACAAATTCAAATTAAAAAAGGATCAATCATTCCATTATTAGATGCACGCCGCATGGAAGTGTACAGTAAAGTATTGACTTCAACCTATGAAATAAGCGCCCAAACTAAAGCCGAAATTATTGATGCACATTCATTCGACCAATTGGAGGGGCCTATCCATTTATTGGGTGATGGGCAATTTAAATGCAAAGGGGTTGTCTTGCATAAAGACATCCATTTTCATGAAGAAATAGTTTATCCATCGGCCCGCAACATGGTTTCCTTGGCTTATAAAAAGTTCAACGCCAGGCTTTTTGAGGACCTGGCGTATTATGAACCAAACTATTTAAAAGAATTCAACGGGGGAAATTAGCGTTTTAAAGTAAAATGCGATTTGTATTCGTATGATTTACCTAAATGAGTAAACTGAACAGCAAACCAGTAATCATCTGAAGGCAATTGCGAGCCGTTCAATTGTCCGTCCCAACCAGATCCATTTGGTTTAATTTGCATGATCATTTTACCAAAGCGATCGAAAATTTGGATGTTTGCATCTTTTTTAGATGTCAATGATTCAATGTTCCAAACATCATTGTATCCATCACCGTTTGGCGTAAAGAATTTTGGAAATTCAACTACCATCGGAGTTACAATTTCAATACCACAGCCATTGATGTCGCGAACACGTACAATGTGAACACCACCTTCTACATTTTCAAAGGTAGCTGATTCTTGATATGCGCCACCATCGATTGAATATTCATAAGTACCTTTTCCTTGGGCAACAACAGTGATGATGTTCAAATTATCAATTAGATCGTCAACACGGTATGATACTTTGGCAACGGAAGAATTTGAAATAGTGAATGAAGTAGGAACTGATTTACATCCAGTTTGTGCATTTTTAGCAACCACTTCATAAGTTCCTTCACGCTCAATTCTAAAGTTAGGAGTTGAAGCTAATACTTGTTGCGTTTCTGAATACCATACAAAAGCGTGTTGCGTTGCTGACAAATCTGTTTGAGTAATGATCGCTTTTTCAACATTACCTGAAGTTGGATTCACACAAATGTATCCATCAGCAACTTTTGGCTCTGGCAATTTGTGAACAATTAAAGCAATCGGCTGAACGTCAAAGCAATTTAAGCTTGGTGTGTAATCCATTCTAACATAAACTGGATTGGCGGCAGTAAGCGCGCTGATAGCATGTAAACCTTGGTTCGCATCAGTAGCATTTTCAAAATATCTTACTTGAAAATCTGATCCTGTTTGGTTGCCAAGCACATACGAAGTAAATGAGTTCACATCAAACTGGGTTAGTCCATCGTTGCTGCCATCTTTATCACAGCTCGTGCGAACTGGAGCAGGAACAGCATAAATCTGAGCTGGACGAGTCACCGTGATCATAAATGATTTTTCATCTGAACAACTTGCGTTGCTTGGTGAAACAGCATTCACATAGATTTTTTTGGTAACTCTAATTTCAGTGCCAACAGCAATGATACCACCTGTTCTATTTGGTCCATTAAAATAAGTTCCAGTCGCTAATGTTGGTAAAACATAACCTCCACAAGTAGTAATATCACTCACTGAAGGCAAACTGAAAATATTAACTTGAAAACTTTTTTCTTGTTTACAAGCTGGTGTAGTGGCTGTTTGAGCATACACATATACAGTTTGTGATTGCGTTAATACTGTTCCACTAGATAATAATGAACCAGCACCTTGCGATTCTGAAAAGAATCGACCTACTTGTATATTTGGTAATACATAATGGCCACAAGCTTCTTGATTAGGAATAGTTGCAATCACAGGATTTTGAATAATGCTGATAGGTAATACTGACTCAGCAAAACAACCTGGCAAATCAGTTGATTGCGCCTGAACATATAATTGAGTCGATTGACTGATTACATCACCTGCATTTTTAACTGATCCACCTCCAGAAAGCGTGTAATATTTAGTATTTGATGGTAAACTTGGCAAAATGTATTGCTCACAAACTTGAATAGGACTTACTGAAGGAGCTTGAACAGTGTGAATGGTGATTGTAAAACTTCTTTCTTGTGTACAAGATGGCGTTGTGTTGGTTCTGTCAAACACATAAATGGTTTGATTTTCTGTTACAATAGTTCCAGCAGCAACGTTGGTTCCTGTTCCTCCTGCAGTAGTAAAATATTTTCCCATATTTAAAACAGGTAAAACATACTGATTACATGCTGCTTGATTAGCAAAATTTGGTAAAACGGGCGCTTGAACAATTACAATATTCCAACTTGACACATCAGAACATGACTGCATGGTAGGTGATTGTGCGCGGATAGTTACCGGCGTGGTAGTATTTAAAATAGTTCCAGCAGGCAATTCTTGGCCGCCTATTGTAGCAGTATAATAATGCACATTAGTTGGCAAGGCAGGTAATTCAAACTGATTACAAACTTGAACAGCGGTCATTACTGGCGCATGAGCCTCATTGATAGTTACTTGAAAGCTTCTTTCTTGTGAACAAGAAGGTGTAGTAGTGGTTTGATCAAACACATAAACAGTTTGCGTTTGAGTAAGTACGGTTCCAGCTGTTAAACTGTTACCAGCACCACCTGCCGCTGTAAAATAATTCCCTGAATTTAGAACAGGCAATACAAATTGATTACATGCTTCTTGATTTGAGAATGAAGGTAAAGCAGGAGCTGGAATAATAGTAATTCCCCAGTTTGATTCGTTACTACATCCCGCTAAAGTTGACGATTGTGCTTGTAAAAAAAGTGCTGTACTAGCAGTGATCACAGTACCTGGTGTAAGTTCTTGTCCGCCACCATTTGACATTGTAAAATAATGTACGTCAATTGGCAAGGCAGGTAACTCAAATTGATTGCATATTTGAACACCAGACATTACTGGCGCATGCGCTTGGTGAATAGTAACCAAAAAGCTTCTTTCTTGTGTGCAAGAAGGTGTGGTTGTGGTTTGTTCAAAAACATAAACAGTTTGCGTTTCAGTTAGCACAGTTCCAGCTGTTAAAGCGTTACCTACTCCACCTGTTGTCGTAAAATAATTTCCAGATGTTAAAGCAGGTAATGTGAATTGATTACAAGCAACTTGATCTGTATAGGCAGGCATTAAAGGAGCTTGAATAATGGTGATGTTAAAAATAGACTCATCAGAACAAACGATGCGGTCTCCAGTTTCAGCACGCAAGTAAAGAACAGTTGACTGTGTAATTAAATCACCAGCCATTTTACGAACACCAGCACCATTTGATCCGCCAGTTGCTGTATAGTAAGCCACGCCAGCTGGTAATGCAGGCAACACATATTGATTGCAAATAGATACAGGTGACCAAACTGGGGCATGAACCGGATGAATGGTAACGGTAAAATTGTTTTGTGCTGTACAAACAGGTGTACTGTTTGAAACTGCATAAATCCAGATTGTTTGAGTAGTTGTAAGTGTAGTTCCACTAGCAATGGTGTTTCCAGTTCCGTTGATACCTGAAAAATAAGAGCCGTTGGTCAAATTGGTTAAAGTATAAGCATTACAAACATCAATATCTGAACGAGAATCAATTGCTGGTGATGGCAAAATAGTTACATTAAAGAAACTTTCGCTGCTGCAATTTTGTTCTGATACAGAATGAATGTAAATTCTGCGGCTAGTGTTTATAACATCACCTTCAGTCATTTGCGATCCTGTTCCGCCGGCTGCAGAAAAATAATTACCATCGGTTAATACTGGCAAAGTATATGAATCACATGTGGTTACATCGGTTAAATGATCAACGGCTGTTTGGTTTATAGTCACATTAAAGTGCGTATTAGTAATACAAGGATAGCTAACACCACCTGATGTAGGTACATAAATATAAACAGTTTGAGATTGAGTCAAAACCGTACCAGGTGTAATGGCTTGACCACCCCCGTTAGGTGCAGTAAAATAATAACCTACTGACAAAGCTGGCAATGTGTAACTTTGGCAAGCTGTAACATCGGCTGGTGCTGGGTATCCAATATTTACTGTAAAACTAGCTTCACTGCTGCAATGTAAATTTAATTGATTTACGCTAGTAAAAACAAAAACAGTTTGCGTTTGCGTAATTGTTGATCCAGCTGCTAAAGACGTTCCTGTTCCATTACTTCCTGTAAAATAGTTTCCTGATGGTAAAGTAGGTAACACATAAGATGAACAGTCAAACACATTATTGAATGCACCCACACTATTACCATTTACAACATTAATTGTAAAAGTAGTTGTCAAATTACAAACAGGCTCTACCAATGATGTATAACTTGAATAGATTGTTTCTGTTGCTGTAAAAACAGTTCCTGCCGGATAAACAGTTCCTGTACCGTTTGGACCGCTTGAAAAAATAGCATGAGGTATTGTTGGTAAAGTGTAAGAACCACAAGCTTTTGTAGAAGTAGGCACTAAGTTTTGCTCAGTGATAATGGTCACCGTAAAACTGGTTTGGGCTTTACATCCTGCAGTTGACTGAGAGTAAATATAAATAGTTGAATTACTTGTGATAAGCTCTCCTGGAAAACGTTGGTTTCCAGTACCATTTGCTCCAGTAAAAAACGATCCATGAGTTAATACGGGTAACATATATTGAGTACAAGCAACTACATTTTGAATTTGATCAACAACCGGAATCGGATTAACTATAAAATTAATTGGAACAATTACGCCACATGAACGTTCCATATAATTGAAAACGCGCGCATATATTGTTCTAGTACTTGTAACAAAATTATTAGAAGTAGGGATGTTATTGGCGTCAGCTTGCGCATCGGTCAATGAATTGAAAAATAAAACGCCAAAAATGGTGGTTTGCAACCCGTTTAAAACAGTTGGAGCCAAGTTGTATAAATTGAATGAAGCAGTACCTGTACCTGCAACAGTTTCACATTTAACTAAATCTGAAATGACCGGAGCGGTTGGGGTTGGTACTGTTAATAATTGAAAAGTCTTTACTGAAACACATTGAGTCACTGGATTTTTAACGCGAACATAAATGGTTTGTCCAGGAGTACCAGCAAAAGTCAATGGCAGCATATTTTGGTTTGACAGTGCATCGGCTGCAGAAGCAAAGTAACTAACCGCAGGAACTGGATTCATACCATATTTAATGATCGACGTATTGTAAGCTAAATAATATGGATACGTGGCAGCGCCGGTATCACAACGGTAAATGTTTTTTGCATTTGGTGTCACATATTCAGGATAAAACTCAACAACGATATCATCTTCAATTGGGTTACAAGTACTTACTGTTTTTTTGTAAAAAACACTGTAATTACCTGGCTGAGTTACAGTTAAACTAGCTGAAGTAGCTCCTGCAATAATTTGTCCATTTCTTTTCCAGAAAAAAGTATAATCAGCCGGATTCAAATTGGTTTCAATTACTTGATTGCCTCCAAAACAAACAGCAGTCCCAGCAGCTACAGTTAAATCATCACCAAAAACCTGTTGACCGATATTCAAACTATTTGATGAAATGAAAATAGCCGAATCAGAACGAAAATCACCTCTATCAGCAATTACTAATTTAATGTGATAGGTTCTGTTTGGAACCAAACTGCTACTTCCGGCAGTTAAAATCTTAGTTTGTCCATTAAAATTCATTGCAGAAGTGGCAGAAGCAGAACCGCCATTGAATCGGCCAAAATATTGTGCGTTGGCAGAAGGACATGATGAATTGTATAAGAAATCGCGAATGGTAATTACTGAAATAGGCAATGAAGTATTTGGTACAACGGCCAAGTTAGTAGTAATACCAGTAACTGAATCGGTAAGCAAAAATGCAAAAGCATCTGAATATTGACATTGAAAATTGCCATATTCTTCTGATGCAAAAATAAAATCAAAACTGAAATTGGCTGAAATTGGGGTAAAATCAAATTCCAACATGGAAGCATTTTTTGAAACCATGGTAATACCTGCTTGTGCTAAAGTGTGCTCTAAATCAGCATCACCTTCCCATGAATTGTCACCATCATCTAACATGGATAAGTTTAAGGAAGCAGCATGTTGGGCATTCCCAGTACTTAAAACTACACCACTTTGCATGGGGAAATTTGGATTGGTATTTTGAAAATAACCAATTCCATTACTTGAATTGTAATGCGTACCCGTTTTTGAAGTGATGTTTGTAGCTTGCACACAAGTAGAATTAATCAGTACTTGATTAACCAATTGTGGAATAGTATACGAAGTGGAGCTAACAGAAATGGACTGTGAAAAACAAGTTCCAATTGAAAGCAGTGCTAGAAAGTGTAGAATTCTTTTCATAACTATTTATTTGATGAGTCAAATGTACAGAGCTTACCGATTATCTGGATACAATTATCGACGAACTGCACGTGCTGTTCATCGAATAATCCAAATTATCGGTAAACTGCATGTTTTACATGTTAAATGAAACATACGCGGTAATTCAAAAACAACTCATTTTACAGTAAACAAAACATCAAAAAAAAGATTAACTAACAGCTAATTAAGGTGAAAACAAGGGGTGAAATTTCAGTCCATATACCCATAATAGTGAACTGCTTCTGTTGAAATCTTGTATATTTGCACACCTTAAACAAAATGCATGTACCTTACTGATCAGCTAGAAAATCTTTTAATTCCTTTTGTGAAGGAAACATTCAAATTAGAACAATGCGAACTGGAATTTCAACAAACACGCAAAGAGTTTGAAGGTGACATTACATTGGTTCTTTTTAGCTTGGTGAAACAAACGCGAACCAATCCAAAAGAATTGGGAGAAAAAATCGGCAGCTATTTAACGGATAACATTGCATGGATTGACCGATTTTCAATGGTTTCAGGATTTCTTAATTTAGTGATTAATGATTCATTTTACAGCCAACTATTTGTAAATGAAATCAATAAAAATGACCAATTTGGTATGCAAAAGATAGTTCCAAACGCACCTGAAATGCTGGTTGAATTTGCCTCACCTAATACCAATAAGCCACTTCACTTAGGCCATCTACGTAATATATTATTAGGACACTCGATTGCTCAAATTTTGGAAGCAGCCGGCACACCGGTAAAAAAAGTCCAAATCATCAACGACCGTGGCATCCATATTTGCAAATCAATGGTCGCTTGGAAACGATATTACCAAGGAGTTACTCCCGAATCAACTAGACAAAAGGGCGATAAATTGGTAGGCGATTGCTATGTGACTTTTGACAAAGTATTTAAAGAAGAAATCCACGAGTTAAAAACCAAAGGTTTAACGGAAGATGAAGCCAAAAAAAGCGCGCCAATATTGATAGAAGCCCAACAAATGCTTTTAGATTGGGAACAAAACAATCCAGCTGTTCGGGAATTGTGGGAAACCATGAATGCATGGGTATATGAAGGGTTTGCGGTTTCATTTAAACGTTTAGGCGTAGCGTTCGATAAAAATTATTATGAAAGTGACACCTATTTATTAGGTAAAGATGAAGTGGAGAAAGGCCTGTCGCTCGGCGTTTTTTTCAAAAAAGACGATGGCTCAGTTTGGATTGATTTGACCGAAGATGGACTAGACGAAAAATTAGTCCTTCGATCTGATGGCACCTCTGTGTATATGACCCAAGACATGGGTACTGCCATTCAGCGCTTTAAAGACTTTGAACAGGCAGGCGGCATGGTTTATACCGTTGGAAATGAGCAAGATTATCATTTTAAGGTGTTATTTTTGATCTTGAAAAAACTTGGCTTTGCATGGGCCGAACATTTGTTTCACCTGTCATACGGCATGGTCGAATTACCTTCGGGCAAAATGAAATCGCGTGAGGGAACCGTAGTTGATGCAGACGACCTGATGGAAGGTATGCAACAAACCGCGGCTAACATTGCCAAAGAATTGGGCAAATTAGACGGGTATTCAGAAGAAGAAAAAAACCAATTGTTTGAAAAAATTGGCATGGGTGCCTTAAAATACTACATATTAAAGGTAGATCCAAAAAAGACCATCCTATTTAACCCTGAAGAATCGATAGACTTCAATGGAAATACGGGGCCTTTCATCCAATATACCTATGCGCGGATCCAATCATTGTTGCGCAAATCAACCGATGACATTACAATCCAAACTATCCCGTCATCGTTAGATTCAAAAGAAAAAGAACTTATTAAAACGTTATTGCAGTTTCCAGAAGTAGTTCAATTTGCTGCCAAACAATACAGCCCAGCACAAGTGGCTAATTATGTGTATGAATTGGTCAAATCATTTAATTCACTGTATCAAACTGTATCCATTTTAGGCGAAACAGACTTGCAAAAACGGGTATTTAGAATTCAATTGGCTCAAAGTGTGGGCCAAGTTATTGCACGTTCGTGTCATTTATTGGGCATGGAAGTGCCCGAACGCATGTAAGCCTTATATTTGCACCTTTAATTATTACATCCTATGTTTAGCAATCTTAGCGACAAACTCGATAAAGCCTTACACGTCCTTAAAGGACATGGCAAAATTACGGAAGTCAACGTAGCAGAAACCCTCAAAGAGGTACGTCGTGCCCTACTAGATGCCGACGTCAATTTTAAAATTGCCAAAGATTTTACCACAAGGGTAAAAGAAAAGGCCATGGGTCAAAATGTATTGACCACTTTACAGCCTGGACAGTTGATGGTCAAATTGGTCAAAGACGAATTAACCGACCTCATGGGCGGCGATGCAACGGGCATCAACCTATCGGGCAATCCATCCATCATTTTGATGTCGGGTTTGCAAGGTTCTGGTAAAACAACTTTTTCGGGCAAATTGGCCAATTATTTAAAAACCAAAAAAAATAAGAAACCTTTATTGGTGGCTTGTGACATTTACCGTCCGGCGGCAATTAACCAGCTGCATGTAGTGGGTGGCCAAATTGGTGTGGAAGTATATTCGGAACCCGAAAACCGCAACCCGGTTCAAATTGCCCAAAATGCCGTACAGTATGCGCGCTCCAATGGGTTTAATGTAGTCATAGTCGATACCGCTGGCCGTTTGGCAGTTGATGAAGAAATGATGAATGAAATTGCGGCTGTTCATCAGGCACTTAAACCGCAAGAAACCCTATTTGTGGTGGATTCCATGACGGGGCAAGATGCCGTAAATACCGCAAAAGCCTTTCATGATCGATTGGATTTTGATGGCGTCATTTTAACCAAACTTGATGGTGACACCCGTGGTGGTGCCGCCATTACCATTAAATCGGTGGTTAATAAACCCATCAAATTTATAGGTACAGGCGAAAAAATGGAGGCCATAGACGTGTTTTATCCGTCGCGTATGGCTGAACGTATATTGGGAATGGGTGACGTGGTTTCTTTGGTGGAACGCGCCCAAGAACAATATAATGAAGAAGAAGCCCGCAAGCTGCAAAAGAAAATCGCTAAAAACGAATTCGGATTTGACGATTTCTTGGTTCAAATTCAGCAGATCAAGAAAATGGGGAACATGAAAGACCTCATGGGTATGATTCCTGGTGCTTCCAAAGCACTCAAAGAAGTTGAAATTGAAGATGATGCCTTTAAACACATTGAAGCCATCATCCATTCGATGACGCCCTTGGAGCGCAAAAAACCTTCGGTACTTGATATGAAACGCAAAAACCGCATTGCCAAAGGATCAGGCACCAAAGTGGAGCAAATTAATCAGTTGTTGAAACAATTTGAACAAATGAGCAAAATGATGAAGATGATGCAAGGACCAGGAGGCAAAAATCTCATGCGCATGATGGGAAACATGGGCGGTGGCATGGGCGGCATCAGATAGATCGTTCAATGGAACCCCCTGCCCTGCAGCAACCAATATTTTAAAATAGAATCATGGCCACTTTACTCGACGGAAAAAAAATTGCCCAAGAAATTAAACAGGAAATAGCCGATGAGGTCAACCGTTTAAAATTGGCCGGGAAAAAAGTACCGCATTTAGCCGCTATTATTGTTGGAAATGATGGTGCCAGTTTAACCTATGTGGCCAGTAAAGTGAAAGCCTGCGAATTGGTCGGTTTTAAATCGACTTTATTGCGTTTGCCGGGTACGACTTCGGAAACTGAACTACTTTTTAAAATAAAACAACTCAACGAGGACAAGGACATTGACGGATTTATTGTTCAATTGCCCCTACCCCCTCAAATTGATACCCAAAAAATCATTTTAGCCATAAATCCAAGCAAAGATGTCGATGGATTTCACCCTGAAAACTTCGGTAAAATGGCTTTGGACATGTCCACCTTTATTCCTGCAACGCCTTTCGGAATTTTGGAATTAATTGAACGCTATCAAGTGGAAACACAAGGTAAACACACGGTCGTCATTGGCCGAAGTCACATTGTCGGACGACCCATGAGTATTTTAATGGGCCGAAAAGGTTTTCCGGGTAATTCTACGGTAACCAACACGCATAGTTACACCCAAAACATGGCAGAAATTACCTTGCAAGCCGACATTATTATTACGGCTCTGGGTGTACCGCATTACCTTAAAGCCGATATGATTAAAGAAGGTGCCGTTGTCATTGATGTGGGCATTACCAGAGTTTTAGATCCTTCGAGCCCCAAAGGCTATAAAATTGTGGGCGATGTTGATTTTGAACCCGTTTCCAAAAAAGCTTCTTGCATTACGCCAGTACCTGGCGGAGTGGGCCCAATGACCATTGCCATGCTCTTAAAAAATACTTTGTTGGCGAGCCACCAACACCATCCATTTTAAATTTATCCTTATGAATCGATGTATCCGTTTAACCTTGCTGTATGTTGGCATTTTGTGTCTGGCACATACTTCTGTGATGGCACAGAAAAAAAAATCTGCTGCTAAAAAGCCCACTAATACCCTTGCTATGAAGTCAAAAAATCCGCTAAAACCTGTAGTTTACCAAGTTTTCACTCGCTTGTTTGGCAACAAAAACACCAACAACATAGCTTGGGGAACCATTGAACAAAATGGGGTGGGTAAGTTCAATGATTTTACCGACAAAGCATTGGATGAAATACATCAATTGGGTGTTACACACATTTGGTATACAGGCGTTCCGCATCATGCATTAGTGCGCAATTATACTAAATATGGCATCAGTAATGACGATCCAGATGTGGTGAAAGGACGCGCTGGTTCGCCATATGCAGTGAAAGATTACTATTCGGTAAACCCTGACTTGGCGGTTAATCCGGCCAAACGCATGGACGAATTTAAAGCCTTGCTCAACCGAACCCACCAACATGGTATGAAAGCCATTATTGACATTGTTCCCAACCATGTGGCGCGCCATTACGAAGGCAAAAACAACCCAGCAGGTGTGCATGATTTTGGAGCAGATGACAATACCTCGGTGGAATATGACCGAAACAACAATTTTTACTATATCCCGAATGCCGCTTTTGTGGTGCCAAAAAATGAGCATTACAAACCATTAAATGGCGAGCACAACAGTTTGGCCGAAGGAAAATTTACCGAAAACCCAGCCAAATGGACAGGTAATGGCGTGCGCAAAGCACAACCAGACATCAATGACTGGTACGAGACGGTTCAAATCAATTACGGCATCAGACCAGATGGCAGCAAAGATTTCCCCTTGTTACCAGAAGGATTTGACCAAAAAGACTATAAAGATCATTTTGCCTTTTGGCAAGACAAAGACGTGCCAAGTTCTTGGGTCAAGTTTAAGCAAATTGCGCTTTATTGGCTTGACTTTGGCGTGGATGGATTTAGATATGACATGGCCGAAATGGTTCCTTACGAATTTTGGAGCTACATGAATTCGGCCATAAAAATGAAAAACCCGAATGCATTTTTGTTGGCAGAGGTGTACAATCCGAAAGAATACCGCAACTACATCCGCTTGGGTAAAATGGATTACATATATGATAAG
This sequence comes from Flavobacterium sp. BFFFF2, assembly GCA_002256385.1. Lineage (GTDB taxonomy): Bacteria > Bacteroidota > Bacteroidia > Flavobacteriales > Flavobacteriaceae > Flavobacterium. The sequence continues at coordinate 116,163 of NKJD01000001.1, forward strand.
GTTGAAACCTATGATTTGCTGAAAGATGTAATTAGAGGACGTGCCTTACCTGATGGTTTAAAAGACATTCAAGAACACAACCACGACATTGAGGAGCACATGCTCAAATTCTTAGAGAATCATGACGAACAAAGATTGGCTTGTTTTGAATTTGCCGCAACGCCCGAAAAAGCGATGCCACTGATGGTGGTTACGGCTACTATAAGTTCAGCGCCCGTCATGATTTACTTCGGCCAAGAAGTGGGTGAAAAAGCAGATTTAGATGGTGGTTTTGGCAAGCGCTCACGCACAAGCATCTTTGATTATGTGGGTGTCCCAGCTCATCAACGATGGATGAATGAAGGGGCATTTGACGGGGGTGCATTGACCGAACCAGAAAAAAAACTCAGGGCTTTTTATGCGCAAATATTGAAAACAGCTTCAACAAGTGAGGCAATTGCCAAAGGTTCATTTTACGATTTGCAATTTGAAAACCGCCAACACACCAATAATTACGCACCTGGCATTTATGCATTTTCGCGTTACACAGATAAAGAAAAAATATTGGTTGTAAACAATTTTTCGTGGGTCAGTGCTGCCAATTTTGAACTGCGCATTCCCGCTGATTGCATCAGTAAATGGAAATTGCGCGATGGCGTTTACCAATTGACAGATCTCTTAAACAATGGTACGACATATAAACTTACCGTCAAATCAGGGGTGGGTACGGTTCCGATCTCATTGAAAGAATCGGAGTCGGTTGTGTTGCGCCTTCAGTAATAACAAGCTCCCAATGGGAGCTTTTTTATTTTAGAAAACCGTGAATATATTTATTGTTGGATTTATATTTAAATTGAAATGTTGCGACAATAACATGTAAAAACTTATTTAACAAGAAGTTACAATTATAAAAAAACTGATTTCACTAAAGTATCAATTAATGATTCCTTAAGGAAATAAGGGAAAAGATTCCACCACGAGCTGCGTCTAAAAGTGCAGTAACAACCCATAAAAATATCCTTATGAAACTAAATCGCAGTTTGGCCATCAGTGATAATGGCTTTATTTTTAACCCAAACACTGGAGATAGTTTTTCAGTGAATGATTTGGGTTTGTCCATTTTGCAAAAAATTCGTGAAGGAAATTCAAAAAAAGACATTGTAGCCGCCCTTTGTGCCGACTACAATGCTGAAAAATCTGTCATTGAAAAAGACATGGACGAGTTTTTAAAAGTAATAAGAACCCACCAACTAATTGAGTTCAATGACGAGGCGTAAACTGACCGTAGCCGTTACTGGACTCAATAATATTGACAGTCCAGGCCCTGGTATTCCGGTGGCTCGCGCGCTCAAAGAAAGTGTCGAGTTTGACATTCGGGTCATTGGCCTTTCTTATGAAACCCTCGAACCAGGCATTTACATGCGTGAGTTTGTTGATAAAACTTATCAAATTCCTTTGCCATCTGCTGGCACAGCCATTTTGAAGGAACGACTAGCCTACATTCATGAGCAAGAAAATTTGGACGTCATTATTCCAAATTTTGATGCGGAATTGCACAATTTCATTAAAATTCAGGATGTACTCAAACAGCAATACGGCATTGCAACCGCCTTGCCAACCATGGAACAATTTGAAGAAAGACACAAATCAAATTTGGAAACTTTCGGAAAAAAGTATGGCGTCGAAGTGCCCAAAAGTCGAATGATTTATAGTACGGCCGAAATTGCTGCTATTGGGAAAGAATTTGGCTATCCATTGGTTGTAAAAGGCAAATATTACGATGCTTCCATCGCCTCAACGCCTGAACAAGCGGCTGGTTATTTTCATAAAATCAGTGCCAAATGGGGTTTACCCATCATTTTGCAACAATTTGTTTCGGGCAACGAAGTGAACATCACTGCCATTGGTGACGGCAATGGGGCTTGCTTGGGCGCAGTTCCCATGCGAAAATTGTACATTACTGACAAAGGAAAGGCTTGGGCTGGCGTGTCATTGGAAGATGAAACCCTCATTGATATTGCCCATAAAGTAATCAGTCTTTCCAAATGGAAAGGCGGTTGCGAATTGGAATTCATTAAAAGTAAAGAAGGGGTTTACTACCTGCTTGAAATGAATCCACGATTTCCGGCTTGGGTGTATTTGGCCAAAGGCTGCGGACAAAACCACCCAGAGTATTTAGTGAAAATTGCCATCGGCGAAAAAGCGGACGTACAAAAAGACTACCAATCGGGCATTATGTTCATCAGGTTTTCGCAGGATATGATTGTTCCAATGAAAGATTTTGAAACCATTAGTACGCAAGGAGAATTTTAATCAATTAAAAGTAAAAACTATGTCAAAGAAAATATACGAACGTCCGTTCATTCAGCAATTAAATACAGGGTTCATGAATAAATTTGGAACCCGCACCGACTTTGGCCCTGTAGAGCATATTGATGGGGTGCCCGTCAAAAATTTAATCCAAGAGTATGGCTCTCCCCTATTTGTAATGAGTGAGCGCACCCTTCGAAGCACTTATAAATCAGCCGTTCGGGCTTTTAAAACACGCTATCCGAAAGTGCAATTTGCTTGGAGTTACAAAACCAACTACATCAACGCGGTGTGCAATGTATTTCACCAAGAAGGCGCATGGGCAGAAGTAGTTTCCATCTTTGAATACCAAAAAGCCTTGCGAAATGGCGTCCCTGGCGATAAAATCATTTTTAATGGCCCCGAAAAAAAACGGGAAGAACTTGAATTGGCCGTTGAAAACAGATCGCTCATACATATTGATCATTTTGATGAATTATATATGTTGGCTGAATTATTGCAAAATTCGGGTAAAAAAGCCCGTGTAGCAATCCGCATGAATATGGACACAGGCGTGTACCCAATGTGGGATCGATTTGGGTTTAATTATGAAAATGGCCAAGCCTGGAATGCGATCAATAAAATCATGTCGCACGACGAAATGGTCCTTGAAGGCTTGCATTGCCACATTGGCACCTATATGCTTTCGGCCAATGCCTACGCCATTGCCGCTTGGAAATTGTGCGATTTGGTGCAGCACACCAAAATAAAGTGGAATCATAAAATTCAATACATTGATTTGGGCGGTGGTTTTGCTTCGGCCAATACGCTCAAAGGATCGTATTTACAAGGAGCCGACATTATTCCAACCTTTGATGATTATGCAGAAGCCATTACCAATACCATCCTAAATTTCGGATTTAGCAAAGAGGACTTGCCCTTGTTGATTTTAGAAACGGGACGCGCATTGGTCGATGATGCAGGCTATTTGTTGGGTTCCGTCATTGCCAACAAAACCCTAAGTGATGGCCGTAGAGCCACGGTATTTGATTTTGGAGTAAACATTTTGTTTACCGCATTTTGGTACAATCATAAAATTTCTCCTGCCCAATATGCCTCGCATCATACTGAAGAAACAGTTTGTTACGGCCCATTGTGTATGAATATTGATGTAGTGAATGACAATATTTCACTTCCTTTGCTTACGCCGGGCAATCATGTAGTAGTTCACCGAGTTGGTGCCTATAATATGACACAATGGATGCAGTTTATTCAAATGAGGCCAAAAGTTGTGCTGATCGATATGAGTGGAAAAGTGCATATTATCCGCGAAAACGAAACGGTTGACACCATTGAAGAACGCGAGCGCAAACCAGAACACCTGAGCACTTTTGAGCTAAAGTAATCAATGATTTACATGAAAAATAGCAAAGCCATAGCTTCTAATTTTTGGGTAGAGAGCACCCTGAATAGTTACAGTATTATCTTGTATTCAGATAGTAAGCTATTGGCTTTGTTGTTGATTTTGGTGACCTGCATGACCCCGAAAATTGGGATTATTGGACTGGCCTTTATCATTATTTTTAATGCTTTTTTACGGCTATTGGGCTATCACCAAGAAACCATTCGCAGTGGTTTATTGGGCTTTAATGCCTTGTTGGTAGGTTTGGCATTGGCCTATGGTTTTGAACTAAACACCTATTTCATAGGCTTGTTTGCCATTGCACAATGCTTGTCGTTGTGGATTATTATTTGGTGTAAAAACTATTTTGACCGCTATCAATTGCCCTTTTTCACCATTCCGTTTGTGCTTGTGGTCAACATGATTATGCTGGCAGCCAATACCTACGAAGTGTTTGCAATTAATATGGACTATGTGTTTTTAGAAAATTCGCTGGTGCATTGGCAAAAAGATACTTGGTATCAGTGGGTACATTGCTTGGACCACCTCAATTGGTTCCCTACCCATTTCCAAATTTTCTTGTACACGCTTTCAACGGTATTTTTCCAAAAGAGCATTTTGGCTGGACTTTTGATTTTGGCGGGACTCTTTTTCACCTCCCGATTGGTTACTTTGTACGCCTTGGTTGGATTCTATTCGGCTTTGTTTTTTTTAACGGTAATGGGTGGAGACATTGAAAATTTGAACTTCTTTTATTCGGGAGCCAATTTCATTTTCATGGCCATTTCTTTGGGATGCTACTTTTATATTGCTAATAGGTATTCGCTGCTATTTGTGTTTGTTTTAAGCCCCGTTGTTTTGTTTTTAATGATTACCTTAAACAAAGTGTTGTTTGCCTTTCAAATGAATGCGATGTCGTTGCCGTTTTCGGTGATCACCTCGATGACGCTGTATATTTTACACCACCGCCACCAGCAAAACTACCTGATTCCTGCCAACATCCATTTGAATTCACCTGAAAAAGCGTTGTATGAGCACGAGCAGTTTATTCAACGAAAAACGGCGAGTCCGCATTACAAAATGTCGCTGCCCTTTTGGGGTGAATGGACCGTAAGTCAAGGATATGACGGCGGCATCACGCATTTGGATGAATGGGGCAAAGCGTTGGATTTTGTAATCACTGATGAAGAAGGCAAAACCTATGCCCAATTGGGTGAAACCACCGATAAGTTTTATTGCTTTAACAAACCCGTAGTGGCCCCGGCTGATGGTTATGTGTACAACATCATCAATTTTGTAGAAGACAATGGCGTCAATGTGGTTAATGTGGAACAAAATTGGGGTAATTCAATTATTATCAATCATTTAAATGGGTTGTATTCACAAATAAGTCACCTTAAAAAAGATAGTTTCAAAGTGGAAATTGGGGCCTACGTAAAACAAGGCGATTTATTGGCGTATTGCGGAAACTCGGGCCGTTCACCCGAACCTCACATTCATTTTCAGGTGCAACACACCGCTCATCTGGGTGCCGCTCCTGTTGCCTTACCCCTCTCCTATTACATTCATTGGAACAATCAATTCCCAGAATTAGCCATACACGAAGTGCCAAAACAAGACGATAAAATTAGTCCGGTCATTTCACATTCATTGCTTTTGGAGGCATTTAGCTTTTTGCCCAATCAAACCTTACAAATTGCCGATGTGCGGGCAGATCGTGAATATAAATTTCCTATACACACCAACGCCTACAACCAATTGTATTTTCATTGTGCCGAAACCAACAGTGTATTGTATTTTAAGCAAGATGGCACCTTGTTTATGATGGATTATTTTGAAGGCGATACAGCAAGTCCTTTGTTTCTGTTTTACCAGTCGTGTTATGCCATTTTACTGGGTTATTACCCCGACTTGCGCCTCGATTTTACCATGCCGATTTACCGATTCATGCCCAAATGGTGGCTCTACATCAATGATTTATTGGCGCCGATTAAAAATTTGTCAACGGTCCGGTTTTACAGCAAACCCAAGTTAATTGACAACGGATTGGATCCAGATTTTATCCTACTTGAAACAGGATTTGATCGGGTCATTGGAAATCAACCATTTTCAAGTTGTCAGTTTGACGTGAAAATCAGAAAAAATGCAGGCATTGAAATTACCGATAAAAAAACCAATAAAACCTATTTATTAGCATGCGTACCTTCGTTTTCAGCTTAATTATATTTGTCAATGGATTTAGCTCTTGGGCTCAATTTAATACTGCGGCAGAAGCGGAGCAATTGGTTTACACGGCATTTTATAACCAAGAAAATCAGCGGGTTATTGAATTAGGGCAAATGGCAATAAAAAAAGGCTTGACAACCCCTGACATCTATTACCGATTGGGGGTCGTATTTTACCAAATGAACCATTTTGACCGTGCCAGTTTTTATTTGGACAAAGCATTCAAAACGCTGCAAAAAGATCCGCTTTTTTTGGAATATGCGTATTACGCACACCTTTTTGCCGGACATACCGAAGAAGCCCAATCGCTGCTGCCAACGATGCCTAAAGTGCTGCGCAACCGCATAAAAAATGAACCAAAATTTATTGCTCAATTGTTCTTAGAAGGAGGTGTGCTACACACCAATGAATACGACAAAAATAAAGACCAAGATTTGGCGGCTGGAAATTCTATTTTTTCGACAGCCACTTTCTATGATTGGGTCTATCTTTCGTCGGTAGGTGTGCAATTGAAACCTTCGGCCCGATGGACCATTGACGGGAAATTTACGGCTGTAAAAATTGGGTCAACTGACCGTTTTGATTATTTGCAACCAAATGGGCCGACCACCAATCAGAAAGTGGTGACCGATTTTAAAAATGAAATGCCCTATTATCAGGGGAACGTGGTGGTCAGCTACCAAAAAAGGAATTGGAAATTTCAATGGGGCGGTGGACTATATTATTCGACATTTGCCAGTTACACCCCTGTTTTTGTTCCGCAAGGATTGGGAGTCAATTACCAAATTTTAAATGATGTGCAATCTGAAAAGCGAATAGCCAGCAGCTTGGCGGCAAGTAAAAGAATTGGGCATTGGATTCCGAGCGTAAACTTAGCGTACTCCACCCTTGAGCAAAGCCCTTCCTGGATGGGTGAAGGTGCTGTAACTTGGTATCCGAATGGCACAAACACCTTGTTTTTCCAAGGAAAAGGCGGGCTGTTGCATGTAAATAATGAACAAAGAAGTGTGTGCGGCGCATTGGTCGGATTTAAAACCACGTCAAAACTGTGGTTGGAACTTTTTGGCGGCGGCGGAAATCATAAAAACTTTGTAAGTTCCAACACCATGTATACCTATAATACACCTGAACCCATCAGATGGTATTCGGGTATTAATGGAAATTATTATCTGGACCACTGGATTTTGACATTGAGTCTCGGATGTCAGGGTCGCGAGGGCAGCAGGACTGATTTCCAGCCTGTTCCTAATCAATTTCCTTTCACTTATCAATTAAACGAACAAACTTTCACTTCAACATTTTATTCAATTAAAACTAAAATCACATGGAAATTCTAAAAAAAACAATTGGCTTAGCCCTATTAATCATTGGTTTACAAGCAAGTGCGCAAGACCAAAAAACAATGCTTGATGCTTTTAATAAAAGTTATGTATTTGAAAATGGCCAAAAATATAATGAGGCTGTCGATGCATTGAAAGCCCTAAATAAACCGAACGACTATGTAGTCAACTTGCGTTTAGGCTGGTTACTTTATAATGGTAAAAGATATGAAGAATCAGTGGCTTTCTACAAAAAAGCAGCTGCATTGATGCCTGTTGCTATTGAACCTTTGCAAGGCTTAGTTAACACCCAAATTGCCCTCAATAAATGGGGTGACGTGGAGCAAACCTATTTGGCTATTTTAAAGATTGACACAAAAAACTCGAAAACAAACTATTATTTGGGGATGATGTACTACAACCGAAAAGAATACAGCAAAGCAGATAAATATTTCTCAGTCATTTTAAACCTTTATCCGTACGATTACGATGCCATGTTGATGTCGGCTTGGAATGCCTATTTTATGGGAAAAACCAACGAAGCAAAAGACCTGTTTCATCGGGTTTTGTTATACAGCCCCACAGATGCTTCTGCTAAAGAAGGACTCGCGTTATTAAAATAACAACAATGTAATCGGCCTCCTGTAGGCCGATTTTTTTTGTGATAATAACTATTAGGTACGTTTAACGGCATGAAAAATTGATGAAAAAGCAAAAAATTGGCTATTAAAGATGGTTGCATCAAAAATTAAATAATTTTTAACTATTTTATGATCAATTACAAATAACTGCATTTCAACGTTTTAAACAATTTTCGAATACCAATGTTAATAAAATTGTTCATAAGCCTGCCAATACCTTTGGTAGTTAACTTATTTCTACTTTAAATTTGCCCCATCTAATTTTAAAAATTGATAAACATGAAAAAAATTATTTTAACAGTAGCTGCGGTATTTGCTATCGGTATGGTAAATGCGCAAGACAAAAAATCTAAAGGTGCATTTGGTTTTTCTGAAAGTGACTTTTATTTAAGTGGTCAAGTTGGTTACAATTCAAATGATGTAACTACTGGAGGTGTTTCAGTTAAAACTACGACAACAACTTTTTCACCAAGTGCTGGTTATTTTCTTAGTGATAATTTTGCAGTTACTGCAGGTTTGGTTTATGCATCAACTGACAATGGTACTGTAAAATCTTCAGAAACTAATTTCCAAGTTGGAGGTCGTTATTACTTTTTAAACTTAGGAGAGCGTTTCAAAACTTTTGCTAATGCCGATCTTGGTTTTGGAAGTAAAGACAGTGGCGTAAGCGGCGCTGATAAAACTTCATCTTTTGGATTGAATGCTGGAATTGGAATTAACTACTTCCTTACTTCAAACCTTGCTATTGATTTTAGTTTAGCTAACGTTCTTGGCTATAATTCAACTAAAACAGGTGATGATAAATCAACTAAAATTGATTTATTTGTAAACAAGTATACTAATTTCTTTACTCAGCCTACTTTCGGTTTATTATACAAATTCTAATCGAAATAGAAACTTTAAAACCCGTTCATATCGAACGGGTTTTTTTTTACTAAAAAATTAAAGCATAATATATATTCAAAATGAGAAGAGCTATTTTACTTGGATTTTTTGTGTTAAGCACCCTAGCAAATGCCCAAGGCTTTCACATGGGCATTAAAGGCGGTTTAAACGTATCGCAATTATCTAAACAAACAGATCAAACAGTCAGTTCTGCCTATGGATTTCATGCTGGTGTTTTGGCCGAAATAAAAGTGTTGGGCAAAGCATCCTTTCAGCCTGAATTGTTGTTTTCGGCCCAAGGTTCCAAAGCGGAAACACAAAATTTAGGTGCTACTACCACTTACACCGATAAATTATATTATTTACAATTGCCCCTGATGGCAAAAGTGTTCGTTTTTAAAGGACTTTTTGTAGAAGCAGGCCCTCAATTTGGCTTATTGTTAAGTGCCAATCGCGTAACCGATGTGGCCAATGCTGCATCAAGTTCAAATGACATAAAAGGCAATCTTAAATCATTTGATTATGCAGCCAATGTGGGCGTAGGATATGATTTGTTCAGTCATTTAATGGCCAATGTCCGTTATTCATTTGGCCTAAATGACATCAATGACACCCCAAATGGGGATGCCGTTAAAAATGGGGTATTTCAGCTTTCTTTAGCTGTAAAATTCTAAACCTATTTTGCCTTTTTAAATGCAAAACATCGCATAAAAAAAACCGCCTAACAGCGGTTTTTTTTTATTTTCAGAAGTACCCATTTTTTAAATCAAGACTTTTCCTGTCATTTCAGTTGGAATAGGCAATCCCATTAAAGTTAAAATAGTGGGAGCGATATCACCCAACACACCTGAATGAACAGGAATTTGATCCGCATCAATCAGAATGATTGGCACTGGGTTGGTGGTATGGGCCGTGTTGGGTGAGCCATCTTCGTTTACCATGGTTTCACAATTGCCATGATCAGCAATCAAAATGGTGCTGTATCCACTTTCAAGGGCCTGATTGACGACCGCTTCAACACAAGTATCCACCGCTTCGCAAGCTTTGATCGCCGCTGCCATCACGCCCGTATGCCCTACCATGTCGCCATTGGCAAAATTCATACAGATAAAATCGGCTGTTTTGTTTTTAAGCTCCGGCAATATGGCATCGCGCAATTCAAAGGCACTCATTTCGGGTTGTAAATCGTAGGTTGCCACTTTGGGAGAACTGCGCATCAGGCGGGTTTCCCCTTCAAAAGGTGCTTCACGCCCACCAGAAAAGAAAAAGGTTACATGTGGATACTTTTCTGTTTCGGCTATGCGGATCTGTTTGCGTCCCTGTTCAGCCAATACTTGTCCTAATGTATGATTCAAGTTGTCTTTATCATAAATGACATGCACATTTTTATAAGTATCATCATAATTGGTCATGGTGACATAATATAACGGCAGCGCCTTCATGTCAAAATCAGGAAAATTAGTTTGCGACAAGGCTGTTGTTAATTGACGACCCCGATCGGTTCTGAAATTAAAAAACAACACCACATCATCGGGTTGTAAACAGGCTATGGGATTCCCGTTGGCATCAACACCTACATGCGGTTCAATGAACTCATCCGTAATGCCTTCGTCATAGCTTTTTTGTATAGCATCATCCCAATTGGTTACTGCTGCACCTTTACCTTGTACAATGAGATCGTAGGCCTTTTTGATGCGTTCCCAGCGCTTGTCACGATCCATGGCATAATATCGACCAACCACACTGGCCAATTGCGCAGGTTTATCGGCCAAAAATGATTGCAAATCGTGTATATATTTTAAGCCCGATTTCGGATCCACATCGCGGCCATCGGTAAATGCGTGAATGTATATGTTGGTCAATCCTTTGTCAACACATGCTTCCACCAAACTTCTAAGGTGCGAAGTATGAGAATGCACGCCGCCATCTGACAGCAAGCCCATAATATGTACCGACTTTTGGTGATCTTGGGCATAAGTCAATGCTTTTTGCAATTCGCCTTCTTTTGAAAGGGTATGGTTTTCAACGGCCAAATTAATTTTAACCAAATCTTGATAAACAATCCGACCCGCACCTAAGTTCATGTGACCTACTTCGGAATTGCCCATTTGGCCTTCAGGCAAACCTACGTTCAGTCCGTCGGTTCGCAATTGGGCGTTTGGATACTGGGTGTATAATTGATTTATATAAGGAGTGTTTGCCAAATCAATGGCCGAAACGGACGGATCGGGCGACTTGCCCCAGCCATCTAGAATGAGTAGTAGTACTTTTTTGTCCATGGAAATTTGTAATTGAGTTACAAAGGTACGTATTGATGGGCCTACTTACTTTTCTTGAGCACGTTATAATCTAAGAAATAACGAATGCTTAACGAGAAAACATGGGTCATGGCATCATGCGCAAATAACTGATTGATATTGGTTGAATAATCGGTGCCAAATTCATTGAGGTATTGCGAAGCGTAGTTTCGGTACATCACCGTCATTTGGCTACCAGGAATAAACCACCACGAATAATACAAATCAAGGTTCCAGGTGTTGAAACTGCTGTCAAAGGTATCTGTAAGCCCAGTAAAAGGCGTTACATTGCCATCAGATTGCACGCGCAATAATTCTTTGTTTTCGGTAAAAGACCAATAGTGCCGCACCAGCAAATTAAATGACATGCTGTGATTTACCGCATACTTTCCTTGCAATGATTGGTTGTACGTAATGCGGTTTCTGCGTGCCATAACTACTTCATTGCCATTCCAACCTGTGAAGCCGATGTTGTTATTCTGGAAAGTATAGGAAAAATTATAAACAAGCGAAAAATGATTGTTAAATCGGTATCTGGGACTAACGCCAATGGTGTAAGCATAGCGCTGGTATTGATCGGCCACCGTGAAGTTTGGGTTTACGTCAAGGGCAAATGCCCGGTTATAATTCGACGAAAAATTGAGCCAAAAACCACAGTTGGCTGGTTGATTTAAATAGGTAGAACGATCGGACGAGCGGGGCTCGTAAAAGTCATAAGTAACAATGGGTTTGGCATTGAAGCCACCGCCAAAATAATCATTGGTTTTGGTGACAAAATTGGCATTGATGGACTGACTAGCATCTTGAATTTTGCCTGTCGGGTTGTCAAAAAGGAGGTAATTGTTCAAATAAACACTGTACGAATTAAAGATACCCACCGGATTTAAGGTCCGATATGAAGCATTGGCATAATACGAATGATAGCGATTCTGAAATTGAATGCCCAAATCATTGGTGTCAAAATCGCGCGACACATAACTTCCTCCGGCCGAATAACGGTAATTGCCGCTTGTTTCGCTAAAATTAATGGAACTAGTTACTCCCGAACGCTGCACATCGATGCCTTGCTGCAGGCTGTATTTGAAATCACCACTCAAATTATAGGTGTTGGCTTTGGTGTTCAAATCATACATCAAACCACTCACCCACGCATCATGGCTCGACCCATTACGCATGACGCTTGTATTCACCCATGAAATGGAGGAATTTTTTCGAAACCGTTGATCCAACACCAAAATAGAATAGTTGGTGAGCGGTGACAACAAGCGGCGGTCCATTAGATTGGTAGTCGAATTGAGTACGTCAACACGAGTGGTTTCCGTTATCGCATTTAAAACGCCAATTCCCAAGCCTTTGGAAGTACGTCCCGAAATTTTTAAAGCATTCAACAATTTGATGCTTGAAGGCTTGTTTAATAAGGTTTCATCATCATTTAAAGACACCGATGGCACTTGCCCGATGCGCCTTGAATAGAATAAATTTCCCTTTGAAAACAAATCGATACCCTCATTAAAAAAAGGCCTGTTTTCAGAAAATTGTTGTTCATATGGGCTCAAGTTTAATTCGACATTATCAAACTTGGTTTGGCCAAAATCGGGAATCAAAATAGCATCTAGGGTAAAAGCATCATTGATGCCGTATTTGATATCCATGCCCCCTTTGGGGTTGTTTTGGGTTTTACCAGTGGCCGGATCAACGGTTAAATAGTTCGATACATAAGGAATAAAAAACAAACGGGTGGGCGTTTTGAGCGACTTTAAACCTGTTAATTCGCCCGATTGGGTGGCTACATTATTTACATTGGTATTGATCCAATTCCAAGAGTATTGGCGGCGGTGCCGGCGTACTTCGCGGTAAAAATTGAGACCCCACGTTTGTTCTGACTGGGCCGAAAACCGCAAGGCTGCGTAAGGAATCCGAAGCTCCACAGACCAGCCTTTATCGTGTACTTTTACAGCACTTCGCCAAATGGCATCCCATGAATAATCTTCGCCATTGGACTCGGTGTACAAACCATCCATTTGCACGCCAGCTGCACTCACAAAGAACCGAAAATCCTGTTGGCCATCATTGAATCCATTGATGAAAACCCCAAAATGATCGGCGGTACCGAAGTCATCGCGTTTGGCAATTTCTTTTAAAATTTTCTGCGGTTCATGGTCATATAAAAAAGCCCCAATATAGATGGCCTCATCGGTATAAATGACTTTGACTTCCGTTTGCAATTCGTCGGGAGCTGGCTTGCCGTTATCTGGGTTAAACATGATGAAATTTGATGCAATGGGCGCTTTGGCCCACAGGGCTTCATTTAGTTCGCCGTCAATGGTAGGCGTTTCAAACACCCGCAAAGCTTCCAATTGCTTTTTTTGACCCCAACTAAGCTGGGCCATAAAACAAAGAAATAAAACTAAAAACCTAGATTTACATAAACGCATGGACAGCAAAAGATCTATTTTGAACAAGCAGGGCAAATGTAGGGGGAAATTGCGAGAGATAATTGTTAAAAATCTGGTTCATTTTCCATGTTTGAAACCAATCTGGAGCAATAAAAGCAAAATACGCTATATTGTCCGTCCCATCACCACATGCGGCCCAATGCCGGGCACGTCAAACGCCGCTCCTAAGCGGTTGAAAACTTGTTTGGTATCGAATGATTCGGCGGTGAGTTGGGTTAAAACTAACTTGATTTTGTTGCGGGTTTAAATTCCGTTTAGGGGCCACTGAAAAGTAGCTGGAAAAAACATGCGGAAATATAGACCTGCTGTGACATTTTCTAACATTGGTGGCTTTGAGCCAACATTATCAAGTTGGCCTAAAAAAGCCAATTCTCTTTTATGCAGAATTACTGTATGATCAAACTATAGTAGTTCAACTCAAAAAAATGGCCAAAAAGAGCCAATTTGTAAAAAATGGCTCTTTTTGACCAATCTTTGTATATTTGTATAAAATTCAATAATTATGGTAGCGGTAATCACAGGTGATATAATAAATTCAAGAAAAGTAAATTCTGAAATATGGCTTCCAAAACTGAAAGAATATTTTTCGAAAATAATATTTGATACTGAAAAATGGGAAATTTATCGAGGTGATAATTTTCAAATTGAAGTTGAAATGGAACATGCATTAGAAATTGCCATGTGTATAAAAGCACTGATCAAGTCTACCAACCAAATCGACGTTCGGATGTCTATTGGCATTGGAGAAACAAACTTCAAAGGAAAAAAAATCACTGAATCTAATGGAACCGCATATATCAACTCAGGGGAAAGTTTTGAGAAAATAAAAAATAATACTTTAATTTTAAAAAGCCCATTCCAAGAGTTTGATGACTACTTCAATCCAATTTTACGACTACTAGGTTTTATCAGCAATAATTGGAAACCCATCACGTCTGAAACAATATTCTATAGCTTAACCCATAGAAACCTACTTCAGAAGGAAATAGCTGAAAGATTATCAAAAGATAAGACTACAGTAAATAAATCCTTGAAAAGAGGAGGCTACGATGAAATAACCGCCATAATTGATTTATACACCAAAAAAATACAACAATGTTTGAACTAATCCTAAAAATGCTCCTTGTCCACTTGATTGGTGACTTTGCACTTCAAAGCAATCAAATGGTAATTGCTATTGAAAATAAAAAATTCAAATCGAAGTACTTGTATTTTCACACGCTGATCCACTTATCCCTCATTTTACTTATTACACAATTTGACAAGCAATATGTAGTACCCGCCATATTACTTGCCATTTCACATTTAACCATTGACATTTTAACCAAGATCGTACTAAAAGATAAACTAAAAAACTTCTCTATTTTTATACTTGACCAAGCATTACATTTAATAAGTATATCACTGTTTATTAGATACTTTCATAATTATGAAATTGATTCTAACCTACTATTCAATGCCAAGAATTATTTGCTATTAACCGCATTAATAAGTGTAACATTTGTTTCGGCAATCGTAATAAAGAAAATAATGGAAATATTTGATTATCCATTCCCTAATAACGGCATCAAAGATGCAGGCAAATACATTGGCATGCTAGAGCGCCTATTTATTTTTGTTTTTATAATCACATCTTTCTGGGAAGGCGTGGGTTTCCTGCTGGCTGCCAAATCAATTTTCAGATTTGGCGACCTCAAAGAAAATAAAGAAATAAAATTAACAGAATATATCCTTATTGGGACTTTGATCAGTTTTGCATTTGCCATATTCATAGGGATCATATACTTAAAACTAAAAAACGTTACTTAAAAGCGTTTGCAGACCTTAGGTGGTTTTAAGCATTGAAGCGAAAAAATACGCCAAAAATACCAGGTAGAACAGCCGTTTTGCAACCCAGCTCAATAAGTTAAGGCCACTTACTGAAGAAAATTGCAGTTTTCAAACCACTGAAAAGTAGTTTAAAAAATAAAAAAGTTTAAATAAACCTCCCCATCACCACATGCGGCCCAATGCCAGGCACGTCAAACGCCGCTCCTACCCGGGTAAATCCTTGTTTTACATAAAATGATTCGGCAGTGAGGCGTGCATTGCACCAAAGTTGGGTAACGCCTTGGCTTTGCAGTTCGAACAACACATGCTGCATAAAGGCAGTACCGATTCCTTGACTGGCAAAGTCTGGATGTACGGCCATGCCCCTTAATTGCACTCCTTGTGGAAAGGCTGGATGCGAAACTTGTAAAAAGGTGCCTATGGCCACTGCATTTTCATCCACAAAGAGGGCGGCATGCCACGTTTTTGGATCTTGGTCACCGTCAAAATAGCAGGTTTCAATGGGTTTACCTGCCCGAAGCACCAAGTGTCTTAAAGGAATAACACTTGCAAGGGGAACTATTTTAAAATGTTGCATAGGCCTAACCAATTCATTTTCGGAATTTTAGCAAATGTAAAAAAGCGAAGCAACGTTCTGCGTCATTTTTTAGATAATTTTTTTTAAAAAAACACTTGTTTAATTACTGTTACTTTATATATATTTGCACCCACAAAAGCGGAAGTAGCTCAGTTGGTAGAGCTCCAGCCTTCCAAGCTGGTTGTCGCGAGTTCGAGCCTCGTCTTCCGCTCTAAGCCATTCTAACAAGAATGGCTTTTTTTTTGCCTTTCGGTTAAACCTTTTCCATTGATACACATCTAATACTTAGCTACACTTTTATTTTTGTCCAGTGGCTGCAATGGCCAATTTATATTTTAATTTGAAGGGGTTAAATACCCTAAAGCATAAGTTCTCATTTAAAACCAATTAATTATTTACATATGAAAAAAGGAATTTTAATGGCTTTATTGGTAGTTGGTATGGCAGCTACGGCCCAAGAAAAAATGCCAAACCCAGCGGAGGCGTCTGAAACCCAAATGGGTAAATCGCCTGAAGAGCGCATGGAAAACGAATTAAAAAAACTGACTAAACATTTAAGTTTAGATGCTAAACAAGTGGAACAAGTGAAAACCTTGCTGGCCAATCGACAAGAAAAAAGAAACAACATGCGCGAATTCGTAAAAGAAAAGCGCGAAGGCGACCAAAAATTGACTGCTGAGCAAAAAGCGGAATTTAAGGATCGCGCCAAAGCAAACAAAGCACAATTTGAAAAAGACCTTCAAGCTATTTTAACTGCCGAGCAGTTGGCCAAATGGAAGTCCATTCAAGAAAAACGTATGGCAAAAATGAAAGAGAAAATGGAAATGAAAGGAAATTAATTTCCAGTAAATATTAAAGTTGTTACTATGATAACAAAAAAAAAGACAATCAGCTGATTGTCTTTTTTGCTTTAGGAAATATTTTCCTTGTTTTTTCTGGCCTTGCGTTCTTGCAACAACTCTTTGGTTGCGCCAATTAACCAATAAGGAACAATGGCAGTTGCTAAAAATATCATCAGCCAAAACCCAATGGTTAAAATGGTTAAAAATGCTAAAAAGCCTAGGTACTGTTGAAATTCAAACATGATTTCCGGAATTAATTTGTATACCTGACAAATGTAAGCGATTGTTTTGAATTAAACCAATACCACACTAAAAATATCTTGGCGAAACAACGCCTTTGTTCTGTGGCTTCCACTCATAACGCAAAAAGATTTCGTGAGAGCCCGTGTTATAACTTTTCAAACTGGTGGTTTCCCGATCATAAGCATAACCTACGAGCCAAGAATCCCAAATTTTAAAACCGCCCATAACGGAATAAGCAGTATTTAATCGGATATTGAGCCCAGCAGTGAACCGATCTTGCCACCACACTTGCATGGCCAAGTCAGTTGAAACATTCCAATTTGATTGCGTTTTAAGAAGCAAAGCGGGTTTTAACATCCATTTATCATTGATGGGAACTGTCCAACCGGTAATAAAATAATAGGTACGCGCTTGTTGGTACAATACCCAGTCTGACGACGGTGCCCATTGCTGTTCAATGACCGAAGGAATCGAAAAACCAGCATAGCCTTTTTGGTTATGCCAATACACCCCTAGCCCACTGCCAAAACGGGCTGATGGTACTAAATTTTCGAGGGTCGGATCGGCAGTCGTTTCTGGACTGACTTTGGCCCGATCAAATTGAAATTGTTGCCATCCCGCCTGTAAACCAAATGCTAGTTTTTGGTGCTGTCCCCACCGAATAATGTAAGCATATTGCAAGTTTACTTGTGTAAATCGGGTTGGCCCAAGTTGATCTTGCATAAAAACACCACCCAAACCCATGCTTTTTTCTGGAACAGGCACCTGAAAAGCCAACACAGCCGTTTCGGGGGCGCCACTGAATTGTTGCCATTGTTTGCGGTACGAAGTAAAAGCACTCCAAGTGCCTCTTGACCCCACATAGGCCGGATTGACGGCCTGTGTGTTAAACATATAGTGGCTAAACTGTGCTTCTTGCTGGGCATAAAGGGCTGTTGTGCCCATTGTCAACAGCAAGCAGCTCCCTTTAATTATTTTAAAAACGTCTTTAAAACAGCGCATCATGGGGTAAAACTAACAAAAAAAATCGAGCTAAATTTTAGCGCATACTATTTGACAAAAAAAGAATCTACTCCCCTCGTTTTTCCTACTTTTGCACCACTTAAAATTATTATATGCTGTCAGTTTCCAATTTGTCGGTACAATTCGGCAAACGCATTTTGTTTGACGAGGTTAGTACTGTATTTACGCAAGGCAATTGTTATGGAATTATCGGGGCCAATGGCGCCGGTAAATCAACTTTTTTGAAAATTATTTCAGGTCAATTTGACCCAACCGCCGGACGAGTGATTCTTGAACCAGGCAAACGGATGTCGGTGCTCAACCAGAATCACAATGAGTTTGATGAGTTTCCGGTGTTGGAAACCGTGGTCATGGGGAATAAAAATTTGTATGCCATTAAAAAAGAAATGGATGCCTTGTACCTTGACTATACAGATGAAAACGCAGACCGCATTGGTGAATTACAAGTACAATTTGAAGAAATGAACGGCTGGAATGCCGATTCGGATGCCGCTGCCATGTTGTCGAATTTAGGCATTGCACCCGAGCATCATTACACGGCCATGGCCGACTTGGAAAGCAAACTGAAAGTACGGGTGCTCCTTGCACAAGCGCTTTTTGGCAACCCAGACTTGCTGATAATGGATGAGCCTACCAACGACTTGGACTTTGAAACCATTGGCTGGCTCGAGAATTTTTTGGCCAATTATGACAACACCGTCATTGTGGTATCGCATGACCGCCACTTTTTAGATGCTGTTTGTACACATATTTCAGATATTGACTTCGGAAAAATTACGCATTATTCTGGAAACTATACTTTTTGGTACGAAAGCAGCCAATTAGCTGCCCGCCAGCGTGCCCAACAGAACAAGAAAGCCGAAGAGAAAAAGGCAGAACTAGAAGAATTTATTCGTCGTTTTAGCGCCAACGTAGCCAAATCAAAACAAGCTACTTCGCGTAAAAAAATGATTGAAAAATTGAATTTAGAAGAAATCAAACCGTCGAGCAGGCGATATCCTGCCATTATATTTGATCAGGAGCGCGAAGGCGGTGACCAAATTTTAAACGTACAAAACCTCAGCGGTTCGCAAGACGGGGAAATATTGTTTAGCAAAATTGATTTAAACGTGGCCAAAGGCGATAAAATAGTGGTCTTTTCAAAAGATTCGCGTGCTACATCGGCTTTCTACGAAGTTCTAAACGGGTTGCAAACACCCGATTCAGGTACCTTTGAATGGGGAATTACCACCTCGCAATCGTATTTACCAGGCGATAACCATGCCTTTTTTGAAGAAAAACTCACCTTGGTTGATTGGTTGCGCCAATGGGCCAAAACCGAAGAAGAGCGCGACGAAGTATATGTACGCGGCTTTTTGGGTAAAATGATTTTCTCAGGTGAAGAAGCGTTGAAAACGGCAGATGTGCTGTCGGGTGGCGAAAAAGTGCGTTGCATGATTTCGCGCATGATGATGATTCGTGCCAATGTATTGATGTTGGATGAACCAACCAACCACCTTGATTTGGAATCGATTACGGCTTTTAACAACTCGCTTAAGAATTTCAAAGGCACCGTGTTGTTTACCACCCATGACCACGAATTTGCGCAAACGGTGGCCAACCGCATTGTAGAAATCACCCCCAAAGGCGTCATTGACCGCTATACCACATTTGATGATTATTTGGACGATCCAAAAATTCAACAATTGCGTCAAAGCATGTATCAATAAAGAACCGAATGAAAGTACTGTTCGCGCTTTTACTAATGGGAGTTTCCAGCATGGTTCAAGGGCAATTGCCTCAAGTGTGTTGTGGCCGTATTGAAAGATTGACGGCCTTTGCCTCGAAACAAGTCGATGCCCGAAACGTAGATGTATGGCTGCCCAAAAATTACGATCCTGCCAAGAAGTACGCCGTTTTGTATATGCACGACGGCCAAATGCTGTTTGATGCCACCCAAACTTGGAACAAATTGGCTTGGGAAGTGGACGAAACGGCGCAAAAACTGATTGATGCCGACCAAGTGAATCCCTTTATAATCGTGGGTATTTGGAATAATGGCGAAAAGAGACACCCTGAATATTTTCCGCAAAAGCCATTTGAAAGCTTAACGGCTGCGCAAAAACAATACATTGCCGAACAACTGCAAGCCAAAGGACGGATTAAAGGAACTGAATTTCAACCCATTTCTGATCGGTATTTAAAATTCGTTGTCACCGAATTAAAACCCTACATCGACAGCCATTTTTCCACGTTACCCGACG
Source organism: Flavobacterium sp. BFFFF2 (assembly GCA_002256385.1). Taxonomy (GTDB): domain Bacteria; phylum Bacteroidota; class Bacteroidia; order Flavobacteriales; family Flavobacteriaceae; genus Flavobacterium. The sequence goes on from NKJD01000001.1 coordinate 136,415, forward strand.
CGGCGCATACCGCCATTGCTGGATCGAGCATGGGCGGGCTCATTTCGTGGTATGCGCTTTGCGAATACCCCAAAGTGTTTGGTCAAGCCGCCTGTTTAAGTACGCATTGGCCCGGTATTTTTAACACCAAAGACAACCCAATTCCTGCCGCTTTTAGGGCCTATTTATCGAAGAAAATCCCGAAACCCAAAAAAGGAAATCGATTCTATTTTGACTACGGCGACCAAACGCTAGACGCCTTATACCCCGAATTGCAACAAGCAGCTGACGTCGTTTTTGCCGAAAAAGGCTATACTGCGAAGAATTACAAGGCCACCTTTTTTCCTGGCGCAGACCACTCAGAAACCGCCTGGAGCAAACGATTTGATCAGGTGTTGTTGTTTTTGTTTGGGAAGGGGGTTAAGTAGGATTGGTTTTTTGAACGTTGGAATATTATCTACTTAACACAATAAAATGCCTCTGGTGCGGAGTTTTTTAATTCTCGTTAAAATAACTCTTTACAATTGAGTAGTAATCAGATCCATAATATTTGTAAAAATTTCCAGTTGGTTTAACAAGTATAAATCCCTCACAATCTCTATTGTTATAGAAAATATTATCCTTAATAAAACCGCTATCTAAAACAAAATTATTTCTAGCCACTAATAGATCTTTAAACTCACAATCTTTTGTGTAAACACAAAGATTTATTGCGTTAAATTCTTGACACAATTCTTCTGAAATACTTATAGAACGATTTATTGTGCTAAATTGTTCATATTTGCTAAATCTTAATAAAATACATTCATCGCCCTTTGAACAATATTTAACTAAAATAGGATATTGTTCAGGTAAATTTCTTTTAAAAATTTTAGAAAGTGTATCTCGAAATGAAGACAATTCTTTTTCGTTAAACTTTCCTTTATTACTTTTCAATTTGGCAACAAAATTCGATTCGTTTCCAACATCTTGAAGCTCTGCTTTGTTTTTAACAGAAGAACAAGCTGTTAAAACAATAATTAAAAAACAGGTACCGAGTATTTTCATAGAATGCCTCAATTTTATATAAATATCGTGCTAACTTATAAATAAATCTCCATATTTATACTAATTCAACAATTGTTATCCGGATAATTAATTGTCTGTAACAAATTGTGCGCACAGCACTCGCAACAGTTTGATTGACAGAAAAGAATTTCATCCAAATTCAAAACGAAGTCCGTGTCATATTTTCAAATCTTTCAATCTTTCAATCCTTCAGTCTGCAACTTTAAAAACATTAAAAACTTTTCAAACTTGAAACTTGAAACTTGAAACTTGAAACAAAAATTTAAACCCCAAACTGCCTCAAATGATGATCCAAATGCTTGTACATCATGTTATTCCATTCCAAAGCCGTTAACGGCCCAAACGAATGCGCTGCTTTGCCTTCAAAAGCAGCTGTCCCCATTTGTTGCACTTGTTCTATGTAGGCAATCAGTTTCTGTTTTTCTTGCTCAAACTGTTTGGCGGAAACCACTTTAAAGATGGGCGAAGTGGGTGAATTGATTTTATAAGGCTTGGTATTGGTTACGATGGGTTTTAGCAATGTTCTTAGCAAAAACATTTTAAAACGACCCGGCCTCGGGTGCTTGTCTTCAAAAATCAGTTCATAGGCAATGTTGCAATGCGCCAACATCTGAGCCACGTCCATTTTGCCCCATGTAGGCTGGGTGCTGGCCGATAATTGCCCCACTCTTTGCAACAACGTTTGGCAAGCTGCTTGTTCAAATACGGAAGGTAACTGCATAAGAATTGTTTTAGGTTATTTTATTGTGAAATATGTGTTTAAACTTGACCAAAATTATGCATTTGACTTTACAATGAAACCAACACTATCAAAAAGTTTGCAATTGCAAACTCCAATAAAAAATTGGTTCTTAATGACCTTTAAAAATCAATTATTAACCTCATTAAAAAGGGAAAAGGACAATAAAGCTGGGAGTGCACGGACTTTTTTTACCGCAGATGTAGCCAAGCTACATTGAGGACAAAAAACTGAATTGATTTAGACTTTTTTGATTGAAGCGAAAAATGAGGATTTTTGTTCCAGATTGTCACTTTTTTGCACTGCATAGCAGCGCTACGGAGTAATAAAATGGGGCAATATGGGGCGAAAAGACCATTTTGCAGCCAATTGAAAAAAGTTTAGATCAATTCTCAGTACAGTTCCAGATTTGCAGTCATTTTTACTTGTAATAAAATTCAAATGTATAATTTGGGTCTAATCGATCACCATTTCGTTCAGTCGCTTGCGGTAATTCTCCAGCAAGTCAACTTTGTATAAAAGGCCGTAAAAAATGCCTTTGTCTAACACGGGCAAGCAATCTTTGCCCGATTCTTCAAATTGTTTCATAATGACCTCCGCCGGATCTTGCAGCAACAATACCTCTTCGGGCTGCGTAATGAGCTCGTTTAAGTTCATAAACTTCACCCGATACGGATTAAACAAATATGTTTTTACCCGTTCAAAATCAATGATGCCGAGCAGTACTTGTTGGCCATCAACGATGGGAATCAGCCGTTGCGCATTGGTCGAAAACAGCTGCACCACCTCTTCGACGGTTTGGGTAGGTTGCATGGTTTTCACACCCCGCACTACCAGCCGTTGCACTTCAATGCTTTGCAGGATATTGCGGTCTTTGTCTTCGGTATACACTTCACCTTTGTCGGCCAATGATTTGACATCCATCGAATGTTTTTCAAATTGCCGTGACACCGCAAAACTTACCGAAGAAACAATCATTAAGGGCACCATGAGGTCGTAGCCACCCGTGATTTCACCGATTAAGAAGATGGCGGTCAGTGGCGCATGAAACAAGCCACTTAAAATGCCTGCCATGCCCGCTAAGGCAAAATGCGTGACGGGTAAAGGATGCGCGAGGTGCAAATAATTAACCGTTTTGGCCACCACAAAACCCAGATAAGAACCGACAAATAACGAAGGGGCAAAATTGCCGCCATTGCCGCCCGAGCCCAAAGTGAGTCCGGTAGCAATTGATTTGATTAACAAGGTGGCCCCCACAAATAAAATGAGTACCCATTGTTTGTTTTTATAGGGATCGAGCAAAGTGTGACTCAGTAATTCTTCAGGATGTGCGGTGGCCAAGGTTTTGATGCTTTCGTAGCCTTCGCCAAAGAGCGTCGGAAAAAAGAACAGCAAAACTGACAACAGCAATGCTCCAAATAGCCCCCGTCTGTAGCCTTTTAACTTCAAATGGCTCATCCAAGCTTCCACTCTCCGAAATTGACGGGCATGAAATACAGATATAAAACCGGCCAAAACACCCAATAGAATATAAAACGGCGTATGCCTAGCCGAAAAGTTTTTTTCCAATGAAAAGTCAAGTAAGATGTCTTGACTTAAAATAATGTGTCCCATGAGGGCACCCGTCGCCGCCGCTATAATAATGGGAATAAAAGCCCCGATGGACACTTCGGTAAGCACCACTTCAATGGCAAACAAAACCCCCGCGATGGGCGCGTTAAAGGCAGTGGCAATCCCAGCAGCCACCCCACAACCGACCAACAATACCCTATTTTTCCGCGACAAATGATATTGTTGCGCAAAATTGGAACCAAAAGCGGCGCCCGTAATAGTAATGGGGCTTTCCAATCCGGCCGAACCGCCCAAGCCCACCGTAAGCGAGCTGGTAATGATTTGCGCGTACATTTGTTTGCGGGGCAAAATGCCATTTTTTTTGGCAATGGCATACAAAATGCGCGAACTGCCTTTTTCCAATTCGCCATTTAACACATTCCGCACCACAAAAATGGTGAGCAAAATACCGATGATGGGCAACAAGGTATTTAAATAAGGTAAATTCAACACGGAATTCACCGATTGCGCGATCACAAACACTTGGTGGGCAAATGTTTTTAACACCACCACCGCCAACGAACAAGACAAAGCCACCAACACACAGGCCACATACAAAAAATGCCTTTCAGACAACAAGTTCTTGAGTAAAAAGATAAAAAACTCGATCCGCCGAAACAAGTTGCGGGTCAGTAATTTAAGTAAAGGCGTTTTGCGCGTGGACATAGCATTTTTTAGGACGGCTCTAAAATACAATCTTTCATTCAAATTATGCTTCCCAACATTTTATAATCCTGATTTTTGTTTGATTTATACATTTCATCCGTTGTTTGTAACAATTCGGTGCTTTATTTTTAGTTTGGGTTGAATAGAATTTTACTTTTGAATAGTTGAATTGAAAAATTGAAAGATTGAAAAATTGAAAAATTGAAGGATTGAAAGATTGAAAGATTGAAAGATTTGAGATTTGAGGTTTGAAAATTTGAAAATTTGAAAATGTGGACCCGAGACCCGTTGTAACAAATGGGGCAAACATTTGATATTAAGAGGAGGACTGCCAGTGGCAGTCAGGTACGCAAGCTTTAGCTTGCCTCAACAAACTTGAAACTTGAAACCTGAAACTTGAAACTTGAAACCTTAAACTTTAAACAAAAGACTTTCGACTTTTGACTTTCGACTTAAAAAATTAAACTTTAAACAAATATAATTATGAAACATGTTATCTTACTGACTTGGTTGCTATGCGCCAGTGTAACTTTTGGCCAATCGGCTTATGAACAAGGAATGGGAAAAGCCATGGGGATGTGGCGCGAGGGCAAGAACACTGAGGCGGTGGCTTTGTTTGAGCGCATTAGTCTCGTTGAAAAAAACAATTGGCTTCCTTCGTATTACGTGTCTTTTATTTCAAGCTTGCAGGCTTTTGAAACCAAAGACCGAACCGCTTGGACTGCTTTAGTCACCAAAGCGCAGACTTTTCATGACCAAGCTGTTGCTTTAAGCCCAAACAATCCAGAATTGATGGTAGTTCAGGGCCTTATTTACACCGCCTATTTAATTATTGACCCCATGACCAATGGCATGAAATACAGCAGCAAGGTGATGGAACAATACGTACAAGCCCAACTCATTGCGCCCAACAACCCACGGGTGGTTTTTTCAAAAGCTGAATTTGAAATGAATGGCGCCAAATATTGGGGCACAGATACGGCGCCCATCTGCGAAAGAATGGGCCAATCCATTACCTTATTTAACAACTTCAAACCAGAAACCCCTTTTCACCCATCATGGGGATTAGACCGGGCTCAGGCTGCCTACCAAGCTTGTTCTGCTAAAAAATAACAACCATGTCAATTTGGAAACGAGAACTCAAAAAAGCACTGTGGCTCACGGCTGCCATCTTCTTTATTTTACAGTTTCTCAATATTATTTATGCCACTGACACCACTTGCGGCGAAGGAATTTGGGTAAACATTGGCTTTACATTCATGTACACGCTGTCGCTGTATTTTGTGAATTCGACTTTGTTTAAATACTTTAATGCGCGTTTTCAAGATCAACCGTACACGCCCAAACGCATTGCCATTCGGTTGGTGGTGTCATTAAGTGTCTCGGTTTTTGTCATCATGCTTTTGCGCATGATTGAAGACATGGGCATGAAAGGCTACAGTTGGGCCTATTTTTGGGAACACGAACGCATGGCGAATTATGTGGTGGCATTGGTCATCACCATTTTTGTTACGTTGACCATGCATGCCATCTACATTTACAAAGCCTACCATGACAATTTGGTGAAGCAGCAAGCGGTTAAAGCAACTACCGCTTCGGCCCAATTTGAATCACTTAAAAACCAGATTGACCCGCATTTTTTGTTCAATAGCCTAAATGTACTTACCGCCCTCATTGAAGAAAATCCAGCGGCAGCGCAGCGGTTTACCACTTCCCTATCGCGGATTTATCGGTATGTGTTAGACCAAAAAGACAAGCAGTTGGTGCCCTTGCACGAGGAATTGGCTTTTGCTGCTACTTATGTGAAACTCCTTGAAATGCGGTTTGAAAACAGCATCCAATTTGACATGAACATCCAACAAGAGCACAACGATTGGTACATTGTGCCGTTATCATTGCAATTGTTGCTTGAAAACGCGGTGAAACACAATGTGGTCAGTTCCCAAAAACCGCTGCACATCAAACTGTCCATCATCGACCAACAACTGCTAGTTGAAAACGTACTGCAACGCAAAGATTTGAACCAAGACCGCAAAGGTGTTGGACTCAGTAACATTATACAACGTTACCAATTATTGACACCCCGCAAGGTGCTCATTGCACAAACCCAAACGATGTTTTCGGTGCAATTGCCCTTGTTAACCGAAGCTGAAGCACTGCATCCGCAGTTGGTGGTTGATGAACAAATGCTGTTTGACCATGCCCAAAAAAGGGTGCAAAAATTACGTGAGTTCTATGGCAATGCTTTGGCTTTTGGCATCGTGATGCCTTTGCTTATTTGGCTCAACATCAGCGACTCAAATGATGCGCATTGGTTTTGGTTTCCGCTCATTGGTTGGGGCTCGGGCCTCCTATTCCAAGGCATCGACGCGTTGGATTTGGGCACGCAATGGGAAGAAAAAGCATTAAAAAAATGGATGAAAAACTACAAAAAGAACCACTGATGAACGAGGCCTATTTTGAATCAGAAGAAACGCACTTAGCGCGCGGAAAAAAAAGGGTATTGGCGCTCAAAGTATTTTACGGAAACTTGATTTCGTATGTGGTCGTGATTGCCCTCTTGGCTGTAATTAATTACAAATATTCCCCCGAAATCATTTGGTTTTGTTGGCCCGCATTGGGCTGGGGCACCGGCTTGTTTTTGCGTTGGATGACCCTTTTTGGGTTGCCTATGTGGTTGGGAAAAGATTGGGAAGCCAAAAAAATAAAAGAGTTTATGGCTAAAGAACGGCAGCGGAGGTCGATGGATGGGTTGTAGGTGAATGCATTGGTTTCCCCCTTGGAGAAAAAAAGTGGTTGGTAACAAAAAAAAAGTATTTTTACCCTTTCACTCTGCTAATAATGGATCTGTTTCAACCCTTAATTAATCACGTCACCGCCAGAGTGACACTATCCGAAGAGGAAATCCAAGCTTTTGTCTCTTGTTTTAAAGTGACCCGAGTCAAGAAAAGGCAGTTTATCATTCAACCCGAATTCGTTGCCAAATACCGAAGTTATGTAGTGGAAGGTGCTTTTAGGGCCTATGTGGTGGCCGATGCAGGCGAAGAACACACCATTCAATTTGCCGTGGAAGATTGGTGGATTTCCGATTACAGCAGCTATATTTTTCAGCAACCAGCCACCATGTTTGTCATGGCATTAGAAGATAGCATCATTTTACAAATTGACTTTGAAAGCGAGCAAAAACTCAAAGCCTACAACCACCAATTTGAAACCTTTTTCAGACTGATGGCAGAACGGTCGTTTGCAGGTATACAGCGCCGATTAATTAGTAATTTAACCAAAACAGCCGAACAACGCTTCCAAGAATTTGAACAAAATTACCCTAAAATTGCCCATCGGGTTCCTCAATATGCCTTGGCTTCTTTTCTGGGCATGACCACCCAATATATGTCCAAGCTACGCAATACAAGGCTTCACAAAAAAAGTTAAACTAGTTTCACTTCTTTTATTCATCTGGTTTCAGCTGTTTTCCTCATCTAGTTGATTGAAAAACGGAGGTGTGCTGTTGCATCTTTGCCTTGTCAATAACGACAAGACATTTAACCCAGATTACGCATTAGAAATTTATTACAAGAAAAAATGACTGCAAATCTGCAAATGTACTGAGAATTGATCTAAACTTTTTTCAATTGGCTGCAAAATGGTCTTTTCGCCCCATATTGCCCCTTTTTATTACTCCGTAGCGCTGCTATGCAGTGCAAAAAAGTGACAATCTGGAACCAAAATCCTCATTTTTCGCTTCAATCAAAAAAGTCTAAATCAATTCAGTTTTTTGTCCTCAATGTAGCTCTGCTACATCTCCGGTAAAAAAAGTCCGTGCACTCCCAGCTTTATTGTCCTTTTCCCTTTTTAATGGCGTTAATATTTGTTTTTTTAAAGGTCATTAAGAACCAACTTTTTTATTGGAGTTTGCAAATGCAAACTTTTTGTAAGTGTTGGTTTCACTGCAAAGTCTAATGCGTAATCTGGGTTTAATTATTTAAAAAGATGAATACAACAGAAAAAGGAATGTTCACCGTTCCAACCCGAGAACAGGTTTCAGAAAACAACCAAGCCATTTTTGACAACTTGCACAAAATGATTGGTTTTGTACCCAATTTGTATGCCTACTATGCGCATAGTGAAACTGCCTTAGCAGATTATTTGGCTTTGCAAAACCGCAAAAGTTCCATTACTAACAAAGAAAGAGAAATTGTGAATTTAGTGACCAGCCAAATCAATGGTTGTCGGTATTGCCAATCGGCTCACTCCGTTTTTGGGAAATTCGCAGGTTTAACAGAAGAACAAATCCTTGAAGTGCGAAAAGGAAGCGCCTCCTTTGATGACAAATCACATGCGTTGGTTCAATTTACCGCTTCGGTCGTTGAAAACCGAGGCAAAGCAACTGCCGAAGCCAAAGAAGCCTTCTTTAACGCAGGGTATACCCAAGCCAACATGATTGATGTGGTGATTGTCATTGGAGACAAAACCATCAGCAATTACATTCACAATTTGACAGACATTGAAATCGATTGGCCGATTGCGGTGGAAATTTAATTCATCCATCCTATTTTTTCAAAAAAGAGTTGACTTCAGCAGGTCAACTCTTTTTGTGTTAAGTCGGATGAGCTAGTTTGTATGAAATAATAAATATCGTTGACCAAAATATTTCATTTGAAAACGGAAGCTAGCATCATTGATAAATTAAAACGCTTTGTTCTTCTATTTGTGGAAACTTTTGGTCTGGTTGGCTTGGAGCCATTGGCGCCTTTCATTGTGTACGGTGCCAAAAGGCAGTCCGAGCAAGATAAAATGAACACACTGGCGGATTACAAAAAAAGGCTAGCAGAAATTACAAACTAATGGGTTAAATTTGCAGCCGCTATTGACGTGCGTCACGGCTGCATGAACACTTTGGAATGAACTCGAATCCGACCGTTGCCTTTTATACCTTGGGGTGTAAATTAAATTATTCAGAAACCTCCACCATAGCCCGTCAAATTCAAGATGATGGGTTTACGAAGGTGGCGTTTGAAGAACCCGCCGATTTGTATGTGATTAATACCTGCTCGGTCACGGAAAATGCCGACAAGCAATTTAAGCAATTGGTGCGCAAAGCGTTGCAGCAAAACCCACAGGCCTTTGTGGCCGCAGTGGGTTGTTACGCCCAATTGAAACCTGAAGAATTGGCCGCCGTAGACGGGGTCGATTTGGTGTTGGGTGCTACGGAAAAATTCAATTTAACGGCCTACATCCACGATTTAACCAAGAAAGAAACGGGCATTATTCATGCGTGCGAAATTGACGATGCCGATTTTTATGTGGGCAGTTATTCGATAGGCGACCGCACCCGCGCCTTTTTAAAGGTGCAAGATGGCTGCGATTACAAATGTACTTATTGTACCATTCCGCTGGCCAGGGGCATTTCACGCAGTGATACCTTGCCCAATGTGGTGCAAAATGCGCATGACATTGCCCAACAAGGCATCCGTGAAATTGTACTGACAGGTGTCAACATTGGCGACTATGGCAAAGGCGAATTTGGCAATAAAAAACACGAAAATACCTTCTTGGAATTAATCCAGGCTTTGGATGAAGTCAACGGCATTGACCGCCTGCGCATATCTTCTATTGAACCCAATTTATTAAACCCAGAAATCATTCAATTTGTGGCGCAAAGCAAGCGTTTTGTGCCCCATTTTCACATTCCACTGCAAAGTGGCAGCAACACCTTGCTTAAACGCATGAAGCGCCGATACATGCGCGAATTGTACCAAGAACGGGTGGCCGAAATTCGGACGCACCTGCCCCATGCCTGCATCGGCGTGGATGTGATCGTGGGATTTCCGGGCGAAACCGATGAATTATTCTTGGAAACGTACGAGTTCTTGAACGACTTGCCCATTTCTTATTTGCATGTGTTTACCTATTCGGAACGCGAAAATACCGAAGCGGCCAGTATGGAAGGCGTGGTACCAATGGCCACCCGACACAAACGCAGTAAAATGCTGCGTGGCCTCTCCGTGAAAAAACGCCATGCTTTTTACGAAAGCCAATTGGGCAGCCAGCAAACGGTGCTGTTTGAAGGCGAAAACAAAGAAGGCTACATCCATGGCTTTACGGCCAATTATGTCAAAGTTAAAACCCCGTGGAACCCTGCATTGGTCAATACTTTAGCAGAGGTGGTGCTTGACAGAATGGATGTGGATGGGGTGGTGAGGTTTATTTAGTTTGTTTCAAGTTTAAAGTTTCAGGTTTCAGGTTTCAGGTTTCAGGTTTCCCTTCAGAACTTTTGCCCCTTCGGGTCTCGGGTCAGGTTTCAAGTTTCAAGTTTCAGGTTTCAAGTTTCAAGTTTTGTTGAGGCGAGCTAAAGCTCGCGTACCTTACTGCCACTGGACTAATTCAGAAAGTCTTATCTATTTGTTTGCACAAGCTAAAGCTTGTGTACCTGAAGCCCACTGGGCTTCCTCCTCTTAATCTCAAATTCTATATATCATATGCACCGTTCGGCCTTTGGTCTCGGGTCAAGTTTAAAGTTTAAAGTTCTTTCTCGAACATCATTTTTATAAAACCTGACGGTTTGTTATCGCAAGGCGCTTTGTGCATTTTTTTTTAAGTTTAAAGTTCTTTCCCGAACAACCTTTCATAAAACCAGACGGCTTGACATAGCAAAACCCTCCGCGCCCCAACCTATGGCTAAGACATTCCGCTGTTGAATGACCTTTGATTCCCAAAGTTATAAAATGAGTTTGAAACGAGACTGAAGGAATTGTTTAAAAATCCCACTAACCAAAGCTCACGGAATAGTTTCCTAAAGTTTACCTATTTCGCTTTCCGAAAGCCCAGTGGTTTTGATGATAATTTCCATTGGAACTCCATTTTCTTTGAGTGCTTTAGCCACTACTAGCTTTCCTTCTACCACACCTTCTGTTTTTCCATCATCAAAAGCCGTTTCAACGGCATAATCATAAACCGCTTTGTTGTCCCGAAAAACTTTTAAACTGGCTTCATATTTGCCTAGTTCTGCTGTGTTGTAATTGGCGATTTCTGCTTTTTCAAAGGCATTAGTGAATACATCATCTTTAAAAATGGTCGGGATGCTTTCAAAATCTTCTAAATGTTTGATGAAATATAGCCACTTATCTAAACGGGTGTGTAACGCGTCTTCGGTTAGCTTGAAATTGGGCATTTCAAGGTAAATGTAAGTCAGCTTGTCATAAAACGTGCTGCCGTGTTGGTTTTTCAATTTGATGGTATGAACCACTTCGCTTTTTTCGGGTTCTGTGTCGTAGTCATCAAACGTAAAATCTAAAATTCCGATGCAATACACAGCCTTTAGGTTGTAGTTCCAATACCCTTTTTCGGCTTGTTCCTGTATTGGAAAGGTGGAATAATAAATGGTTCGATCCTTGAAATAGTTCTGTTTGGCTTTTTGGAGCTCGACGATGAATTTTTCGCCCTTGTCCGTTTCGCAATAGATATCATAAATGGCCTTGCGGTCGGCGTCGGTTTGACCTAATTGCTCCGCATTTTTGAAACTCAAATCAATAATGGTGTGGGTTTGAGGCAAAAGCGCATTCAAAAAGTCGATAAGCTGCGGCTTACTGGCTTCTTCGCCGAATATTTTCTTGAAACCAAAGTCGGTAAACGGGTTGATGTATTTTGCTCTCATGGCTTTTTAATAAAACGATTGGGCAAATTTAAACCATAATTCTGAAAGGGGAATTTGCATAAAGTTATAATCTTGCAATAGTCGAAAGTCGAAAGCGTAAAGTCGAAAGCTATTTGAAATTTGGGATTTGAAGTTTGAAATTGAAGGATTGAAGGATTGAAGGATTGAAAGATTGAAAAACTAAGAATCGATATAACTCTAAAAAAAAAACTTTTGCCTCAATTTGATTAAAAGATTGAAGGATTAAAGGATTTACGAATTTGATCCAAGAGCTTATAGGTTAAGATTCGCAGTTAATTAGGAGATACATTATTTAACGAACTAACCGATTTTCCTTCATAGTTATTTATACCAATCAGGTAAAATTGGCTTATTGTATTTTATACAATCATATATTCCATCATCATATAAGTAGATAGGAACTTCGAAACATTTCATATCTAAAAAATAATTTTTGTAGTTTATGTTAACGGGTTGATCGCTAAAAACATCAATTCCCCAAGGATTGAATGCTTTTAAATTGTAAGTTAATTTATTTCTTTTATAATTTAAAAACAACTCAAATTTATGGTCAAAAAAATATTTTTTATCTTTAAACTCATTGATATTAAAAATAAAATCATTAATTTTTTTAAAACCTAAACAGTATTTAATTGTGTTTACTCTATACCTTTTAAATGATTTTTCAGCAAATTGACTTACCATTGCTGTGAAATAGTATTTGCTTGCTCCTTGTCTGATGAAATAATATCTCTGTAACTTTTCGTCTTCAATAAATGTGATACAATATAATTCTGATTGAATTTTATCATGATCAAATACAGGAGAATGATGAATGATATACTTAATGCCATCTTCATATATTACCTCATTATCTAGGATTATTTTATTGCTTTTTTTATCAATGAACGACAACTGCTTCATTAAACCATCTTTATAATTCACTCGCAAATACCATATTTTGTTCGATTTTTGAGTGTTGACAGGCTCTAGATTTTGAGAGTCAAAATCATTATAAATTTCGACGTCATTCTTCTGATTACAATTTGTCAACAAGAACAATAAACACAATAGCGAGAGTAGTCTCATAGATAAATGTAATTTTTGGTTTAATGGATCGAAAAGCCAAATTAAATGAAACTTTGCTAGTTTATACACGATCAAAAATAACCAATTTTCTCATAAGAGGGATCTACAAAATTTAATTGATTTGTTTATGTTAAGGCTCCCTGGATGAAATTGAATTTTTAAAAAACTGTAAACTTTACAAAAAATGACTTCCGACTTTCAACTTTCGACTTTCGACTTAGAAAAACCTCATTTGTTCTGAAATATAAAAATGTAAATCAGCGTGTAATTTTATACTTTTGAATATAAATTAAAATTCACATGCTTACTTTAAATCCGCAATACATTACAGACCATTCAGGTAAAAAAATATCTGTGGTACTTCCAATAAAAGACTTTAAAGCTATGATGGAAGAACTTGAGGAGTTAGCCGATATTAAGTTGTACGATGAAGTTAAAAAATCGGATGAGATTTCAATACCAATCGATGAGGCTTTTAAAATGATTGAAGCGAAACGTAAAGCGAAGTAATGGCTATAGCATCACCATAAAAAAGCGGGCCGTTAAAGCCCTCGAAAAAAATAAATGAACCCTATTATTCCGCTATGAAGCAAGCCATTTACAGCCTTGCTGACAATGCAAGACCCGTTGGTTATAAACAAAAGGCAGGTCAGGTTGCCGCATTCGGGTGGCAGATTACCGCATCATTTACGAAATCTTCGAAGACATTTTGGTAGTAGATGTCATTGACCTCGGACATCGAAAAGATATCTATGAATAAATAGAATTGAAAGACTAAAAGATTAAAAGATTGAAAGATTAAGAATCGATATAAATCTAAACAAAAAACTATTGCCTAATGGCTATTGCCTATTGCCTATTTTTGATTGAAAGATTAAGAATCGATATAACTTTAAACAAAAAACTATTACCTAGTGGCCATTGCCTATTGACTTCTTTTTACTTTTTACTTTTTACTTTTTACTTTTTACTTTTTACTTTTTACTTTTTACTTTCGACTCAAAAAAGACCTTATTTTTCCCACTTCAAAAAGCACCGAGTCACAGTACATGTAATTGAAAAAAAAATGAAGTAAATTTGTTTTAAAAATTTCAATGATGATTAACAATCAGCTGCTTCCTTATTTACCTCATACTTTTGAATTGTTTAAAAAACATAAGGTTAAAAATGCCTACCTGTTTGGTTCTGCATTAACCGATTCATTTAATGAGAACAGTGATGTAGATCTACTAATCAATTTTTTAGATTATTCAAATCCTTTGGAAATTGGGCAAAGTATTTGGGATTTAGAAGACGCTATGGAACAATTGTTCAATAGAAAAGTGGATCTGTTAACGGAGCGATCTCTGAAAAACCCCTATTTCATTGCAGAGCTAAACAATACCAAAAAACTCATCTATGAATTTGCAACAAAATAAATACTTAGCAGATATATTGGAAAGTATTCAATGTATTGATGATTTCACTGGTCCAACAAAGCAATTCAATAATTTTGAAAAAAGTAAGATGATGCAAGCTGCGGTTGAGCGACACGTAGAGATTATTGGAGAAGCCACTAAAAAGTTATTAGAAATAAACCCAACTATTCCCATCACAAATGCTCGAAAAATTGTGAACACGAGAAATAAAATCGCACATGGCTATGATGAAATTGAATTAGCGGAAATTTGGAACATAGTAATTAACCATTTACCCGTCTTAAAAAAGGAAGTTCAGTTCTTGCTGTAAATGCTTTTGTTTTTTTTCGATACTATGATTAAATCAAAACTTTAAACAAAATAACTTTCAACTTTAGCTTCGCTCCGTTCGCCCCATTCGTTCCGATGGGTCTCGGGTCGACTTTCGACTATCGACTTTCAACTTTCAACTTTCAACTTTCAACTTTCGACTTTCAACTTTCAACTTTCGACTTTCAACTTTCAACTTTCAACTTTCAACTTTCGACTTTCGACTTTAGCTTCGCTCCGTTCGCCCCATTCGTTCCGATGGGTCTCGGGTCGACTTTCAACTTTCAACTCAAAAAAAAACCACCCCTGTTTCCAAGAGTGGTTTTCAAAACAAACAACTAATTAAATTTATTTTTTAATCATGCGAACCAATTGTTGGTTTTCGCCTTGCATAATAATTACGTTATAAATACCGCTGGTGTAAGCCGAACCAAATGATTGGTTTTCAAGGGCGTTGGCCGCTGCGGTAAATTGATCCATTTGTTGACCAAGCATGTTGTAAACGCTTACTTGAAAAGGCAATTGGTTGCCTCCTTGTGCCATTAACACAAAGTCAGTTTCAAATGGATTTGGAATGGCTTTGATGGTTAAATCTGCCTCGCTATTTGCCATGTTACGGGCTAAACTAGCTGGTGAAGTAATCACGCAACTGCTGCCATAAGCTTGCCACGCGCCACCAAATTGGATGGCCACACGTACTGTATAGGCGGTGTTTATAGCCCAACCTGTATAATTTCCTAATTGCATATTTGAAATGGCCGAAGTAAAAGTTAAGGTCGTAGCCCCATTTACCCATTCAAAACGGTAGCCCGTTGCGCCATTGACGGCGCCACAATATACTGGGCTCCATTTGCTGGCCAAAATTGTGCCACATTGATTCGCACGTACCTGCGTTGATACAGCTGGTGTAGTCACATTACATGCTGCCCCAAAAGCTTGCCAAGTGCCATTAAGTTGAGCAGCCACGCGAACCGAATAGGTCGTGCTTACTGACCAACCCGTGTAGTTGCCCAGTTGCATGCTTGAGGTAGCTGAAGAATACACCAATGGTGCGCCCCCATTGCTCCATTCAAAAAGGTATGAAGTAGCGCCTGTAATAACCGCTGCATTTAATGAAGTCCATCTACCGGCCAAGGTAGTGCCACACTGACTGCTCACCACTTGTGTAATGGCTGAAGGCGCAGTAACCGAACAAACGGCCCCGTAATTTTGCCAAGTACCATTGATTAAAGCTGCCACACTGATGTCATAAGCGGTACCGTAAGCCACACCACCCGAAACACTTGACAATTGAAAGTTGCTGCTGCTGCTTTCTACGAATCTGGTAACACCGCCGCTTGTTACTTTAAAACGATAGGCCGTAGCGCCTACTATTTGACCCGAATACAAAGTAGTATTCATTGAAGCCAAGGTTGATCCGCACATGCTTGCACTGATTTGGGTGGTATTGGCCACTACAGGTGAATTCACCACACAAGCGGTGCCAAAATCGCCATATTGTCCATTGAAACCAGCTGCCACACGAATGCTGTAACTGGTATTATAAGCAAGGCTTCCGGGCAATTGCGTTAAATTAAACGAATTGGTGGTGCTGTAATAGTTTCTGGTAACCCCATTGGCAGTCACTTCAAACAAATAGCCGGTGGCATGTGCCACTACGGGTACTGAAATGGTATTTGAAATACTACTTAATGTAGTACCACAAGTGGACGAACCAACGGCGGGTAAAGAATAAGTTACAATGGTAGCCGCTGCACGCAAACTTACACACCCATTTTGGGTAATGGTAGCATAATAAATGCCATCCGTTAAGATGGTAGTCAATGCCAATGGTGACACATCGGTCATGTTGGCATACACGGTGTAAATGCTGTTGTACCCAAATTCATTCTGAATTTGTTTGGTGCCACTCACATAATATGTACCGCCTCCAAAAACAGGAAGTGGCGTAATGGTAACAGAAACCATGGTGCGTCCACTTTCGGTGCCATTAATGGTTTGGGTGGCATAATAAGTGCCTGTAGCAAGTAAAGCGGTCGTGGCAAGTGGCGTGCCACCTACTGCTGAAGTATACCATTGAATGTCGGTGCCTGTGGCGCTCAATTGAGCTACTGTGGCTCCCTGACATTTGGTTTGATCTAAAGCCATTGGCGCTGCCGTTCCGCAACCTGGTGTTAACATCACTGAAACAGCCGAAGTACTTAATGCACCTGTGGTGGTTAAAGCACGACCTGTTAATTGAACACCTGTAAGCAAACTAATTGCCCCGTTGTTACAAATAATGGTACCAACAAATTGAGTAGAATTATTAAGAGAAACCGCCCCATCTACTTTCCAAAATACATTTTTGGCTTGAGCCCCGTTCATCAAAATCACATGGGCAAAAGTACTAGTCGAAAGCGCGCCATTGATTTGGAAAACAAACACCGCGTTCGGGTTGTTTTGCGCATTTAAATACACATTATTGGTCAATGCAGTAGCCGCGTCAAGCAAGTACGTATGAGGCGTAAGTACCAAATCATTGCCAAATTGAGCAGGATGCATCAGTTCAATGTCATAAGATAGGGTGTTTAAATACGTGTAAACGCCAATCAAATCAGCGGTTGCAGTCGCCGTGGACCCATCAGGTGTGGCGTGAATTTGTCCTGTCACATTCAAAGGTTCAAAACCTGTCGATGAACCTACATTGGTACCGATGTCGCCAGTAATCACTGTTTCGCCTGCATTGGTTACTGGTCCATTGGCCGAAAAAAGCGCATAACAAATGGTGCTTTTTAGGTTTGGAGCCGTTGGCCCTACTGGCACAATGCGGCCACAACCCGTTGGAATGTACGACAAAACGCCATCAACTGTAATAGCGCCAGCCGTTGAAAAAGCACTGCCTTCTAAGATGACACCGCTACCCATAGAAATCGCCGCATTGTGGGCAATCAAAGTACCCTTCATGCTGGTTCCAGCACCTAAGCTGATTAAGCCTTCGGTTTTCCAAAACACATTGCACGCTTGTGCACCATTAACTAATAGCACCTGTGCATTCGCTGAAGTCGACAAAGCACCTTCAATTTGAATAATAAACACCGCAGCGGGGTTGTTTTGGGCATCAAGTGTTATACTGGCATTTAAGGTAGCCGCTCCAGAAATTAAATACACACCTGGAATGAACACCTGTCCGTTACCCATCAGAACGGAAGGAAAAAATGTAGGTGTTGCATTGTTTAATTGGGTAAAGGCAGCACTTACGTCAGCAGCACTTTGCGCACTAAATCCGTTGCCTTGATGCAACATCCCATCCACATTTCCAAAACCTGAAATGGCGCCATTGTTGGTACCCACATTTCCGGTTACATGTGAAATACCTGTGTTGGTCACTGCACCGACATTTGAAAATAAGGCATAATTGGCCGCTGTTCCTAGCGAAGGAGCTTGACCATAGTGGCAAAGCGGTGCCAAAAGGAGCAACGCAATCACCGATCTAAACTGTAATAGTTGTTTCATAATAAAAGTATATGTTGTAGATTTATTTCTACCTGACAAAGGTCAATGCCAATACTTTGTAGATGTTACACAATAGGAATGGTATATTACAGAATTTTGAATGATGAATTTTGAATTTTGACCAGAAGCTAAGGCCTGCTGATAGTTAGCACGGATAGCACCCTAACAAAGCGAATTGACAAAGTAAAGCAAATCAACTCTATCGGTTTTTAGGCTTGAAAGAAAAGAGCAAAAATCTCTTTCTTTTCTATTCCTTCTTTTCATTTTCTCCTGAACTTGGGCCAGCAAAGAAAATGAACAATGGTCAATCAATGTTAAGTCATCTGCGAAGCTGAACAAATGCCGGCCCGCATATTTTGAAGTGGTTTAAACTTTTTTCTATTGGCTGCAAAATGGTCTTTTCGCCCCATATTTCAGCTTTTTATTACTCCGTAGCGCTGCTATGCAGTGCAAAAAAGCTAAAATCTGGAACAAAAATCCTCATTTTTCGCTGCAATCAAAAAAGTTTAAACCACTTCATGTCATAGGTTTTTCAAGCCGGCAAAAATCCTGAAGCCTATGATATATAGAGGAGGACTTCCAGTGGAAGTCCGGGACAATATTGCTTATGAATTATAATGTTTAAGTTTTAGAAAGTAGTTATTAGTATAAGGTATTTTCGGCTTGAAAGGAAAGGCCAAAAACCTCGTTCTTTCCTCTTTCTTCTTTTCTCTTTCATCTGATTATGGGCCAGCAAAGAAAATGAACAATGGTCAATCAATAGAAAGTTATCATTTTAAAATCTAAATTTCTTATAAAAGACAATATTAAACCAAGAACCAGTTGTTCTATTTAATAAATCATTCAAAATTCAAAATTATTATGAAGATGCTCGTTTATAAAAATATAAAAGGGTCGTCCCCCACTTGGTTTTCATAATCAATCCCCGTTTACAAGCAGTTCCTAGGCAAGCCCTGCAACTACATATTCCTGTAATACAAAAAAAAGGACAGCTTATGAGCTGTCCTTTTTTTTGTTAAAATAACTTTAAACGTTCCAACGTTGAACTTTAAACTATTTACTCCACTCCTTAATACTATCCGTATTCATTTTCACGTAGTCATCGTTCTTGGCTTTGGCAGCGGCAGCTAATGAAAGTTTGGCTGATTCAATAGCTCCTTTTTTATCGCCCAATTTGGCTTGGATTAACGATTTCAAACGCAAGTACCAAAAAGGCACATCGGCACCCGGTTTGGTCATGGCCAAGGCTTTGTTTATATATTCCAAAGCTTTGTTTAAATCGCCATTGTTGTTTAAAAAATACTGAGCAGACGAAAAATAGTCGCGATCAGAAGGACCTGCCATTACTTTTTCGATGCTGGCCATAGCCGTTTTTTGTGTTGGCACTTCAAATTTAATGCCTACCCACGTTTTTTCCCATGAAAGCTCCAACACCGCGCTGTCACTTTCAAGGGCGTTGATGCCTACGGTAAATGATTCTACTTTGCGGTTCAACATTTCTGGTTTCACGGTCATTTTAGCTGCTACTTTGGTATCGTCCCATGTATCTGGCGTGCCCCAATTGTCGGTATCAGTATAAAATACTACTTCCCATAAGTCTACTTTTGGCGTGGTAAACAAAGCATATTTACCTTTTTTAAGGGCAATACCTTGCACGATGACATCGTCGCTAAATGAAATCATGGTGTTCTGATTGGCTCCTGTGCGCCATAATTTTCCGTAAGGGACCAAATCGCCAAAAACCACACGGCCTTTGGCACTTGGGCGGCTGTATTCAATTTCAACATCGGTGAGTCCAACCACTTGTTGAATCACTGACTTTGGACTTGGTTGTGGCGTTTTAACTTGTGCGCCAACAAACCATTGTGTGGCGATTAAAACGACTGCGAGGGCTAATTTTCTCATACTTTAAAATATTGATTACTGATTTATAATTGAAATAAAAATGAATTACTTACTGAAGCGGTTTATAAACAATTTGGGGATGAACAAAGGTTGAAAGTAATTTGCTTAAAAAAACGCCGTGATTGTTGACTGAAACGCAAATTACAAGCCCATTTTCAAAGCCTCAAAAATACGGGATCAAGCGTTAAGAAAAGCATAAAATACCGCTTTTTTTGTTTAATCTTTTTGTGATAAGATTAAACAAACTATCTTTACACAAACAAAAAAACATGTCAGTATTCCGATTTGAATCCGTTCAACTATTGCCTATTAGCCTTGACGAGGCGTGGGAATTTTTTTCATCACCCCAAAATTTAAAAACCATTACCCCCGAATACATGGGTTTTCACATTCTTAGTGGGGCCGACCGAAAGATGTTTCCTGGGCAAATTATACAATACCACATTTCACCTTTTCCGGGCATAAAAATGCGTTGGGTAACCGAAATCACGCATGTCATTGACAAAAGTTATTTTGTGGACGAACAACGATTTGGTCCCTATGCCTTTTGGCACCACAAACATTTCTTCAGAGCTATACCGGGCGGCGTTGAAATGATAGACATTGTGGACTATAAATTACCTATGGGTATCTTAGGAAAATGGATGCAACCCTGGATGGTGAAACCACGCCTTGAAGCCATTTTTGCTTATAGAACAGAGAAGCTAGATCAGTTGTTTGGGAAGATGACCTAAAGGGAGTTTCAGGTTTCAGGTTTCAGGTTTTCCTTCGGACCGTTCGGCCTTTGGCCTCGGGTCAGGTTTCAGGTTTCAGGTTTCAGGTTTCAGGTTTCAGGTTTCAGGTTTAAAGTTTAAAGTTTAAAGTTTAATTTTTGCGTTCTACTAATATTTTTTCAATTCAAAATTATTTACTCTTTATCCTTATTTCTAAGCCAGGCTGGCAAAGAAAACAGAAAAATGGTCCATTAGCAAAAATAAGGAAGACTAAAATAGAAGATCTTAGAAAATGGTTCTTTAAAATATTTAATCAATGTTAAGTGTTCTGCGCAGCTTGAAAAATGCCGGCCCGCATATGTAGAAGAGTCAAAAGTCGACCCGAGACCCATCGGAACGAATGGGGCGAACGGAGCGAAGCTAAAGTCGAAAATCCTAAAGTTTAAGGTTGAATAATCAAGTAGACCAATTGAAATAAAGGTAAAATTCATTTAATCCATGCATTATGCGAAAAAATGCTCGCATAGATAAAAAAAGTTCGCTTTCGAACATCTCATTTTTCAATATTAGACATTACAACATTACAAACATTCAACATTACAACATTTTACAAAAATGAAAAACATCCTCATCATCGGTGGCACCAAAGGAATTGGAAAAGCCTTAGCCACACAGTTGGCATCAAAGCACCACGTTTTTTCGGCACAACGCAATCTGCCTGCTGACCCTATTGAAGGGGTGCAGTACATTACATTCGATGCCACAACTGGCGCCATTGATTTGACACAATTGCCCGATGTAATTCACGGATTTGTGTATGCCCCGGGATCTATTAACTTGCGTCCTTTTAAAGGTTTAAAACAAGAAGCCTTTATACAAGATATGCAATTGAACTTTTTTGGAATGATCCCCATCATTCAAGCCATTTTACCGCGCTTGCAAGCCACCGACAAGTCGTCAATTGTGCTATTTAGTACTGTAGCGGTGGGGCTTGGGATGCCATTTCACAGCTCGATTGCGGCTGCCAAAGGAGCCGTTGAAGGTTTTGCGCGTGCTTTGGCCGCCGAATTGGCACCTGTTGTGCGGGTCAATGTGATTGCGCCCTCGCTGACGCTCACGCCTTTGGCCGATAAATTTTTAAACACACCCGAAAAAACGGAGAAGGCAGCCGAGCGCCACCCCCTCAAATCAGTGGGTAAAGCCGAAGATATCGCGGCTATGGCAGCCTATTTATTGGAAGACCAAAGTCAATGGATTAGCGGTCAAGTTTTTCATATTGACGGCGGCATGAGCCGTTTGCAAATGATGCATGGCTAATGGAAAAATGGACTGTTTTTTGGTTTCGGCGCGATTTGCGTTTGCAAGACAATGCGGGTTTGTATCATGCTTTGCAAACAGGCAACCGGGTGTTGCCCATTTTTATTTTTGATTCCGCCATTCTAGAACAATTAGAGGCTCATGATGCGCGGGTGTACTTCATTTACCAGCAATTGGAGCAGATGAATAAACTGTTGGCCGCAAACAACCAACAATTGGCTGTTTTTTATGGCAAACCCGAAGCTGTTTTTGAACAATTGTTGCAAAATCACGCCATCGAATCGGTGTACACCAACCGTGATTATGAGCCGTATGCCCGAAAAAGAGATGCCTCGATTCATCAGCTATTAGAAAAAAATGGGGTTTCATTTTACACTTCCAAAGACCAGGTTATTTTTGAGAAAAAAGAAGTGGTCAAAGACGATGGCACGCCTTATGTGGTTTTTACGCCATTTTCAAAAAAATGGAAATTGCTACGCCAAGGCAATGCGCTTGCCCATTATCCAAGTGAAAATCTGTTGCATCAAATGGCAACACATGATTATCAGTTTCCAACCTTAGCCGACATTGGATTTCAGCCCGCCCCTATTTTGGTTCCGCCGTATTCATTGCAGCAGCAACTGATTGAAAATCATGAAGCAACGCGCAATTTTCCCGCGCTATCAAACGGCACTTCGCGCATAGGTCCTCATTTGCGGTTTGGCACTTTGTCGGTCCGAGAAGCCGTTCGCTTGGCCGAAGCTACCGGGAAAGAGACCTTTTTGAACGAATTGATTTGGCGCGAATTTTTCATGCAAATTTTGTGGCATTTTCCGCATACCACCACCCAAAGTTTCAAACCCGCTTATGACCGCATTCCCTGGCGCAATAATGAAGAACAATTTGAACGCTGGTGCCAAGGCAAAACGGGTTACGCCATTGTCGATGCGGGCATGCGCGAACTCAACGCCACTGGCCACATGCACAACCGCGTTCGGATGGTGGTGGCCAGCTTTTTGTGTAAACACTTGCTTATTGATTGGCGCTGGGGTGAAACGTATTTTGCCAAACACCTCCTTGATTATGAACAAGCAAGCAATGTAGGAAACTGGCAATGGGCAGCCGGTTCAGGCGTTGATGCGGCCCCCTATTTCCGCATTTTTAACCCCATGGAACAGCAGAAAAAATTTGACAACCTGCATCAATATATCAAAAAATGGGTACCAGAATGGGACAAAGCTTCGTATGTAAAACCCATTGTTGACCACAAAGAAGCCCGCGCACTTTGTTTAAGTACGTATAAAATGGCGCTTGAAAATAATACGATGTAAAGGAATTGAACTATTTGATGGAGATTAATTCGCAAATAGTATTCATGGTAGCCTATTCTCTTTGGAAATCACCACTGCAATTCGGTGAGCTACTATTCAATTTGTTGCTTTAACAGCGACCCCAATTAGTTGGCTGCAAAATATTTTAACACCAAAAACAATTAAGATCGGTATGAAACAATCAATAATCCTTTTTGTGCTTTTTATGCAGGCAGCTGTTTATGGACAGCAAAATATCAACATAAACTTTGTAAACGATTACAAAGAACCCTTCCACTTGGCACTCATTATTTACACACCTGATGGTAAAAATCAAACAAGGATCAGCGACTTAAAGCCAAATGAAATAAAAAGTTATTCCTTGCCTGATCAGACTGAAATCTTCGTGGTGGACGATAAGCAAGAAGCATTTGCCATGAAAGGTAACGACATTAAGCAAACGAGCACAGCGCCTTTTATCGTTTTAAGGCCAAAAGACAATCATAAGTCCATTAAGCTTAGTGCTATTGGTTTTAACAGTGCCAAAACAAGTAACCGCGATTAATGAGGCGTTTGGTCATCTACTTTCTGGGATAACGACCTAATGCAGCGTTCAATTAGAATAGTGAAAGATAGGGTGTTTGGCAATTTTTTTAAGGTTCCGTACATGTCGGTGTTTTTACATCTAAAATTGCATCGCAGCATATACAAGAATGCAATTGTACTATGCGCACATTGAAAGAACTTTTACTGACAAGGAGGGTGCCGTATTAAAATGACAAGTAATAAAACACAAAATCAAAGTCATGCACTTAAGAGCTTGGTGTTTTTCTTAGCTACTATTTGGTTTTGCGTCGGCCGGCGTGACGAGCATACTTGTCGTTATACTTTTAGGCCTACAAAGTATTGGAATTGATCGTTTTGCGTCGCTAAACCCCTCGAAATGTTAAATACAAAAACACGAGACGTAAAGTCAATTAATGGGCTTCAAATCAAATTCAACCAAAAACAAACTTCCCACACCTGGCGTGCTTTCCACCCAAATGCGCCCGTTCATGGCTTCGATTTGATTTTTAGTAATAAACAAACCGACTCCGTGTGCTTCGGGGTTTTCGTGAAATGTTTGGTGCAATCCGAACAATTGATTCCCGACTTTTTCTAAGTCAATACCCAAACCATTGTCCCGACAAGTTAATAGCAATTTATCTTGCTGTATGGAAGTCGTTAAAATAATATGTGGGTTCCGCGTTGGATGTCTGTATTTGATGGCATTGGTGATTAAATTCTGCAACAGACTTTCCAAATAAGAACGGTTGTACTGTATGTTCGGCGCTAGTTCAAAATGAGTTTCAATCA
Organism: Flavobacterium sp. BFFFF2; assembly: GCA_002256385.1. GTDB lineage: Bacteria > Bacteroidota > Bacteroidia > Flavobacteriales > Flavobacteriaceae > Flavobacterium. Next base: position 161,023 of record NKJD01000001.1, read on the forward strand.
CTGTATTGGTTCGTTGAACAAATAAATCGATTCCTTGGCAAACCGTTTGAACGACCTCTTTAAAAAACAAGCTTTCCAATTCAATTTCCACAGACTGATTTACCGAAAGCAAACTGGTCATGTTGGTTAATGACTGTAAAACCTGCTGAAAACTAGCATCAATCAGTGCGGACAATGCTGCTTGTTCTTCGTCTTTTGACTCTTTATACAAGCTCAACAAGCCACCTAAGTTGTTTAAGGGCGATTTGAAATCGTGCGAAAGCATGTAGGCAAAATTCTGAAGGCGGTTCGATTTGTTTACCAAGCGTGTTGAAAGTACTTGCAATTCGTGAATGGTCTGTTTTTGACCCAATTCAATCAGTTTGCTATCGGTAACATCGCGCGAAATACTGAAAATTTTCATCACTTCGCCATTTTGCGGATGAAGTACGGGCACAAATTGGATGTTGAAATACTTGTTTTTTAAATTATTAGTAGAGGAAAAAATATCAATATTTTCGACCCTTTTATGAAACAAACAAGTGTCAAAACCTGCTTCAAAATCTTTAACAAAGCTAGCTGGATAGCCAAATTCATTAATTTTTTTACCCACATAAAAGGAAGCACTTTGCCCCGAAATAGTACAAACAGCCTGATTCACAAACGTAATTTCTTTATTGGGCAAATACCCGCAAATAATGTCTGGACCAAGCTGAACAATTTCTTCAAATGAAGGGGCAACATTCATAAAAGCAATTTTAGCAAAAATACAAAAACACAACACCAACCTTGTGTATGTTTCATGATTTTAAGTATAATAAATCGTTAAATTTAACATTTAAACAAAATCGTTAGCAAAATACGTATTGTTTAAAATGTAAAAATCATGTTTTTAAGAATTTATAGCAAATTAATTAACTGCTTTTCACATTTATTTAATAATTATTGAAGCTGCAAAAATGGGCGACTTCATTAATTTTACAGAGTAAATCATGCACACTATTATGTCAGTCACACACCTCCAACACAGCATTGAACCTTTGCGTCAACAATTAATCAAACATGCCGTTTATCAAAAGATAAACAGCCCTGACCAATTGCAAGATTTTATGGAATACCATGTGTTTGCGGTTTGGGATTTTATGTCTTTGTTGAAAGCTTTGCAAGCCAAGTTGACTTCTATTGGCACGCCTTGGTTTCCATCTGAAAACCGTGAAATACGCTATTTAATCAATGAAATGGTGTTGGCAGAAGAATCAGATAAGTTGCCTGATGGCGGCTACAGCAGTCATTTTGAAATGTATTTGAGCGCCATGGAACAAGCTGGCGCGAGCACAGCAGCTATTTTACACTTTTTAGAACAAGTTAAAAGCACGCAAAACGTATTTGTAGCCATTAGACGAAGCAACCTGCCCGACGCAGTGAAATCATTTTTGAATTTTACCTTCCAATGCATCGAAGAAGGAAAGATCCATTGCATTGCAGCTGCATTTACCTTTGGACGCGAAGACTTAATACCCGATATGTTTACCGAAATCATTCGCAACATTCAAGAACAGTTTCCTGCTTCACATTGGTCAGAATTGCTTTATTACATGGAACGCCACGTAGAACTTGACGCCGATGAACACGGCCCCATGGCCCTGCGCATGATGCAGGCCTTGTGTGGCGAAAATGCCCAATATTGGCAAGAAGCCACCGAAACAGCCAAGGCCGCATTGGAACACCGTTTGGCATTATGGGAAGCCATTGAAACGGTGATCAACGAAAAGGACATGGCCCCTTCACTCCCATAATAAACTCTTTTCTTGCAGGCGTTTTTTCCAATCTGAAGCTTGGCTTTTGGCCAAATCGCCTAACGCTTGGTTATCATTGGCAGCTTGTTTATTATACTGTTCGGCCAATGTCCAAAAATCGGTGTTTTTGGTTCGAATCATACTTAATTCTTGGCGCAATGCATCGTCTTTGGTCCATCTTTTCCAGTCATACTCGCCTGGCTCAAGAAGTAATTTTGACAAAATTGGCGCCAATTCCAGCAAAAGAAACAATAAAAATATCCCAAAAACAGGACCTTGTGGTAGTTTATCCAACGCTTCCAATTGCGCCAACAAACCATCGTAGCCGTTTATAATTGGTTTCCCTTTGCTTTTGGACTGTTGTACTTCGGCATCGCTGCTTGTTAATTGGGCATCCAATTGGGCCAATTGAATGCTGTCACGCGCCCGTTCCATTTTCCAGTCGGCATAAGCGCGCTCATAACGGTCTTTTTTTTCTTGATAAATGGGCCCCTTCCCCATTTTTTTGGTACCTGCACTTCCTTCGGCCTCTTCAATTTTGGCCTGATTTAGGGCTTGAATCATTTTTTCTTTGTCTTTCCAGCGGAGCAATAGTATATTGCGTTTGGCATCGATTTCGTCGCGTTGGTTCTGAAACATGGTTTCCACCTGCTTCAAATGTTGGGCTTGAATTTTGTTGCGTTGAATGACCATCTGGGCTTGAATTTCTTTTTGAAAAAGTTTCAATTCCAAGGGTTTAGCAATCACAACTGCAAGGACCGTTGCCAATAGTAAACGCGGAAAGGCGGCCTTCCAATGCGCATTGGAATTGGGTTTTCGTTGGATGGAAGCTACCAAAAACCGATCGAGGTTAAAAATCATGAGGCCCCAGATGAAGCCAAATAGCACGGCCCAATACACCGATTGGAACACCTGAAAAAAGGCATAACCGCCAGAAAGTGCAGCAAAAATGGCAGTAAACAAAACGGTCGCACCTAATCCGGCATACTTGATGGTTTCGGTAGGTTGACATTGCCGAAGTAGGTCGGTATCGACCCCGGCAGAACGAAGTAATAATTTGGTAAACATAAGCGGAATGATTGATGATTATCAACCTAACTCCAAAAACGAGGCCGAATTATCCAAAAAACATTCCCTTAAGGTGAATTTAATTTAACGAAGTGGTTGAAACTACATCAATTCATCAAAAAAGGTATTGGGAGGCAACTCCATAGCAGCCTGATTGGCCTGAAACCAGCGTGCACTCAGGGTTCCTTTTAATTGCATCTGACCATTCCGAACCGCAATCCAACTTCCTTCGCGCAACCCCACCACTGGCGTTGTCTCGTACGCATGAAACTCCCGCAGGCGGGTTTCGCGGGTTTCGCCCATGTGTTTTGATTGGTCATCCGCGTCAAGGTAATGCGGATTGATGTTAAAAGGCAAAATACCCAAAGTAGTAAATGAAGGTGGATATACGATGGGCATGTCGTTGGTCGTTTGCATGCTGACACCTGTAATGTTGCTGCCTGCGCTACATCCTAAATAGGGAACGCCTTTTAAAATCGCCATTCGCAAAGCATCCCACAAATCCAATGTATACAATTGGTTAACCAACACAAAGGTGTTGCCGCCCCCAACAAAAACCCCTTCGGCTTGTTGCAAAGCTAATGCCGGTTGGTCAAAAGTGTGCAATCCGCGGAGTTTTTTACCCATTTTGGCAAAGGCAGTTGCTGCTTTTAGGGTGTACTCGTCATGCGAAATGCCCCCTGGACGGGCATAGGGAATAAATATTATTTCCGATGCATCCTTATACAAGGTGTGCAATTCACTTTCGAGGTATTCCAAATAAGCACCGCCAAACAAGGTGGAAGTACTGGCAACCATCATGTTGCATGCTGACAAATCCATTTTCATATATATATCAAAAAAAAGCCTGACTAATCAGGCTTGTTAGATTTTGAAGTTATTTAAAAGCAGGAATACCTGTAATATCGGCTCCAGTAATGAGTAAATGAATATCGTGCGTTCCTTCGTAGGTCAACACCGATTCTAAATTCATCATGTGACGCATAATTGAATATTCGCCTGTAATTCCCATGCCACCCAAAATTTGACGGGCTTCGCGGGCAATGTGCACGGCCATATCCACGTTGTTTCGTTTGGCCATGGAGATTTGAGCAGTGGTGGCGCGGCCTTCATTGCGCAACACACCCAGACGCCACGTTAACAATTGGGCTTTGGTGATTTCAGTGATCATTTCGGCCAATTTTTTTTGTTGCAATTGCGTTGCTGCAATTGGTTTGTCAAATTGAATGCGTTCTTTGGCATAACGCAAAGCCGTGTCATAACAATCCATGGCAGCACCAATAGCACCCCAAGCAATACCATAACGCGCTGAATCTAAGCAACCTAGTGGTGCACCCAAACCAGACTTGTTAGGCAATAAATTCTCTTTTGGAACTTTTACATTGTCAAAAATCAATTCACCTGTGGCCGAAGCACGCAAGGACCATTTGTTGTGCGTTTCGGGGGTAGTAAACCCTTCCATGCCACGTTCCACGATTAAACCGTGGATGCGACCTTCTTCATTTTTGGCCCAAACCACTGCAACTTGCGCAAACGGTGCATTTGAAATCCACATTTTGGCCCCATTTAATAAATAATGATCGCCTTTGTCTTTAAAATTGGTCACCATACCACTCGGATTCGAACCAAAATCGGGCTCAGTAAGTCCGAAGCAGCCCATCCATTCGCCGGTGGCTAATTTAGGTAGGTATTTTTGACGTTGTTCTTCTGAACCGTATTTCCAAATGGGGTACATCACCAATGATGATTGCACCGATGCCGTTGACCGAACCCCGCTGTCGCCGCGTTCAATTTCTTGCATAATTAAACCATAAGCAATTTGATCCATGCCAGCACCGCCATATTCAGTTGGAATATAAGGACCAAAGGCACCAATTTCACCCAAACCTTTAATGATTTGTGTTGGAAATTCAGCACGCTGTGCATAGTCTTCAATAATGGGAGACACGTCGCGTTTTACCCATTCACGGGCTGCATCGCGCACCATTTTGTGCTCTTCTGTCAATAAATCGTCTAGCAAATAATAATCGGGAGCTTGAAATAAATCCGGTTTCATGAGTCTATTTTGATTGAGGAAAGTGGCTTGACTTTCTGGTTACGAAATCGTTTGCAAAGGTAAGAAACTGACACTAGATTTTTAACATCCTAACCAATGAATTTTTAGGAAATTCGCGTCATTTTTATGGGGATAAATAAAATGCTTCTGTTAATGATTGATAAGCTGGTGTACGCACATGGCGTTCGGTTTCAAGTACCAATTCATCAATGAGCGGTTGTGGCGTTTGCTTTCTGGAAAATGCCAACAATTGCCTTTTTATAGGCGCCTGAATGGTGCCTCTCACAAGAGTGCTTTTCAACACAAACAAAGATAATTGGGCAGCCATTTCGGTCAGGTCAGCAGCCTGTTCATGCGGGACAACCACCGCAAAAACGCCTTCTTCGCTTAACAAATCGGCCACTGCCTCTAACAATTGGTCAAAAGGCATGGCTTTTGAAGATCGGGCTAAAAATCGGGCATAATCAGTTTGCGAAGGTTCGACCTCAAAAAAAGGTGGATTGGACACAATCAAATCATATTGTTCCTCTTGCATTTCTTGGTGAAATTCATCTAAAGAGGCATGATAACAATACAACCGATCGGCCCACGGCGAATGTTCAAAGTTAGTAACACTATCTTCAAAGGCGCCTTCTTCTATTTCAATGGCATCAATTTGAAAGGCTTCGGAACGTTGTGCCAGCATAAGAGCAACGAGACCGGTACCGCTTCCAATATCCAATATGGATTGTGGTTCGTGTTCAATGGGGGCCCAAGCGCCTAACAATACGCCGTCGGTGCCCACTTTCATGGCTGTGTTTGATTGTTGTAAACGGAACTGTTTAAAGCGAAACACCTCTTTATCGGCCTCCATTACAAATATAAATCGATGAGTCCGGCTGGGGTTTTAAGGTGCAAAGTGCGTGTATCCCAATCTATTTTTTCGATAAAATCGTCCACCATGGGTACCAGAATGGTTTGGCCTAAGTGTTCAATTTCAAGCAACAACTGCCTATTGGTGTCATTTACTTTTGACAAAATCCCCAAATTACCATATTGCACATCAACTACCTTGAAACCTTCAATTTCATGGTAGTAAAAGGCATCACCTTCTAATTTGGGCAACATGTTTAATGGTAAAAACAAGGATTTACCAACCAAGCGATTGGCCTCTTGTTCGGTGTCAACTTCTTCAAATTTGACCCTAATGTATTGCATGTTGTGCACTTGCGCACGTTCAATAAAAAATGGAACCAGTTCTTGTGAGTCAAACTCAACAAAAACGGATTCCATATTTAAATAATCAGTTAAATTGTCGGCATCAATAAACAACAACAATTCACCTTTGAAACTAAACTTCTTAGCTACTTTTCCAAGAAAAAAACAATCTTTTGACTGCATCGAATTGTAGCTAGCTAATCGTCTAATTAAGCTTCTGTAGTTCCTTCTTCAGTCGCTGCTTCAGTTGCTGGCTCCTCAGCTACCACTTCTGGAGCTGCTGCTTCAACAGTTTCTTCTGCTACCACTTCTGGAGCTGCTTCAGCTACCACTGTTTCTTCAACCGCCACTTCTGGCGCTTCTTCAACGGCAGTTTCAACAACGGCCTCAGCTTCTGCTGCTCTAGCAGCATCGGCAGCCGCAGCCATTCTTTTTTCATTCACCGCTTTCTCCGCTTTCAAAGCTGCTGCTTTTACTTCTGCTTTATCCTGGCTTAATGAATCTTTTTTGGCGTTAATACGGGCCGCTTTTTCATCGATCCAAGCTTGCAATTTAGCTTCTGCTTGCTCGGTGGTTAAAGCACCTTTGTTTACACCAACCTCAAGGTGGTGTTTCAATAAAGCTCCTTTGTATGAAAGGATGGCACGGGCTGTGTCTGATGGTTGAGCACCATTGTGTAACCAACGAACAGAAGAATCCATGTTTAATTCAATGGTAGCTGGATTGGTATTTGGGTTGTAAATACCCAATTTTTCCAAAAAGCGTCCATCACGTTTTGAGCGCGCATCGGCGGCTACAATCCAATAAAACGGTTTTCCTTTTTTTCCGTGTCTTTGCAATCTAATACGTACTGACATAGTCGTTTAATTTGTGGGGTACCCGACCCCGGTTATTTGAGGGCGCAAATATACTGATTTTGAAGCTATTTTTAATTTATACATAAAAAAATGCAATATTTTTTTTTTGCCCGTTCACATTCCCAAAAAAAACTATTTTTGTGCATTCAATTCAACAATTGATTGCACCTAATGAAAAAGATAATAGCTCTTATATTAGTAGTTGTTTGTGTGAGTGCCTGCACCACCACAACAGAAACCAATAACCAAGGCATGCAAGCCCAAAAGAACAATATCCTTTGGCGTTCCAAAAGCGTAACAGCAACCTTAACATCTTCGAGTCATTTAATAGTAACTGGCTACACGGAAAACGAAACATTGACCATTGATTTGGCCAATTTTCTGACAGGAGAATACGCCATTGGCGGAACCAACTCCAGCAAAGTCGGCTTTGAATACACCAATGAAAACGGCATGTATTCTTACACCAGCGTAGGTGCCACCCCACTTGGAAAAGTGATTATTACTAAAAATAAAGATGGCATGGTAAGCGGTACGTTTTACTTTTATACCAAAAACACCGCTACAGGAACCTCTTTAGAGCCCGCCGCAACGAACTTTCAGTATGGCGCATTCTTTGATATTCCGCTTCAATAAAGATCTATTCATACAACCCATAAAAAAAGCCGAAGTTTAATTCGGCTTTTTTATTTCTATAGAAAGTCGTTTGTACGGTACAAACTAGCTTTTCTTTTCTTCTTTTTTGTCGTGAGAACAACCTTTTTCTTTTTTGTCGTGGCAACCTTTTTTGTTGGCACAACATTCCTTTTTCTCTTTTTTCTCTTCTTTTTGTTTCTCTTGTGCCATTCCACTAAAAGTCAACGCAAAGAAAGCCAATGCAGCAACTGCCATTTGTTTTTTCATAATGATATAGATTTAAATGATTTAGTTGATTCAAATGTATGTAAATTTTAAATTCAATGGTTGACTTTACCAGAATTTTAACGTCGGAAAGTCAATTTTGAAAAAACAATAAATCTACTGACTTGGAAATGAGCCATGAAAATGACCCGCTTCTTAGAAAAACTGCAAATACAGCAGCGTAACCGCCGTCACGGTCATTAACAATAATGCCGCAAAACCCAATGTATTTGAAAGTGGGCCATTGACATGTTTGCCCATGATTTTTTTATTATTCGAAATATGGAGAATAATGGCAATGAGTACCGGGGCGGTTAAACCATATAATATTGCTGTGTAAATTAGCGCTTTGACTGGAGAAATCCCCACATAATTTAAGGACAAACCCAGTATTAATGACAGCGCAATAATGAGGTAAAAAGCTTTGGCCTCACTAAATTTTTTATCGAGGCCCTGCTCCCACCCGAAGGTTTCCGTGAAAATATACGACAAGGAACCACTTAAGACTGGAATGGCAATAAAGCCGGTTCCAATGACACCAATCGCAAATAATAAATAGGCCAAATTCCCAGCCAATGGTTTGAGTGCCATGGCGGCTTGTTCCACCGTATCAATTTGATGAACCCCTCCTTTAAACAAAACAGTTCCGGTGGTCAGGATAATGAAATACATCACAAACCCAGAAACCGTCATACCAAAATCGACATCTTGGTTCAGGTTGTGAATGATTTTCTTGTTGACAATTACCTGTGTTTTCTTGTTTTTCTGCTCTTCCACTTCCACCGAAGCTTGCCAAAAAAACAAATAAGGCGAAATGGTCGTACCCAAAATGCCTACCAATATGGCCATGTAGTTTTTATCAAATGAAATACTTGGCACAAAAGTAGCTTGTAAAATTTCACAGAAATCTTGTTTGTACAAAAAGGGTACCATGAAATAGACCAACATCACCAAGCATAAATATTTTAATACGGAAGCAATTTGCTGGTAGGGCAAATAAATGATCAGCCCAATGAGACTGATTGTAAAAACCACACAAAAATAATTGGCATCAATGGCCGGAAACAGCAAGTTTCCCACGGCTCCCATACCCGCGATGTCGGCCCCGATATTGAGAATAATGGCCGGAAAACTAAACAATAGCATCAGGTATAAAACGGGCTTTGGATAGTGCTTTTTGAGCGTTCCCGTAAGCCCTTGTGAGGTAACCAAGCCAATTCGGGCGCACATTTGCTGAATGGCCGCCATGAGCGGAAAAGCCACAATGGAAGTCCACAAAGTAGAAAGTCCATAAGCAGCGCCAGCTTGCGAATAGGTGGCAATGCCCGATGGGTCATCGTCGCTGGCTCCGGTAACTAAACCAGGCCCGAGTTTTTTCCAACGGTCAATCAGTGAATTGGATTTGGCTGTTTTTTTTTTCATGAATTATGCATTAACAACCGTCTATCGAAACGAGTGTTCTGTTAACATTTTTTGAAAATTTCAATGCGAAAATAAAAAACTGGTTTTTTAAAGCTGCAATGTAAAAAATAGCTCCCCTATTTCAGTTGAAAGTAGGCTGCGAAGGTATTGTAAATGTCGTCTTGTTTTAAATTTTAGCAAAGCAATTTAGATTTGATCACTCCTTTTTCTTTAAAATGACAATTTTGAAATAGCCCCCCGTTTGATGGGCTTCTTATTCGCTTTTTGGTATAAACCACCCGTTAATCAAATGATGTAACAATCACATTTTATTATACAACATCCTAGCTTGTATTTGAACCAACCTTTGTGGTGTAATAATTCTATTACGATTAAATACAATTCAAATGAAAAAAGTAATTTTTATGATGTTGATGACCCTCATGGGCACAGCATCAGTTTCTTGGGCACAAAAGCCAGCCGTAATGCTCAATGACCAATCTGGGTGGCATAAAATTGGCAAATCGACCATTGACTTCACTAAAGATAAAGAAGAAATAGATGTGTATATGGCCGACCGATTTGCCAAAATCAAATTTAAAGTGACCAAAGCACCTGTTGATTTGATCCGTTTGGAAATGTATTTTGAAAGTGGCGACAAACAAGATATTGACATCAACGAAACCATCCTTGCCCCAGGAGAAAGCAAAGTAATTGCTTTGAACGGCGGCGAACGCAACTTGAAAAAAATCATTTTTGTGTGTAAAACAAAACCCAATTACAAAGACAAAAAAGCACATGTTGAAGTGTGGGGTTTAAAAACGAACGCCAACAAAAAATAAGACAAAACGGGTGCTTCAACACAAGTAAATGAAACCGCTTTGCATGGCTTAACCAATCATTTAAGTGGCTTACTACCCAATGTTTCACATTAAAATTTTAATTATGACCAACTTATTATATTACGTAGCGCTCATCTTGATTTTGTTCTGGGCTTTGGGATTCTTTGTTTACAACATTGGCGCACTCATTCACATATTGCTCTTATTGGCAGTGGTTTCCATCCTTTTGCGGATTATCAATGGGAAGAATGTGATGAAATGAAAAAGCTTCGCTTTTTTAGTCGAAAGTCGAAAGCCGAAAGTCGAAAGCCGAAAGTCAAGGTCGATAGTTTTTTAGGAAGGACTTTCGATATTTATGACTTTAACAGCTTTCAATATTAGAAACTTTAGCTTGGCTCCGCTCGATACATTCGTTCCTATGTCAGGATAGCTTTCTGGACGGGTCAACATTACAAACTTTCCAACATTTAACATCATAAACTTAAAAATACCAAAATGAAAAAAACAATTATAATAACCACGTTGGTCTTATTGGCCCTGGTTAAAACAAATGCACAATCGAGTGTAGGTATGGCAGATAACCGCGAAAAACTCTTTTTTGGGTTGAAAATAGGCGGTAATTATTCCAATGTGTACGACACAAAAGGAGATGACTTTGTAGCAGATCCCACTTTTGGATTGGCGGGTGGCGTTTTTGTTTCCATCCCGATTGGTCGCTATTTGGGCATACAACCTGAACTATTGTACTCACAAAAGGGCTACAAATCGTCGGGTACCTTTTTTGGTGAAACCTACAGCATGACGCGGACTACTGATTATTTAGATATTCCGTTGATGGTCGCCATTAAACCGATTGAATACATTACCATTTTAGTAGGACCCCAATATTCTTATTTGCTTAAACAAAAGGACAATTTCACAGGCGGATCTATTTCGTCGTCGAATGAGCAAATTTTTTCCAACGACAACTACCGCAAAAACACCTTGTGTTTTATTGGCGGTGCCGATATTAACATCGACCATTTGGTGGTTGGCGCTCGTGCCGGTTGGGATGTAACAACCAATAATGGTGATGGATCGTCTGCTACACCGCGTTACAAAAACATGTGGTACCAAGTTACTTTGGGCTACCGATTTTAATTAAACCATTTAAATATACCCATCATGGACAATACAAAAAGAAATGAAAAAATAATAGGCTCCATCGTTGGTGCCTTAACAGGAGCCACTTTAGGGCTGTTGATGGCCACAACCAAAGGCGCAAAAGCACGTAAAAAATTATCGGCCCGTGCCGAAAAAACAGCTAAATTTTTAAAAAAAAGAATGAGTAAAGAAACCAAAGGCTTTATGAAAAGCGTGAACAAAGAGGCCAAATTGCTTAAAAACAAAGCCGTGGAATTAGAAGGCGTTGTTGAAAACAAAGTGGAGCATATTGCCACAGTCGTTGTTGACAAAACAAAAGATTTGTTGCACCCCAATAATATGGCGCACACGAGTAAAGACCATGAACTTAAACACAAATAAAATGAAGACACCCATAGTAAAAATAGCTGCATTAACGGTATTTATCGGTTCGATGCTCGTGAATTGCAACAATTCACCCAAGGCCAAAGAAGACCAATTAAGCGAGGCCAAAGAGGAAGTCATTGATGCCAAAGCCGATTTGGCTGAGTCTGAAAGAGATTCAATTCATGACTTTAACATTTACAAAGAAAGCATGGAGAAAAAATTAGCTGAAAACGAAAAAGTGATCGCTGATTTAAAATCTAAAAACACGTCAACAGACAAAAAAGTGCATGACTTGTATGTGAAAGAATTGGCCAGCTTGGAAATGAAAAATGCCGAGTGTAAATCAAAGATTATGAACTACAAACAAGGTACCGAACAAAAATGGGAATTGTTTAAAGTTGATTTCAACAAAGGCGTGGATGAATTGGGACAATCGATTTCTGAGATGGCCCAGCGCAACATGAAAAAGTAAGCAGATGACCTCATTTGCTCCTTTTATCAGTGCCACCAAAAAAGCTGGACTTTTGGCCTCCCTATTGTTGCTTATTGGATGCACCTCGTGTTCCAAAAAGGTAACTTTCTTAAACTCTTCGGTAGTCCCTGCGGCCCGCGGTGAGGTTTCGGTTAAAACCGACCGGAATAACAACTACGTGGTTAACCTAGAACTTACCTATTTGGCAGAACCCGAACGACTGTCTCCTCCAAAAAAGACCTACGTGGTGTGGTTGGTTTCAGACAAAAGCGAGATTCCCCTTAATTTAGGACAAGTGGTAGGCACCTCGCATTTAAACATTAAATTCAGTGCCGTTTCCTCATCCAAGCCCAAACGTATTTTTATTACAGCCGAAGATGATGCTAGTACCCAAACACCAAGTAGTGTGGTAGTACTCGAGACAAATAATTTTTAACAAATCCAATTATTGTGAAAAAGCTGCTTTAGGGCAGCTTTTTTTTTATCGAAGAAAGAGGAAAGAAGAAAGAGGAAAGAATTTGAAAATGAGGTAATTTGCAAATTTGAAAATGGATATTCTAAAATTTTATTGCTTCATTTGTGAAAATAATTACTAAAGCTTGTGTACCTGAAGCCAACTGGGCTTTTATTCCGCTGACGCTGCATACAATTCGGTCTTTGGCCTCGGATCTCCTATCAATATCAAATTCTTAATCTCAAAACTTTAAATCTATAAATTTTTCAATCTCAAACCACAAATCTCGAATCATTCAATTTTGAGTCCCCTCCTAAAACCCCATTTTACTAAAAATCTTGATTTATTGTCATTTTTTAGTAAAAAACAAACTTTGATAATCAGTTGCTTATAAGTATTAAAGTTAAAAAAATAAACGCAAAAAGGAGAGAAAAGACTTTTCGGTGTGGACTCAATTTTTAAATCTTTCAATCTTTAAATTTTTCAATCTCAAACCACAAATCTCAAATCATTCAATTTTTGAATCTTTAAATCATTCAATTTTTGAATCTCAAATCTTTCAATCTTTAAATTTTTCAATCATTCAATTTCCTTAAGTTTGCACAATGGTCCAAACCCACTCAATCGTTGAAAAAACATACCGCAAACTCACCATTTTAGTGAGTGAAAAACGCATGTTATGGACGGTTCGTGACACGCTTAACAATGAAATCATTGAAAAGGACGAAGCGGTCTGGCCCAATCCAGAGCAATGGCAACACGAATCAGAAACGATTGCTGCCGTTTGGCAACAGGATGTTTTTACCCAAAAATATGACGCCATTGAGGTGCTGCACTACAATCCGTGGCTTACTTTTGTTCCTGCCGCATTGTACGATGATGATTTTAAGACGCATTATTTGCAGTGGAACACCCAACTATTTGAAACCGATTACATTGCTACCGACACGCTCACTTCACTTGAAATGGTGAGTGTGTATATTCCATGGGTTTCATTAAATAATTTACTCATTGACCGCTTGGGCAAATTTGAATACCAACACGCATTGGCCAGTTGGTTAACGCAATTGATTCCAAAAAGCCGCTGGGATTTTGACAAAAAAATGACCGCACACCGCCTTGACGAGCAACTGGATTTGGTGGTTACGCAAAACGGAAAACTGGTTTTGTACAATTCATTTTTGGTGCAAAGCCCCGAAGACATCCTATACTATATTCTTTTTACCGCCGAACAATTGCAACTGAACCCAGAACTGTTTTCGTTGCAGCTTTTGGGCGAATGGCCTTCGGAAGAAGGCACTTTTGACCTGCTTTATCGCTACATTCGCGATGTAAAATGGCCCGACACAACACAGAATTCACCCTTTGCCTTACTACACGAACCATGAGAATTATTGCCGGCCAATTTAAAAGCAGACGCATTCAACCACCCCGCAATTTGCCCGTGCGGCCTACCACCGACTTAAGCAAAGAATCGTTGTTTAACATCCTAAACAACCAATTTGAGTGGGAAGGACTCCGCATTTTAGATTTATTTTCGGGCACAGGAAATATGAGCTACGAATTTGCTTCGAGGGGTGTCACCGAAGGCACGGCCGTTGATGGTGATCGGGCTTGTGTGCAATTCATCAAGAAAACTTTTGAAGAATTAGAGATCCCCTTTAAAGCCGTACAAAGCGATGTTTTTGGTTTTTTAAAACAATTTAAAGGCCAAGTTGACATTGTCTTTGCCGACCCACCTTACGACCTTCCGCTCGGCGATTACAACCAATTGGTACGCATGCTATTTGACCAAGAAATAGTTTCAGATATAGGCTGGCTCATTGTAGAGCATTCCAAGCATTCGGATGTCACCCAACACCCCGAATTTTCCCATCAAAAGCATTATGGGGCCACCGTATTTAGTTTTTTTGAAAAAACCAGTAGTTAATAAGGGTTATAAAAACAACTAAAATTAGGTAGTCAAAAAATTCACCGCAGTTTTTTTGACTGCGCACATTTTATTTATTCTAAATAAGCATTTTACATTCATCTTTCTCTTGTTATTGCTAGGGTAAAATGAATCATGTTTGTTTTATTGGTAGACTAATGTGTGTCGCTTTTTGTTGAATTATTCATATTTAGATAAAAAAACGAAACACACATTGAAAAGAATAATACTCATTTAAATTTGCAGTCTATTTAACCAGATTCACGCATTATGAAAAAACAGCACTTTATAATTTTAACCCTGTTGCTAGGTTTCGCAATCCAAGCGCAAACAGCAGGAGCACTCACCTTTACATTCACAAATCCAATGCATTCTACGGGTAATTATGAAACGAATGGCCGGTATGCTTTAGCCGTGTGGATTGAAACACAAAGTGGTACGTTTATAAAAACAAAAATTCGCTATTGGGGAACCAAAACAAACGATCATTTGGGAACTTGGAAAACAAAAGCAACTAGTAATACAACCGATGCAGTAACAGGTTCCACTTCAACAAATTTTGCAGCCAAAACCATTACCTGGGATGGAAAGAATGTGAGTGGAACAGTGAATGGCACCTTGGTGGCTGATGGGGCCTACCGTGTGTGCATCCAAGAATGCTGGGGGCACGCAACCGCCACGGTAACGCGCTATTTCAATTTTACCAAAGGCCCAACAGCTGATGTGCAAACCCCAGCAGCTGATGCCAATTTTACCAATATTTCATTAAATTGGCAACCTACGCTTGATACGCCAAGCACCGAAAATTTGCCACAGTTTACGGTATTTCCAAATCCTTCGAAAGGTATTTTTACGATTAATACCAAAAATGACATTAAAACGATTCGGGTATTTAATATCAATGGAGCAGTTGTTTACGACGAAACCATCACTGAACCAGCAGCAATTGAATTAAACAAAACCATCGATTTGTCAAATGTGGCTCCTGGTGCCTACATCATGGAGTTAAGCAATCAATACGGAACACAAACTGAAAAAATAATGAAAGAGTAGTTCTTTCAAAATAAATATGTAGAAGAAACCGCCTAATGGCGGTTTTTTTTGTGCTTTAAAATATGAAATAGAAACCCTATTTTAAACAAACCTTATTATATTTGTCCGTTAAAACAATTTCGTTTATGAGCAAACCTACTTCACCGGCCAAGTCTACTTTTCCATTTGCATTTTTGTTTGGCGTCATCATGATGTTGGAACTCATTTTGTCCTATATTTTGGCGTTAAATGCCACTCAAAAGTGGTATGGAATTAGCATTAATTTGTTAAACTATCTCGTTTTACCTTTTGTATTTTGTTTGATGAATGCCCGTCAATTTAGAAACCAAATCAATAATGGATATATTTCATTAGGGCAAACAATTAAAATTGGTGTTAGTTTGTGCGTATTGGCAGGTTTAATTGCAAGTATATTTTCGGTTATTTTCAATTACCTGGTGCCCGAATTTATGGAAGAAATGTACCGTTCGATGAGCAAAGTCATGCACGAACAAAAGCCGCCGCTTACAGAGGAACAAATTGAAATGGGTATTTCAATGACCAAAAAATTTCAGAACCCTTTGATTTTAATCCCTTTAGGAATGGTCATGTATTCGTTCATTGGTTTGGTTCACGGCACCATTGTTGGTCTGATTGTACGCACAGAAAAAAAATAAATGACAAAGCCATTAGCCGCATCTATGGAGCTTTCCATTGTTATACCATTACTTAATGAACAAGAATCATTGCACGAATTGCACGATTGGATTGTTCGGGTCATGGTACAGAACGGATTTACCTACGAAATTTTATTTATTGACGATGGCAGCACCGACCAATCATGGGATGTGATTGCCGAATTGTCTGCAAAAAACCCAGCCGTGAAGGGCATACGGTTTTTGAAGAACTTTGGCAAATCGCAGGCTTTGCACGCTGGTTTTGAGCGCGCATTGGGCCAAGTGGTAATTACCATGGATGCCGATTTGCAAGACAATCCAGAAGAAATTCCTGATTTGGTTCGGATGATCCGCGAAGAAAAATACGATTTGGTGTCGGGCTGGAAAAAAGTCCGTTACGACTCGGTAGTAGGTAAAAATATTCCTTCTAAATTATTCAATTGGGCTGCGCGCAGAACATCGGGCGTACAACTCAATGATTTCAATTGTGGGCTCAAAGCATACTCTAATGTGGTCATCAAAAACATTGAAGTATCTGGAGAAATGCACCGTTATATTCCTGTGTTGGCCAAAAATGCTGGATTCTCCAAAATTGGCGAAAAAGTGGTGCAACACCAAGCCCGCAAATATGGCGAATCTAAATTCGGCATGAACCGATTTGTCAATGGCTTTCTGGACCTGATCACCATTTGGTTTTTGTCGCGTTATGGCAAACGCCCCATGCACTTGTTTGGCGCAGCTGGCGTCATCATGTTTATCATCGGTTTGTTGTCAACGGGCATCATCATTGCTTTAAAACTCATTAAATTGTATTCGGGTTACCACACCATTTTGGTGGCGAACAACCCGCTTTTTTATATTGCATTAACCACCATGATTATTGGTACCCAACTTTTTTTAGCTGGCTTTTTGGGCGAAATTATTTTACGGACCAAATCAAACGAGGCGCGCTACAAAATTGCCGAAGAACTTTAAAACATTTCAAAACCACCAAATATGGAATTGACTATTGATCAGAAAATTGCCGAGTGGATGACACCGGTGTTCGATGCCGAAACGCATGAAGCTATCAAAGCGTTGCAATTGAACAACCCCAAAGAACTACAAGAAAGCTTTTATAAAAATTTAGAATTTGGCACAGGCGGCATGCGCGGTGTCATGGGTGTGGGCACCAACCGCATCAATCGGTATACGTTGGGTAAAAACACCCAAGGCCTTTCCAATTATTTGTTGCAATCATTTGCGGGCGAGCAAATTAAAGTGGTGATTGCTTTTGATTGCCGCCACCAAAGCGATACCTTGGCACAAGTAGTGGCCAACGTTTTTTCGGCCAACGGCATTCTGGTGTACTTATTTGAATCATTGCGCCCTACCCCCGAATTATCTTTTGCTTTAAAACATTTACAATGCCATGCAGGCATCGTGTTAACCGCTTCGCACAATCCGCCTGAATACAACGGATATAAAGTATATTGGCAAGATGGCGGCCAATTGGTTCCGCCACAAGATGCGGAGATTATTCGCGAAATTGAGTCATTGCAGTATGCCAGCATTCGTTTTGATGCGAAACCTGAACTCATTACCACCATTGGTACGGAAGTGGACGAAGCGTTCATTAAATCGACGCTTGACAATGCCGGATTTAACACGCCGATAGCAGCCCGACAAGCTTTAAAAATTGCCTATACGCCTTTGCATGGCACATCTGTAAAATCTATTCCGCATGTGCTAGAACGAGCTGGTTACAACCAAGTGGCCATCGTGGAAGAACAAGCCGTTCCAAATGGCGACTTCCCAACCGTAGCCTCGCCGAATCCAGAAGAGCCTGCTGCCTTGACGATGGCTTTGGCTTTGGCCGAAAAAAACCAATCTGACATTGTCATTGGCACGGACCCCGACGCCGACCGCTTGGGCGTGGCTGTTCGGAATATGGCTGGTGAAATGGTCCTGTTAAACGGCAACCAGAGTATGATTTTAATGACGGCCTTTCTATTGAAACAGTGGAAATTGGCAGGAAAAATAAATGGCAAACAGTTTATCGGATCAACGATTGTATCCACGCCAATGATGTTTGATTTGGCAGATGCTTACGATGTGGAATGCAAAGTGGGCCTTACGGGCTTCAAATGGATTGCCAAAATGATTAAAGACTTTCCAGAACAAGAATTTATTGGCGGTGGCGAAGAAAGTTTCGGATTTATGGTAGGTGATGCCGTGCGCGATAAAGACGCGGTGGGCGCGACCTTATTAATTTGCGAAATGGCAGCACAAGCCAAAGCAGCGGGCAGTTCATTGTACGAAGAATTACTACAATTGTATGTGGAATTTAAATTCTACAAAGAATACCTGATTTCCATTACCAAAAAAGGCATCGAAGGCGCGCAAGAAATTGTGCAAATGATGAAAGATTTACGCGAAAATCCTTTGGAATCAATCAACGGGCAACGGGTGGTTTGCATTGAAGATTACCAACAATCAACAGTCAGAAACATGATGGAAGGAAGCACCGAACCATTGGTTATTCCAAAATCGAATGTATTGATTTATTACTTGGAAGATGGTACCAAAATTTGCGCCCGTCCAAGCGGCACCGAACCTAAAATTAAATTTTATTTTAGTGTGAATGCCCCACTTGAGTCAATTGAACAAGCCGCGGTGGTTGAAGCAACGTTAGATGCCAACATTGATGCCATCGTAGCCGAAATGAAATTATATTAATGGATCAGAATCTATTGAGAATTATCCCTTTTGTTAAACCCTACAAAAGGCATGTTATTTTAAACATTACATACAATACGTTGTATGCCTTGTTTAGCACTATTTCTATGTTGACCTTGTTGCCAATGCTAGAAGTATTGTTTAAAAATAACCAAATTATTACCGACAAACCTGTTTGGCACCAATGGACCGAAATCGGTTCTTATAGCAAAGACCTGCTGTATTACTATATGTCACATTTGCAAAATGACGACAATTGGGGTCCTCAATACGCTTTGCTATTGGCAGTTAGTTTGGTTATTATTACTTTTTTATTCAAAAATTTATTTAGTTACTTAGCATCTTACCACATCACCCACCTTAAAAATGGCGTATTAAGTAAATTGCGCATTACCATGTATAACAAAATCATTGGTTTGCCCATCCCCTATTTTTCGGAGAAACGCAAAGGCGATTTAATGGCGCGTATGTTAGGTGATTTAGCAGAGGTTCAAAATTCGTTTTTTTCCATATTGGAATTAATTATTAAAGAACCGCTGACCATCGTTTTTTCGATTGTAGCCATGCTCAATATCAGCCTGAAGCTGACGCTGTTTGTTTTTGTGTTTATTCCGATTTCAGGCTTGGTAATTTCAAGAATTGGCAAAACACTAAAAGCCAAGTCGTTGAGGGCCCAACAAGAAAGCGGCCTATTGATATCGTTGGTCGAAGAAACGTTAAGTGGACTTAAAGTGGTGAAAGGCTACAATGCTGAAACCATTTTCAAAAACAGGTTTAACGACTTGGTTCAGCGCATTTTGAATTTATCCAATGCCATTGGAAACAAAAACAATTTGGCCTCGCCGATGAGTGAATTTTTAGGCATCGTAACAATTGCTGTTTTACTTTGGTATGGGGGGAATTTGGTGTTGGTAGACAAAACACTAGATGGGTCATTATTTATTGTGTACATGAGTCTGGCATATAATATTTTAACGCCTGCCAAATCCATTTCAAAAGCATCTTATTCCGTTAAAAATGGGATGGCTGCTGCCGAAAGGGTTTTTGAGGTATTGGAAGTTGAAAACTCAGTCCCCGAATCAGCAGACGCCATTGAATTACCTGCGTTTTCCGACTGTATTACCATGGACCACGTGTCATTTAAATATGAAAGTGACTGGGTATTACGTGACTTTAACTTAAAAATTCCGCGCGGGAAAACAGTCGCATTGGTAGGTCAATCGGGAAGTGGAAAAAGCACGATTGCCAATCTTTTAACTCGTTTTTACGACATACAAGAAGGCGGCATTTATGTGGATGGACACCCAATTACTTCAGTGAAAGCTGAGTCTTTGCGCAAACAAATTGGTTTGGTTACGCAAGAATCTATTTTGTTTAATGATTCGATCAAAAACAATCTATTAATTGGAAAACCCGATGCCACAGACGATGAAATCTGGGAAGCATTAAAAATTGCCAATGCACATGACTTTGTGCAAGATATGGCCGATGGCATTTTTACCAATATTGGTGAAAGTGGCGGAAAATTGTCGGGCGGTCAAAAACAACGTTTGTCCATTGCGCGTGCGGTGTTAAAAAACCCACCGATTATGATTTTGGACGAAGCCACCTCGGCTTTAGACACGGAAAGCGAGCGTTTGGTTCAGGATGCTTTAGAAAAAATGATGTTAAACCGAACTTCAATAGTTATCGCGCACCGTTTGTCTACTATTCAGAAAGCCGACTTAATTGTGGTGATGAAAAAAGGGAAAATTGTGGAACAAGGCACTCATGCCGAATTGTTGGCGCGCGAAGGGGCTTATGCCCGTTTAGTCCAATTGCAAACTTTAGAACAATAATTATAATTTATATATCATGTCAGATCCTATTATATCTTGTTTAATCATCGGCTCAGGGCCTGCGGGTTACACCGCCGCCATTTATGCAGCACGTGCCAATATGAATCCGGTGCTTTATCAGGGCATGCAACCCGGAGGCCAATTGACCACCACCAATGAAGTAGAAAATTTCCCGGGATATCCTGATGGCGTTACTGGCCCCGAAATGATGGTGCAACTGCAAGCGCAAGCACAACGTTTTGGCACCGATATCCGTGATGGCTGGGTGACTAAAGTTGATTTTTCAGGAGCTGTTCACAAGGTTTGGATCAATGACACCTTGGAATTACATGCCAAAACAATCATCATTTCAACCGGTGCAACAGCCAAATACCTTGGTTTGCCATCAGAACAACACTATTTACAATTGGGCGGCGGGGTTTCCGCTTGTGCCGTGTGCGATGGCTTTTTTTACCGCAACCAAGAAGTAATCATTGTGGGTGCTGGTGATTCGGCCTGCGAAGAAGCCCACTATTTGTCAAAATTGTGCAAAAAAGTGACCATGTTGGTCAGAAGTGCCCAATTCCGTGCGTCAAAAATCATGGAAACCCGTGTGCGCAACACCGAGAATATTGACATTTTACTACATACCGAAACACTGGAAGTACTGGGTGACGGCCAAGTGGTAACAGGTGTGCGCGTATTAAACAAAACTACTGGAATAGAAGCTGAAATTGCCGCTACTGGCTTTTTCGTGGCCATTGGACACCAACCCAATACCGCCATTTTTAAAGACTACCTCCAATTAGATGAAACAGGCTACATCATCAACCAAACGGGCACCACCAAAACCAATGTGGCGGGTGTGTTTGTTGCTGGCGATGCAGCCGATCATGTGTACCGACAAGCTATTACAGCGGCAGGCACGGGTTGTATGGCGGCATTGGATGCGGAGCGGTATCTGGCGGCGATGGAGTAGTTGGTTTGTTTCAGGTTTTGCTTCGCACCGTTCGTCCCTGCGGGCCTCGGGTCAGGTTTCAGGTTTCAGGTTTCAGGTTTCAGGTTTCAGGTTTCAGGTTTCAGGTTTCAGGTTTGAGATTACATAGATTTCCCTTTTTGAGGCGAGCTAAAGCTCGTGTACCTGAAGCCCACTGGGCTTCCTCCTCTATATATCATATGCACGGTTCGTCCCTACGGTCCTCTGGTCAGGTTTCAGGTTTCAGGTTTGTTGAAACGAGCTAAATCTCGGTCGGAGTAATTGTTTTTTGATTTGCGAACTGAAGTTCGCTTTCCGGAAGTCCACTGGGCTTTTATCACTGTTCGCTACGTACAATTCGGACTTTGGCCTATTTGCTTGAATGCCCAGATAGCAATAGTGATCGGATCGACTGAGAAAAACTGTTTTCTACGAGCTACTTCCTTAATACGATTGAAGGATTGAAAAAAAAAAAAAAAAACCTGAAAATTTAAACTTTAAACCTGAAACAAATAGAATGAACAAACTACTATTTACCATTCTTCTTGTCCCCTTTTGTGCCTTTTCACAAAATAAATTAAGCAGCATTTATCAGCTGCCTGAGGCGTTTCCAACAAAAATGAGTAAGGCGAAGTTGTTTATTCAAAAAACCACTTCGCCTTATTTAATTTATAACCTCATTGCGGGTGGGAATTCGGCGGGTCAGCAAAATTTTCAATTCAAAATTCAAGAAAAGAATCCGCTACAATTTGAATTGCCTTTTACAGATGGGATCCGCATTGACTGTGTTGATTTTAAAACGAAATTGCCCGTTAATCAAAATACTTTTTATGTTGATTATCTGTTTGAATACTTAAAATATAAAAATGATTTTACGCTGACAAAACAGACTTTCAGCCCATTCTCCTATTTTGACTTAGCCGTAAAATACCAGGATCTTTCACAAAAAGAGGTCATTGCAAAAATATATTTGAATTTGTTGGCCAAAGTTCCTGAAAACAATAGATTTCAATTCATTTTGGATGAAATTCAAAAGAAACATCCGTTGCCGAAAACAAAAGCGGCATCAGCCCTATTTGGATCGGATGAAGCAGATTTAAGTACCGAAGACAAAGCAGAACGAATCTCCGAATTTTTATCGGAACAGCTTGACACCGATTTAAACGCCATTTTGTACCAATGTTTTATCGAAAAAAAGGCCGATGAGCAGTCATTTAACAATGTAAAGTTCTTGTTTGATGCCAATATCATCGCAGAGATCGATGAATTGTTCAAGCAAAAGATAATAATTAATTTTAATAGGAACGCAGTATTGGTGTTACATGAAAAATTTGGAACAACGCTGAATGGACAAAAAATAACCATTGAACGCGTTAATTGCACCCTCGATTTCAAAGAAGAAAAATTGTTGATTGACATGGTAAGCAACACTCCAGTCGATTTGCAACTTAAAAAATCACACTTACCATCAACTAAAACCATCATTACAAACAATACGATTCGGACGGACCATTTTAGCATCGTTATTTCGGCTAGTGGTACTCAATTATTGATTGAAAAGAAATTCACTTTAGAGAAATATGTTGTTGAGATTGAAAAATTGAAAGATTGAAGAATTGAAAGATTTGAAATTTGAGATTTGAGGTTTGAAATTTGAGGTTTGAAGTTTGAGATTTGAAAAAACTATTGCCTAATGGCTGTTGCCTATTGCTTTTTTTTGATTGAAAGATTGACCCGAGACCCGCAGGGGCGAACGGTCCAAAGGAAAACTTGAAACTTGAAACTTTAAACTTTAAACTTTAAACTCTGAATAGAATCCGACATTTCCTGATAAATGAGTTGCCATTGCGGGTTATCGATCAAAGATAGATGTCTGTCTATCGTTTTTTGATCGTGCCGAATGGCTGGTCCAGTTTGTGCTTGCACGGGATCAAGCGTTTTGATTTTTTCGGCCGTTTCTTCAATCAAGGGACGCAGAATATCAAAGGGTAGTGATTGTTCTTTACACAACTTTTGAGCAATGGCGTAGCAATGATTGACAAAATTGCAGCTAAAAACGGCAGCTACATGCAAATGTTGTCGAAGTTCAAAGGTTGATTCGTACTGAATGGGACTTAATTCTTTGGCCAGACTTTTTAAAAGAGGCAAATCTTCTGAAAATTCCGTCTCTACAAACAACGGAACTTGATCAAATTGAACCACTCGATTTTTTGAAAAGGTTTGCAACGGATATAGCACCCCACGCCGCATGGAATCAGGCAGTACTTGCCAAGGCAAACTACCCGAAGTATGAACCACCAGCTTGCTTGCTGGTAAATCCTTTGCGGCCAGGGCCACTTGGTCGTCGTTTACCGCAACAATAAAAACACAATCTGTTTCATTAAAAACATCTTGAGATGATAAGTAGCAGGTAGGGTAAAAGTCAGAACTCTTGTTTATACCATGTGGAGAATGATAGCCAATTAAATCAAAGTCAGTTGCGTTTAGGAACTGTTTTGCTAGGTGAAAGGCCACATTACCTGAACCAATGATGATTATTTTTTGCATGCTGCTAAATTATATAATTCTTTAAAAAAAAACTGCTTTGTTAGGTATCTTTCAAAGAATGTGACTATCACAATTAAATAAATATTAATTACATATAAATTTTAAAATAGTAACTTGCACCCACAAACAAAACCAACGAACAAACCAACACTATGAAAAGATTTTTGATTCATCAAATGCCCTTTTATTATGTATTTATCATACTCATCACTTCTTGTGGGGCAACCTATTTTTATACCACTTTTCGAAATTCAGCTCAAAAAGAAGTGGCTTTACAGTCAGCCAGCACTGAACCACCGATGTGTTCCATGGAAGTGAAACGACTAAAAGGATACAAATTTGTCAAACCGCTCATGTTTGTGGACAATCCATGTGAATCGGAACATTTTATGTCTTTGAAAGACAAATTATCAACTATTATTGAAAGTTATAAAACGGCAGGAAAGTTGCAATCGGCTTCTTTATACCTAAAAGAATTTGGCACCAATGACTGGTTGTGCATTAATGAAAATGAAAAGTACAGTCCAGGTTCATTGCTTAAAGTCCCTGAACTCATTACGCTGTTAAAAATGAATGAATTAGATCCTGGCTTTTTAAATAAAAGAGTCGTTTATGCGCATCCATTTACCTCTGATAAAACACCTGTTTTTTTAGCTAAAAGCATCAAAGTTGGACAAGCTTACAGCGTACGAGAATTACTTACTTACATGATTTCCTATTCAGATAACAATGCCACTCAATTACTGAACACGGTGCTGGATGTCAAATTGTTTAAAAAAGTATTTAATGACTTTGGATTGGCAGAACCCAATTGGAGCGCCAATGATTACCCGATTTCAGTACGTGATTATTCATTGTTTATTCGGGCCATCTACAACGCCAGTTATTTGTCTATTGAAGACTCTGAATATGCCGCTGAATTGTTGTCCAAATGCAATTTTGATAAAGGGATGGCCAACGTGATGCCATCGACAATTAAGATGGCTCATAAATTTGGTGAGGCTGGTACCGATAAAGTAAAACAATTACACGAAACAGCCATACTATACGTGGGTGAAAAAACCTATGTTTTTACCATCATGACCAAATCAGACAATTTATCGACGCTGCCAGATGTGATTAAATCTTTGTCAACCGAAGTTTTTAAACAATTGAATTAAGCATTTATGTGCCTGAAATTTTTTCAATTTTAAAACCGGAATTCCCGGTTTTTTTTTGATTGTTTCCTGCCAAAAAAGGAACTATTTTTGCATCACACTTTTTGAAAAATATATTTATGAATTCATTTGATGTTGTTATCATAGGCGCAGGTCCTGGTGGATATGTTGCTGCTATTCGTTGTGCCCAACTTGGTTTTAAAACGGCCCTTATTGAAAAATACGCTACGCTGGGTGGCACCTGCCTGAATGTAGGTTGTATTCCTTCGAAAGCATTGTTGGCTTCGTCTCATCATTTTGACGAGATCAAGCACTTCGAAGAACACGGCATCCAATTCAATGGTGCTCCGACGGTTGATTTGGCCAAAATGATAGAACGCAAACAACAAGTGGTTGATCAGACCTGTGGTGGTGTACAATTTTTGATGGATAAAAATAACATTCAAGTGATTCATGGCATAGGCGCATTTGCCGATGCCACACACATTAACATTACTGCGGCAGACGGCACGCAACAAACCATTGAAGCCAAATACAGCATCATTGCTACAGGTTCAAAACCAGCCACTTTGCCTTTTATCAATCTTGATAAAGAGCGAATTATAACTTCAACAGAAGCGTTAAAACTACCTGAAATTCCAAAGCACTTAGTAATAATTGGTGGTGGTGTCATTGGCATTGAATTGGGCCAAGTGTATTTGCGCTTGGGTGCCCAAGTTTCAGTTGTTGAATTTGCAGATCGCATTATTCCTGGCATGGATGGTGCTTTGTCAAAAGAGCTTACCAAGGTGTTGAAAAAACAAGGCATGAAGTTTTACACGTCACACAAAGTAAAAGAAGTAACGCGCAATGAATCAGTGATCACGGTAAAAGCAGATGATGCCAAAGGAAAAGAATTGGTGCTAGAAGGCGATTATTGCCTAGTTGCTGTGGGTCGACGTCCATTTACTGCTGGGCTTCAAGCCGAAAAAGCGGGTGTGGTGGTCACTGACCGCGGACAAATTGAAGTGAATTCCCACTTGCAAACGGCTGCAGCAAACATTTTTGCCATAGGCGATGTGGTTCGCGGGGCCATGTTGGCACATAAAGCGGAAGAAGAAGGTGCAATGGTAGCCGAGTTTATCGCCGGTCAAAAGCCGCACATCGATTATAATTTAATTCCAGGCGTTGTATATACTTGGCCTGAAGTAGCTGGAGTGGGTAAAACCGAAGAACAATTAAAAGAATCGGGCGTTACTTACAAAGTAGGTAGTTTTCCATTCAAAGCATTAGGACGCGCCCGCGCAAGTGGCGACCTTGATGGTTTTGTGAAAATCTTAGCCGATGCCAAAACAGATGAAGTATTAGGTGTTCACATGATTGGTGCCCGTTGTGCCGATTTAATTGCTGAGGCGGTTACCGCCATGGAATTTAGAGCCAGTGCCGAAGATATTTCACGTATGTCGCATGCGCATCCAACCTTTGCAGAAGCTATTAAAGAAGCGGCATTAGCTGCTACTGACAATCGGGCGCTGCACGTATAGTTACAAGATGTACTAAAAAAAGCAATTCTACTATTTATTCAAACATACAATGAAACTTCAAAAAATTAAATTGCTTTTTTTAGTGCTATTCACTTTAACAGCTGCTACCAAAATCAAAGCGCAATCCACCACTCCAGCACCTTATTGCGATGCCCATTTTGACGACATGCAAGGCTTTCCAGTGGCGGACGCTATTTTTAAGGTACAATTTGGCACGTTGGTAAATAATACGAATGCACAAGCGGCAGAGCCGCATTATACTTATTATAATAATTTAGCCGTACCAAATTTTGTAAAAGGTACCTCTTATAATTTGTCACTTACTTTTGACGTGCATGGTGGGGCAGGTTATGGTGTTTGGATCGACTATAACCACAATAATATTTTTGAGACGACGGAGAAAGTGGCGGGATCAACGGCAAATACACCGCTAGATTTAACTTCAAATACTATTGTAAATCAAAATATTGCAATCTCAACGACGGCTTTAACAGGCAACACCCGCATGCGGGTTCGCATAGTGGAAGATGACAATTACACCATGAGTAACAATGGATATTCAATTATGCCTTGTAATGCCAGCGCTTCAGTGAACGATGTAATGGATTGGGGCGAAACGGAAGATTACGTAATCAACATTTCAACTTCATTAGATACCGATCAGGCCACCGCTTCAAAAAGCTTTCAGATATTCCCCAACCCGGTAAATGCCACACTTACTTTTGACCAGCATTTTTCGGACCGTGTGACCTATCAGATTATTAATATGGTGGGACAAGTGATGCATACAGGTTCCATTACCCTTGCAGATCATCAAATTGCCGTGACTGACTTGGCTGAAGGTGTTTATTATTTGCAATTATTCGATCAGTCTGGAAAATTGGGTCAGCAACAATTTATTAAGTCACGAAATTAACAACGAAAGGCAATTAAGTTGCGGTTGTTTAATTGTTTTTTTTTTTTGCGATGCGCTATTAACAAAGTATGAAATGCAAGAGTATGATAAGCGCTATTATTACTTCAAATTGTAGAAAGCATTTATTTGATTTTCGTTTAAAAATACACCTTGTTGTACTTCTATTTACAAGCATATTATGGGCACAACCTCAAGTATTTTCATTTGAAGGATTTGCCCAAGGGACCAGCTACCACATCAGTTACGTTGCCGAAAATAAGCAAGCGCGTTTGCCCCAACAAGTCGATTCTTTATTAGCTTGTTTTGACCGTTCGGTGTCAACCTATCAAACGCAATCGATTATTTCAAAGGTCAATCGAAATGAACCCGTTATTTTGGACGAATGGTTTATACACTGTTTTTTGGAAGGTAAAATGATGTGGAAAGCAACGGACGGGGCCTTTGACCCGACAGTGTATTCATTGGTCAATGCTTGGGGATTTGGGCCTGGCCGAAAAGAGCACATCGAACAAAAACGCATCGATAGCTTATTGGTTTTTGTGGGAATGGATAAAATCAAACTCCAAAAAGACAAAATCGTAAAAAAAGACCCACGGGTATCTTTGGATTTCAATGCCTTTGCGCAAGGTTATTCGGTTGATGTGGTGGCCGATTTTTTAAAGTCAAAAGGATTTAACAATATTTTGGTTGAAATTGGCGGCGAGGTCATCGGCTTTGGCCAAAAACCCAATGGACAATGTTGGTCGGTTGGGATTGAAAAACCTACCGATAATCCGGAAGGCAGAAATGAAAACCAATTTGAGTTCAAATTGTGTAATAAAGCGATGGCTACTTCTGGCAACAACCGTAAGTTTCGCATAATAGATGGCGTCAAATACGCCCATCACATTGACCCAAAAACAGGTTATCCGGCAGCGAATCCATTATTAAGTGCTTCGGTGCTGGCTTCAAATACCCTTACTGCCGACGCCACCGCTACCGGTTTATTGGTGATGGGTTTAGAAAAAGCCAAAACCTATTTGGATAAACACCCCGAAATTGAAGCACTCATGGTGTATGGGCTTCCCAATGGGCAGACGGGCGTTTTTGCAACCAATGGCTTAAAAAAACTACTTCAACTGCCATGATGTTGAAATTGAATTGAATTGTTTTCTTTTTTCTGTACATTGGATTTCTTAATTCAAGTATATTTGTTCAAAATGTTGATTAAACTGCTATGAAACAAACATGGATTTGGACCTTGCGCATTGTGCTGCTTTTGACCATTTTAAATTCTTGTCAATCAGATGAAACCTTAGCCGTCCCCACACGTGTTAGCGTGCAAGATTTTGTGTGGAAAGGGCTCAATTTGTATTATTTGTGGCAAGACCAAGTACCCAATTTGGCGGATACACAATTTGCTTCGCAATCTGATTTAACTACTTTTTTAAATACCCAATCGGACCCAAAAGTATTATTCAATAATTTATTATACCAATACGGCACAGTCGACCGTTTTAGCTACATCACCTCCGATTATACCACCCTCGAAAACACCCTGATTGGTTCTAATAAATCGACAGGCATGAGTTATGGCTTGCGATACAAAACCGGAAGCACCACCGATGTGTTTGGTTGGGTCCGTTATGTACTACCCAATTCCAGCGCAGCCACCAAGGGCGTGCTGCGGGGTATGTTGTTTTATGCCGTAAATGGCACTGCATTAACCAAAGACAATTATGGCACCTTACTAAATCAGGATTCTTTTAGCATTCAATTGGCCAATTACGACCAAGGCGCCATTACACCCAACGGCCAAACGATTAGTTTAAGCAGATCACAAATCGCTGAGAATCCGGTCAATATGACCCGCATTTTTAACCAAGGAACACAAAAAGTGGGCTATTTATTATACAACGGGTTTTATACGCCTTATGAGAATGACTTAAACCAAGCATTTGCTTTTTTTGCCAATTCAGGCATTACCCATTTGGTACTCGATTTGCGTTACAATCCAGGAGGTTCGATTGCCACTGCAACTCGTTTGGCCAGCATGATCACCGGTCAATTTAATGGACAAGTGTTCGCCAAACAGCTTTGGAATAGTAAAATGCAAGCCTATTTTCAATCGCAAGGATCAGCTACGACGACCAATTATTTTACAACTACACTGTCAAACGGCGCGGGCATTCAATCTTTGCAGTTGCCAAAGGTGGTTATTTTAACCTCCAAAAGTACGGCCTCTGCTAGTGAATTGGTCATCAATGGCCTTAAACCGTATATTCAAGTGACCCAAATTGGCGATGTCACGGTAGGGAAAAATGTAGGATCCGTGACGCTATACGATTCACCCGATTTTTCGGCCAACAACCGCAATCCTTCGCACCAATATGCGATGCAGCCTTTGGTACTTAAAACGGCCAATGCAGCTGGTTTTGCTGATTACCAAACAGGCTTAGTGCCTGATGTCCAATGGCCCGAAGACGTGAGCAATTTGGGCGTCTTGGGTGACACGTCTGATCCATTATTGCAAGCAGCCCTCACGTATATTAGCCAGCATGGGCGGTTGGCGGCTCCTAAGAAAACGGTTGAAACGCCTGTTGCCGACGACCGTGATTTATGGCCTGGTTTTAACGGATTACAAATTCCTTAATTTTTTTTTGAATTTCTACAAACCACCAACTATCTTTGCTCCGTTCTTAGACATCATGTGTTGGTTATCACGAAAGCAGGAGGGAATAGACCCGACGATTGCTTAGCAACCCTAATTTTTATTAGAAGGTGCTACATTCTATCCGAATTAACGGAACAGATAACTCAAAAATTTTCTCTTTGTTTTTTTGATAACCTACCTACTGCTGAATGCTTTCAGGGGCGTAGCTATCTATATTTTATGCTTGTTTTTCTTGAATTGCATTAGCAGTGCTGATGTTTTCAATTTAAAAAACATGACACGACAACAATTATTATTTGAAGCGCTCCAACAACGGATCCTTATTTTAGATGGGGCCATGGGGACCCAATTGCAACAATTTCGTTTTACTGAAACTGATTTCAGGGGCGATCGTTTTGCCGAATTTCCTTATTCACTCAAAGGAAACAACGATTTATTATCCATTACGCAACCCGCAGCCGTTCAGTCGGTGCATAAAGCTTATTTAGAAGCAGGCGCTGACATCATTGAAACCAATACTTTTTCGTCTACCACTTTAGGAATGGCTGATTACCATTTGGAGGAATATGTGGATGAAATCAATATTGAATCGGCCAAAATAGCCGTTGAAGTAGCCCATTCCTACACAGATAAACCCCGATTTGTTGCAGGTTCCATTGGACCAACCAACCGCACGGCCAGCATGAGCCCTGATGTAAACAATCCAGGATTTAGAAGCATTACTTTTGACCAACTTCGGGTGGCTTATGCCCAACAAGCCAAAGCGCTCATAAAGGGCGGCGTGGATATTTTGTTGGTAGAAACTATTTTTGACACCTTAAATGCCAAGGCAGCCTTATTTGCCATTCAAGAAGTGAAACAAGAATTGGGCTTAGATATTCCCGTCATGGTTTCAGGCACCATTACCGACGCTTCTGGACGCACCCTTTCGGGCCAAACAGTCGAGGCATTTCTGATTTCGGTCAGCCATGTTCCGTTACTCAGCATTGGACTCAATTGTGCGTTAGGTGCCGATCAATTGAAACCCTATTTGCGTCGCTTGGCACAACAAACGCCCTTGGCCATTTCGGCCCATCCGAATGCGGGCTTGCCCAATGCCTTTGGTCAATATGACCAAGATGCGCAAACCATGGGCCAATTAATTCAAGAATATGTCGATGAAAACTTAATAAATATAGTAGGTGGCTGTTGCGGTACCACCCCAGCCCACATACAAGAAATGGTTGCTTTAACCAAAGGAATCCGTCCACGACCCATAAAATTATAAGCATGTATACGCCACAATTCACCCTGCAATTGTCTGGATTAGAGCCCTTGGTGGTTCGGCCCGACATGAATTTAATCAATATAGGTGAACGAACCAATGTAACTGGTTCTCGTGCTTTTTTGCGACTCATTCGCGAAGAACGATTTGAAGAAGCCGTCGAAGTGGCCCGAGCCCAAGTAGAAGGTGGTGCCCAAATTTTAGATGTGAACATGGACGAAGCCATGCTCGACGGCAAAACGGCCATGGTCACCTTTTTGAATTTAATTGCCGCCGAACCCGATATTGCACGCATTCCCATCATGATTGACAGCTCAAAATGGGAAATACTCGAAGCGGGTTTGCAAGTATTGCAAGGCAAAGGTATTGTGAACAGCATTTCGTTAAAAGAAGGTCCTGCTCCTTTTATTGCGTTAGCCAAAAAAATACGGCTATACGGCGCAGCCGTTGTGGTCATGGCTTTTGATGAAGATGGTCAAGCAGATTCCTATGAAAGACGCATTGAAATTTGTGCCCGTTCCTACAAATTATTAGTGGACGAAGTAGGCTTTCCACCCCAAGATATTATTTTTGATCCTAACGTGTTTCCGGTGGCCACCGGCATGGAAGAACACCAAAACAATGCCCTCGACTTTTTCAGAGCTACCAAATGGATCAAGGCCAATTTGCCTTATGTACAAGTGTCGGGCGGCATTAGCAATGTGTCCTTTTCGTTTCGGGGCAACCAACCCGTTCGCGAAGCCATGCATGCGTCTTTTTTGTATCATGCCATTCAACATGGGCTGAGCATGGCCATTGTAAACCCCGAACAGCTTGAAGTATATGACCAAATAGACCCCATCTTGCTCGAGCATATAGAAGATGTGTTACTGAACCGCCGCAATGATGCCACCGACAGGCTGTTGGTGCTGGCCGAATCGTATCGCCATATTGAACCCCAACAGAAGCAATTGGAGCAATTGTGGCGGAGCGAACCCGTTCAGTCTCGCATTACCCATGCCTTGGTTAAGGGCATCGATGAATTCATTGTTCAGGATGTGGAAGAGGCCCGTTTAATATCAGAGCATCCGTTGCTAGTCATTGAAAATCAATTGATGTCGGGCATGCAAGTGGTCGGTGATTTGTTTGGTGCTGGTAAATTGTTTTTGCCCCAAGTAGTGAAATCGGCACGGGTGATGAAAAAAGCGGTTGGTCATTTGCTTCCGTTTATTGAAGCCGAACAACAAGGCAAACGAACCTCTGCCGGCACCGTGGTTTTGGCCACCGTGAAAGGTGATGTGCACGATATTGGTAAAAATATTGTTTCCGTGGTATTGGCTTGCAATGATTATACCATTATTGATTTGGGAGTCATGGTTTCCATGGAAAAAATCTTAGAAGCCGCCAACCTTCACCAAGCCGATTTTATAGGACTGAGTGGACTGATTACCCCTTCATTAGATGAAATGGTCGACATTGTCCGAGAATTGCAACGTTTAAAAAGCCGCATTCCTGTTCTCATTGGCGGAGCAACTACCTCGAAAGCACACACGGCAGTGAAAATTGCACCCGAATATGACGGAACGGTGGTGTATGTCAGTGACGCGTCAAGGGCCGTACAAGTGGCCAACGCCTTATTGCACCGCGAAACCAGTGCCCAATATGCACAAACCATTCGAGCAGAATATACCGAATTGCGCTCGGGTTACTTAGAACGGGCCGAGGCTAAAAAAAGGATTTCTTTGACGCAAGCCAGGGCCAATAAATTTCAGATTAATTGGAACGAATACCAACCTGAAATTCCCAAGAAATTAGGAGTGTATGAACTTCGTCCAAGCATTGAAACCCTCATTCCATATATTGATTGGACCCCATTTTTTTGGACTTGGGAATTGTTTGGAAAATACCCCGCCATTTTAAAAGATGAAGTGGTGGGCGAACAAGCCCAAACCTTGTTTAATGAAGCCCAAGTTTTATTACGTCAATTGGTGAAAGAACAAAAGTTTGAAGCCCGAGCGGTATGGGGCATTTTTCCAGCCAATCAGATCAATGAAGATGATATTGTGCTTATAAATCCTGAAAATGGCGAAACACATCAATTGCTCACCTTGCGCCAACAAACCGAAAAAGCCGCTGGGAAACCCAATTTGGCCTTGGCTGATTTTATCATGCCAAAAACCATGAGCAAAACTGATTACATGGGATTGTTTGCCGTTTCAACGGGTTTTGGGGCCGATGAATGGGCGCAACATTTTGAAAACCAAGACGACACCTACAATGCCATCATGGTCAAAGCGCTCGCCGACCGATTGGCCGAAGCCCTGGCCGAGTATTTGCACCAACGCGTCCGCAGGGAGTTTTGGGGCTATGCACCTGCCGAAACTTGGACCAACGACGAATTAATCAAAGAAAAATACCGCGGCATTCGTCCGGCACCCGGTTATCCAGCTTGCCCTGATCACCAAGACAAAAAGACCATTTGGCAAGCCCTACAAGTGGAATCACGCATTGGGATTACATTGACAGAATCATTGGCCATGTGGCCAGCAGCATCGGTTTCGGGCTATTATTTTGCGCATCCAGAAAGTCAATATTTTGGTTTGGGGAAAATATATACCGATCAATTAACTGATTATGCCAACAGAAGAGGGGTTTCCCTTGAGAAGGCGAAGCAGTTTTTGGGATCGGTTTTGGGGGAGTAATTTGAATTAAAAGATTGAAGGATTGAAAGATTGAAAGATTGAAGGATTGAAGGATTGAAGGATTGAAGGATTGAAGGATTGAAGGATTGAAGGATTGAAGGATTGAAGGATTGAAGGATTGAGAGATTGAGAGATTGAAGGATTGAAAACATCTTAAACCTTGAACTTTCAACTTTGAACCTCAAAGATATGATATGTAGAGGAGGACTGCCAGTGGCAGTCAGGTACGCGAGCTTTAGCTCGCCAAAACAAACCTGACCCGAGGCCCGCAGGGACGAACGGTGCGAAGCAAAACCTGACCCGAGGCCAAAGGCCGAACGGTCCATATGAGATATAGAGGAGGAAGCCCAGCGGGCTTCAGGTACGCGAGTTTTAGCTCGCCAAAACAAACCTAAAACCTAAAACTTGAAACCTGAAACTTGAAACTTGAAACCTGAAACCTTTCGACTTTTGACTTTCGACTTTTGACTAAAAAAGAATGACTATTTAAAACGATTATTACGATTATGAAAGTTACCGAACATATACACACTGCAGCAGGCAAAACTTTATTTTCATTTGAAATTTTGCCGCCTTTAAAAGGACACAACATCAATGAGTTATTTGATGAGATTCATCCGTTAATAGATTTTAATCCGTCATTTATAAATGTGACTTACCACCGCGAGGAGTTTACTTTTAAAGAAGTAGGCGATGGTTTGTTACAAAAAAAGGTTGTTCGCAAAAGGCCGGGAACGGTCGGGATTTGCGCGGCCATACAGGCACGCTATGGCGTAGATGCCATTCCACATGTGTTGTGTGGTAGTTTTTCACGCGAGGACACCGAAAATTTACTCATTGACCTCGATTTTTTGGGAATCGATAATGTGATGGCGTTGCGGGGTGATGCCTTGAAGTCGGAGGTGTATTTTACCCCAGAAAAAGACGGGAATGTTTATGCATCCGAGCTGGTTACTCAAATCAACAATCTAAATAAAGGGATCTATCTAGATGAAGAACAGCAAGATTCCAGCCCTACTTCTTTTTGCATTGGGGTGAGCGGATACCCTGAAAAACATTTGGAAGCGCCCAGTTTTGAGAGTGATTTGCAGTACCTCAAACAGAAAGTGGATTGCGGGGCCGATTTCCTGGTTACCCAATTGTTTTTTGACAATCAATCGTATTTTGATTTTGTAAAACGTTGCCGCGAGGCGGGCATTCTCATTCCAATTATTCCGGGGTTAAAGCCTTTGACGCATTTGAATCAACTTCGGATGTTGCCCCAACGATTTAACATTGATTTGCCTCATGAATTGGTAAAGGAAGCAAAGAAAGCGCCACATGCAAAAGCGGTAAAAGAGCTGGGCATTGAATGGTGCATAGCCCAAAGCCAAGAATTAAAAGACGCTGGCGTTCCCGTTTTACATTACTATTCCATGGGCAAATCGGCCAGTATTGAAGCGGTTGTTCGCACTGTTTTTTAATCGACTGCTCGCTGCTTTTTTGTTTTTAATGTAAAACAAAGTCCATGGAGATTCAAAATTTGAAAAGGATTCATTGTTATCAATCTTCACGAAAAACAATTAAAGTTGACTCCTTGACCCTTAAACCCAGATTACGCAGTAGAAATTTATTACATGGAAAAATGACTGCAAATCTGGAAGTGTACTGATGAAGCAATTTATACTTTTTTCAATTGGCTGCAAAATGGTCTTTTCGCCCCATATTTCAGCTTTTTATTACTACGTAGCGCTGCTATGCAGTGCAAAAAAGCTAAAATCTATAACAAAAATCCTCATTTTTCGCTTCAATCAAAAAAGTCTAAATCACTTCAGTTTTTTATCCTCAATGTAGCGCTGCTACACCTGCGGTAAAAAAAGTCCGTGCACTCCCAGCTTTTTTGTCCTTTTCCCATTTTAATG
>NKJD01000092.1 GCA_002256385.1 Flavobacterium sp. BFFFF2
GTCGGCATCGGTCACGCCGCCCATGAGGCTGCTGACCAGCACGCCCACAGCGCCTGTCGGTGCGACTGGGGTGGCGGTTTGGGCCACGTTGGCAAAGCTGAGAGCAGTGTCGGCCAGCACGGGGGCGTGGTTGACCACGGGCTCCACATGCAGCGTCACCGCATTGCCACTGTAAGCCGTGCTGCCGCCATGCAAGGCGCCGGACACGTCCACGGTGGTGCCCGATGCGGGGGCCACGGCAGCCGAGTCGTCGACCAAGCGGGCGGTCAGGTCTTGCTTGTTGGTCAGCGAGGTGTTGGTGCTTGAAGGCACAAAGCGGATCAGGTCGGCCTTGGCCAGGAAGACCGCGCCGGTGTCGTTCAGGCCCGCAGGCATGTCCACCCAGGTGGTGGTGCCTGCGATTTGGTACTGGTACTTGCCCAGGCTGCTCAAGTCGCCGGCCGTGCCTGCCGAGGTGATGGTGACGCCACGCATGGTGTCGAAATCAGCGTCGGTGTAGGTGGGGCCGAAGAGGGCTTCGACGGATTGGGCGGCGGTGACTATGCCCACGGACGAACTGATATCGTAGGAAGTACCTTGACCAAAAATATTGGGAGAGGTCCCTCCCCCCGTAGCGTTTGCAGTGACGACCACCGTGTTGGTGATGCCCACAGAACTGATCACACCGCCAGGTACGTCCTTGGCATAAATAGTGATCCAACCATCGAGGTCTGTTGGGTTCGAGATTCCGCCAATAGTTTGGGTGGCTGCGGGTCCTTGTAGGGTAAATCCATTGGCTGACAACACAGGCGTGACAGGCGTAAGGTTGTCATAGTGATTGACAAAATTGAGGTCGGCTTTGCGCAAATCAAACTGCTGACCATTGATCGTGACACTCACCGCCTCATAACCGGAAGCAACATATGTACTTGCCACAGAATTGGTAGTGAGCGCTTTGATCAAAATTTGCACAGACGCTGGACTCGAAGAAATAGTCGTTGTTTGACTTGCAGTCGACGGACTGCCAAGGCTGAAGGTTGGCGCTGCTGCTGCATACACGGGCGCTGAGGCTCCGAACACATCCCCCACCACAATCCCATCCGCATCCGAAGACACGGGTGCGCGGTTGAGCAGGTTGATGGTCACGGTGTCGCCCGTGCCGCCGCTGTTGCCGCCGCTGAAGGCGGTGGCGCCGCCGTTGACGCTGGCGTTGATGGTGGTGCCGGTGGCGGCCAGGTTGTAGGTGCCCGAGCCGGTCAGGCCGGAGTTGTCCACCATGCGGGCCGTCAGGTTTTGCGGGTCGATGGCTTCCACGCCGGTGGCACCGGCAAAGCGGATCAGCGCGGCCTTGTCGGCGTAGATGTCCACGGTGTCACCGGTGATGGCGGTTTTCAGGTCGATCCAGGTCGCGCCGCCGTCTTTGGACAGCTGGTAGAAGCCCTTGGTGCTGATGTCGGTCGCCGTACCGATGTTGGTCAGCGCCACGCCCTTGAAGGTGGCGTTGGCCGTGCCTGCGGTGTTGGCGTCGGTGAAGCTGTAGGCCGTGTCGGTGCTGCCGTTTTGCGGGCCAAACAGGCTCTCGATGGTCACCGCCTGGCTGTAGGCCACGGGCGTGTTGGCCGCCGTTGCCGCCACGTTGGCCACGGTGATGGCCTGGTCCACAAATACCGTCGCGCCGTTGAGCGTGTAGGCCTTGTAGGTGTGACCGGCCAAGAAGTTGTAGGCGCTGCCATAAGTGGTGGTCAAGTCGGCGGCGGTTTGGGCTGCGCCCACGGTCCAGCTGGACAGGTTGACCAGGTTGAGCGTGTCGCCTGCGTTGCCGCTGACCACGACCATCTTGGACTCGTCGGCCAGAGTGCCGGTCACGTCGGTGGTGCCCGACAAGGCTGCCACGGCGGCCCAGTTGAGCTTGATGACGTTGGCACCTGCACCGGTCATGTCGATGCTGCTGAAGTTGTGCACGCGGGCACGCACAGCGGCGTCGGTCAGGTCGAGCGTGGTGGGGGTGGCGGCTGAATCCAACTTCAAGAAGTTGACCCCACTGCCGCCGTCCACGGTCATTACCGTGCTGTTGGAGCTGTTGAAGATGACGGTGTCGTTGCCCGCACCGGCGAAGACTTTGTCGGTGCCGGTGGCGGCTGTGGTGGCGGCTGTGGCGATGTTGAAGGTGTCGTTGCCGTCTGTGCCGACGAATACGTCGGCTGCCGTGGTGCCTGTCAAGCTTTGCTGGATAGTCTGGCTAAGCGACAAAGAGTCCACAGCGATAGCACCACCGTAAGTACCCGTGGAGCCTGTGGTGCTGTTGATACCGATTGTGAGCGTCTGTGTCGTTGCCGTTGCAGTAAAGGTGTAGTACGCCTTTTGCCACGTATCACTCAGTCCTGAGCTGGTATAGATTTGCGTTGTGCTGCCATTGACGCCAATGGCCAATTGACCGCCGCTGTACCATGCAGCACCCGTTGCGGTGTATGTCATCGTGTCTTGCTGCCATTCAGCTGCGTACGTGTAGGTGGCACCAACAGTCAACCCCGTCAAGCTGGCATAGATGCCGCCGCCCGTCTCACCAGCGTACCCTCCATTGAAGACCATGAATTCGCCACCATTACTTGATGTACCACTGAGGTTTGACATCGTGTAAGTGTTTGAATACCGACTATTGCCATAGTCATTAAGGGAGGCGTAATAGTGTCCTCCGGTGGTGGGAGACGTCGCCCAACCTGCTGGCATTGTGTTAAGGCCAGTCACAGGATCTATTAACCCTACAGTGCCATTGATTTCCGCTGCTGCAATAGCTAAGGGCCCATAGGCCTGCGACGCAGAACTGCCCTGCCCCGCCACACCCGTGGTGCTGGTGTAAGAGCCATCAACCAAAGAAATGGCCGTTGCACCGGCGCCTGTGGCAGGCGCAGTCGCCTTCACCGTCCAGGTGGTCGCGTCCACTTGCGTGAGCGAGCCTGTGACCAAGGTGCCGTTGGTCACGGTCACATCGGTCTCGGTCAAGGTGCTGGCCTTGATGGCTTCGCTGAACTTGAGGGTGTAGGTGACCTGCGTGCCGTTGGCCACGCTGGCGGTGCTTTGGTCGTCGGTGATGGTCACCTCGGGTGCCAAGGCGGTGGCCGCAAACACGTTGCTCACCACCGTGGGGTTGGCCACGGGGGCGGCGTTGAGTTCGGGCGCTGCCACCGTGTAAGTGAAGGTGTTCGACACCCCACTCACGTTGTTTGCCGCGTCGGTTGCCTTGGCGGTGATGGTGTACAGGGCGTTGGCTTGGTCGGCTGCGGGGGTGTAGGTCCACACGCCTGCGGCGTTGGCCGTGGTGCTGCCGATTTCGACGCCGTTGTTGTACAGCTTGACGGTGCTGCCCGCTTCGGCCGTGCCGCTCAGGGTGGGCGTGGCGTCGTCGGTGGTGGTGCCGCT
Organism: Flavobacterium sp. BFFFF2; assembly: GCA_002256385.1. GTDB lineage: Bacteria > Bacteroidota > Bacteroidia > Flavobacteriales > Flavobacteriaceae > Flavobacterium. The sequence goes on from NKJD01000092.1 coordinate 3,397, forward strand.
GGCGTTGTTGCCGGTGGCGCTGCCCACGTTGTCAAAGTAGCTGACGATGACTGGCGCTGCAGGTGCGCCCAGGTCTTTGAGCGTGATGGCTGTGCCGCTGAAGGCGGTGGTGCCGCCGTTGACTTCGGCATGCACACCGGTGGCGCCGTTGGTCAGGCCTGCGGTGCTGGTCATGCCCGACATGTCGACCAAGCGGGCGGTCAGGTCGTGCTGGTTAATGGTGGCCACACCCGCTGCCGCCTGGAAGCGGATTTGCGTGGTGGGGGCCAGGAACACCGAGGTGGCGTCGGTCAGGCCTGGGGCCAGGTCGGTCCAGCTGGTGCCGTCGGTGGACCACTGGTATTTGCCCAGCGTGCTTTGCTCGGTGGTTGTGCCTGCGTCGGTGATGACCACGCCTTTGAATTGGCCGTTGGCCACGGCGGTGCCGTCCACGTCGGTGAAGTGGGTGCCAAACAGCTCTTGCACGGTCTGGCCAGCGGTGGCCACGGGTGCAGGGGCTGTGGTGGGCGTGCCAAAGTCGGTGACGGTGAGCGCGGTGTTGATGTAGACGGTGACACCGTCCAACATGTAGGCCTTGTAGCTTTGGCCGGCCACAAAGCCTTGGGCTGCGCCCAGCTTGGCGATCAGGTCGGCACCGGTTTCGGTAGCGCCTGCGGTCCATTGGCTGGTGCCGCTCACCTGTGGGTCAAGCAGCTGCACGGCGTCGCCGCTGTTGCCGTTGACCACGATGAGCTTGGCTTCGTTGACAGCGGTGAGTGCGTTGTCGCTGGCACCCGACAAGAACTTGGCTGCGGCCAGGTTGAGCTTGAGGGTGTTGTTGCCCGTGCCGGTGAGGTCGATGACGCTGAAGTTGCTGACCTTGGCCGCGATGGTGGCGTTGCTCAGGTCCAGTGTCTGGCCCGTGCCGTCGACCTTGAGCGTGTTAACGCCCGTGCCGCCGTCCACCACCATGGTGTTGGTGGCAGCCAGCTGGGTGATGTTGTCGGCGTTGAGGATGACGGTGTCGTTGCCTGCACCGGCGTAGATGACATCGGCACCGCCGTTGGCGGTGATGACGTCAGCGCCGTCGCCACCGGTGAAGGTGTCGGTGCCACCGGCTGTGGCGCCGGAGAGGAAGGAGCCGCCGGGGGCTGCAAAGATTTGGGAGGTGAACTTAGCACCACTGGAACCACCTGTGCCATCGGTGACCACATAACCGCCACCCACCAAACCGATGACGTTCGCTTGACCATTCGATATCGGCAAGGCCTTGCTGCCGATTTGATTGTTGTTGGCGTCAAAAACTAGAATTTCAGTGTGCGCATCCACCGCAGGTGTAACGGACAAGTTGTAACCGGTGTTGTAAGTGATGACATAACCACCACCCTCCAGGTTTGCGATTTCTGCGGGACCTGCAACGGAGGTGGTTGTCAACACCACGGCGCTGCCCATAGCCGCACCCTGAGCTGTGAAATGCTGATAGCTCACAGTACCTTGATATCCCCAAGACACGATGAAACTGTCATCAGCCAGCACTTTAACCTCGGAATAAGGACTAAATGTACCCGCGGACGCGACCAAAACTGCTGCACCATTTTTGCTGCCATCTGCATTCAAAAACTGGTACTTGATATTGTTTGCATCGGCATATGTCAGTACAAAACCACCATTTGCCAGCTTGTCCAAACTCGAGTAATTGGTAGGCCCAGCGCCGACGCCCGTTGCTCCAAGCAGTGCAATTTCAGAACCAACTCTGGCACCTGATGCGTCAAAAAACTGCCCACTGGTGCCCCGACTGGAGCTAAAGCTGTAGTCATAAACAGCAAAAAATCCACCACTGGAAAGACTTTCAATATTGACATGTGAGCCTGTGCCACCTCCCGAGCCAGGCGCCAAGGTGCTGGCATTGAGCTGGGTGGGTGATCCCAATTTAGTCAGGTTGACATCCACCATTTGCAGGGCATAGTTCTGCTGCTGACCATCGCTAAAAGCCACGGCAATGTTGCCGTTGGCCAAGACCTCCGCTGTAATCCTGTCCGAGTAATAAAAAGGATTCATGCTCCCTAGAGGGTCTATAGGTGTTATGGCGGTTCCATGCGTATAAATCGTCGTGGTCTTCACCACGGCCCCACTGGCGTCGTAACGGGTGGCCACCACGTCCGTTTGAGAGACGGTGGCATAGACCGTGTTAAACCGAATAAACCCACCATCTGGCATGGCCACCATGGGTTCCGTGTTGTTGCTGTAGGTGACGCCAGTGACAGTAGTCACCGGACTGCCCGAAGGCGTCTGCCCAAACGTGCCATACGCCTGCGTATCCGAGTTGCCCTGCCCTGCCACGCCTGCGGCGCTGGTGTAGCTGCCGTCCATCAGGCTGACGCTGGTGGCGCCGCTGCCGGTGGCGGGGGTTTGCACGTCCACGGTCCACTCGTTGGTGGTGCCCACGCGGGTCAGTGACCCGGCCTTGAGGGTGCCGTTGCTGACTTTGATGTCGGCTTCGGTCAGGGTGGCAGCGTCGATGCCGCCGCTGAAGCTGAGCGTGTAGCGCACCAGGCCTTGGGCCACGGTGGTGCCACCGGTCACAAAGTTGCCTGCGTTGACGGTGGTGTTGTCGGTGATGCTGACGGTGACCGTGTCTTGCGCTTGCAGCGTGTTGTTGACCAGGCCGTCGGCCGGGTTGGGCACGGGGGCGGTGTTGGTGGCACCGACGACGATGTCGAAGGTGTCGTCCACTGACAAGCTGCCATCGCTGGCGGTGACTTTGACGCTGATGGTGCCCGCAGTGGTGGGTGTGCCGCTGATGGTGCGTGTGGCAGCGTTAAAGCTCAGGCCTTTGGTGGACAGGGCCGAGCCGTCGGCCAGGGTGGCCGTGTAGGTGAGTGTGGCGTTGTCCACGTCGGTGAAGGCGTTGGACGCGAACACGTAGTCCGTCATGGATGCGCCGGCGGTGGCCGTGGCGTCCAGCAAGGCGTTGGCCACAATCGGCGCGTCGTTGGCACCGTTGACCTTGACCGTGATGGTGGCGGTGTGGGTGAGGTTGGTCGAGTCTTTGACGGTGTAGGTGAACACGTCGTCGGCCGAGCCGGTTGCGGTCAGGGCTTGCACAGTGGCGTTGTTTTGGTCAACCGTGTAGGTGTAGCTGCCGTCTGCGCCGATGACCAAGGTGCCGTAGTCGCCCACCACGCTTTGGCCGTTGGCACTGGTGGTGCTGGCAGTCACTGCGGTGGCTGTGCCTGTGGTGCCTTTGAGGATGGCGCTGACGACTTTGGTGTCGCCGACGTTGGCATCGGTGTCGTTGGTCAGCACGTTCAGGGCGGTGACGCCGCTGGTGGTAGAGGCCAGTGCTGCGCCTGCGGTGCCGTTGGCTGTACCACCGGCTTCGCCAATGCTGGCGGTGTCGGCCACGGCCACAGGGGGGGCGTCAAGGACCACGGCATAGTTTTGCATCGCATTGGCCAACGTGCCACCGGTGCCGGTGACGCTGGCTTCGATTTGCGTGTTGCTGTCAGCCACCAGGTCGGCACCCGAAACGAGGATGCTGAAGGTGCCGTCTGCCAGCACCGTGCCGGGCAAGGCTGCGCCTTTGACACTCAAGGTGACGGTGTCGCCTGCGGCGAACTTGCCCGTCACTTTGCCGGTCACGGTGATGTTGCCTGCCGCTTCGGTGCTGTTGATGATGTTGTCAGCCGTGACAGGATCGAGGCTGATGGCCGTGAGCTTGCCAACAGTGTTGGCATCTTCGACCACGTAGTCTTGCGCAGCTTCTGCGGTTTGCTTGGCGGCGCTGCCGGGCACGGTGGCCGCGATGCGGGCTTCGACTCGGGTGTCGGTGTCGGCTTTGAGGTCGGCGGTGGTGACGTTGATGCTGTACACGCCTGCCGCGTCCACGGTGCCGCTGTACTTGACGTCGTTGACCGTGAGGGTGACCACGTCGCCTGCGGCGAACGCACCTGTGGCTTTGCCCGTCAAGGTGGTGCTGGTGGCAGCGCCTTCGGTGGTGTTGATGATGTTGTCGCCGGTGATGGGGTCCAGCGTCAAAGCGGTTTTGAGCGCTTCGGTGTTGGTGTCCAAAGTGAACGGACGTGGGGTGGCTGCGATGGTGGCGGTGTTGTTTGAGCTGTCGCTGGCCACGATACTGGCGGAGACGGCTTTGTCGCCGGTGTCAAAGTCGGCTTTGAGCTTGGAGCCGGGCACGCCTGTCACGCTGTATTTGCCAGACACGTCCACAGCGGCGCTGTAGTTGGTGCCGTCCACCACCACGGTGACGATGTCACCCGCGCGGTATTCGCCGGTCACAGAGCCGGTGATGGTGACGTTGCCGCCCTGCTCGGCTTGCGTCAGGAAGTCGTCGCCGGTGATGGCGTCGATGGTGAGCGTGGTGCCAGCGGGTGACGGAGGTGTGGTGTCGACCGCGTAGTTCTGAACCGCATTGGCCAGCGTGCCGCCAGTGCCAGTGACGCTGGCTTCGATGGTCGTGTTGCTGTCAGCGACCAGGTCGGCCGCAGGCACATTGATGCTGAAGACACCTTGGCCGTTGACAGAGCCTTGGTACGGCTTGTCCACACCCCCCACCTTGAGTGAGAGGGTCACGGTGTCACCGGATGCAAATCCACCCGAGACTTTGCCGGTGATGGCAATGTTGCCGGTGTTTTCTGCGGCATTGATGATGTTGTCAGCCGTCACAGGGTCGATGCTGATGGCCGTGAGCTTGCCAGCGGTGGTGCCGGTTTCGACCACGTAGTCTTGCGCGGCTTCTGCTGTTTGCTTGGCGGCGCTGCCGGGCACGGTGGCGGCGATGCGGGCTTCGACTCGGGTGTCGCTGTCGGCCTTGAGGTCGGTTGTGGTGACCGCAATGCTGTACACACCGGCTGCGTTGACGGTGCCTGAGAACTTGACGTCATTCACCGTCAAGGTGACCACATCGCCTGCTGCGAACGCACCTGTGGCTTTGCCGGTGAGCGTGGTGCTGGTGATGGCGCCTTCGGTGGCATCGATGATGTTGTTGCCTGCCACGGGGTCCAAGGTCAAAGCGGTTTTGAGCGCTTCGGTGTTGGTGTCCAAAGTGAACGGACGTGGGGTGGCTGCGATGGTGGCGGTGTTGTTTGAGCTGTCGCTGGCCACGATGCTGGCGGAGACGGCTTTGTCACCGGTGTCAAAGTCGGCTTTGAGCTTGGAGCCCGGCACACCGGTCACGCTGTATTTGCCAGAAGCATCCACAGCGGCGCTGTAGTTCGCGCCGTCCACCACCACGGTGACGATGTCGCCCGCGCGGAATTCGCCTGTGACAGAGCCGGTGATGGTGACGTTGCCGCCCTGCTCGGCTTGCGTCAGGAAGTCGTCGCCGGTGATGGCGTCAATCGTGAGCGTGGTGCCTGCAGGTGACGGAGGTGTGGTGTCAACCGCGTAGTTCTGGACCGCATTGGCAGCAGTGCCGCCCGTGCCAGTGACACTCGCTTCGATGGTGGTGTTGCTGTCAGCGACCAGGTCGGCTGCAGGCACGTTGATGCTGAAGACACCTTGGGCGTTGATGGTGCCTTGATATGGCTTGTCAACACCCCCCACTTTGAGCATGAGGGTGACGGTGTCACCCGATGCGAACGCGCCAGTCACCTTGCCGGTGATGGCAATGTTGCCGGTGTTTTCTGCGGCGTTGATGATGTTGTCCGCTGTAACCGAGTCAATGCTGATGGCCGTGAGCTTGCCCACGGTGGTGCCGGTTTCGACCACGTAGTCTTGCGCGGCTTCTGCTGTTTGCTTGGCCGCGCTGCCGGGCACGGTGGCCGCGATGCGGGCTTCGACTTTGCTGTCCACGTCGGCCTTCAAATCGGCAGTCGTGACCGCAATGCTGTACACACCAGCTGCGTTGACGGTGCCTGAGAACTTGACATCGTTCACCGTCAAGGTGACCAAGTCGCCTGCTGCGAACGCACCTGTGGCTTTGCCCGTCAAGGTGGTGCTGGTGACAGCGCCTTCGGTCGTGTCGATGATGTTGTCGCCCGTGATCGGCTCCAGCGTCAAAGCGGTCTTGAGCGCTTCGGTGTTGGTGTCCAGGGTGAACGGACGTGGTGTGGCCGAGATGGTGGCGGTGTTGCTGGAGGAGTCGCTGGCCACGATGCTGGCCGAGACGGCTTTGTCGCCGTTGTCAAAGTCGGCTTTGAGCTTGGAGCCGGGCACACCCGTCACGCTGTATTTGCCAGAAGCATCCACAGCGGCGCTGTAGTTGGTGTTGTCCACCACCACGGTGACGATGTCACCCGCGCGGAATTCGCCGGTCACAGAGCCGGTGATGGTGACGTTGCCGCCCTGCTCGGATACGCTCAGGAAGTCGTCGCCGGTGATGGCGTCAATCGTCAGCGTGGTGCCTGCAGGTGACGGAGGTGTGGTGTCCACCGCATAGTTCTGAACCGCATTGGCCAGCGTGCCGCCCGTGCCGGTGACGCTGGCTTCGATTTGTGTGTCGGCATCTGCCACCAGGTCGGCGGCCGGGACGTTGATGCTGTAGTTGCCCGCGCTGTTCACGGTGCCGCTGTAGGCCTGGGTGGGGCTGAGCTTGAGGGTGACCAGGTCACCCGCAGAGAACTTGCCCGTGACCGTGCCGGTGATGGCAATGTTGCCGGTGTTTTCTGCGGCGTTGATGATGTTGTCAGCCGTCACAGCGTCAATGCTGATGGCGGTGAGCTTGCCAGCGGTGCTGCCGTCTTCGACCACGTAGTCTTGCGAAGCCACAGCCGTTTGCTTGGTGGCGCTGCCGGGCACGGTGGCGTCGATGCGGGCTTCGACTTGGGTGTCGGTGTCAGCTTTCAGGTCGGCGGTGTCCACGGTGACGGTGTAAGCGCCTGCTGCGTTGACGGTGGTGCTGTAGGTTTTGACACTGCCGGTCAGGCCCAGGCTGAGGGTGACGATGTCGCCCGCAGCAAATGCGCCGGTGACTTTGCCCGTCAGTGTGGTGGTGGCGTTGTTGCCTTCGGCCACGGTGATGACGTTGTCGCCTGCCACGGGGTCAAGCGTGAGGGCTGTTTTGGTGGCCTCGGTGTTAGTACCCAAAGTGAAGGGACGTGGTGTGGCCGAGATGGTGGCGGTGTTGTTGACGCTGTCGCTGGCCAGGATGGTGGCCGAGACGGCTTTATCGCCGTTGTCAAAGTCGGCTTTGAGCTTGGAGCCGGGAACACCCGTCACGCTGTATTTGCCGGATGCGTCCACTGTGGCGGTGTAGTTGCTGCCGTCCACGGTGATGGTGACTTTGTCACCGGCTTTGTATTCGCCCGTGACGCTGCCGGTGATGGTGACGTTGCCGCCCTGCTCGGCCACGCTGATGAAGTCGTCGCCGGTGATGGCGTCGATGGAGAGCGTGGTGCCAGCGGGTGACGGAGGTGTGGTGTCCACCGCATAGTTTTGCAGTGCGCTGGCCGCTGTGCCACCGGTGCCGGTGACGCTGGCTTCGATTTGCGTGTTGCTGTCAGCCACCAGGTCGGCACCCGAAACGAGGATGCTGAAGGTGCCGTCTGCCAGCACCGTGCCAGGCAAGGCTGCACCTTTGACTGTCAAGGTGACGGTGTCGCCTGCGGCGAACTTGCCTGTCACTTTGCCAGTCACGGTGATGTTGCCTGCCGCTTCGGTGCTGTTGATGATGTTGTCAGCCGTGACAGGATCGAGGCTGATGGCCGTGAGCTTGCCTGCGGTGTTGGCATCTTCGACCACGTAGTCTTGCGCGGCTTCGGCCGTTTGCTTGGCGGCGCTTCCGGGCACGGTGGCGGCGATTCGGGCTTCGACGCGGGTGTCGCTGTCGGCCTTGAGGTCGGCAGTGGTCACAGCAATGCTGTACACACCGGCTGCGTTGACGGTGCCGCTGAACTTGACATCGTTCACCGTCAAGGTGACCACATCGCCTGCTGCAAACGCACCTGTGGCTTTACCCGTCAAGGTGGTGCTGGTGATGGCCCCTTCGGTGGTGTCAATGATGTTGTTGCCTGCCACAGGGTCCAAGGTCAAAGCGGTTTTGAGCGCTTCGGTGTTGGTGTCCAGGGTGAATGGACGTGGGGTGGCCGTGAAGGTGGCGCTGTTATTGGAGCTGTCGCTGGCCAGGATTTTGGCGTCGATGGCTTTGTCGCCGCTGTTGAAGTCGGCCACAAACTGCGCCCCGGGCACGCCCGCAATGCTGTACTGGCCAGACGCGTCCACGGCGCCGGTGTAGTCGGTGCCGCCCACGTTGATGGTGACTTTGTCGCCTGCGCGGAATTCGCCGGTGACAGAGCCGGTGACGGTGACAGTGCCGCCTTGCTCGGTGGCGCTCAAGAAGTCGTCGCCGGTGATGGCGTTGATGACGATGATGGTGCCTGCTGGCGGCGTGGTGTCGACCGCGTAGTTTTGCAAGGCGCTGGCTTTGCTGCCCCCGGTGCCAGTGATGCTGCCTTCGATTTGCGTGTCGGTGTCTGCCACCAAGTCGGCTGCGGCCACGTTGATGCTGAATTTGCCGTCTGCACCCACGGTGCCGGGCACCTGTGCGCCTTTGACGGTGAGGGTGACGGTGTCGCCCGCTGCAAACTTGCCCGTGACCAGACCGGTGATGGCAATGAAGCCGGTGTTTTCTGCGGCGTTGATGATGTTGTCGGGCGTGACCGGGTCGATGCTCAAGGCGGTGACTTTGCCGATGTTGGCACCGTTTTCGACCACATAGTCTTGCGCGGCGGTGGCCGTTTGCTTGTTTGCGCTGCCAGGCACGGTGGCGGCGATGCTGGCTTCGGCTTGGCTGTCGGTGTCGGCTTTGAGGTCGACGGTGCTGACGTCGATGCTGTAGTCGCCTGCAGCGTTGACGGTGCCCGAGTAGGTTTTGACGCTGTCTGCCAGCCCCAAACGGATGGTGACCACGTCACCGGCTGCAAATGCGCCGGTGGCTTTGCCCGTGAGGGTGGTGCTGGTGGCGGAGCCTTCGGCAGCATCGATGATGTTGTCGCCCGTGATGGGCTTGAGCGTGAGCGCTGTTTTGAGGGCTTGGGCGTTGCTGTCCACCGTGTAGGCGCGGGCCACAGCGCTGACGGTGAGGGTGTTGCCCGAGTTGTCGCTGGCCAGGATGCTGGCGTCGACTTTGCGGTCGGTGTCGGGGCCAAACTTGCCGCCGTCAACGCCTGTGATGGCGTATTGGCCTGCTGCGTCCACTGTGCCGGTGTAGTCGGTGCCGCCCACGGTGATGGTGACTTTGTCACCGGCGCGGAATTCGCCCGTAACAGAGCCGGTGATGGTGACGGTGCCGCTTTGCTCGGTGGCCGTGACAAAGTCGTCGCCGGTGATGGCGTCGATGGTGATCACGGTGCCCACGGGCGGGGTGATGTCCACCGCGTAGTTCTGAACCGCGTTGGCCAGCGTGCCACCCGTGCCGGTGACGCTCGCTTCGATGGTGGTGTTGCTGTCAGCGACCAAGTCGGCTGCAGGCACGTTGATGCTGAAGACACCTTGGGCGTTGACAGAGCCGGGGTACGGTTTGTCCACACCCCCCACTTTGAGCATGAGGGTGACGGTGTCGCCGGAGGCAAACTTGCCCGTCACTTTGCCGGTGATGGCAATGTTTCCGGTGTTTTCTGCGGCGTTGATGAGGTTGTCAGCGGTGACGGGGTCGATGCTGATGGCGGTGAGCTTGCCCACGGTGGTGCCGTCTTCGACGACGTAGTCTTGTGCGGCTTCGGCCGTTTGTTTGGCCGCGCCAGGCACGCTGGAGACGGTGGCGGCAATGCGCGCTTCAACACGGGTGTCGGTGTCGGCCTTGAGGTCGGCGGTGTTGACGGCGATGCTGTAGTTGCCTGCCGCGTCCACGGTGCCCGAGTAGGTTTTGACTTCGCTGGCCAGGCCCAAGCTGATGGTGACCACGTCACCCGCTGCGAACGCGCCTGTGGCTTTGCCCGTGAGGGTGGTCAAGGTGTTGGCGCCTTCTGTGGTGTCGATGACGTTGTCAACGGCCACGGGATTGAGCGTCAAAGCAGTCTTGAGGGCTTCGGTGTTGGTGTCGAGCGTGTAGGCACGCAGCGGCGCGGTGTAGATGGCGGTGTTGTTGGAGCCGTCACTGGCCAGCACGGTGGCCAGCACTTTGTGGTCGGCATCCGCTGCCAGCTTGCTGCCCGGAACGCCCGCCACACTGTATTGGCCCGAGGCGTTCACGGCCGCGCTGTAACCCGTGCCGTCCACGGTGAGGGTGACCACGTCACCCGCACGGTAGTCGCCTGTGACGGTGCCGGTGATGGTGACGCTGCCAGCTTGCTCAGAGGCGTTCAGGAAGTCGTCGCCCGTGATGGCGTCGATGCTGATGGCGCCTTGTGGCACCACGGTATCCACCGCATAGTTCTGAACCGCATTGGCCAGCGTGCCGCCCGTGCCAGTGACGCTGGCTTCGATGGTGGTGTTGCTGTCAGCGACCAAGTCGGCCGCAGGCACGTTGATGCTGAAGAGACCTTGAGCGTTGACAGAGCCTTGGTAGGGCTTGTCCACACCCCCCACCTTGAGCGTGAGGGTCACGGTGTCACCCGATGCAAAGGCACCTGTTACTTTGCCGGTGATGGCAATGGAGCCGGTGTTTTCTGCAGCATTGATGATGTTGTCAGCGGTGACGGGGTCGATGCTGATGGCCGTGAGCTTGCCCACGGTGGTGCCGGTTTCGACCACATAGTCTTGCGCGGCTTCTGCGGTTTGCTTGGCGGCGCTGCCGGGCACAGTGGCCGCGATGCGGGCTTCGACTCGGGTGTCGGTGTCGGCCTTGAGGTCGGCTGTGGTGACCGCAATGCTGTACACACCGGCTGCGTTGACGGTGCCTGTGAACTTGACGTCGTTCACCGTCAAGGTGACCACGTCGCCCGCTGCAAACGCACCTGTGGCTTTGCCGGTGAGCGTGGTGCTGGTGACAGCGCCTTCGGTGGTGTCGATGATGTTGTTGCCTGCCACGGGGTCCAAGGTCAAAGCGGTTTTGAGCGCTTCGGTGTTGGTGTCCAGGGTGAACGGACGTGGGGTGGCTGCGATGGTGGCGGTGTTGTTCGAGCTGTCGCTGGCCAGGATGGTGGCAGAAACCGCTTTGTCGCCGGTCTCAAAGTCGGCTTTGAGCTTGGAGCCGTCTACGCCTGCAATGGCGTATTTGCCTGCTGCATCGACGGTGCCCGTGTAGTCTGCGCCGCCCACGGTCACGGTCACTTTGTCACCGGCTTTGAATTCACCCGTGACAGCGCCGGTGATGGTGACGCTGCCTGCCGCTTCGCTGGCGGAGAGGAAGTCATCGCCCGTGATGGCGTCAATCGTGAGCGTGGTGCCCGATGGAGACGGCGGTGTGGTGTCGATGGCGTAGTTTTGCAAGGCGCTGGCCGCTGTGCCGCCAGTGCCGGTGACGCTGCCCTCGATTTGCGTGTTGCTGTCGGCCAGCAACTGCGCCGTGGGCACGTTGATGCTGTAGTTGCCCGAGGCGTCCACGGCTGCGCTGTAGGGCTGGGTGTTGACCGTCACGGTGACGATGTCGCCGCTGGCGAACTTGCCCGTCACTTTGCCGGTGACGGCAGTGACGCCACCATTGGCCGTGCTGTCGGCCAAGTTGATCAGGTTGTCGCCCGTGATGGGGGCAATGGACAGCGCCGTTTGCGTGAGGGTGCCCGTGCTTTCCACGGTGTAGTCTTGCGCGGCATCTGCCGTTTTCTTGAGACCGTCGACGGTGGCGGCAATGCGCGCTTGCACCTGCGTGTCGGTGTCCGCGACCAAGTCGGCTGTGGGCACGGCCAGGCTGTAGGCGCCCGAGGCGTCCACGGCAACGCTGTAGGTTTTGCTGCCGCTTTGCAGCCCCAAGGTGATGGTGACGATGTCACCCACCACAAACGCGCCCGTCACTTTGCCGGTGAGCGTGGTGTTGGCTTGGCCGCTTTCGGCCAAGGTGATGACGTTGTCGCCGGTGATGGGGTCCAGGGTCAGGGCCGTTTTGGTGGCCTCGGTGCTGGTGTCCACCGTGTAGGCGCGGGGCGTGGCGCTGAAGGTGGCGCTGTTGGCCGAGCTGTCGGTGGCCAAGATCTTGGCTTCGACCTTTTGGTCGGTGTCGGGGCCGAACTTGCCGCCGTCTACGCCTGAGACGGTGTATTTTCCTGCAGCATCGACGGCGGCGGTGTAGTCGGCGCCGCCCACGGTGATGGTGACTTTGTCGCCAGCGCGGAATTCGCCCGTGACAGAGCCGGTGATGGTGACGCTCGCGCCCGCTTCGGCCGAGCTGATGAAGTCGTCGCCGGTGATGGCGTCGATGGTGATGGCGGTGCCTGCAGGCGGTGTGGTGTCGACCGCGTAGTTTTGCAAGGCGCTGGCTTGGCTGCCGCCGGTGCCGGTGACGCTGCCCTCAATTTGTGTGTCAGCGTCTGCGATCAGGTCGGCCGCGCTCACGTTGATGCTGAAGACGCCTTGGCCGCCCACGATGGCGCTGACGCTGCCCACAACGGGCGAGCCCTTGACGGTGAGGGTGACGGTGTCGCCCACCACAAATGCGCCAGTCACTTTGCCGGTGATGGCGATTTGCCCCCCGTTGGCCGTGCTGTCGGCCAAGTTGATGATGTTGTCCGGCGTGACCGGGTCGATGCTGAGTGCCGTGATCTTGCCCACGTTGGTGGCGTTTTGCACCACGTAGTCTTGCGCAGCCGTGGCCGTTTGCTTGGCGGCGCTGCCGGGCACGGTGGCCGCAATGCGGGCTTCAACACGGGTGTCGGTGTCGGCCTTCAAGTCGGCGGTGGTGACGGCAATGCTGTAAACGCCTGCGGCGTCCACCGTGCCCGAGTAGGTCTTGGTGTTGCCTGCCAGGCCCACGCTGAGGGTGACCACGTCGCCTGCTGCGAACGCGCCGGTGGCTTTGCCGGTGAGTGTGGTGCTGGCCGCGGCCCCTTCGGTGGTGTCGATGATGTTGTCGCCCGCAACCGGATTGAGCGTCAAAGCGGTTTTGAGCGCTTCAGCGTTGCTGTCGACGGTGTAGGGGCGGGGTGTGGCGGTGTAGGTGGCGGTGTTTTGCGCCTCGTTGCTGGCCAAGATGCTCGCTTGCACTTGTTGGCCCGCAAAGGCGGCCAATTGGGCACCAGGCACGCCCGCCACGCTGTACTGGCCCGAGGCGTCCACGGCGGCGCTGTAGCTGTCAGCGCCCACTTTGACGGTGACGATGTCGCCTGCGCGGAAGTTGCCGGTGACCGTGCCGGTGATGGTGGATGTGCCGATTTTTTCTGGGCCGGCGATGAAGTCGTCGCCGGTGATGGCGTCGATGCTGATGGCCCCCGCAGGTGCGCTGGTGTTGATGACGGCGGTGTCGCTGCCCTCGGCAGACGCTTGGTTGCCCGGGGCAATGAGCTGGGCCTTGACGGTCAGGCTTTGGCCGTTGGCAGGCGCTGTCAGCTCTTGCGTGATGCTGGAGGCGATGATTTGCGCTTGGGTGAGCACGATGTCTTGCGGCGTGCCGTTGATGGTCACACGCAAGGTGTCACCCGCTTTGGCAGCGGTGGGGATGGTGATGTTCACGCCCACGGTGCCGTTCAACTCGGCCACGTTGATGGTGCCGTCGTTGTTGCTGTCTTCGGTGATGACGACGACTGGGGCACCGGCGATGACGGTGCGCATGATGGCGCTGTCTTTGGCGTCGGGCGTGGGGCTGGCGTTGCCCGCGGGGTCTTTGATGCTGGCGGTCACCTCAAAGGTGTTGCTGTCGCCCACGCTGTTGTAGTCGGTGATGACGATTTGTTGGGCGTCAATTTGCGCTTGCGTGAGGGTGATCACGCGCTGGGTGTTGCCGCTGGCGTCCACCGTGAGGGTGTCGCCCACGGCCGCGCCTGCGGGCAAGCTGATGGTGACTTTGATCTTACCGCCGGTGGCCGTGAGCTCTGCGGCGGTGATGAAGCCGTCGCCACCGGCAGTGTTGTTGTCGGTGTCGATGTTCACGCCCACCGCGCTGATGCGCGGGCCGTTGGGGTTTGCCGGGTCCACTTTGCTGAAGTCGGTCAGATCGAACTTGGCGCTGTCGCTGCCGGGGTTGCTGATGTTGCCGCTGGCTGCTGACTTGAGCGTGGCGCTCACGGTGAGCGTGGCGCCGTCAGCGGGCGCGGTGTAGGTCAGCTCCACCCCGCCGTCGATTTGGGCTTGGGTGAGTGTGATGTTTTGTGGTGCGCCCACCGCCTGGTTGGTGGTGGCGGTGACGGTGAGGGTGTCACCGGCCACCGCGCCCACAGGGGCGGTGACTTTGACGTTGACCAGGCCCTTGAGTTCGGCCAGGCTCACAAAGGAGTTGTCGTTTTCATCTTCAAGGATGACGACTTTGGGGGCTCCGGGCAAGTCGGTGTTGATGACGGCAAAGTCCTCGACCTTGTTGCTGATGTTTTTGGCCAAATCGCTCAGTTGGGCGGTGGCCACGAACTTGGTGCCGTTGGCCGGGACTTTGGCAAAGTCAGTGACCACCTCCTTGGCGGCCACTTGCGCAGCGCTCAGGGTGATGGTTTGTGCGTCGTTGCCCGTGCCTTCGATGACCAGGGTGTCACCGGCTTTGGCGTCGGCCGAGAGCTTGACTTTGACGCTGATCTTGCCTGCGGCCAGCTCGGTGACGCTGAGCACCGCGTTGCCGCCACCGGCTTCGAGGTCGGAGGTGATCTCGATGCTGATGTTTTTGTCGGCATTGGCCGGGTCCACCGTGGGGTCGACGGGGCCGAAGTTGGAGGTGTCGCGCTTGGCGCTGTCGGTGGCCTCGGGCGTGGCGTTGCCAGAGCTGTCTTTGAGCACGGCCTTGACGTTGATGCTGGCGCCTTCGGCAGGCGCGGCAAAGCTGACACTGACCTGCCCTGCGGCTTTAGAGGCGGCATCAATGGTCACGATTTGCGGGGCGCTGCCGTCCGCTGCGGTGAAGGTGACTTTGTCGCCCACCTCGACCAAGGCGGGATCAAACTTGGCCGTGACTTTGACGCTGGTGTCCGCGCCCAGTTCCTTGCGGTTGATCCAGCCGTCGTTGTTGGTGTCGGTGTCGATCGACAAGTCCACGGCTTTGCCGCCGTTGGGGGCGGTGGTGTCGATGACGGCCGTGTCGCTGCCTTCGGCCGATGCTTGGTTGCCTGCGGCAATGAGCTGGGCCTTGGCGGTGACGGTTTGGCCGTTGCTGGCACTGACTTGGCGCGTGATGCTGGCGGCCAACAAATCCGCGGCCGTCAGGGTGATGCTTTCTGGCGCGCCGTTGATCGTGACTTTGAGCACGTCGCCCACTTGCGCTGCCGTGGGGATGCTGATGCTGATGCCCACGGTGCCGCTGAGCTCGGCCACGTTGATGAAGCCGTCGTCGTTGGCGTCTTCGGTGATGACGACCACGGGGGCGCCGGCGATGACGGTGCGCAAGATGGCAC
This sequence comes from Flavobacterium sp. BFFFF2, assembly GCA_002256385.1. Classification (GTDB taxonomy): domain Bacteria; phylum Bacteroidota; class Bacteroidia; order Flavobacteriales; family Flavobacteriaceae; genus Flavobacterium. The sequence continues at coordinate 18,732 of NKJD01000092.1, forward strand.
TGTCTTTGGCGTCGGGGGCGGGGCTGGCGTTGCCAGCGGGGTCTTTGATGCTGGCCGAGACTTCGAAGGTGTTGCCCTCGCCCACGCTGTTGTAGTCGGTGATGACGACCTTTTGCGCCGCAATGTCCGCTGGCGTGAGGGTGATCAGGCGCAGATTGTTGCCGCTGGCGTTGACGGTGAGGGTGTCGCCTGCGGCTGCGCCTTGGGGCAGCAAGAGGGTGACTTTGATTTTGCTGCCGGTGGCCAGCAGCTCGGCGGTGGTGATGATGCCGTCACCCAAGCCGTTGGCATCGGTGTCGATGTTCACGCCCACAGCGCTGATGCGTGGGCCGCTGGGGTTGGCCGGGTCCACTTTGCTGAAGTCGGTCAGATCGAGCTTGGCGCTGTCGGTGCCGGGGTTGCTCACGGCGTTGCTGGGCGTGCTGCCGCCCGTGGCTTTGAGCGTGGCGCTGACGCTGAAGGTCGCGCCGTCTGCGGGCGCGGCAAAGCTGGTGAGGATGCCGTTGTCGATTTGGGTCTGGGTGAGCGTGAAGTTTTGCGGTGCACTCACGCCGTCGGTGACGGTGATGGTGTCGCCCACCACAGCGCCGGTGGGCACGGTGACTTTGACGTCGATGGCCCCCGACAGCTCAGCGCGGGCGATGAAGCTGTTGTCGTTGGCGTCTTCCAGGATGACCACTTTGGGCGCTCCTGGCAAGTCGGTGTTGATGACCGCAAAGTCTTCGACCTTGTTGCTGATGTTCTTGGCCAAATCGCTCAGTTGGGCGGTGGCCACGAACTTGGTGCCGTTGGCCGGCACGTTGGCAAAGTCAGTGACCACCTCCTTGGCGGCCACTTGCGCGGCGCTCAGGGTGATGGTTTGTGCGGTGTTGCCCGTGCCTTCGATGACCAGGGTGTCACCGGCTTTGGCGTCGGCTGACAGCTTGACTTTGACGCTGATCTTGCCGGAGGCCAGCTCAGCGGCGTTGAGCACCGCGTTGCCACCACCGGTTTCGAGGTCGGAGGTGATCTCGATGCTGATGTTTTTGTCGGCATTGGCCGGGTCGACGTTGGGGTCGACGGGGCCGAAGTTGGAGGTGTCGCGCTTGGCGCTGTCGCTGGCCTCGGGCGTGGCGTTGCCTGCACCGTCTTGGAGCACGGCTTTGACGCTGAAGGTGACACCTTCTGCGGGCGCAGCAAAGCTTGCGCTGACTTTGCCAGCGGCAATGGCTGCTGCATCGAGTGTGACGGTTTGCTGTGCGTTGGTGGCGCTGTCGGTGAAGGTGACTTTGTCGCCCACCTCGGCTTTGGCCGCGTCGAAGGTGGCGGTGACTTTGACGCTGGTGTCTGCGCCCAGCTCTTTACGGTTGATCCAGCCGTCGTTGTTGGTGTCGGTGTCGATGGCCAGGCCCAGGGCTTTGCCGCCGTTGGGCACGACCGTGTCCACGCCGTAGTTCTGGATGGCCTTGGCCACACCGGCGCTGGTGGTGACTGAGCCCTCGATTTGCGTGTCGCTGTCAGCGAGCAGGTCGCTGGTTTTGACGTCGATGCTGTACTCGCCCAAACCGTTGACGGTGGCGCTGTAGGTGCTGAGGTTGTTGACGGTGAGGGTGACTTTGTCGCCGGCGGCGAACACGCCAGAGACGCGGCCGGTGATGGTGGTGTTGGTGGCAGAGGCTTCTGCGGCGTTGATCAGGTTGTCGGCGGTGACGGGGTCGATGACCAAGGCCACGGTTTTGCCGCTGGTGTTGGTGCCGCCACCCGTGCCATCACTCTCGACGGTGTAGTCCTGGCTGTTGCCCGCCACGTTGATTTTGCCGGTGGCCGGGTCCTTGGCCGCCACCGAGACTTCGGCCACGGTGTCTTTGTCGGCCTTGAGCTCGGCGGTGGCAACGCTCAGGCTGTAGCTGCCGTCAGCGGCGACGGTGGTGCTGAAGGTCTTGTCGTTGAGGTACACGCTGACCACGTCACCTGCGCTGAAGGCGCCACTGACTTTGCCGCTGAGCGTGGTGTTGGCTTGGCCCCCTTCGGCCACGGTGATGATGTTGTCGCCGGTGATGGGTGCCAAGGTGATGGCCACTTTGGCGTCTGCGGGGGTGACGGCGCTGTTGTAGTCGCGCTGGGCCAAGGCGGTGGCGCTGTTGCCCGCGCCGTCGGTGGCCACGATGCTGGCCTCGATCAGGGTGTCGGCGTCCGAGACGAGGTCGGCGCTGGGCACCTGGATGCTGTAAATCCCTGCGGCGTTCACGGTGCCGCTGTAGGTTTTGACGTTGTTGTTGCTGTCTTTGAGCGTGAGGGTGACCACGTCACCGGCGCGGAATTCGCCAGTGGCTTGGCCGGTGATGGCGGTCTGGGCCTGGCCCGCTTCTTGGGCGGACAGGAAGTTGTCGGCGGTGACGGTGTCCACGCTGAGCTTGACCACGGGGTCGGTGGTGTCCACGCCGTAGTTCTGGATGGCCTTGGCCACACCGGCGCTGGTGGTGACAGTGCCCTCGATTTGCGTGTCGCTGTCGGCGATCAGGTCGGCCGTGGCCACTTTGACGCTGTAGCTGCCGTCTGCGCTCACCGTGCCGGTGAAGGGCTTTTTGTTGACGGTGAAGGTGACGGTGTCGCCTGCGGCGTAAACACCGGTGACTTTGCCGGTGACGGTGGTCTCGGCAGCCGTCGATTCGGCCAGGTTGACGATGTTGTCAGCGGTGACGGTGTTGATGGACAGGGCCACGGTCTTGCCGGCGGTGGCGTCGGTCTCTACCGTGTAGTCCTGCGCGGTGCCCACGGTGTTGACTTTGCCAGTGACGGGGTCTTTGGCGGCCACGCTCACTTCGGCTTGGGTGTCGGGGTCGGCCTTGATGGCGGCCATGCTGACGACTTGGCTGTAGTTGCCTGCCGCGTCCACGGTGGTGGTGAGCACTTGGTCGTGCACACGGAGGGTGACCACGTCGCCTGCGGTGAACGCGCCGGTGACTTTGCCGCTGAGGGTGACGCTGCTTTGTGCGCCTTCGGCCACGGTGACGATGTTGTCGCCCGTGATGGGCTCCAGGGTGATGGCCACTTTGGCATCTGCTGGGCTGACGGCCGAGCCGTAGTCTTTGTCGCCTTTGACGTCAGCGGTGTTGCCCGAGCTGTCGGTGACGGTGACGGTGACTTCGTACTTGGTGTCCGGATCGGCAATGAGCTCGGTGGTGGGCACGTTGACGCTGAAGCTGCCATCGGGCTTGATGGTGCCGCTGTAGGGGTTGCCGTTCACCATGACGGTGACTTTGTCGCCAGGGGTGAATTCGCCCGTGACTTTGCCGGTGACGGGCAGGGTTTGCTGGCCCGCCTCCAGGGCGTCGATCATGTTGTCGGGGGTCAGCGGGTCGATGACGACGCTGGCCACGGGCGGTGTGGTGTCCACGCCGTAGTTCTGGATGGCCTTGGCCACACCGGCGCTGGTGGTGACGGAGCCTTGGATTTGTGTGTCGCTGTCGGCCAGCAGGTCGGCTGTTTTGACGCTCGCGCTGTAGCTGCCGTCCGCTTGCACGGTGGCGGTGTAGTCCACGGTGTTGATGCTGAGGGTGACTTTGTCACCGGAGGCGAACACGCCTGTCACTTTGCCTGCAATCAGGGTGTTGGTGTTGGCCGATTCGGCCAGGTTGACGATGTTGTCAGCGGTGACTTTGTCGATGGACAGGGCCACGGTCTTGAGGACGGTGTCGGTCTCTACGGTGTAGTCCTGCGCGTTGCCTGCGCTTTGGGTCTTGCCGCTGACGGGGTCTTTGGCCAGGACGCTGACTTCGACCTTGGTGTCAAAGTCGGCTTTGAGCTCGGCTGTGGCAACACTCAGGCTGTAGCTGCCGTTGGCAGCCACGGTGGTGGTGAAGGTTTTGTCGTTGACAAAGAAGGTGACGACATCACCTGCGCTGAACGCGCCAGTCACTTTGCCGCTGAGCGTGGTGGTGGCTGCAGCACCTTCGGCCAGGGTGATGACGTTGTCACCAGTGACGGGCTCGAGCGTGATGGCCACGTTGCCTGCGGGAGGCGTCACGTTGCTGTTGTAGTCGTTGACACCTGATGCGGTGCCGGGGTTGCCCGAGCCGTCGGTCAGAGCCACAGTGACTTCGTACTTCGTGTCCGGATCGGCAATGAGCTCGGCCGTGGGCACGTTGACGCTGAAGGTGCCGTCGGGGTTGACGGTGCCGGTGTAGGGGTTGCCATTCACCGTGACCGTGACTTTGTCGCCCGGCTTGAAGTCGCCGGTGACTTTGCCGGTGACAGGCAAGGTGGCTTGACCCGCTTCTTGGGCGTCGATCAGGTTGTCAGGCGTGAGCGGGTTGAGCGTGACCGTGCCTGTGGGGGGCGTGGTGTCCACGGCGTAGTTTTGCTGGGCCGTGAAGGACAAGCCGCCTGCGATGGTGACGCTGCCCTCGACTTGGGTGTCTTTGTCGGCCAGCAGGTCCAGGGTCTTGACGGGGATGCTGTAGTTGCCCGAGGCGTCCACGGTGCCCGAGAACTTCTGGTCGTTGACGATGAGGGTGACCACATCGCCTGCACTGAACTTGCCCGTTACGCGGCCGGTAACAGGGATGCTGAGCGCGCCCGACTCGGCCAGGTTGACGATGTTGTCAGCCGTGACCGGGTCGATGTAGAGAGCCGTGCCCGTGCCGGTGGTGGGCTCGACCGTGTAGTTTTGGTTGTTGCTGGCGTTGCTGATCTGGCCCGATGACGGATCTTTGGCTGCAACAGACACTTCGACTTGGGTGTCCGCGTCGGCTTTGAGGGCGGCCATGCTGACCACTTGGCTGTAGTTGCCTGCGGCGTCCACGGTGGTGGTGAGCACTTGGTCGTGCACACGAATGGTGACCACGTCGCCTGCCGAGAACGCGCCCGTGACTTTGCCAGTCAGGGTGACGTTGGTGAGCGTGCTGCCTTCGGTGGCGCTGATCAAGTTGTCGCCGGTGATGGGGGCCAAGGTGATGGCGGCTTTGCCCAGGCCCGTGCCAATGCTCAGGCTGGCCGTGTTGTTGGTGTCTGCGCCGTCTTGGTTGGCGTTGCCTGCCGCATCGGTGAAGGCGTTGCTGTCCACTTTGATGCTGGCAGTGGTGGCGCCCGCTGTGGGCGTGAAGGTGGCGGTGTAGACCAGCGGGTTGGTGCTGCTTTGGACCAGCGGGCTCAGAGTGCCGCCGGTGACGGCGATGTCGCCGTTCACAAAGTTGCTGCTGGCCTCGTCCAGCGTGAAGGTGACGGTGCTGGTCTCGTCCGTGTTGATGCTGCTCTTGTCCACACTGACCGCGATCTTGGGCGCGGTGGTGTCCACATTCAGGGTGAACGGTGCGCTGGTGCCGCCGGACGGGGTGCTGGCGGTGTAGTCGTGTTTGCCTGCGGCTTGCTCGGGCGCGGTGAAGCTCCAGGAGCCGTCGGGGTTGACGGTGGTGCTGCCCACCACCTTGTCGCCGTCTTTGATGGTGACGACTTCGCCGGGCGTGCCTGTGCCTTTGAAGGTGGGCGTGGTGTCGTTGGTGTCGCCTCCGTTGGTCAAGGGCACGGCGGCATTGTTCGGGTTGCCCACGTTGTCGGTGACTTCGGTGATGGCGGGCTTGACCGGGTTGGGGCCTGCGCCCTCACCCAGGGCGTAGTTTTGCACCGCATTGGCCGTGCCTGCGCTGGTGGTGACCGAGCCTTCGATTTGCGTGTCGCGGTCGGCGACCAAGTCGGCGGTGGGCACCAGGATGCTGAAGACACCTTGGCCGTTGACCGTGCCCTTGAAGGGCTTGTCGTTGAGGGTGAGCGTGACTTCGTCGCCTGCAGTGAACTTGCCTGTCACTTTGCCGGTGATGGGGGTGTTGGCGTTTTCCGCTTCGGTGGCGTTGATCAGGTTATCCGCCGTGACCGGGTCAATGAACAAGGCCACCGTTTTGCCCACGGTGTCTGGCTTGCCACCGGTGCCATCGGTCTCCACGGTGTAGTCCTGGTAGGTGCCCACGGTGTTGACTTTGCCCGAGACGGGGTCTTTGGCCGCGACGCTGACTTCGGCCTTCGTGTCGATGTCAGCGCGGATGGCCGCCATGCTGACGATTTGGCTGTAGTTGCCCGCCGCATCCACCGTGGTGGACAAGACTTGGTCGTGCACACGGAGGGTGACCACATCACCTGCCGTGAACGCGCCCGAGACTTTGCCTGAGAGCGTGACGCTGTCGGCTTGGCTTTCTGCCACGGTGACGATGTTGTCGCCCGTGACCGGGTTCAAGCTGATGGCCACGTTGTTGGCGGGCGGTGCCACGTTGCTGTTGTAGTCGTTGGCACCCGAGGCGGTGCCGGTGTTGCCTGCGCCGTCGGTCAGAGCGACGGTGACTTCGTACTTGGTGTCCGTGTCGGCAATCAAAGCCGCTGTGGGCACGGGGATGCTGAAGTTGCCTTGGGCGTCCACGGTGCCGCTGTAGGGCTTGCCGTCGACGGTGACCGTGACTTTGTCGCCCGGCTTGAAGTCGCCCGTCACTTTGCCGGTGACGGGCAGTGTGGCCTGGCCCGCTTCTTGGGCGTCGATCAGGTTGTCAGGCGTGAGCGGGTTGAGCGTGACCGTGCCTGTAGGGGGCGTGGTGTCGACGGCGTAGTTTTGCTGAGCGCTGTAGTTGGCCCCCGAGACGCTCACGCTGGCCTCGACTTGAGTGTCTTTGTCCGCCAGCAGGTCCAGGGTTTTGACGGGGATGCTGTAGTTGCCCAAGGCGTCCACAGTGCCCGAGAACTTCTGGTCGTTGACGATGAGGGTGACCACATCGCCTGCACTGAACTTGCCCGTCACGCGGCCGGTAACGGGAATGCTGACCGCACCCGACTCGGCCAAGTTGACGATGTTGTCAGCCGTGACCGGGTCGATGAACAGGGCCGTGCCCGTGCCGGTGGTGGGCTCGACGGTGTAGTTTTGGTTGTTGGTGGCGGTGCTGGTTTGGCCAGAGGACGGATCTTTGGCCGCGACCGACACTTCGACTTGGGTGTCGCTGTCGGCTTTGAGCGCGGCCATGCTGACCACTTGGCTGTAGTTGCCTGCGGCGTCCACGGTGGTGGTGAGCACTTGGTCGTGCACGCGAATGGTGACCACGTCACCTGCTGTGAACGCGCCCGTGACTTTGCCGGTGAGCGTGACGTTAACCAGGGTGCTGCCTTCGGTGGCGCTGATGAGATTGTCGCCGGTGATGGGGGCCAGCGTGATGGCGGCTTTGCCATTGGTGGTGTCGGTTTCGTTGACGCCGTTGACGGTGACCACGATCTCTTGGCTGGCGGTGCCGTCTTTGCTGCTGACAGTGAGCTTGTCTTGCACTTGCTGGCCACTGATGAGCGCTTGGGTGGCCGCTTTGCTGTTGTCCAGGGTGTAAACCCAGGTGCCGGTGGCGGTGTTGAGCGTGAAGTTGCCGTAAGTGCCTGCCAAGGTGGCGCTGTTGGGCGTGGCCAACAGGGCTTCGCCGGTGTCCACATCACTGACTGTCAAAACGCCAGAGGCGGTGGTGACCAGTTGGTCTTCGGTGACCGAGCCGGTTTTGCTGCCGGTGATGGCGGCCGCATCGTTGACGCCGGTGACGGTGACGATGATTTCCTTGATGGCAGAGGCGTCTTTGCTGGTGACGGTGAGTTTGTCTGTGACTTGCTGGCCTTGTGTCAAGGCTTGTGTGGCTGCTTTGCTGTTGTCCAGCGTGTAGGTCCACGCACCGGTGGTGGTGTTGAGCGTGAAGTTGCCGTAAGTACCGGCCAGGCTGGCAGGCGCTTGCAGCACGTTGTCGGCGCTGTTGGCAGAGCCGGTGACGCTGAGCGTGCCCGAGGCTTGTGCGGTGCTGTCTTCGATGGCGGTGCCGGTGCTGGTGCCGCTGATGACGGTGGTGCTGGCATCGGCTGCGCCGGTGACGGTGACGACGATGTCTTGTGTGGCGCTGCCGTCTTTGCTGATGACGGTGAGTTTGTCGGTGACTTGCTGGCCTGCAGCCAGCGCTTGTGTGGCCGCTTTGCTGTTGTCCAGGGTGTACAGCCAAGTGCCGGTGGCGGTGTTGAGCGTGAAGTTGCCGTACTGGCCAGCCAAGCTGGCACTGGTGGGCGTTTGCAGCGCGGCTTCGCCGGTGTCCACGTCGGACACGGTGAGGGTGCCGGTGGCGGTGTTTTGTGCAGCGTCTTCGGTGACGCTGCCGGTTTTGCTGCCGGTGATGGCGGCGGTGTCATTGGTGCCGGTGATGGCGATGGTGATGTCTTTGCTGACCAGGCCGTCTTTGCTGGTGACGGTGAGTTTGTCACTGACTTGCTGGCCTTGCGTCAGGGCTTGGGTGGCCGCTTTGCTGTTGTCCAGCGTGTAGCTCCAGGCACCGGTGGAGGGGTTGAGCGTGAAGTTGCCGTAAGTGCCTGCCAAGCTGGTGGGCGTTTGCAGCACGTTGTCGGCGCTGTTGGCCGCGCCCGTGACGCTGAGGCTGCCCGAGGCTTGGGTTGTGCTGTCTTCGATGGCCGCGCCGCTGCTGGTGCCGCCAATGGCGGTGTTGGCGCCGTTGGTGTTGCTGTCGCTCAGGGCGTAGTTTTGCACCGCGTTGGCCGTGCCTGCGCTGGTGGTGATGCGGCCTTCGATTTGGGTGTCGTAGTCGGCCAGCAGTTCGGCCGTGGGCACGTTGATGCTGAAGGCACCTTGGGCGTTGACAGCGCCGCTGTAGGGCTTGCCGTTGACGCTGAGGATGACTTGGTCGCCTGGCGTGAACACGCCTGTGACGCGGCCAGTGATGGCGGTGTCGGTGGCCTTGGCTTCGCTGGCGTTGATCACGTTGTCAGAGGTGACCGGGTCGATGTACATCGCCACGGTTTTGCCACTGGTGCCACCACTGCCACCACCACTGCCCCCATTGCCACCCCCACTGCCATCGGTCTCGACCGTGTAGTCCTGGCTGGTGCCCACGGTGTTGATCTTGCCCGAGACGGGGTCTTTGGCCGCCACGCTGACTTCGGCCTGGGTGTCCGGGTCGGCCTTGAGGGCGGCCATGCTGACGACTTGGCTGTAGTTGCCCACAGCGTCCACGGTGGTAGACAGAATCTGGTCGTGCACGCGGAGGGTGACCACGTCCCCTGCGGTGAAGGCGCCCGAGACTTTGCCCGAGAGCGTGATGCTGTCGGCTTGGCCCTCGGCCACGGTGATGATGTTGTCGCCCGTGACCGGGTTCAAGCTGATGGCCACGTTGTTGGCAGGCGGTGCCACGTTGCTGTTGTAGTCGTTGGCACCCGATGCCGTGCCGGTGTTGCCTGCGCCGTCCGTCAGAGCCACAGTGACTTCGTACTTCGTGTCCGTGTCGGCAATCAAGGCCGCTGTGGGCACGGGGATGCTGAAGTTGCCCTGGGCGTCCAGCGTGCCGCTGTAGGGCTTGCCGTCCACGGTGATGGTGACTTTGTCGCCCACTTTGAAGTCGCCGGTGACTTTGCCGGTGACGGGCAAGGTGGTTTGGCCCGCTTCTTGAGCGTCAATCAGGTTGTCGGGCGTGAGGGGGTTGAGCGTGACCGTGCCTGCAGGCGGCGTGGTGTCCACGGCGTAGTTTTGCTGGGCGCTGTAGATCGCGCCGCCGTTGACGCTGACAATGCCGTCGATTTGGGTGTCTTTGTCGGCCAGCA
>NKJD01000104.1 GCA_002256385.1 Flavobacterium sp. BFFFF2
CCCAAACCCCCTCTCCCAAGGAGATGGGGCTTCTAAGTAACAATTAACGTTGCCTTTATTCACTTTGAAAGTTGTCTTGCTATCCTCACCCCAAAACCCCCTTTCCCAAGGCTACTGTGTACCCACATCTCTTGCTATCATCCATCCTGTGTAAACATGGTTAAATCGATCTAGTCCGTTTTTCAGTGTAATTGGTCCTGGTGGTCGTTGTGATGTATAACCAGACCATCCGCCCAGCCTAGCAATAATCCAAGTAACCCACTTCATGCTATGCTTTTTGTAGCTGTTTTTAAGCTTTTCGGTTTTTCCTTCATAGCGTTTATTTAATTTGTTCAAGCATTCCAGTTCGCTTTGCGAAAAAGCAATCGACGCGTCTTGTTCTTCGGGGCTGCTGTAAGCTATAAGCATTTGCATGATTCGTAAAATACTTTGCAACATCAGGACAGTTAACTTGCGTAATGCCCAACCCTGTTCAAGTTGGCTATCCTCGATCTGGAAGCCTTTACTTTTTAATAGTCTGAAAACCTGCTCAATAAACCACCTCATTTTATACCATTCAATGAGCTGCAAAGCATCTTCATAAGATGTAATTTCGTGGGTTGTTAGCAGTTTCCAATGAATACCTTTTGCTGCTGATAATTCCTTGGCTTCAACCAACCATACTTTGGTTTCTTCAGGTCTGGTGTCCTTTTTTTTGGCAGGTTTTTTTATGTTTACTTCACAAAATTTAACCGCCATTTTTGCGACTCTAGTCGATGTAGATTTCCTTTTGTCACCTATAATTTCTATTTCAAAAGTGCCGCTTTGAGGTGTGTTTTCTAATGCCTGCTCAATACTAATACCATCTAGAGTTCGGCGGTTGATACGACTACGTGCTAGAACATGTATTCCTGTTGTTTTGGCATCGTTAAATAATTCGTACATGTCGCTTTCGCGGTCACCTACTACAGTTATACTGGCCGCATTGGTCAGTGTCGCTGCACTGTTTTTAACGCAATTGAGCCACTTGTAAGACTCCTTTTCTTCAACGGGTAATTGGGCATATTTACGCTCTTCTTTGGTGCCTTTATCTGTTGAGCGATGCCAGAATTGCATACTGCTAAACCCTATAGCTTGATACTGTTCGACATCAACAACTAACCCTAAGTGAGCAAAAAAACCAATATCCTTGTTATTGCCAACCAATCCAACACCTGAATCAGCTTTAATGCGACCGGCATGACTGTTAAGATTGATCTCGGTAGTATCATTCAGAACCAAAACATGACGCCCTTCACAAATACATGAACTCAGTTCATAACAACTATCAATCAGCTCTTGCTCAGTAACCATCTCATTATTTAAAAAGCGATAAGCTGCCTTTTGTTCCGAACGAGAGTCGGATATTTTACGAATCGAGCTGTTCTGTCCTTGTAAAAGCCTGTTCATGACTATAGCCCCCTTTTTGCAAGCCTCTTATCCTGAAACTTGCCATCAAAATTTAACCCTAAAGATTTATAATCTAATTCCATGTTTTTTCTTTTTTACAAAATTAATAAATGTGGGTACACAGTAGCTCCCAAGGAGATGGGGCTTCTAAGTAACAATTAACGTTGCCTTTATTCACTTTGAAAGTTGTCTTGCTATCCTCACCCCCAAACCCCCTCTCCCAAGGAGATGGGGCTTCTAAGTAACAATTAACGTTGCCTTTATTCACTTTGAAAGTTGTCTTGCTATCCTCACCCCAAAAC
>NKJD01000043.1 GCA_002256385.1 Flavobacterium sp. BFFFF2
GGGCCTTTTTGGCCCGCATAAAAGGTCATTTTTGCCTTCGGCAAAACCAGTTTTTCAAGCCGAAATTTTCTCCAAGGCTTCAAAAATTTTGCCGGCTTGAAAAACCTATGACTACATATGCGGGCCGGCACCTGTGAAGCTTCGCAGAACAGCAATCATTGATTGAGAATCAAAGAGAGGCTTATTCTACTTTTTGACTAGTAAGATTCTCCATTATAAACTTTTCACATTACAAACATTGCAACACAAAAAACAAGGACAGCCGTTAAGCTGTCCCTACTATTGCCTTCTTTCAATATTTGACAAACTTTAAACTTTGAACCTTACCCGAGACCTATCGGGACGAATGGGTCGAACGGAGCGAAGCTAAACTTTAAACAAAAAACTATTGCCTATTGCCTTCTTTCGACTTTTGACTTAAAATATGGCATCCGTCAAAATCAACAAGGCATCATCAAGCGTCTGGGTATATTCAGCATAGTAGCAACTTGTCGTGCAGCTCAAAGGGTTGCCCCAACAGTTGATTTTTAAATGGGGGTTGGCTATGGTTTGGTCTGCCGTTTTTTAATAGTAAATGTTTTAAATTGATTGTTTAAAGCATTTATATACATGATTTTACCTTCAAGTACTTGGTCAAGGTTTAATGCAATTTTGAGTGTTTCGTTGGTCATGTAGCTGCCTATTAAACCACAAACAGCGCTGTTAATGCCCATTTCATTGCAATTTTCAATTTTTAGATAGTCTGAAAAATCAAACAGGTCATTTAGACTGAAATTCTTTTTATAATGAAAAATGGTCAGGTACCCTTCCCAATTCGATACAGCGCCGTGAACCAATGGTTTTTTTAATGCAGCACAATAGTTGTTGATGACCATTCGGACATGGCCTTGATCGGTACAATCACAAATGAGTTGGTAATTTTCTGCAATGGATGAAATAGTCTCTTTGTCCACTTTTTGGTTGAAATCTGTGATGTTGATCGCTGGATTTTGAACCCGCAGTTTTTTGGATAATACCGTTGCTTTTTTTTGGCCGATATCATCAGGCATATAACAAAATTGTCGATGTAGGTTCGATTCTTCAATGTCATCGAAGTCGCATATGCCAACGTGTCCAATACCCATGGCAACCAAATACGACGCAACAACCACGCCTAAACCACCTGCACCAACTACTAAAACCGATGCTGTTGACAGTTTTTGTTGTCCTGTTACCCCAATTTCCGAAAGGATCATTTGCCGTTGGTATCTTTTCATTTTTGGTTGATCTGCGATGTAATGGTGGAATCGGTTATTTTATCATCTGCTGCTAATAATAGTGCTTTGGAAATAATGACGGACAAGCCGTGATCCCCCTCAAAAGGTAAAAACAAGTTGTTATTGCTGTCTTTTATACTTCGATCTTGTACTATGCACAAATATTGGTCATTGGGTTCCATTAAAATATTCGTACTGCCAATATGTATTTTATAGGTTCTAATTGTTCCTTTCACCACCACAAATTTATCAGTGATATGTGTAACAGCTGCAATTTTCAATCGGGGAATTAAGCCCTTAAGAATTTCTTTCCTGTTTTTAGCAATTTCAGATAAATCACCAAACGAATAGGACTGCCAATAATCTCGGTAGGTGGGCAAGCCACCGGAATCTTGCCAAGTTGGATCGTTCCCCACACTGGCAACACCCACAAACAAATCTACATCACGCATCACTTCTGAGAAGGCAATGGGTGGAACATGGATTAACTCCATTAAATCATTTGTTTCGGTATTAATAAATCGAATTTGGTCGGTGGTGACATAGTTCCAAATGCCGTTGGCGTTGTATTGGTCATCGGCATTTAGGCTGTTAACCCAAAATTCTGCACAAATTTTGTATGCTGGCAATTGTAGCTGCGCCGTATCATCATCGCCGCCATCCCATGCGCCCAATAACCTAGCTTTCCAATTTCTGCCTTTGGCTAGTGTCACATATTGGTGTTGTTTTAAGATATGCGATGCCATGCGGTTGCTGTAGGTTCGGGTGTTGACCTCGGCAGCCGTAAGCAAATAAATTTCTCGGTAAGCCTGCTTAAAGGGCTGCTGAATTTGACCTTCCATTAAAAAGGTTCTCCATTTTTTTACTTCATCCACGCTGCTCGTAGCAGGATGCCAAAGCGAAACATGCGTAAAATCATCAATGCTGATTGCATCATAGTTACTGCTATAAAATTGGTCTTTCAGAAAAATGGCCAAGCAGCTTTCGGTGTCCGTGCTGCATTTAAAAATAACTTTTTGCAGTACAAACGAAAGCAGCCCATGTTGCAGCAGTTTTTCTTTAAAGTACGCAACGGTCATCGACCGGTCACTTCGCAACATCCTGTCAAAACGTTCTTTTTGCGTGGACGTGGTTTGGTCAATTTGTTTTTGATTATTTTTTAGTTTTTTTAATTTGGCATCAAATTGATCTTTAACTTGTTGTGGCACCGTTTTTTGTTCGGTGCCATCGGCTTTGTGCCATTTGATAGTTGATTTTCCGATGCTACTGAGCGAAAGGACCGCTTTGATGTTGTCAAACTGGTAGGTCAATTGGTGGTTTTGCAACTTAAAATCATCGACAGCTAAATCTTCAATTTCATCGAATGAAACCCCTAACTTGCTGGCAGCTTCGCTGATGTATTTTTCAATTAAGGTCAGTGTATTCGTTTGCTTAATTTTTAACCGCAACCTAGATAAATGCGCAACGCCATCTAAGCCTTTAGAAGCAAATAAGGTATATAAACAAGCATTACCCAAACCCGCCGAGGCGGGTCCCTTTTCTGGAATTTTTTTAAAACACCTTTCGGCCAATTTGCTTATGGTTTGTAAAGTGAGGCTGTCATAATACCAAGACGACATCCAGACAAACCCTTTGATCACATCGACATTGGGTGAAGATAAAAATTCGATGATATTATAATTATATTCTTGGCGGTCAAAGGTTTGCGTGGTAATCGTTTCTTTTAAATTAATCACCTCCTGAAACCATGCTTGGGTTATTTTTTTGAATGCATCGGAGCCAATGGCGTCCATGGTGGTTTTGGCTTCGGTTAACAACCTTTTTGACGGTTTTGCGCCCGTCGCTTTTTGGGCCAACTGCATCAAAACAAACCAATGATTTTGTTGGTCTTTCTTAATTTGATTTAAAATGCTGTTTCCGATTTCTTGAAAACCATCTTTCCCAATAAAATAGGTTGGCTTTACGGCCGATTTTTCATGTTCACTTTGAAACAAAAACGATTTGATGTGTTCTTCGAATTTTAATTGCTCTTTGGAAGCAACTGCCCGGATCTCAGTCAGGTGCTGTAGCATATTATGAAGCATATTCTTGATCTGATCAGGAAGTGCTTGGTCGGCATAATTGTATTCAATTTGTTTGAAAAAACTGGCCACTGGCCACCATTGCCAATTGTCATTGCTGTTTGCAGGCAATTTTTTTTGAGATGCCTGATACATAGCGACAAAGGTGGCTTCCGAAAAGGTCATTTTGCTTCTAAACAGGGCAGGAATCATTTGTTGCGCCAATTGAAACTCATTGGATGACCTTTTTGATCCTTTGATATAGCCTTTAAAAGTATTGACCATTACTTCGGTTAAGTACACAATAAATGCCCCCTTTTTTTCATCGTCCCATTTTTTAATGGTGTCGTTGTATGGCGCTATCTTAGAAAAATTTACGTTATAAAAATAGGCTGATTCTTTGGTAGCTGCTTGTACACATTGCTCAAAAACGGTATCAAATTCACTGGTGTTTTGCGCACCTTGAAAACCCATTGCTTCTTTTAACTTATTAAAAAATCCCATCTATTTTAGAATTATCCCCCCACTAATGGGGTCAGTTTGACAAAAGAAATTTTAGAATGGCTTTGCAGGGTTACCAATTGGTCTAATTCTTCTAATTGTTGGTCGTCGGCCAATACAAAATATCCATTCTTCAAAAAAGCATCTAAGGCAATATAAAGTTGTTTTTCAACATCAATAATTTGTTTGGGCTTTAGTTTATACCCATTGAGTGTTCTTTCGGACTCCTTTGGCTCCACTAAGCCATTGAAGTAGGAAGGCAACTTATTATTGTAAGCTTCCACCTCATGAATCACTCTTTTACTAATCAGTTCTTTAGTGGTGATCGTTTGATTTTCAATTTCAATTTCGAATTGATTGGTGACGGTGCCATTTAATTGTTCATCCTTGATAAGTATGTTCATCGTTTTGGGTTTTAGTTATTGAAACTTTGCCAACTAAATAATTAATACGGACTTTTTGCCGTCTTGATCCCGGTTGGAAGGTCAAAAATACTCTTGTCAAGTGTCATTGGTTTCACGGCTGTTGCTGTACTCTCCATAATAAACTGCGGTGTTTCAATAATTGATTTTAAAGGTAAAGCATGTGACTTGGACAAATAGGCAAACCAATTGCCATATTGATGATTGGTAAATACTGTTGGATCAACAGCCAATACCGCATTGAAGTAATATTTTTGAATGCCACTTTTGCAGGTCAGGATGATTTCATCGCAGGTATAGCCTAGTATTTTTGTGACCCCTTTATTCATTTCAACGGTCAAAACTTCGTCATCTTGACGACTCGTGTCGTTCCAAAAAACAGTTTCTGAATGTGACATTTTGTTGTATAGCTTGTTATCTGAATTAACATAAAGTTGCCATTGAAAGACAGTGCCGTTTGAAATCGACTTATAGTTGCCATTTTTTATCAAATACTCTTGTGTCGATCCCATCATTGACAACCATTGTTGGTCTGTCATTTTTTCGTTTTTACTTTTAAAAGTATTGGCGTAAAATATTTTGCCTTCAAAAGTTTGTGCAAACCCAGACAGGGTAGCCATGACCGTAAAAATGAGTATCAGTGTCTTGTTCATTGTATAGTTGTTTAAGTGGTTGCATTTAAAAGTTTCACCATCAATACAGCAGACAAGCGCTGTCGGGTTGTGTTTGGTTTTGCTGGTTAATCGGTTTTACTGATGCCATACTCAATATGGCCATCTTTAAAAATTGATTGTAGCATATTGTATTTTTCAGCACAATATGTTCCAAGACTTATTGCTTCACTGCTAGCCCTAAAGTGATGACATTCAAAGCAAATTTCCAAAAAACCGATTATTGTATCATTGTTATCGAGAAATAGGATGGCATTGCGGGGTTCGTAGCATTTTAAATCGCCAAAGGTAAATGGCTTTTTTTTATAGCTGTAATTATAAATTATATTTGTTAACCTATTTATTTGCACTTTGTTTAATGTTGCCACTTCAGTGTAAAATAATGGATTAAAACAATCCCTTTTCAATTGAATGGCATCTAAATGTGCCATTAATTCACTTCCAGTTCGTATGCCATTATTATTTTCTAATGAGATGAGCTTAATATGTTTGGCAGCTGAAAATGGAAAATGCTCTAATCTTTGCCTTGCCGAAAAGTGTTTTGTTTTTGTACATGTTCCGTTCTTGTCCAATCTGGATTGGCTACTGCAAAATTGGAAGCAACAAAAATATAGCAACAAAAACAGTTTCATAGTCTTTTTATTATTTTTTACCCCGATTTTCAATCCACGAAAATACGGCAACTATTCGCGCGATCGATCATTTAATATTTCCGTCAAGGCAGTTCTTGCTTCGGGAACCAAATTGCCTTTTTCGAGCCTTTTTTCCAATTCGTAGGTCGATTCATTTTCAAATTCCCTTTTGAATAGGGCCATTTTTCTATTCTCTGTTGCTGCTACATCGTTACTCGAATTGCGATCAGCGTACCACTGCCTAATCACATTTCTGCGTTTAAAACACAGGTATATCAGAAGGCTTGTCGAAATGAGATTGACTTTAAATCCGTTGAAGCCAAAATAATAGTTTGTATTGCTAAACGCAATAATTTCAACGAATGACAATAGCAAAAGTAGCAGCAGCAAATACAACACGAGCAAAGTATACCGGATTAATAAAATGGTCGAAACAACCAATCCAATAATACCTAGTAAAAACCGATCGCCAATAAAAGTGTCATGATAGCCTGAAGTGACTGCACAGATCCACAAGGCGCCAATGACAATAAGTTCTGGAGCTATTTTTTTCATGTAAGGTGTTTATTAGCATGGATAACGATGTGTATAGCTGGTTTTGCCACTAGAATTGTAGTTTGCTTTGCAGGCATTTTTTTAAAAATTGAGTTATTGGCCCAAACTGCGGGGCCTATAAAAATGGAATGGGCAGCCCATTATGTTACTTTAATCATAACACTGCCGCTGATGTAATCGTGTATGGTTCTCCTTTTTTCGTTGGCAAATACGGTGATCAATGAAAGCCATCCAAACAAGCATTTGGCCACAAACCTAACGAGTGCTTGCAGCAAGTTAATTCTTTTGGTATGATCGGAATTACTTCTAACACGGATTCCCATTTTGTCATTGCCAATGGTGACAGCAAAGGCCGTGCAAAGGGGTTCATACAAAAGGACTGCGGCAAAACACAACACCCGAACATAATTCGGAACTGGTTCCAAAGAACTTAAAATTTGTGACATGAAATACATGGCTGCAATAACAATGATCAGATCAATATTTATCGACTTTACGCGATCTAACAGTGAAGGGTACTCGTTATTCATAAGGTAACATGTGAACTTGTTTATAATGGGTCAATTGAAATCGAAACGATTAGGATATCTAACCATTTTAAATCCAAATTAGTAATCAGTTTTGTTTGGAATATAGCGGTTTTTTTCTTGGTATGTGCTGTATACATTGCAGCTTTTGAATGCTACAGCCTTAAAATAAAAGCCCTCATGCAGCGGTCAAAACTTAATCAATGCTGTTAAATCTTATTGGCCATCTATATTTGAATTTAGTTGGTGTTTCTCTCAATTTTGCAGGGGTCCATCTTTCTTTGACGCGCTTAACTGCATATTTAATATCTTCAAAGAAAAGCTCGCTATTGGCCACTTTGGGTTCAATTTCAATATTTGATATTTTTCCGTCGGTGTCAATTTCAAAGAATACGGTAAATGTTCCCCTCGGATTAAATGTGTTCCAGTCAATAAATCCATGAAAATTCTTAAACACTTTCTTTTTAAATTCCTCTATACCGCCCGGAAATTCGGGTTGGGTAATCAAGGAGGTAATGTCATAATCTGGATGGAAATTGTCAAAGAAATCTTTTGGGATAAAAGGAAATTGAAAATAGGCAGCAACATTTTTGCCATCGACAACGGCTGGTTGCCAATTCTTTAAACTGCCCAAACATTTCAGCACCAACTCATAAGCACAGTTGTTTTTTTTGATCGTAGCTTCTTCTGACTGTCTTTTAATTAAGAAGGGTTTCCCAGTTTCATCAATTTTTAAAACCACCCAATACACCTCGGCATCTGGGCAAGTTGTCAGCCCTTTTTTTAAAAAATAATGCTGCATATCGGTAAACAGTTGGTTGTAGCCGCCTTGATAGGCAACCTGGCCTTCGGGATATTTGGTTAAAGTGGTTTGCGAAAAAACGACCTCAAAAATCAAGAAGAATAGAAGGGAAAATGGTTTTTTCATTGGCTGACAGCGGTTTTGGGATGATCAGGAAGAAATTTTCAATTAAAAAGCTAAAATACACTTTTTAAGTTATCAGCTAATAATGCTTAGTTAACTGGAAATTTGTGGGCTGGTTTTGGCAAAATACGGGCGCGCGTCAGCCCCGTGTTTTGTGTTGGTGTTTACCAATGCCGCAGGCTACTCTTGCGGTTTGTTTTTTTGTCGCTGCTCATCATCTTCATTAATCTTATTCAGTGCTTCCACAGTAATAACCTTTAACTCATCTGTTTCACAATCCCACATATTCACATATTTTTCAGAAACAACGTGGTGTGTTTCCCATTTGGCGAATTTTTCATACAGCATCAGCGTGCAAATATCTGTTGCGGTGATAAAGTCGCCGGTTTCGGGCAAATGATTGTGTACTGTTCCTTTTATTTGCTTTCCTTCTTCTTCTTTTCCTCCGTAATAGATGGGAATAATGTTCTTATGAAGTTGTTTTTTGTGCAGCAACTTATTCTTCTTGTTAAAGGTGAGTAGGTAGTCATTGCCGAATATGACGACCCCATTTTTTTGTGGACCTGTCAAAATATAAACCTTCCGTTCTTTGCCTTTTATTAAGGGAATAAAATTCAAATTGGTGTTATTGTACCTTTTGAATAAAGTATCGGCATTTACTTCAGCCAATGCAATTTTCCGAATCGCATATAAGTCCTTTTCATAGGACGTGAATGCCCTTTCTTTAAAGTCCTTGTCTGCTTTGTTTACGTCGTAGGTGTTGTCAAATGAAATCGTGCCTATCACCACCGGGTTGTCTGATTTTGAAAAAAACACACACTTTGACAGGCCGTTGTCGGTATATGAAAAATACCCCTCAATATTTTCTTTGTTTTTATAGTTTTCCAAAAACAAATCTGTACCATACCATGAAGCCATTTCAGATTTATATAGCAGTTTGCCTTCAGCTACAATGGGTGCTGCTTCGTCGTTCAACTCTTTTTGACCAAATACAATTGACGTAAAAAGCACCAGAATACTTATTGATATTTTATGCATGTCATTAGCTGTTTTATTGTTCGTGGAAACCAAGTTTGGTCTATATTTTACGCATTAAAAATAATACATTTTTTATTTTCCCTTTCATTTATTTTTGAACCGAATGTAATGGAGCACAAATTGATTGGCTTAACACTTGGCCAATGTGTATTGTCGTAAAATCTGTTTCATCAAAGCGTTTTACAAGGAACAACGCCTGCTGCAATGAGACCGACACCAAACCCTACCAAACCAAAATACGCTCGGACGGTTTATTTTGTTATGTTACTCAATTAATGACCCGTCTTGTGTTACTATGACTTGGCCTTCTTTTTCAACTTCTAAAGTAATCTCCGCATCGCCGTCTTCGCCTATCAAATTTCGGTAAACACGGTATTTGTAATGGCCTTTGGTAAAGCTGATGACACTATTGCCGCCGCTTCCTAAAAATGCCATGGTGCCATTGGTCAAAATCAAGTCTGGTTTTGCTGATTCCTTTTCGCCTTCTTTCCAACAGGCATATCGGTATTTGCCAGCAGCTAGTTTGTCAATTCGAATCAGGTATTTTTTGGTGCTTATTTTGTAAATGGGTTTGTCAAAAGTTTTTAACGCAACATATAGGTTTTCTTTTTGCTGCGCGATCAATACTTTTTCTTGTTTTTTTTCAAAATCACTTTGGTAGTTCACACCAATAATATGTCCTTCTTCACTGTCAATCCATAGCACGCCATTGTCTAACATGATGCCGCGCCATCCCACTTCTGACCATTGTTTGATTGTTGCGTTGGCAATGGTACTAATAAGTAGTTGATCAAACACTTCAGAAAACCGTTGTTTACATTCCTGCTCATTTTTGATGAATGGAATCGGATAGGTTCTTTGCAACGGATAAGCAATTAAAGCGGCAATTCCATCAATATTTTTCGCTTTAAATAAAGACTGAAGCTGCTTAATGTGCGCCAGTTGTTCGTCAGCTAATTTTTCGCTTTGACCGAAACCGATCATAGCAGAAAGTAGTATTAAAATGAGCAGTTTGGATTTCATATATCAAGGCAATTGTTGTGAGCAGAAAAGCGAGCAAATATATAAGTTACCGTAAAAAAAAGACCGCAGTTGCACCGCCACCACGGCTTGTTTTCGGCTAAAGGTAACATGGTGTCAAAACCTAAGACGGGCGTTGCCGCAAAAAAGGCATTATAGCCAACAGCGGCAGTCAGGCAGTTAGGCTTGAATTTCCAGATTGTCAAAATAATCTTTCAATGGCAACATGGATGCCTGATCCACAAAATTCGTGTTAATCACCAGTTCTTTTTTATCCGTTTTAATCACGTAATCGCCTGCAAAATATGTAACGGATCGTATGTTTTTGGTTTCAATTTCCTTCTTAAAAAGGCCATTGGTCTTAATGGATTGTTTGGTAAGTATCACGTAGCCCCTGTTTTTCACAAAAATAAATTGGCCAATATATAGCAAACCAATCATGGTAAACCCGACAAGGTACCCGCTAGTGGCCATCGCTAAAGCACTGAATCCGATGATTACATAAGCAATGCCAAAGAGCAGGAGCTTGTTTAATTGCTGCTGATTGTATAAGATTTTCATCTGAGTGGATGTATTGATTGTTGCTGCGGGGAAAATAGGTTCATACTGGCAAGCATGGACGGTGTATTTGTGCCCGTGTAATCTCAGTTTTAACCACCGTTTTTATTTTGGTAAACGTACAAAAAATGTCAAAAACCCAAGGCCGGTTTGTTACTTTCATTGACTTTTTGAATGAACTTCAAAAAATCCACTTCCGCCCCCAATGGCACATCATGTTCCATCCCATTATGGGAAGTAGCTTTATTAATTAACTGCCTCAGCCCGGTGCTGGATGGCGGCATCCAGTACCTCTAAATGAATATCATTGACCGACTTAAACGTGATGCCATACGTGCCCACTTTTGCTTTGCCAATGGTTGGTCCGTAAGTCGCAGCTAAAAACTTTTTGTCCTCGTAGCCCATTAAATAGACCGCCAGTCCGCTTGTTGTGGCCAATAAGCCGATTCTGAAAATGGCTTTGGTGTGGCCGTCTTTATAGGTGATGGTAAAATTCCCATACCCAATGGTTGGATGCGTCACCTGTTTGCCCGCGTCATTTTTACCGTCAAAAAACCATTGTTCGCAGTGCGGCATCAGCCGATGAATGCGTTGGTCCAACGCGCGCAGTTCGGTTTGCTTGGGCTCGGGTTGGCTGTTGAGGTAGGCTTCAATTTGATTAGTTATTTCCATGTTGGGGTTAAATCTTCGTTGTCGGGTCTATGATCTACATTGGGGGGCCGTGTGGCGACAGTTGGGCGGCGGTAACCGTTGTTTTGGGTAAAAATACTATTTTTTATTGCGGAATCTTCAAAGCATCTAACGACCATTTTTCACCAAAAATGCCGACTTCAACTAGTTTTCATCTTTCACTGTAATCATCAGGAAGTTTTTGGGCATATTTTTTCATTTCCCTTCTTGTTAAATTTCGTGTTATTCGGAAGGTCTCGTTGTCTAAAATCTGAATCATAATTGGATAATTCACTGTATGATTCGCGTTCATCAAATGGTATCCCTTGAATTCGTACATGTTGTACAACCAGTAGCTATGTCTTTTGTGACTTTCGAAAGACCGCGTTATAATTTTATAGCTTCCACCGCCATCCACATCGCGTTCTAACCGATTGCTGTCGTCTTCTGGAATATTATCTGTAAATGAAATAATCGCAAATTGATGGTCCTTTTTTTGAAGTAAATAAAAAACCTTTGAGTAGGTATTAAAAGCCCCACAACCATAGTAAGGAATTAAAAACTTCACATCAACCAACCCATCATGGTTATAATCTGCTACAAAAGCTGGGAAAGGCGTACTCAGTCCAAAGTATGCTTTTGGTGCAATAATCTTTTGAATGAGTTGTCCTTTGTTGAATAACCTAATAGTAACCGTTTCAAGGCTGTCATTCGCCGTAACTTGAATCGTCAGTGTTTTGGTTTTATGGTACATCCGTGGAATCGCAATTGTGTGGGTAGCTTCCGTGTAATTGATCGTATCGACTATCGATTCCCACGTTTTGTATTCCCTAACTTTGATTGCTTTATATTTTTTTTCAAAGGGCAATTGGCCAAAACAGCAAATCGTTAATAAACTAACTAAGAGGAAAGTACAAACTTTTTTTAGATGGATTCGCTGGGGCATTATTTGGGTGGATTTTTGTAAAAAAGGATGTTCAATGGTGGTTTTGTTCGGCTGCTGTGGGAGTGCTGGGAGGGGTTGGTTTATGTAAAAATAGGGTTTTCCATGTAATTAATTTTTCCATCCAATCAAATAAAGGAGCTGCAGCAATTGGGTCTGAGTAGCAAGTTAGCGCCGCATTTTGTTATTCAATCTTTTTATGAATCTTTTCCGATTGGTAGGAGATATGTTTTTGTCACCCTGTAATTTTTTGATCGCAATTTGATACGTTTCGCTTGCTTCTTGGGTTCGATTCAGGTGTTGTAACGCATCGGCTTTGAGCTCGTCATGTTGCCAAAAATCTGGGAATGCTCTGATACGCCGATTTTGCTCTTCCAACACACTTTCCCATTCCCAGTCATCAAAACAAAAATTCAAACCCAATCCAAATCCGACAGTCGGCGATGAGTGGTGGTTGAAACCTTTTAAATCTTGAAAATAAAATTGAACCTTATTTTTTTTGCTTTCCATGATTTTCTTGAATTGCAATACGCCGCTTCGCAACGAAATGTCATCCCATCTTTTGTTGCCAATGGCTACATAAAAATACCCTGTTGGTTGATCTTGTTGCTTTTGCACTTGTTCGGCTATGAGGTAAATGTCACCATTGTTTGGCCAAAAGGCAGGGCTGATGGCAATACAATTATTAAAAAGGGCGTTGTTTTTTAAAAAACAGAAAGTGGCAAAATAGGCGCCAAAGGAATGACCCACCACGGTGATTTCTTTTTTAAGCGAATAGGTCGCTGTAATTTTCGGAAGCACTTCTGCAGTTATGAACTCGTACAGCTTGTTTTTTTCCTGTAACTCCTGGTCTCTATTTTCGTGAAATATACCGACCAAAATGCTTTGCGGGATGTCATCGGACAAATACAAATTGTTGACTGCTTGCAACATAGTGCCTGCTATTTCATCATCACCACCGTCCACATAAAGTATGCAATTTTTGGGTTGTTGTAGCTTGTCATAATCGTTTGGAATGCTCACACTGATTTTCCGAACAGTGCCAAATATTTTAGAATCAATACGTAAAGTGTCAGGCTTTGAATAGAAGGAATGTGATTGACCAAAACAGTGCCATGCAGCAAGCATAAAAAAAAGGGTGGTAATTGGTTTCATTGCGTGGTCAAATGCTTTGGGTTTATATGGGCGTTCTTTCCATTCCATCCTTATTGAAAGGAAGTCAATCAGAAGAAAATTCAAAAGGGGAAGCTATGAAATAAATGTCAGACTAAAAAATGGGCAAGTAGCAACCATTGCAAAGCCCAAATAGGAGCAGGGTTCATCCCCAATGAAAGCTTGGTTTCCATGGTCAATCGCCGTTCAATAACAAGAAAAACGCAGGGACAGCTCGCGAGCTGTCTCTACAAATTCCTGTTGAGCCAATGTTCACCATGAAAAACCATAAACGATATCCATAAACCTTAACTCTTAACCCTTAACCCTTAAACTTTCAACTTTTGACTTTTGACTTTCGACTTTTGACTTTCGACTTTCGACTTTCAACTTTAGCTTCGCTCCGTTCGACCCATTTGTTCCAATGGGTCTCGGGTCAACTTTTTTTCCTATTTTTAGAAACTCAAATCTTAAACCCAAACTTATGAAACAGCATGTCCCTCGTTTTAGTGTTGACCCCATTGCCGTATTGTTATTGTCGTTTTTTACTTGTGGCTTGTACCTCATTTATTGGAACATTAAAGTAGCCCGGGTGTTGAATGCCATTGCCGAAAACGAAATCATTTCAGAACCCATTGCCATCTTTGCGGGTTGCTGCATGCCGGTAAACATGTATTTCTATTACTTGGCTGGGAAAGATTGCTTGCCCAAGCTGTATGAAAAAACAGGGCAAACCCAAAAAGACAACTCGGTTTTACTCTTAATATTAGGGTTTCTATTTCCGATGGTAGCCGCCATGATTGTGCAAGGCGACATCAATAAATATTACGAGGCAGAAACAAATGGGTAACTAAAGAAAGGTCACTGGCTATGTAAAATGCATTGTTGACTTTCGCTTACTTCATTTTATTTCAATAAAAAACATGCTTAGCTACAATAGCGCTGTCTAGGCATGTTTTGGTTTAAATTGCTCACAAAACTGTTTTACAAATGACCACCCCCATCTGGTACCGAAAAGGCTATGTGTTCTTGGGCGCGAGTGCCATATTGCTGTTTCCGTTGGCGTTGCATTTCTTTGAAACTGGCCACTCCATCGAACACGCCCAATCATTGTGTCCCTTCAAATTGGTTACTGGATTTCCGTGCCCAGGTTGTGGCATCACCAAATCGTTATTTTTCTTGTATCAAGGCGACCTCCAAAAAAGCTTGTCGTATCATTGGTTTGGCCCCTTGGCCTTTATTGGTAGCCTTGGCGCTATGGTGGTTTTATTGCTGGAACAATTTACCCAAAAAACCTACTTCAGACGCTACGTGTACAACCACAAAGTAGCCGTTGCATTGGCCATCGTTTTGGGGCTCTACCATATTGGTCGAATTGTTGTTTTTGTTGCCACCCACTCGTGGAGCGAGATCGTGAGGGAGTCGGTGTGGGGGTGATAAATAGCGATTTTTAGTAGCTTTTCATAACACCTTTTGCTTTTGGTCTGACCTATTTCTGTTGAAACAAGTTTGTTCATTTTCTTTGCTGGTCCAAAGAAAACGAACCTGTTTGGGCGACCCTTGTGGTCGCCCGCAATCAGGGTCGCAAAAAACGTTTTTGTGCGCTGTTGCTAGAACAATTTGTTCATTGTTTTAATATTGTTTTTCATAAGAAATTCAGGATTGAAAATGACTACTTTCTGTTGATAGACCTTTGTTCATTTTCTTTGCTGGCCCAAAGAAAACGAACCAAAAGAAAGGGCCTTTTTTGGCCCGCATAAATGTCATTTTTGCCTTTGGCAAAACCAGTTTTCAAGCCGAAAATCCCTCCAAGGATTCAGGATTTTTGCCGGCTTGAAAACCTATGCCAACGAAGTGGCCTATACTTTCCTGCACTTATCAGAATATTATAAATTGTGATGGGGCAATAGTCCATTTTACAACTAATACCAGAAAGTATAGGGCACTTCGATAAATGCGGGCCGGCACCTGTTAAGCTTCTCAGAACAGTAAATATTGATTGAAAATAAAAATACATCTATTCTTCTTACTGCTAATTAACTTAAACATTACAGCAAAAAAATGACAGCCCACAAGCCATTACTAAATAGTCATAACTTGAAACTTGGAACCTGAAACTTGAAACTTCTTCTTTGCTGGCCCAAATTCAGAGGAAAGAGAAAAGAAGAAAGAGAAAAGAAAGATGTAAAAGAAGCAAGAGCAAAAGTAAACAAGATAAAACACTGCCCACATTTCCCAATTCCCAATTCCCATGTCACTTTTGACTTTAGATGAATGAGATTCTTCAATGAGCGAGCTAAAGCTCGCGTACCTGAAGCCCACTGGGGTTTTTAAGGAAGTCCCATCTTGGTTTTTGCACAAGCTAAAGCTTGTGTACCTGAAGCCCACTGGGCTTCCTCCTCTATATCTCATATGCCCTATTTGTTCCAATGGGTCTCGGGTCCAAATTATCTTCTTTCGACTTTTGACTTTGGTCTTTCGACTCCCAAAAGTGCATGCCCCAAAATTCGTATTCGTTGTAATACATACTGTGTAACAGTTAAGCTTACAATCTAATAAACAAATCTTCTTTGCTGCGGCGTACTTTTTTCAGGTGTACCAAGTAGTCATTGGCTTCGTCGCGGTAGCCCAAGGCCAATAGTACCGTGCTCCGCAGGCCTTTTTGGGGCAATTGAAGTAACTCGTCTAATTGGGCATTATTAAAGCCTTCCATGGGGGTGCTGTCAATGTGTTGTTCGGCGGCGGCCACCATGGCTATGCCCAAGGCAATGTAGGTTTGCTTGGCGTTCCACACAAGTTGGTCGGCTTTGCTGAGGTTTATTTGGCCGTCAATGTGCGCCCGCATGGGTTCCAAACTTTCAATCGGCACTTTACGGGTATGCGCCATCAACTGAAAATAAGCATCAATCCGTTCAAAGGTCACTTGGTCCCAAGCGGCAAACACCAACAAAGCGGCTGCTTCAGTAATTTGCGGTTGGCCCATGGCAATGGGTTTTATTTTGGCCAAAAGGGCTTTGTCTTCAATCACCAAAACGGAGTAAGGTTGTAAACCAAAGGAAGTGGGCGCCAATGAAATGGCGTCCAAAATCAATTCCATTTTGTCGTGTGGCACATGTGCGCCTGTCATCCGTTTGGTGGCGTAGCGCCATTGCAAGGCTGTTATAAAATTCATGGCATTAATTGTTTAAGTGTGAACGTAAAAACCAAGCCATCTTTTCGTGGGTTTCCATGAGGCCCGTCACAAAATCGGAGCTGCCTGCATCGAGAAAATCATCGACGAACGACTTAACCAAACCGCGTAGCACAATAATGATGCTTTCGTGGTCTTCCAACAACTCTTTCATAAAATCGAGGCTGTTGTTTTTACCCTTGCTTGCTTCGGTCAAATGAGTCAATTCTAAAAATGACTTCAACGTGGCAGGCGCGTAATGCCCCAACGTCCGAATCCGCTCAGCCACCTGATCAATCAAGCCATCCAACTGAGTAAACTGCGCCTCAAAAAACAAGTGCTTATCATAAAAATCCGCCCCTTCTACATTCCAGTGCGCATTCTTGGTTTTGGTGTAGAGCACGGTTTCATCCGCCACAATTTTTGCCAATTCTGTTGCCACATGTTGCCGATGGGCGTCGGTAATTCCGATGGTTGTTTTCATTTTGTTTTTTTTTATTTAAAGATTTAATGATTGAAAGATTGAAAGATTTGAGATTTACGATTTGAAATTTGAGGTTTAAATAGTCAAAACAATGTTAATTGTTCTGCGAAACAGGGCAAGTGCTGGCCCAAGTTCAGAAGCAAGAGAAAAGAGTCAAGAGCCAAGAAACATTACGATTCCGCTACTTAACAGATTGAAATTTTAGTAGGAAAATAGTCCTTCTTGGGAGAGGGGGTTGGGGGAGAGGATAACAAGTCAACTTCGTTTCAGCACGAATTGTAAATCCGCACTATCGGGACTTTCAACTTTCAACTTTCAACTTTAGCTTCGCTCCGTTCGCCCCATTCGTTCCGATGGGTCTCGGGTCAACTTTCGACGTTAAATCCCTACTTCAACAATCGCCTCCACTGTAATCTTCGTTTTAATGGAATGCGCAATGGCACAAGCCTTTTCACTCATTTCGAGGACTTTCAAAACCTTACTTTCTGTTTGGGTAGGTGGAATAATAATATGCGGTTGGAGCAAGATTTCAGTCACTGAAAATTGCCCGTCTACTTTTTCAATGGTGCCCGTGGCTTTGCAATCAAACTGCTTAAAATGACAGTTTGAGTTGTCGGCCACCAACAAAAAAGTCGACATCAAACACGAATTGACTGCCGCCACAAACAAATGCTCAGGCGTCCATTTCTCTTTAATCCCCTTCGGAAATTCAGGCGGCGTAACCACCTCAATGGTGTTCTTGATCACAGGCGAACTCAGCGTGCCTTGCGTGGCCGAGTTCCATTGCAGGTTTACTTCATAGTAATGTTTTGATTCCATCGGGAGGGTATTAAAAGCTTGAAAAAAATTGATTCTTTAGTAATTCAGGTTCAAAAGGACGATTCAATATTATAATACGTTTGTTCATTTTCTTTGCTGGCCCAAAGAAAACGAACCTGTAGGGGCGACCCTTGTGGTCGCCCTCAATCAGGGTCGCAAAAAAAGCGTTTTTGTCGGTTGTTGCTAGAACAATTTGTTCATTGTTTTTATATTGCTTTTTGTAAGACTTTTTGGTTTTGGTCTGACCTATTTCTATTGAAACAACATTGTTCATTTTCTTTGCTGGCCCAAAGAAAACGAACCAAAAGAAAGGGCCTTTTTGGCCCGCATAAAAGGTCATTTTTGCCTTCGGCAAAACCAGTTTCGCTTAGCCGAAAATCCCTCCAAGGCTTCAGGATTTTATGCGGCTAGCGAAACCTATGACTACATATGCGGGCCGGCGCCTGTTAAGCTTCGCAGAACAGTTAACATTGATTGAAATTAAAAATATAACTATTCTTCTTTCTTCTAATTACCACAAACATTACAGCAAAAAAATGACAGCCCACAGGCCGTCACTAAATAGTCATAACCTGAAACCTGAAACCTGAAACCTGAAACTTGAAACAAATTTCTCATTAAAAAGGATCACTCAATTCACTAATCCGAATCAGTTTTTTATTCACAAATTCATCCAAGCCCAATTCAGCCATTTCACGGCCGTAGCCCGAGCCTTTGGTGCCGCCAAAAGGCAAATCGGCTTGCGTCCATGTCGGGTGATTAATAAAAACCATGCCCGTGTCGATTTCGTTGGCAATGCGTTTGCCGCGTTCAATGTCTTGTGTAAACACCGAGCCGCCCAAGCCATAGGGCGAATCGTTGGCCAAGGCGATGGCTTCCGCTTCGTCTTTCACCACAAAGAACAAGGCAACTGGGCCAAAGAATTCTTCATAAAACACGGGGTTGTTTGGTGCCATGTGGGTTAAAATGGTGGGTTCCATAAAGGCGCCTTCGCGTTTTGCCCGATGGCCGCCAATTAATATTTTGGCACCTGCTTTCACAGCCCGATCGACCTGATCGGCAATTCGGACGGCTGCAGCTTCGGTGCAAAGAGGCCCCAATTGCGTGGCATCGTCCTTCGGATCACCAATGACCAATTGTTCCAATTTCACCTTGAATTTTTCTAAGAATTCGTTAGCGATAGATTCAATGGCAATAAACCGTTTAGAAGCCACACAACACTGTCCATTGTTATTGATGCGACCGACTACCGCCCATTCAACAGCCTGATCGATGTCGGCATCTTCCAAAATAATAAAAGCATCACTGCCGCCCAATTCCAATACTGAGCGTTTAATGTGTTTGCCCGCTTCGGCAGCCACACTGGCACCCGCCGTTTCACTACCCGTCAGCGATACGCCCCGAATCCGTTTGTCGCCCACCAAAGCAGAGGTACGCGTGTTTGACAGCAACAAATTGGTATAAAGTCCGGCTTGTGCGCCTGCTTCGGTAAAAATGGCTTCAATGGCCAAGGCGCACTGTGGCACATTTGACGCGTGTTTGACCAACACCACATTGCCAATCATCAGGTTGGGGGCCGCAAACCGTGCCACCTGATAAAAAGGGAAGTTCCATGGTTGAATGCCCAGCAACACACCAACTGGGCTGTAACGGATGAGGGCTTTTCCATGCACAGGATTCAAGATTTTATCGGCTAAGAAGCCCTCAGCATTTTTGGCATAATAATCGAAGATTTCGGCGCTGAGTTTAATTTCACCCTCGGCATGCGACAACAACTTGCCCATTTCTAAGGTGATCATTTGGGCCAATTCTTTGCGTTTGGCCCGCAACAAACCAGCCACCGTATACAACAACTGCGAGCGGGTTTGGTAATCTGTTTTTTTCCACTCGTCGTAGGCGGTGGAGGCTTGCGTTAACTTCAAGTCAACGGCTGCGTCGGTCATCTCGTCAAAAGACTTGATCACCTCATTATTGGTCGGATTAATGGTCTGAAATGCCATGGTGTTTTTTGATTTGATGATCGTTTAAATTGTTTTTTCTTCGGTCAACACATGCATCAGCAATTTGGCCACGGCCTCAGAAGAAGCCGGGTTTTGCCCCGTAATCAGCAAGCCGTCGTGTTTGACATACGAAGCCCAATCGTTTCCTTTGGAATAAAAAGCCCCGTTCTTTTTGAGCTCATCTTCTAATAAAAAGGGCACCACGTCTGTCAAATGCACCGCTTCTTCTTCGGTGTTTGAAAAGCTGGTCAAGTGTTTTCCTTTTACCAAAGGCTCGCCAGCTGCATTTTTGGCATGCACCAAAGCGGCAGGGGCGTGGCATACAAAGGCAATCGGCTTATGCTGCTGGTAAAATGTTTCAATCAAGTGAATGGAATCCTTGTCATTGGCCAAATCCCACAACGGACCATGCCCACCAGGATAAAACACGGCATCAAAATCGGCGGGGTCCACACTGCTCAGCAAAACGGTATGGGCCATCTGATCAACAGCCTCCACATCTTTGTAAAACCGATGGGTGGTGTGCGTTTGCGCATCCTCCAATTCGCTTTTCGGATCCACAGGCGGCTGCCCGCCCTTGGGAGAAGCAAGGGTGATTTCGGCACCCGAATCAACCATAATATAATAAGGTGTGGTGAACTCCTCGGTCCAGAAACCCGTTTTTTCACCTCCGTCACCCATGGTGCTTTGGGAGGTAAGGACAATTAGTATTTTCATTTTTTTAGTGTTTTAAAGTTGGCATGTTTGTAAGGCTCGAAAATGACGAATCACGCTTGACAGACGTTTGTTCATTTTCTTTGCTAGCCCAAAGAAAACGAACCTGTAGGGGCGACCCTTGTGGTCGCCCGCAATCAGGGTCGCAAAAAGCGTTTTTGTTGGTTGTTGTTAGAACAATTTGTTCATCGTTTTTATATTGCTTTTCATAAGATGTTTTGGTTTCTAAATGACCTCTTGCTGTTGTTTCACGTTTTTGTTCATTTTCTTTGCTGGCCCAAAGAAAACGAACCTGTAGGGGCGACCCTTGTGGTCGGCCGCAATCACGGTCGCAAAACTTGTTTTTGTTGGTTGTTGCTAGAACAATTTGTTCATTGTTTTTATATTGCTTTTCAAAAGATTTTCTGTTTTCTGCCTGACGTTTTTCTATTGATTGACGATTTTGTTCATTTTCTTTGCTGGCCCAAAGAAAACGAACCAAAAGAAAAGGCCTTTTTGGCCCGCATAAAAGGTCATTTTTGCCTTCGGCAAAACCAGTTTCGCATGGCCGAAAATCCCTCCAAGGCTTCAGGATTTTATGCGGCTAGCGAAACCTATGACTACATATGCGGGCCGGCATTTGTATAGCTTCGCAGACGACCTACCATTGATTGAAAAATTAAAACCCATTTCACAAGACCTCTTGGTTATTATCTGGCGTATTTCTATTCATTGACCATTCTTCATTTTCTTTGCTGGCCCAAAGAAAACGAACCAAAAGAAAAGGCCTTTTTGGCCCGCATAAAAGGTCATTTTTGCCTTCGGCAAAACCAGTTTAAGCTGCGCTTGTTTATTCTTTTTTATTGGTCAGCTTGAATCACCTTTTCTTTATTTGTGTTTGCTGCGCAAACTGTTATTTTGTTGTGATTTCGCTTAGCCGAAAATCCCTTTTCTAAAAACTACTTTCTATAATTTCAACAATTAAATTTATAACAAGTTTAGTTCCGGACTTCCACTGGAAGTCCTCCTCTATATATCATAGGCTTCAGGATTTTATGCGGCTAGCGAAACCTATGACATGAAGTGGTTTAAACTTTTTTGATTGCAGCGAAAAATGAGGATTTTTGTTCCAGATTTTAGCTTTTTTGCACAGCATAGCAGCGCTACGGAGTAATAAAAAGCTGAAATATGGGGCGAAAAGACCATTTTGCAGCCAATTGAAAAAAGTTTAAAGCACTTCAAAATATGCGGGCCGGCATTTGTATAGCTTCGCAGACGACCTACCATTGATTGAAAAATTAAAACCCATTTCACAAGACTTCTTGGTTATTATCTGGCGTATTTCTATTCATTGACCATTCTTCATTTTCTTTGCTGGCCCAAAAAGAAAATTTTGATTGATAAATTATGAAATTTGAATGATTTTAAATCCTGTCTCGCAAGGCTTCGCACAGTCAAAGACACATTGAAAATGCCAAATTCTTACCTGAATAAACTTCAAACTTCAAACTTGAAACTTGAAACATTCACACTTTCCAACTTTTAACTTTCAACTACGGAGATTGCTTCGTCCGTTTCAACTTCTCCACCTCAAACCCTTGCTCTTTGATTTTAACTAGGATTTGCTGGTATAGCGCTTCGTCCATTTTTGGGGTTCTGGATAAAATCCACAAACTTTTTTTGTTCGGATGTCCGACTACCGCGTAGCTGTAATCGTCGGCCAAGGCAATGATCCAATATTTGCCCGTGAAGGGCCAAAAAAACTGCACCTTTAGCTTGGCATTGCCGCTTTCTTTGACCACCCAGGCTTTGCCTTTAATGTACGATTCTTTGCGGGTCAACGTATCGCAAATGCACCTGTTTTCAACGATGACGCAGCCTTTTGCCGTCAGGGTATATTGCGCGGTGGTTTCCGTGCAATTTCGTTGAAACCACTTCGGGAAGGAGGCAATTTCGAACCATTTGCCCGCATATTTTTCCAAATCGACATAAGGAACAGTTTGAGGGGATTGAGCAAATGAAAAGGCTGGGATCATCGATAAAATAAGTAAGAACCATCCATTAAAAATGGATAATGAATGGGTGCTCATAGAATAGGGGAGAAGCGTATTATGTTTATGCTGACCAAACATTAGTCAACCAACGCATAGTAATAATCGACGGCCAATTCGTTTTTCACGTGCCAAATGCCAGGTGTGTTCCAAGCAATTCGGCCGGCTTCTTCTTTTTGGTACCACGAGTTAACCGTGCCTGTCAACGTAACGGTGGTACCCGCCACGGCTACACTGATGTCGCTGTCGTCTAGTGACCAACTGCGGCCAATGGCCAATTCCACTTCTTTTTGTTCAATGGTGTCGTGGGTGTCCGATTTAATTTTGATGAGGTTGTTCACGCCTTTAACACCGCTCAAATAATTGATGGCATTTTTGGCTGCCTCTTTCTGGAAATTCCAAGGCAATTCACCTTCAAGGGTTACCCAGCCGTCTTCCACTTTTATAGTAACCTTGTCTTTGGGCACCGAATAATTCGATTGCAAGGCAGTGAGCACTTCTCTGGCCACATCGGCATCTGATTTGGACCACGAGCTCGGAAACTTCACCTCGATTTTTTCCACCAAAGCCTTCACGCCAATGACTTTTTTGGCGGCGTTTTCAGCTTCCATTTTTTTGGCATAACTATTCACCGTTCCGGTCAGTGAAACGACCCCGTCGATGGCAGTAACCCCAATTTCGGCGGCATGCAACAAAGGTTCCCATTGGATGGCATTCTGTACGTCTTTTTGTAATTCTTGATTGGTTTTCATGTTGTTTTTTTTTAGTGCTGAAAGTAGTTTCAGTACCCAACAAAGGTTCGCTTTATCATGTTTTTATTGTTTACATAATAAGTAGAATGATTTACATGATATGGGGATTGAAAGATTGAAAGATTTAAAAATTGAAGGATTTGAAATTTGAAATTGAAGATTTAAAAATTTAAAAATTGAAAGATTGACCCGAGGGCCGAAGGCACGAACGGAGCATATGAGATATAGAGGAGGAAGCCCAGTGGGCTTCAGGTACGCGAGCTTTAGCTCGCTTCAATAAAACTATTGAGTTTATGAAGTTGAAAGTTAAAAGTTGCAAAGTTTACTGATTGAAAAAAACTTTAAACTTTAAACCTTGAACTTTAAACAAACAAAACTATTGCCTAGTGGCTATTGCCTTATAAGACTTTCGACTTT
This sequence comes from Flavobacterium sp. BFFFF2, assembly GCA_002256385.1. Classification (GTDB taxonomy): domain Bacteria; phylum Bacteroidota; class Bacteroidia; order Flavobacteriales; family Flavobacteriaceae; genus Flavobacterium. The sequence goes on from NKJD01000043.1 coordinate 23,315, forward strand.
CGACTTATGCCTGATAGCCAGTATAAAGAAAAACCAGCTACCTGCCAGGTAAAGAACCTACAGTGCCATCTCCGCATAAGGAATCACAGTGGAAAAGCCTTTTTTGGCAAAGTAAGCGGTTGGATTTTCATGGGAAATGGCCAAGACAAAATCGCCACCCCATGCGCCTAAACTTTTAATAATTCCCTCAAAATCTGGGAAATGCAATTCTTGGGCGGTGGGCAATTCCAGCAAGCTGCTCATCCAAATTTCGTGCTGCCGAAAAGCTTCGGCCATGGACTGTGCATCATTATTTTGCAATACATTTTGTGTAATATGGTCAATTTTTGGAATCCATTCATGGGCCAAAGGCCGGCGGCTCCAATACGAGGCAATGGATGATTTGCTGTTTTGTTTTCGGTTCAAATACACAAAATATAGTTGCGCTTTACCTATAGGGTCAAAATGTACGGGAGTAATCGTCCGATCATCATTTTGTAGTTGATACAATAAAGCTGAATTGGTTTGCGCACAGGCGATGTCATAACCGCTGCCACCAAAAGTGCCTTTCAGCAACTGATAAGGATTGACTTGCAGCCATTGCCCCAAATTATTCACCAAGGTAGATGAGGTGCCCAGTCCCCATTCTCTTGGGAAACTCAATTGGGTTTCCACCACGCTGCCAGCTAATTCATCAAGACATGCTGGCCTTAATTGATATGCTTGGTGAAGTAAATTGATAAGCGTCGCAACCACCGAATCCGATTCGTCGGCAGGCTGCCCCTTGCGAATTTGATCCATTGTCAGCGCCGTTTCAAACCAACAACTGCCGTCTTCGGCCAAAGAACGCCACAATAGCGCATCATTGGAGTTGTTTGGGGTTACCTGTAAACTTTGTCCAAAACGGGTGGGAATGGCCAGCGCTTGTGCACCGTCTAACACCAAATATTCGCCAGTAAGCAATAATTTGCCGTTGCTGTAAAATGTGGATTGATTCATCGGCTACAGGCTGCGAAGTTGTTGTAAATAAGCCACAACCCCCGAATGCGAAATGGTGGTATCTTTAAAATATGCGTACACTTGAATCCGTTCATCGGCCGTGGCCCCATGTTGGTTCAGGATGTTGTTGAGGTGCATTTTCATGTGACCTTCTTGGATGCCTGTGGTGGTGAGTGAACGTACAGCGGCAAAATTTTGCGCCAATCCAACAGCCGCGGCAATTTGCATCAATTCCGCTGCCGACGGATTGCCTAAAATGACCAAAGCAGATTTCACCAACGGATGCAGGGCCGTTAAGCCACCAACGGTGCCTAAGGCCAGCGGCACATCCAATTCAAAGTGGAAATGATCGCCTTCAATCCAAGCGGTTGATAAGCTGCGGTATTGCCCACTTCGGGAGGCATACGCATGTACGCCCGCTTCAACCGCCCGAAAATCGTTGCCTGTGGCCACCACCACCGCATCAATGCCATTCATGATGCCTTTGTTGTGGGTCACCGCTCTAAAAGGTTCTACGGTGGCTATGGCCAAGGCCTGCACCATTTTTTCGGCAAAATGCTGTGGGTTTGTTATTTTTTTATCGGCCAAAGCAGCGATGGGGCATGAAACAGCCGCGCGCACGACGCAATTGGGCACATAATTGGACAAAATACTCATCACAATTTCCAAATCGGCTTCATTCGCCACCAACCCCTCTTGGCTTCTGGCATGGGCATCCCAGTCGCGGGCCAATTGTTCTAAACACGTATTGATGAAATTAGCTCCCATGCTATCAACTGTTTCAAACGTCACATGCAACTGATAATAATGGGCCAATTCACGGGTTTTATTGCGCATTTCAATGTCGCGAATGCCGCCCCCTCTTTTTTGCATATTCTGCGTTAAAGGCTGCAATCCAGCTATTAATTCGGCTTTGATGTGGTCAAAAAATAATTGAAGTGCCGTGGCATCGCCCTTGAACATAAAATGAACTTGGCCGATTTTTTCGGTGCCTAAAACGGTGGTTTTAAACCCACCTCGGCTGGCCCAATACTTGGCCGATTTGGCAGCAGCAGCCACCACCGAACTTTCTTCAATGGCCATGGGCACCGCATAATAGCGGTCATTGATTAAAAAATTAGGCGCCACACTAAACGGAAGCACGAAATTTGACAAGGTGTTTTCGCTAAACTCATCGTGCAATTGCTGCAATTCGGGGTTTGCCAAAAAATATTGTTCAAAGGTATGGGCCTCAAAACTGCCCACCGGCGCTTGTTGTTGCAACCAAGCTATTTTTTCGGTTTTACTTAATTTTGAAAATCCAACTATCTCGTTTGACATGAATGCAATTTTTCACAAAGATAATAGGATCTGCGCTCAAGTTGTTCGTCAATTACAGAAAGTACCACGTAGATTGGGGCAATTTATGAATGTCCATAAAATTATTTAATCAAATTTTTAAACATAATGAACTGACCTTCAAATCAAAGAATAAGGAGGTGAATATTTTTTTTAGATTTTCAAATTATTTATTTGCAAAAACAAAAAGGAGGTGTATATTTGCAACCGCAAAAAAGGGTAACACCTTTCTTGTTTTTCGAGCCCCGCAAGGGGTCTATAATAAAGAAGTTTTTTACTGAACATATTAACCTTTAAGGTTATTCCTCCTTAGCTCAGTTGGTTAGAGCATCTGACTGTTAATCAGAGGGTCCTTGGTTCGAGCCCAAGAGGGGGAGCTTGATTAGAAAGCCTTTACAGAGATGTAGAGGCTTTTTAGTTTTAGATTTGCATACAATTTGCATGCAAACTCATTTTTTTGTTTGTTGATAAACTATACTTTTAGGCAAGCGTTCTTTCTTCTAAAATTGCTTATTTTCTATTTCGCCTTATTGAATTTCAGCTTTGGTTTCCAAAACCCAAAGGTGCTTGTATTACATTTCAAAATGGAGCACCTTGAATCTTGAATTTTTTGCGTATTCCCGAAAATGATACTGAAACACCTGATATTCAATACATATTAGTCCCGCCGAAAATTCGGATAGTCCCGATTTATAGGCTCAAAAACTTGATTATCAGTACTTTTTAGTCCCAAACTCAAATTGCCCTGTTTTAAAAGGGCTACATAAAAAACTTTGGGAGAAGCGACAGATCGGCAAAAAAAAACAAATGGATTTTTCGATTTTATCTTCCTTTTTATTAAATGGTTATTATATTTTTATAACGTTTTATAATTCAAGAAGTTAGGTGATAGGCAAACTAAAAAGGATTGCTTTTTTATCTATTTACAGGAGTAGAATGTACTTTCAGAAGGCCTTAATCTGTCGATTTTGAGTCCAAATATTTTTCTGAAAGATCGATAGTATAAGACTTTTCTATTCGAGGTAAAGCGGCCTATCTAGGTATCAGCAGATGCAGGTGACGTTATATATTTAATAAATCGATAGAAGTTAAAAAGGGAATAAACATTAGATTGTGTAAACTCATTTTAACCTTCGGATTATGATCTGAATGCACGAATGGCATGTATTAAGGCAACTAGCAATGCGTAAAAAACCTCCTGAAAAAAGACCATTATCAGCTAGAAACCCTCCTTGTTATTATGCTGATAAATTAATTGGCATAACAGCCCCGAAGGCGTGTTTTAGAGTGATATATATCTCATTTCACATTTATTCACATTTTAAACCAATGAAAATTAAAACAATACAACTTGCCATAACTTACCCCAACTTGAACTAAAATAGTTAAAATAATTTATGTAATATTACGGGGTGTTAATATTTTACTTGCGGTGGTTATAAAAATACAATAAATAACCCGTTGGGTGAAATTGTTTTTAAGTAAAAAATAACGGCCAGATATTGGTCAAGATACTGAAATTCAGTATCTTGAAGTCGCAAAACAAACCAATATCCATGTCAAATATAGTGAAAAATTATTTTAGCGTTTTAGAGGTTATACGTTCTTTAGATATTGATTTTAATGACACATTTAGAGTCGGCAGAAAAGCAAAAATGACTGATATTGAAGTAGTTGCTTTGAGTTTAACAGCTGAATACATGTCTATTGACAGTGAAAATAATTTATTCAAACAGCTGGCTAATACATCGATTCCAAATTTAATTGAAC
>NKJD01000044.1 GCA_002256385.1 Flavobacterium sp. BFFFF2
CGCTGCAATATTTTGGAGCAGGTGCACGATTTTTTAAACGTTTACTCATATTTCCTTGCACTTAATATCACAAATATAGCCCAAAATCCTTTGTGACAAAGAGATTAAAGTTTTTCAGCAGACCCTACCTAATATTATTAGTTTACCTTATGTTTCTGACGTTGGCCTATTATTTAACCCTTGGCCGAAAAAAATATTTAACGCTAGTACCAAACGATAAATCGCCGCAATAAAAAGGCTATTGCCAGCATGACGATGATGCAGCCGGAAACTCCTCCTTCGTCGAAATGACAAAATAAGGTTTTCAATCAATGTTTACTGTTCTGCGAAGCTTAACAGGTGCCGGCCCGCATATGTAGTCATAGGTTTTTCAAGCCGGCAAAAATCCTGAAGCCTTGGAGGGATTTTCGGCTTGAAAAACTGGTTTTGCCGAAGGCAAAAATGACCTTTTATGCGGGCCAAAAAGGCCCTTTCTTTTGGTTCGTTTTCTTTGGGCCAGCAAAGAAAATGAACAAAATCGTGAATCAGTAGGAATGCATCAAGCAGAAAGCAAAACGTCTTATGAATAGGATTCAAAAATGTTCAATCAATGTCTACTGTTCTGCGAAGCCACGCAAGACAGCGTCTTTCCTCTTTCCTCTCAAATTAAGCAAAACAACAGCCTTGCGGGAACTGCGCGTCAAGTTTTAGGTTGGCGTGTTCGGAAATTAACTTTGAACTTTAAACCTGACCCGAGACCCAAAGGGGCGAACGGAGCATATGAGATATAGAGGAGGACTGCCAGTGGCAGTCAGGTACGCGAGCTTTAGCTCGCCTCAACAAAACTTGAAACCTGAAACTTGAAACCTGAAACAAAATTCCGCGTGAGGACTTTAGGCGGAGCTCTTGCGCTCCCGCAGGGCAGCGCAAAGCGGGAGACGGAGGCCGGCCCGGCCCGCCTTTGGCGGACGGGACACGCCCAAAAAAGCGAGACGTTATTCGTCAGGAATAATTTCCTTTCTAAAAGGAATAGACTCGATCAGGCGTAAAAACAAGGTCCAAGGGCACGTCAAACGCGGATACGTCAGCGATTTGTTTTACATGGTCAAATAGCGAAAGGCCGACTTTTAAGACGTCGGGGCGGCATTGCTTTAAAAAGCGGTCGTAGATGCCTTTGCCGTAGCCAACGCGGTGGCCTCGTTCATCAAAGGCGAGCAACGGGACCAACACTACGTCCATGTTTGCGGCAGGAGCCTTGGTTGCATGCACGGGTTCAGGGATGCCAAACGCGCCAAGTTTTACGTGGGTATGTGGCTCAAACAGCACGGTTTCTAAGGTGTTTGTTTCCCAGTTTGTGATGGAGGTATAGACCTTTTTTTGCTGCTGCCAAAGCCAGTCAATGATGGGCTGCGTGGCTACTTCTTTTTTTTGCGCAATGGACAAAAAAACGTGAAAGTGTATCTGTGCTTCCCAATTGAATGCTTGAAAATGGTGCAATAAGTGCTGGTTCAATGCGGCTGTTTGCTCGTCGCTGAGTTGTTCACGTGCTTGAATAAATTGCTGCCGATAGTCCTTTTTCTGCATATAATGCTGCCTTCAAATCTTGGATAAAGGTATGCAAATGCTCAATTTCAACGTGATCCATGACCACAATTTTATACCAGCGGTTGTCAGGGGTGTGGGTTTGCGGAACGAGCGTATATTTTTCGGCCAATTCAGTGGAAATAAACGAGGCATCGATGGTTACGATATTCATGGAAGGGTTGCGGAAAAACCGAACGCCCACTAGTGCCAATTCACGGCAGAGAAACTGGGTGCGCATTTGCAAAATGCTGATTTTTTCGTACCATCCATGTGGCCCATAGGTAGCCAATATCATCCAGACGGCGACCGCGTTGGCACCCGACCGACTGCCGCAAAGGGTAACGTCCATGCCTTCGACATAGGCCGCTTCTTGCGTCATGACGTGGTGGATGAGGTTTTTTCGGCACAGGAAAATGCCCGTTCCATAAGGCGCTTGCAGCATTTTGTGGGCATCGATGGTTACAGAGCTAATGGCGGGATTCAAAAAGGTCAGCGAATGGTCTGCTTGACTAAAGGGATGCACAAAGCCGCCGTACGCGCCGTCAATGTGCATTTTATAATGCATTTTGTAGTGATCCAATAAGGAGGTGTAAACAGCCACATCGTCAACAGAGCCGAACATGGTGGTTCCCATATTGCCCACCACGATCAAGTATTTAATTCCCCGCTGCATGGCATCTGCAATCAGCTGGGCAATTTGTTCGGGAATTAAAGTGCGGTGATCCCTTTCGACAGGAGTGCAAATCCACTCCAGTTGCAACAGATTGGCACCTTTCGCAATGGAATAATGGGTGTCTTCAGATGCCATAATGGCTATTTGATGGGGCAATGCGTGGTGTTCGTGCATAAAATAATTGCGGTACATCCAAAGCGCCTGTATGTTGGCTTCGGTGCCACCAGGCGAAATGTATCCATCGAGGCTATCGGGAATGGCCTTGAATATATCGACCCCAACAATATCTAATACTTCGCGTTCCAGGGCTTGGGTGCCGCCAAAAGCTTTTTCGGAAGTGCCCATTGTATGGCAACCAATATGATTCGGATTGGCAACATACGTTTGCAACACAGGGGCATCGCGCAAAAAGGGGGCCTCTTCATAAAAAACGCGGCTGTCCAAGCGAGAGGCGGGATAACCTAATGAGGCATCGGTGGAAAAATTCACATTTTCAGTTAACGCTTGTTGAATGCGCGCCATGCGTTCGTCAGGGGTTCTTTTTTGCCAATACATCGTTTTTATTTTTGCCAAACTTACTATATGCCTGCAAGGCAAACTATGATATTTGTTAGCTTGTAAAAGGCAGATAAAAGGCATTTGGCTTTATTGCCGACAATAGTCTTGTCGTGTTTTTTTCAGGTTGTGCAGGCCGTTTTTTCCTGGATTAATAGGGGAGGTCTTGTTTTTCAATTTATTCCTTGCAAATGGGTGTTATTATAAACCCCGACAATTGTAACACGACGGCATAAAAACCGTCAAATAGGGGATTTTAATGATTGTGAAATCAAATTTGTTAACCATTTACTATTTAACCCAGATTACGCATTAGAAATTTATTACATGGAAAAATGACTGCAAATCTGGTAATGTACTCCTTTTTTTATCCTCAATGTAGCGCTGCTACATCTGCGGTAAAAAAAGTCCGTGCACTCCCAGCTTTTTTGTCTTTTTCCCATTTTAATGCCGTTAATATTTGTTTTTTAATGGTCATTAAGAACCAACTTTTTTAATTTGAGTTTGCAAATGCAAACTTTTTGTAAGTGTTGGTTTCATTACAAAGTCTAATGCATAATCTGGGTTTGAATGCGTTTTGCAATGGATATTCATGATCGATTTCAATGAATCTTAACTAACAACACAACTGTTAACCTATGAAAAAAGCACTACTATTCGGATTTGGATTATTTATTTTAATCCTTGCTGTTTATTTATTTTTACCCGTTTGGAATATTTGGTTTTTTGACATCGCCTTCTTGTTATTGATTCCTGCGGTGCTGTTGTTCCTTTTAACCTTAACAGACCCAAAACAAAAAAAGGCGGCGCCTTTGCCCACCTCTTTTAGAAAGCCGCTGCTCATAGTCCTGGTTTTTTTATTGGCCTACATCACCGTATTTCCCATACTCAGCAGTTGGGCGCTTTTTTACAACCAAGATTATAGAAACCTGATTGGCAAAGTCAAGGAAGGGAACTCCATGAACCAGCAAATTGCCCCTATTTCAGTAGATGAAGTGCGGGTGGTGGACGAAGACTTGGCGCATTTGTTGGGTGAAAAAATTCTAGGTACGCAACCTGCTTTAGGAAGTCAAGTTGAATTGGGTGAATTCTGCATTCAGAAGGTGAACAATAAACTGTATTGGGTTGCCCCACTATTGCATTCTGGGTTTTTCAAATGGATTAATAACCAAGAAGGAACCCCTGGTTATGTAATGGTTTCTGCTACCAACGAACGCGATGTGCGTTTGGTTCAAACGGCCAACAAACAAGCCGTACGCTTGCGTTTTCAACCATCCGCATTCTTTGGCGATGACATTCACCGACATGTGTACATGAACGGCTATGCGGGCATTGGCTTAGAAGATTTTAGTTTTGAGGTGGATGACCAAGGCAAACCGTTTTGGGTCATTACTTGCTTCGATAAAAAAGTAGGCTTTTTTGGCGAAGATGCCAATGGTGTCTTGGTGGTTGATGCACAAAGCGGTAATATCCAATCTTATTCATTGGAAAACATGCCTGCTTGGATTGACCGCGCTCAGCCAATTAGCTTCATTGAATCGCAGCTTAATGACTGGGGTGAGTACATTCATGGGTATTGGAATTTCTCCAACGCCGACAAACTGACCATCACCGAAGATTTAACCTTGGTGTATGGCCCCAACAGCCGCGCTTATTGGTACACAGGAGTCACCTCAGTGGGCAAAGACGAATCGGCAGTTGGTTTTGTGCTGATTGATACCCGAACCAAAGAAACCACTTTTTACCGCCAAAGCGGCGCCACTGAAGCGGCTGCGCAAAGTTCGGCCGAAGGAAAAGTACAAGAAAAAGGATACAAAGCTTCGTTGCCGATTCCGTACACCATCAATGGCGTGCCCACTTATGTATTGACCTTGAAAGACGATGGCGGATTGGTTAAAATGTATGCGATGGTGGCACTTCACGATTATACTATTGTTGGCGTGGGCAACAGCTTACGCGAAACCTTGAGCGCCTACAAAAGCGTGTATAACACAGGATCGGGGACCATTAGCCCCGATGCACAAGCCAAACGCCAAACCGTGCACACCCAAGTGACCCGCATTTCTACTGACGTGCGCAACGGAACCAGTTATTATTATATGCGATTGGCTGGTCAGCCCTTGCTGTTTGTGACTACTTCGCAATTGTCGGCCAGTATTCCACTAACCCAACCAGGCGATGAGGTCGAGATTGCCTTTGACCGCGACACGCAAGAAGTACAAGATTTAACCTACTTCAAAAATTGGAGTTTGGCTAATGGGGCGAAGCCAGCTGATAAGAAGTAATTTCTAATTTTATTGCGCAAGTCACTTCGTCTATGAAGTGACTTGCGCAATTTGTTTTAAAAACCTACCCACCAAGCAGTCTGTTTTTTTATCTTTGGTAAAATTACAATCAAATGACTATCTTCAAATTTGTGGTTTTCACAGCTCTTTTGTTTTTTGTTTGTCCAATTATGGCGCAAGATGTGGAAAACGAGCTAGCACCACCATTTAATATTAAAACCGTTTCATTTGTTCAAAACAGCCAAAATGTAGTGCCTGTTTTTAAGTGGGGCGATGTGTTTGAATTTCAATTTGACGATTTGTTTGGCAACGAAGCCAATTACTATTATACCATTACGCACTGCGATTACAATTGGCGCCCATCAAATGTGGCCAAGTCTGAGTATTTGGCTGGCATGGACGACCAGCGGATTCAAGATTATGCCAATTCATACACCACGCTGCAATTGTTTTCACATTATAAATTGGCCATTCCCAATCGGTTTACTACGGGTTTAAAATTGAGTGGAAATTATATTTTAAAAATATTGAATGACGAACACGAACCCGTTTTTTCGCGTAAATTCATGGTGTATGAAGACCGTGTAAACGTGCCCATTCAAGTAAAAAGAGCGCGTCAAGTAAAAGACATCAACCTGAAACACAACCTCGACTTTTCTATTTTACCTGGCGAATTCGCTTTGCAAAACCCATTGAGCAACATCAAGATTCTCATTATGCAAAATGGGCAATTGCCTACGGCCATAAAGAATATTAAACCGATGTACACGGTGGGCAACGATTTAATTTATAAATATGACACGGAAACCCAATTTTGGGCAGGCAATGAATTTTTAAATTTTGAAAATAAAAACATCCGAGCGGCGACTAATAATGTGGCTTATATGGATACGAACGGCGGTGTGTACAATGTGCATTTACTGCCCAACAAACCCAGAGGGAACAGCCCTTACACCTTTTTTCCAGACATTAATGGCAATTATAAAGTAACCAATATTAATAGTACCAATCCAGAACTAGAAGCCGATTATTCATGGGTGTTTTTCAATCTGGATTCCTCTGGTTTTACCGACGGAAAAGATGTGTACATCAACGGGATGTTTAACAATTATGCCCTTACTCCCGACAACAAAATGGATTACAACGAACAAACCAAGCGCTTTGAAAAAGCCATCATGCTCAAGCAAGGCTTCACCAATTATCAATATGTATTGGCCGACAAAAAAGGGAAAATAGACTATGAAAATGCCTTGGACGGCAACTTCTTTCAAACAGAAAATAATTATTTTGTTTTGGTCTATTACCGCGAAAATGGCCAGCGATTTGACCGCATTATCGGGAGCGGAACGGCCAGCTCAGTGGACATCATTAATTAGTCAATTGTTATTTTATGGCCAATTATGTCCATTAAAATTAAAATTTCCTTATTTTTGACAAAGAATCTGTTTAACCTTTTTTGCTAATTAAAGTTTAAATCATTTCACAATCAAAAAACATGGTAACGCAAATCACACACGGCATTAAAATTTCAGTCTTGACAGGGTTTGAAGGCACTTACTTCAAAAACTACAAGATCCAATTTGCTTTTAGTTACCAAATTACCATTGAAAACCACAGCAAAGACTCCGTGCAGCTGATGTCCAGACACTGGGAAATTAAAGATGCCTTGAATCCGATGGAAATTGTGGATGGTGAAGGTGTAGTGGGGGAAAAACCCGTTTTAAAACCTGGTGAAAAACACACCTATACTTCTGGTTGTTTGTTAACAGCCCCTTTGGGAGCGATGTCGGGCTATTTTACTATGATCAATTTTACGACCACACGCAATTTTCAGGTAATAGTACCTTCTTTTAAATTGAGTGCCCCATTTGCACTGAACTAAGCGCTTTTTTCTCGTAATTTTCAATCACTTTTTTGCCGTGAACCAATACCTTAGGGTTAATGAGCGGAATGCAGCAAACGCCTGCCAGCAATAGAAATTTAAGCATGTTGTGCATCATGTTGTAGTTCCTTCGGCTTTTGGCCTCCCATAGTCCCCAAAGTACCAGCAGCAGCACCATGATGCTGCCATATAAATACAGTTCCATGAGGCCCACGTCGCAATATTCTACCAGAAAGTAAATGGGCAAAAGGGTCAACAAAGTGATCACTGTGATCAGGCGTTTTGACCAAATTTCACCAAAACGAACGGGTAATGTTTGGTAATTGGCCGCCAAATCGCCTTGGAGGTTTTCCAAGTCTTTTATCATTTCACGGATCAGCAACAGCAAATACAAAAACACCGCATGACCAATAATTTTCCACTCGAGGTTTTTATAATACAAGAGCAAGGCAAAAAACGGCAGAATGGCCAAAAAAACCGCAATCAAATTACCCACAATGGGGTACTTTTTTAATTTGTGCGAATAAAACCAAAGCAAAAACATATACCCACTAAAAAACAAAGCGGCTCGGTACGAAACAATCCAAGCGAGTAATAAAACCACGCCGTTAATGGAAAAATAGATGTAGAACTTGGTTTTTTGACTCACCCAACGGTCCAAATTAAACTTATAGGGCCTGTTGATATAATCCTTTTTGAGGTCGTAAAAATTATTGATGATGTAACCAGAAGCAATGGCCAAACTGGAAGCCAAGACCAATAAAAACATCGACGGATCTAGGATCACACTTAAAGCGCGGGTGTGTGCGGGTGCTAAAATAAAGATGGCCGAAAGGTACTGGGCCAACATCACAATCGGAATGTTATAGCCACGAACCACCGAAAACAAACTCAGCAATTTGAGAAATACCAATCGCTGACGACGGGGAAACATCCGATATAAAAATTAAAACTGGTAAACGACCTCGAGTTTGTAGTCTTTCAGCGCAGCTTTGGCTTTCTCATAGTCTTGGGTAAAGCCCAAAATGTAACCGCCGCCACCAGAACCACACAATTTAAGATAGTAGTCGTTGGTTTCTAATCCCTGTTGCCAAACGCTGTGAAAAGCCTCTGGAATCATGGGTTTGAAGTTGTTCAGCACCACCTTTGATAATTTTTTGGTATTGCTAAAAAGCGACTTCACATCGCCATGTATAAAATTGTCGACACAAGCGTCGGTATATTTCACAAACTGATTTTTCAGCATGCGTCGGAACCCTTGGTCTTTCAGGTTTTCCATAAAAATGGACACCATCGGGGCTGTTTCGCCGATAATACCTGAATCCAACAAAAATACGGCACCCTTGCCAGTTAAGACTTGCGAAGGAATACCTGTGGTTTCAATGTGGTCGCGCGAATGAATCAGAATGGGGATGCTGAGGTAACTATTGAGCGGATCTAATCCTGAACTTTTGCCGTGAAAATGCGATTCCATTACAGAAAAAATGCCCTTAAGGGTCAATAACTTTTCGCGGGTTAGGTTCTCGAGCACCGTAATTTTATTCTGGGCATATTGGTCGTAAATGGCCGCCACTAATGCGCCACTGCTTCCCACACCATAACCCTGTGGTATGCTGGAGTCAAAGTACATGCCACGGTCCAAATCTTTTAACAAAGTGGCCATGTCAAAGTGCACCTGATCAGTTGGCAACTGGGCCAAATAATCGGCAAATCGGCGCAAACTGCGGTTTGATTCTTGTGCCTCCGGCGTATCAATTTGGGTGGTTTTCAGGGCTCCATTGTACGAATTGTACGGAATGGACAACCCTCTAGAGTCTTTAATGATGCCGTATTCTCCAAAAAGTAAAATCTTCGAATAAAAAAGCGGACCTCGCATACTAGGTTATTTGGACTACAAAGATAGGGTTTTATTTGACTGTAAACACATTGGTTTTTTTAACCCAGATTACGCATTAGAAATTTATTACATGGAAAAATGACTGCAAATCTGGTAATGTACTCCTTTTTTTATCCTCAATGTAGCGATGCTACACCTGCGGTAAAAAAAGTCCGTGCACTCCCAGCTTTTTTGTCCTTTTCCCCTTCATTACAAAGTCTAATGCATAATCTGGGTTTATTTTGGGCGTGCCCCGCCTGCCTAAGGCGAGGCGGGTCGGCCTCCGTCTCCCGCTTTGCGCCGCCAAAAGGCAGCACAAGAGCTCCGCCTAAAGTCCTCACGCATTTTTTAGTCGAAAGTCAAAAGTCGAAAGTCTTTTTCCGAACATCATTTTCTAAAACCAGAAGTTTTGTACCCGCAACATCTGTAAGCCCACCTTTTTTTTGTTTAAAGTTTATAGTCTTTTCCGCAGATCATTTTCTAAAACTAGACGTTTTGTACCCGCAAGACACCTGTAAGCCCACCTTTTTTTTATTTAAAGTTTATAGTCTTTTCCGCAGATCATTTTCTAAAACTAGACGTTTTGTACCCGCAAGACACTTGTAAGCCCACCTTTTTTTTATTTAAAGTTTATAGTCTTTTCCGCAGATCATTTTCTAAAACTAGACGTTTTGTACCCGCAAGACGCCTACTAAGCCCAACTTAGTATATTTCAATAGTTTTCACCAATTCATTATATAACTTGGTATTGTCTTCTTTTTCTGAATCCATAAAAGTAATTTGGAAGAATTGATTCTTTATTGGAACGGCATAAACTGTAATTGTAACTTTCTCTTCGCCATTTTTTGCTTTTAGTGTATAAGCACAGACAGCTTTTACGCAATCTATTGCGCTAATTTGGGTTTTGACAGGGTCTGTTAAAAATTTAAAATCAGGAAATACTTTTTTTATTCCGCTAAAACTTTGTTCGATTACTTTTCTAAAGTCTTCAAATGTTTTAGATATGTTTTTCCGTAAATTCACTTTTATAGTTGGAATAACCCCAGGTGTTGTTTCGATTGGATATTTATAAAAAGTAACTACTTGGATAGTTCCTTTATTTTGTTCTAGTAATTTATTTATTGTCTCTGTATCTAGTTTAATTTGTTTTTTGATATTTTCTACAATTTCTTCATTTTTTGCAACCAACCAATTTTCGGGTTGCTCGATATTAAATCCTAATCGCTCGTTTTTAAACAAGATTTGTCCAAAACAAGTATTCACAATTAGCAAAGCAAAAACTACATTGATTCTTTTCATGATGTTTTTTTTACAAGTTCACGTTTAACCGTTTGCAGTATATCTATAATCCTGACTTAGATGTACTTAATTTCAATTTACCACTAAAGTTTATTTGAAATCTGAATGCTCAATGCAACACTGAACCCGCCATTCCAACAAACTGCATTTAGTGGCTGTTTTATTTATAGTGTTCGTAAAATTTGTTGTTAAATAATTCGCCTGGGTCATATTTTAGTTTTAGTTCAAAAAACTTGTCTGCGCTTGGGTATGATTTTCTCATTTTTTTTCTGTCAATGTGTAGACGATAAGGGAGGTAAAATGTTCCTTCATTTTTTAATGCAACATCTACAAGTTGATTTGTCAAAAATTTCATTTCCTTTTCTTGTTCGTCCGTTTTCTTTTGATTAAACAATAATACAAAACCAAAAACATTTTCTTTTGCATAATTCAAGTAACTGTCATTGTCTTTTTGTACGCCACGAATAGTTACGTTGAGTAAGTCAATTTTACTGTTTTTCAAAATTGGTTTTATTTCTTGAATGTACTGGTTGAAATTCCTTTCAGGAATGAAGTATTCTTGAAGCAAATCGGTTGAAGAAATGTCTTTGTTTTCAATTAGTGAAACGTGGTCGTTCAGAAGTTTGTTTCTTGAATATATTTCGTTTTTAGAAACTTTATTCATTCCTGTTTCTAAGTCCCAACGAAGTCGTTTCCCGTATTCGCTGTTTACACTGCCTCTGAAAACCAATCTTTGTGCTTCAGTGCTTTTCTCCTTTTGTAAAACAGGAATGGGTGCTGCTACTTTTTCAAAGTAATTCAATGTTGCTTCTTCTAAAAAATGTTTGTCTGATATGCGCAGTCTACCAAATACAAGATTAACATTTGGATTGTCTGAAATGTATTTTTTGTAGTAACCAAGATATTGCCGCGGACTTAAGCGAATGTATTTGTATTGTAAAGCAATGTTTTCAACAACTTTTAGTTTCACGTCTAAAACAACGCCAAACAAGCCGTAACCTCCAATTGTCAATTTAAAAAGTTCTTGATTTTCTTGTCTGCTACAATTTATGATTTCTCCATTTTGTTTCATCAATGTAAATGAAATTACACTTGCAGCAATTGGAGGTAAATTTTTTTGCCAACCGTGTCCGTTCACACTAATTGAGCCACCAATTGAAAACGAACTAAACGCCTGCATTATTGCAATGGATTTTCCATAATGGTCCAAATATTTTAAAGCGTCTTCCCACAAAGCGCCTGAACCAATTGTCAAAATGTTGTTTATTGTGTCAAGTTCCATTTGTTTATATGGAAGCATGTTTAAAACAATTCCATTTGGGCAAATTGTATGCCCGCCCATACTGTGTTTTGCACCTGCAATAGAAATTTTCAAGTTGTTTTCTTTTGCATATTTCAATATGTTTTTCAGTTGGTTTTCAATTTCTTTTTTGTTGGTTGGAACTTGAATAATAGTGTCAACTTTGGTTAAGTTTAACTGACTTGCATCATTTGCATAGCCATTTGGAATTTTCTGCGTAATGTCGTTTTCACGCCATTTCGTCTTCAGTATAAGAAATGTCGGAATTGACAGAAATAATATTACTATCAAAAGTCCAAGTAGCCATAAGTGTTTCTTCTTCATGTTTTATTATCTTAGTGGTTGTCTTTAAAATAGCCGCTAACTGCTCAATACCCGCAAGACGCCTCCGAAACCCACCGTTGTAGCAAAGGTAGTTATCTCGTTGAACACGTTTGATTACAAAAGTTATAAAATGAGATTAGGCCTAATTTCAATCAAGATTCTTCCTATTCCTTTTATCCTTCCTGTTTTCTCTTTCATCTTTTCTCTTTACGATGAACTCGCACCAGCAAATAAAATGAACAATGTTATTTAAACAGAAATATTTCAGACCAAAACCAGAAGGCATTATGAATATCATGTCATGCTGACTCAGGAACCATCGCCTGATATAAGCACCATGAAGATGAGATTTCTCCTTCGTCGAAATGACAAACAATAAGTGGAACATTGTCATCCTGACCAAGGCCGCATCACAAAGTGATAAGACTCCTCCTTCGTCGGACTGACAAAACAACCTTTTCAAACAATGTTTACTGGTCTTCGAAGCTGCGCAAGAACTGATTTCTCTTGCTTCTTTTCTCTTTCCTCTGAAATTGGGCCAGCAAAGAAAATGAACCATGTTGTTTCAACAGAAAGACTTCAGATCAGAAGTAGTAGGTCTTATGAGTAGAATTCTAAAATGTTTAATCAAAGTTTACTGTTCTGCGAAGCTCTGCAAGACCGGTTTTTTCTTTCCTCTTTCTTCTTTTCTCTTTCTTCTTAATTTGGGCCAGCAAAGAAAATGAACCAAATCGTCTATCAGGTGGAATAGGTCTGGCAGAAAACAAAAGGTGTTAACACAACAACATCGCGCTATTGAAACAACTTTACAAACTTTTAACTTTACAAACTTTAGCTTCGCTCCGTTCGACCCATTTGTCCCAATGGGTCTCGGGTCAACTCATAAAAAAACCACCTCAGTTTCCCGAGGTGGTTTTCAATTAAAAAAACTTTAATTAACTTACTTTTTAATAATCCGAACAACCTGTTGTTCGTCGCCTTGCGAAATCATCACATTGTAAATGCCGCTGCTGTAGTTGGTTCCCAAGCTGCGGTTTTCAAGCTCATTAGCTTCTACACTGAATTGCTCTACTTGTTTGCCAAGCATGTCATAAACAGCCACTTGAACAGGTGTTTGGTTGCCGCCTTGCACCATTAAAACGTATTCCGTTTCAAATGGGTTTGGAATGGCTTTGATGCTTAAAGCGGATTCAATATCTGCCTGATGACGGGCATTTGAAGTTGGGGTGTTGATATAACATGAGGAGCCGTAATCTTGCCAAACTCCGCCGAATTGAACCGCCACTCTCACGCTGTATCTTTTGTTTACTAACCAACCTATCATGTTCCCCAATTGCATATTTGGCAATGATGAGGTATAAGTGGTTAACGTATTGGCAAAAGCCCATTCAAATCGGTAAGCGGTGGCGCCTGTAACAGCACTACAATACAATATTGACCACTTGTTAGCTAAAGTGGTGCCACATTGAAATGTCCTAATTTGTGTGCTAGCTGCTGGGGTAGTTACCGTGCAAGTACTTCCATAAGGTTGCCATTCACCATTATTTTTACAAGCAACTCGCACCGAATAAACCGTTGCATACGTAACGCCTCCTGCCAAATTAGTTAATTGAATGCTATTACTATTGCTGTCTAAAGTTCGGGTATTGCCATTTGCAGTAACCTCAAAACGATACGCTTGCGCTCCTACAATTTGTCCACAATAAATGGGGGTTGAAAGCGCAGTTAAGACCGTGCCACACATGTTTCTAATGATCTGGGTCGTGTTTGGAAGCGTCGGGGTTGTCAGTACACATGAAGCGCCAAAGTCGCCGTATTGGCCATTGAATCCGGCAGCAACGCGGATGGTGCAGGTGGTGTCATAAGTGATGGAACCTTGTAATTGGGTTAAATCAAATGAGTTGGTGTTGCTGTAAAAAGTTCTCGTTGATGAAAAGGTGGTCACTTCAAACAGGTAATTAGTCGCATTGGGAACAACCACCGCGGTTATAGGCGCTGAAATGCTATTTAAAACAGTACCACAAGTCGGAGAACTTACTTTTGTGAGCGAATAAACCAGTACTGATACCGATGCTCTGTTGCTCACACAATCATTTTGGGTAAGGGTTGCAAAATAAGTCCCTGCATTTAATATCGTACTAGCTGGCAAAGCAGTCAAAGCGGTTGCTGAAGCATAAACGGCATACGAAGTGCCATAGCCCGGAACCGATGACAACGGAATGCCTGCAGTCACATAATACGATTGCGATGCCAATACCGGCGTCGCATGAACCATTACAGAAACAGCCACTCGGGCACTTTCAATGTTGGTTAACGTTTGAGACACAAAATATACACCTGTACTGAGCAATTGGTTGTTGTCTAATACTGCCCCGCCACTGGCCAATGCATACCATTTTAACGAAGTGCCTGTTGCCACTAAATGGGCTACTTTCGCGCCTTCGCAAAAAGTTTGCGCCGATGCAATTGGGGTAGGAATGGTGCATCCTTCATCAATTTGTCCATTGCAGTTATTGTCCAAACCGTCGCCGCAAATTTCCAAAGCACCCGGATAAACCGTATTGTTTGCGTCGTTGCACTCTGTGGCATCACTGACGTATCCAGTTGGCAATCCGCTGCAACTAATTTGGGTGTTTGACGCGTCGCCAAAACCATCATTGTCAAAATCTTTGTAATACAATGTTTGCGTCAAAACAACAATTGTCATGGTAGCACTGTTGGCACATTGTTGGGCATCGGGTGTAAATGTGTATGTTTTAGTACTTGAAAAATCGATTGCTGGAGACCAGCTTCCAACTACACCATTGTTTGAACTAGTTGATAATGTACTCCAAGACGGTGTGGTGCATATTGGGTCAATTTGCGTAAAAATAGGCGTAACGATTTCATGCACTGTAATAGTTGCGCTTCCGCTGATCCCCGTTCCCATTTCGCCATTTGAATCGTATACCGCAATCAAAGTGTAGGTTTTGGTGCTATTGGGTGCAATGGTAATATCAGTGCCGCTCACATAATTTAATACCGTCACATTTGCTGTTCCGTTAAAATAGGTAACCGCAAATGGGCTGGAACCGCCTGTAATCGTTATTTTTAAAGCTGCCGAAGAACCAACACAAATGCTGCTGCTTCCGGACAAAACCGCCGAAGTTGCACCAAGAACCAAGCTGCAATTCGTTGAGTAATGGGCTGAACTATTTTTAAACCAAGTACTATTTGTTCGGGCAACATTGGGGTTTGAAACCGCAATGCAACTCAAATTTGGCGTACTTGTGCAATCAAATTGGCAATTATTGGGCAAGCCAACCACGTTTAATTGGGCGATGTAATTACTGCTGCAATTAAAAGCGCTTAACCCAGTTAAATTGTCAACAGATAATTGCGTTAACAGGTTCATGGAACAATCAAGCACTTGTAATGCAGGTGTATTTGAAATGTTTAATTGGGTTAAATTATTGTCATAACACTGCAACGTTTGCAATGCGGCATTATTATTTAATGTTAAGCTTGTCATGGTGTTTGACATACAGTATACCTCGGTTAATGCTGGGGCATCACCGATGTTTAAACTGCCAATCTGGTTGTTTTGACATGCTAAATATGTTAATTGATGTAAGCCATTCAAATCCAGACTAGTCAATTGATTTCTTGAAGCAATCAACGTTTGCAATTGCGGTAAACCCGTCAATGTGAGTTGACCAATTTGATTATTAGCACAATTTACAGTTTGCAAATTTTGTAAACCAGAAACATTCAAATGGGTAATTTGATTGTAAGAACAATTTACAAATTGCAAATTTTGTAAACCAGACAAATCTAGATTGGTAAGCTGATTACCAGTACAAATCAGGTAATTTAAAGCTGAAAATTGGCGAACACCCGTAAAGTCAGCAATATTTGAATTGTGGACATCAAGCGTCACTATGAGGCGCGCGCGTTCAATTAATATTTGATGATCGCCGTTCACGGTGTCATATCCTAAGTCGTACAACCGTTGTTCCAAATTAGCATCCGGTATGCTTGTGTAAAGATTTACCGTTACAAGACATGCAGCTCTAGCACTTTCAATGCCTTCAATGGTTTGACTGACATAATACGTATAAGAACTGCGGTCTAATGGATTGGCCGGATCAAGAGGAATGGTGGCAGTATCATTTATATACCATTTTAAATTTGTGCCAATGGCAACCAAATCACCCACCGTTGCGCCATATTCAAAGTGTTGCGGAGAAACAATCGGCGCACCGATTACGATGCAACCTTCATCAATATGGCCATCACAATTATTATCAATGCCATCATAGCAAATTTCTGTTGCTCCCGGATGGACTGCGGCCGAAGTGTCATCGCAATCAGACAAATCTAAAGTATAGCCAAGCGGCATACCTGTACAAGTATTTAAACTGGAAAAGCGATCGCCATACCCGTCGCCATCAGCATCACTGTAATAGGTAATGAGTGGCAGCACGGTTTGTGTCAAAGTGGCGGTGTTGGCACATTGCCCATTTGAGGGCGTAAAAGTGTAGGTAGTAGTCACACTATAATTCAAATACGGAGACCAAGAACCAGAAACGCCATTGTTTGATATTAAAGGCAATGAGGCTGTAATCGCTGTTCCTTCGCAAACCGGACTTAAAGCGTCAAAAGTTGGATTCGATCTTGGTGTCACAGTAACTACTGCCGAACCAGCATTCCCGGACCCGCTGTTGGCGTTATTATCAGTCACCGAAACCAAAGTATAAGTAGTCGTTGAAGAAGGGTTTACCGAAATGTTACTATTTGAAACGTAATTTGTGATAGTAGTATTTGAAGTGCCATCACTGTACGTCACACTATAAGGGCTTTGTCCACCTGTTATGGCAACACTCATTGTGGCATTACTCCCCACGCAAATGGTTGCATTGCCGCTCAAAACTGAGGCCGATGGCCCACTCACTGGCACCACACAAGCCGCAGAATAACTGGTCGTTGCATCTTTAGTCCAGTTCCCGTTTGCTGCTGCAATGGTAGGGTTGGTAACAGTAATGCAAGTTAAGGAGGCATTATACGATGCATCAAAACGGCACGTAGCAGGCAAACCTTTAATGTTTAAACTAGCCAAACTGGTATAATAACAATTAAAAATGGTGAGGGCAGTGAGTCCTTGTGCATTTAATTCCGTTAAATAATTATACCAACAGTTCAGCTCAGTTAAAGCCGTTAAGTTGCCTAAGATCAAGCTCGTTAATTCATTTTCGGAACAATCTAATTTGGTCAAAGCGGTGTACGAACTTACATCAAGCGAGCTAAGTACGTTCATGTGGCAATATAATTCTAGGAGGGCATTCCCTGTTGGCAAAGCCAAAGCAGTAAGCTGGTTTGAAAAACAGTTCAAATATTTTAAAGACGTTAAGCCTGAAACATCCAAACTGGCAATTTGATTTCTGTAGCAATTAATGGTTTCTAAGGCCGTTGAACCTGTAACGTTCAAGCTGGTTAATCGGCCGTTGGCACAATTCAATAATTTTAGATTTGGCATGTTACTGACATCCAAACTCGTCATTTGATTTGCATCACAATACAAATTTTGCAGTGCTGTAAATGACCGAATCCCAGTTAAATTTTGAATGTTTAAACTGGAAACATTTAATGAAGTAATGGTTGCAATCGATGCCGTAAGCACCCTGTGATCTCCATTTACAGAATCATACCCTAAATTGTATAATTTCTGTTCAAAATTTGAATCTGGAATTGAAGTATACTGGGCAATCCCAAAGATCGGCACCAATATCAACAGCAGTTTTAGTAATTTTTGAATCATAGATTTCGTTGTTAAATGATAAAATAAATGCGGTATTGTATTCGTAAATTATAGCAATGTTTTTAGTTAAAAGGTGTAAAGTAGTTGTCAAATATGAGGTTCATTTTAGAAACCAATTCTTTTCTCTTTCTTCTGAACTCGGACCAGCAAAGAAAATGAACAATGTTGTTTCAACAGAAATAGGTAAGGCAAAAACCAAAGGTCTTAAAAAAAACAATATGATAACAATAAACTATTAGTTCAAAAAAAACCACCCCAGTTTCCCGAGGTGGTTTCTATAAAATTTATTTCTTAATAATCCGAACCACTTGCTGTGCGTCGCCTTGCGAAATCATCACATTGTAAATGCCGCTGCTGTAGTTGGTTCCCAAGCTGCGGTTTTCAAGCTCATTAGCTTCTACGCTGAATTGCTCTACTTGTTTGCCAAGCATATCATAGACAGAAACCTCAACAGGTGTTTGGTTGCCGCCTTGTGCCATTAAAACGTATTCCGTTTCAAATGGGTTTGGAATGGCTTTGATGGTTAACGCAGCCGCTTCTTCTGAAATGAAACGCGCTACAGCAGGCGATTTCACATTGCACGCTGTTCCATAAGCTTGCCAAGTGCCGCCAAATTGAACCGCTACACGTACCGAATAAGTGGTGTTTATTGCCCAGCCCGTATAGTTTCCTAACTGCATACTTGATGTTGATGAAGTGTAAGTTAGCACGGTGCCACCATTGCTCCATTCAAAACGGTACAAAGTCGCTCCTGTGATGGCCCCACAATTCAAGATGGTCCATTTGGTAGCCAGCGTAGTGCCACATTGATTGGTTCTAATTTGGGTGCTAGGCGCCGGCGTAGTCACGGTACAAGGGTATCCAAAGTCTTGCCAAACACCGGCTACTTTTGCAGCTACACGAACTGAATATGCCGTGCTATAGGTAGCCCCACCAGTTAGGTTGCTGATTTGAACATTGTTGGTTACACTGTCAATCGTTTTAGCAACGCCGCCTGTGGTAAATTCAAAACGATAAGCTGTTGCCCCAACAACTTGACCGCAATAAATAGGTGTGGTCATGGAAGCCAATGTGGTTCCGCACATACTTGAAATTACTTGGGTCGCATTGGCCGTCGCAGGGGTTGTCAGCGTACAAGCCGCTCCGAAATTACCATATTGATAACCAAAACCAGCGGCTACCCGAACGGTGTAGGTAGTGCCGTATGCGATGCCTCCAATTAATTGAGTTAAATTAAATGAGTTGGTATTGGTATGAAAAGTTCTGGTAGTACCATTGCCTGTTACTTCAAAAGCATAACCTGTGGCATTGGTCACAGCGGTTCCAGTAATGGGTGCTGATATGTCGCTTAAAGTGCTTCCACATGTTGGCGAAGAAATGGATGGAGCCCCATAAGTTACAATCGTTACTTGAGTACGTGTACTCTCACAACCATTTATGGTTTGCGTAGCAAAATAATTTCCGTCGGTTAACATGTTGGTTTGCGGTAAAGCTGCGGGTACATTTGCAGTTGTATATACCTTATAAATAGAGTCATATCCGAACAAATCACCAATATGCGTGTTTGAAGTAACATAAAACGTGTTTGAAACAATGGGCGGTGTAGTATTTATTGAAACAGCCACTGATGTACGTTCACTTTCACACCCATTCAAGGTTTGAGTCACATAATAGGTACCCGCTGAAACAGCGGTGTTGGCAGCCAACGAGCTGCCATTTGAAGCAACCGCATACCATTTCAATTGTGT
Source organism: Flavobacterium sp. BFFFF2 (assembly GCA_002256385.1). Taxonomy (GTDB): domain Bacteria; phylum Bacteroidota; class Bacteroidia; order Flavobacteriales; family Flavobacteriaceae; genus Flavobacterium. The sequence continues at coordinate 19,303 of NKJD01000044.1, forward strand.
ACCTGTAGCCGTTAATTGCGCCACGGTTCCGCTGTTACAAAAAGTTTGTGCCTGCGCTGTCGGAGCCGCTGTAATAGGATACACGGTAATGGTTAACATAGCAGTGGTGGTACATCCGCCTCCATTGGGTGTAAAGGTGTAATCGGTGGTTTGGATACTGCTTAAAGCAGGCGACCAAGTTCCCGAAATGCTATTCGTTGAGGTGGTGGGTATAGCTGATAATGAAGCACCTGAACAAATGGGAGCAATGGCGTTAAAAGTAGGTGTAGTGCTAGCATTCACCACGATAGTCATCGTGGTGCTGGTGGCATTTTGACCTGCTGTTGGTGTAAAGGTATAGGTGGTTGTTGCCAAATTGTTGATGGCTGGTGACCACGTACCTGAAATGCTATTGTTTGAAAGGGTTGGCAATGCGGCCAAATTCGCTCCTGCACATATGGGTGCCACTTGTGTAAAGATTGGCGTAGGATTGGCATTTACCGTGATGGTCATGGTGGCCGTTGAGGCACACAGACCAGTTGTTGGTGTAAAAGTGTAGGTAGTTGTTGCCGCATTATTTAAGGCTGGTGACCAAGTACCCGCAACCCCATTGTTGGAGGTGGTGGGCAATGCAGTTAAATTTCCACCAGGAAATATCGGGGCCACTTGCGTAAATGTTGGCGAAACACTTGGCAAGACGGTAATAGTCATCACTGCACCCATGGCACACTGACCATTATCTGGTTGAAAATAATAATCGGTGGTAGTGGTTGTGTCCAAATCTGGACTCCATGTTCCTGGGATGTTTTCAAGAGACGTTGTTGGGAGAGCACTTATAGTTGCCCCAGCGCACACATCAGGCACCTGATTAAAGGTAGGTGTTACAGGGAAGTTTATTGAAATGGAAACGGGTGTACGTGCACTTTGGCAAGTATTGAGCGTTTGTGTAATGTAATAGGTTCCAGCTGTAAATATGAAATCATTTGAAGACAGTTCAAAACCGCCGCTTGCCGCATTGTACCACCTTATTGCTGTGCCTGTAGCCGTTAAATTTGACACTCTTTCACCACCACATAAAGCTTGAGCGGGTGCGGTTGGGGTAGGAGTGACATTTACGGTGATTGTCATGGTAGCCGTGTTAATACATTGACCACTGGTAGGTGTAAAAGTATATGAAGTGGTTGCTAAATTGTTTAATGCTGGCGACCAAGTTCCGAAGTATCCATTAGTTGAAAAGGTAGGTAATGCAGACAAACTGCCACCAGAACAAATAGATGCAACTTGATTAAATGTAGGTGTTGTACTTGGCGTGATGGTAACACTTACTGATTTTCTTGTACTCTCAATTCCTGAAACCGTTTGAGTTACGTAGTAAGTTCCTGTTGCTAAAACGGCAGTAGTCGTTAATGCAGTAAGTGTTGTAGCCGTTGCATACCATTTTAAGTCCGTACCTGTAGCCACTAGACTTGCTACCGTTGCACCAGAACAAAGGCTTTGTGCATTGGCAGTTGGTGCGGCTGGTTGCGCCACATTCGCTACCTTCAATATCCATACATCTGTGGCACCTTTTGATGTCATGAGATTTAAATCACCAGGAAACGCTGCGCCAGCAGATTTAGTAGCACCTGCCACTATGCAGCCCCCATCACTCGTTGTTTGAACACTAAAAGCTTCGTCATAATAGCAATTTCCATAGGGTTTTTGCCAAACCAATGTACCCGTTGCTGATAATTTAAGGATCCAAACGTCGCGCCAACTACCGTTTAAATTATTTATATCACAATTTACACTATGACCGGTTACATCTCCATCACCAACAGTGTATCCAGATTCTGCAAAACCAGAAACAATAAAACTGCCATCAGCCGTTTCTTGAATACTATTGGCCGCATCACTATATGTTCCTCCTAATGCTTTTTGCCAAACAAGCGCACCAGTATCGGAGAGTTTCACTACCCATGCATCACTAAACCCATGATTACCTGTTACATCTCCATCAAAGGAAGACGCTGTACCTGCCATTATATACCCCCCATCGGAGGCTGCTTGAATACTTTTAAAAGATTCTGAACCAGATCCTCCTAGTGCTTTTTGCCATACCAGAGTTCCTGTTGAAGTTAGCTTTACTACCCAAGCATCTCCACCACCGTGATTTCCTGTTACATCACCATTAGTAGAGGTTGTAAAACCGGAGACAATATAGCCGCCATCGGTCGTAGTTTGAACGCTGTAACCTTGATCATTATCTGTTCCACCAAAAGTCTTTTGCCAACTTACAGTTCCTGTTGCAGATAGCTTCACAACCCAGACATCATCGTTTCCATGATTTCCACTTACGTCACCATTGTTCGAAGTTGTATAACCTACCACTATAGATCCTCCATCGCTGGTCGATTGAACACTGTATGCGCCATCTGTGCCAGTTCCTCCCAAAGCCTTCTGCCACACAATAGACCCGGTTGCATTAAGTTTCACTACCCAAGCATCATAGCCTCCATGATTACCCGAAATATCTCCATTTGTAGAATTGGTAAAACCCACTACAATATAGCCTCCGTCGCTTGTGGTTTGAATACTTTGCGCACTTTCATTGCCTGTTCCTCCTAGTGTTTTTTGCCAAACCACGGTTCCCGTGTTAGAAATTTTCATCACCCAAAAGTCTTGATTTCCATGATTCCCAGAAACATCTACATCGTTAGAAGTAGTTACACCAGACACGATATACCCCCCGTCGGAGGTGTTCTGAATGCAGGTAGCCGTTTCATCTGAAGTGCCACCATAGTTTTTGTGCCATTGTAAGGCCTGCCCAAAACCAAGGCTTTGTACCAGTACAAAAGCCAGTGTTAAAATAATTTTTTTCATAATAATGATTTTTAATTAACAGGGTCAAAAGTAGCACCCGCAAATTTGCAATCGTTCACGGTTTACCGTGAATTTGCAATTAAAATTAATTTTTTAAAAATAAAATGGCAAAACGGCGTACTGTACCTTTTTGAACAGAGAATCAGCATGAAGGGACAATAAAACGGGGAGGTGTTAATTCAAATAAGGGATTGAAAAATGGCAGGAGTAAAGTGCTACATTTTAATGCTTCAAATAACCCAATCGTGCGGCTTCCATGATCATGCCTGCCACATTTTTAACATTGAGTTTCTGGAAAATTCGTTTTCGGTGGCTTTCAATAGTATGCACCGATAGATTGATTTGGTCGGCAATTTGTTGTGAGGTAAATTCTTTGCCAATCATATTGATGATTTCAATTTCGCGTGCAGTTAAAATAGCCGTTTGCTTAATGTAGCCTTTTGTAAGGTGTTTGTAATCGTCGGGCAATGAAATTTTATCGTCCATAACTGCTAAAATGGCTTGTTCCAATTTTGAAAAAGGGCCCTTTTTGCTCGCAAATCCTTTTACGCCAATACTCAATAAGTTATCAACCAAAATGACACTGTCTAAAGAAGAAAAGGCAATCATTTTTTGGGCTGGATACAACGCCATAATTTGTTCAAACACCTCCAAACCAGTTACTTCATCAGATACAATATCAATGATTAACACATCGGGTTGTTGGATTTGTAATTGACCATATAACACCTCTTTTGCTGAGGTAGCAAATACTATTTGAAATTGATTGGCATCGATGTTGTTTGTCAAACCTTCCAATACAATTGGATGGTCGTCAAATAATCCGATAGAAATGATTGGGCTCATATAGAATTAATTTTTGCAAATGAAAGATCTTTACTTTTTAAACGATTCACGGAAAACCACTAATCACGAAATTTAATTTATTGTGAAATAAAAAACAGACCCTTCATGAAGTTCCGATTCAATTCTTAAAGTTCCGTTGTTTTGCTTTAAAATTTCAGTAACAAATTGCAAACCAAGGCCAAAGCCCGTTTCTTGGTTGGTGCCAATTTTGGACGGCATTTCGGCTTTAAATAGTTGGTCTAGGTGTTCTTTGGCGATGCCTGTTCCAAAATCTTGTACATAATATTCGCGGGTGTGTTCGTTCAATCCGACAATGATGTCATTCTCTGCATAACTGTATTTAATGGCATTATTTAATAGGTTTCTTAAAATAATCATCAGTAAATCAGCTGAAATGGCTATTTTTTGATCTGCCGGAATGATGTTTTTCACGGTGATCTTTTTGTTGTCCAGCAAAGGTTTCAATTGTGAAATGGTGTTTTGGGCAACGGTAAAAACATCCGAAGTAGTGTCTTTATTCGGAATAATTTTCAACTCCGATTTGGCCCAATTCAACAGGTTGTTCATGATTAAATTGGCTTGGCCGAGTTTGTTGGAAATCAATTCTTTGTTCGTATTAAATTTTCCAGATTGCTGGTTGTCCGACAAATTGGATTTCAACAACACTTCCAAACTCAGCATCGGCTCTTTAAAATCGTGCGATATGACCGTAAATATTTTTTGGTTCAACAAGTTCAATCGTTCTAAATCAGCTTTTTGCGTAGAGAGCAGCAAGTTGGTCTGTTTCTGTTTTTTAGACAATTTATAAACATAAAACAATAACAAACAAAGCATTAACAAACCAAATGAAATGGAAGCAATCACAATTTTTTGGGCGTTGTTTTCTTTTTCTTTTTGCACATTCTCCTTTTGAAGCATTTTGTTAAGTGCTTCTTTTTGCTTGGTTTTGTAAATCGTTTCTAGGGAATCGACCTTTTCATTTCGTTTATCTAAAATATTTTGCGCACTTAAATCTTCAATTTTATAATACAGTTTGTTGGCTTCCTCGTTCTTCCCATTTTCAACCAGGATTTCTCGCAACGTTTTTAAGGCGTTTAATTTGTTTACATAAATATGACATGAATCACTTAACTTCAGGGCGCGATCAATGTGTTTTTTTGCCTCGTAGTACTTTTTTAATTTACTCAACACCTTGGCCTTTTTCATAATTACATCAGCCACTCGACATGGTGCCTCTGATGCTGCCTTTTTTTCGGCCAAATCATATTCTTTGAGGCTTTGGTTGTATTCCAGATTCAAATAGTAATAGTATGCCTTGATCGTATGAATCGTAATATACTTATGTGCATATCTTTTGCCATCAAATCCATTTATGCATTGATCAGCATATATAAAAGAATTCTTGTATTGTTGTCTGGTAAAATAAATATCTGCCAAAAAATAGAGGGCATGATTTTTACCAATAGTCGAGGGTTTTGAGCCCGTGTAATAAGTGAGCGACTCTTTGAGCTTTTCTATTGCCTCATCGTAACGCGCTACTTTTGCATAATAAACACCGATGATATAATACACTGCTTGCTTCTCGAAATTATTTAAATCATTGTTCAAGAGCATGTTGTTTGACATATAATTAATGCTGTCGTATTTCCCCTCAACTTGGTATTTGTCAAACTTGCTAAAAAGATCTTTAATTCTTGGGGTCTCCTCTTGCGCGTTGCAGCAAAGGTGTAAAAATAAAAAAGCGACTAGTATTGATTTTTTCATTTTCCAAAAAACAGCTAAGCTGCAAATTTATTTTTTAGATTAACAATAAATATGAAAACCACCTCCTTTTTAAAACCACCTAAAAAAGCATCTTAACTTGCAATATTAATCGAGCTTTGGTTCCAATAGAAATGGATGGCCTCATTGTCAAATTTTTACAAATTGCACAGCGTTAGATTATTTTTCAGTCACAGAAAAATAAAAAACAGACCCTTCATGCAGTTCCGATTCAATTCTTAAAGTTCCGTTGTTTTGCTTTAAAATTTCAGTAACAAATTGCAAACCAAGGCCAAAGCCCGTTTCTTGGTTGGTGCCAATTTTGGACGGCATTTCGGCTTTAAATAGTTGGTCTAGGTGTTCTTTGGCGATGCCTGTTCCAAAATCTTGTACATAATATTCGCGGGTGTGTTCGTTCAATCCGACAATGATGTCATTCTCGGCATAACTGTATTTAATGGCATTGTTCAACAAATTTCTTAAAACAATCATCAGTAAATCAGCTGAAATGGCTATTTTTTGATCTGCCGGAATGATGTTTTTCACGGTGATCTTTTTGTTGTCCAGCAAAGGTTTCAATTGTGAAATGGTGTTTTGGGCAACGGCAAAAACATCCGAAGTAGTGTCTTTATTCGGAATGATTTTCAACTCCGATTTGGCCCAATTTAACAAGTTATTCATGATTAAATTGGCTTGGCCGAGTTTGTTGGAAATCAATTCTTTGTTCGTATTAAATTTTCCAGATTGCTGGTTGTCCGACAAATTGGATTTCAACAACACTTCCAAACTCAGCATCGGCTCTTTAAAATCGTGCGATATGACCGTAAATATTTTTTGGTTCAACAAATTCAACCGTTCCAAATCAGCTTTTTGCGTAGAGAGCAGCAAGTTGGTCTGTTTCTGTTTTTTAGACAATTTATAAACATAAAACAATAACAAACAAAGCATTAACAAACCAAATGAAATGGAAGCAATCACGATTCTTTGCGCGTTGTTTTCTTTTTGTTTTTGTACATTCTCTTTTTGAAGCATTTTGTTAAGTGCTTCTTTTTGCTTGGTTTTGTAAATCGTTTCTAGTGAATCTACCTTTTCATTTCTTTTGTCTAAAATGTATTGCGCGCTTAAATCTTCAATTTTATAATAGAGTTTGTTGGCTTCCTCGTTTTTTCCGTTTTCAACTAGAATTTCTCTCAATGACTTAAGGGCATTTATTTTAGTGGCTTGATACCCGAACGAATCACTTAATCGGATGGCTCTTTCAATGTGTTTTTTTGCCTCGTAGTACTTTTTTAATTTACTCAACACCTTGGCTTTATTCATGATGACATCTGGCACGCGATAAGGCATTTGAGATTTCGCTTTTTCTTCAGCCAAATCATATTCTTTGAGGCTTTGGTCGTATTCCAGATTCAAATAATAATAATAGGCCTTAATGGAGTGCATCGTAATATACCCGTTAGGCATATTTTTTACATACTCATTTTTTAAGGCTAGTTCGGCATATTGAAACGCTTTTTTGTATTGCTGCTTGGTAAAATAAATATCTGCCAAAAAGTAGTACGCTTGACATAATACATTAATAGATCGACTGCTGCCAGTAAAAAAAGGAATTGATTCTTTAAACTTGTCTATAGCTTCATCATACCTATTTACGCTTTTATAATTGACTCCTAAAGTAAAATTTATGAATTGCTTTTCTAAGTTGTTCAAATCAGTATTCAACAGCATTTTGTTTGAAATGTAAGTGATACTGTCAATTTTTCCAGCAAGGTGGTAGGCTTTAAATTTAGTTGAATACTCAGTAAAACGCGGGGTCTCATCCTGACCAAAACCAATAAGGTTCAATAGTAAAAAAACGACAAGAATGGACTTTTTCATTTTGCGAAAGAAGATAGGCTGCAAATTTATTTTTTAGATTAACAAAAAATAGGAAAATCAGTTTCTAATATATTTTTTTTTATTCAATCAATGTTAACAGTTCTGCGAAGCTGTGCAAGATTGCTTTTTTATCCTCACCCCCAAACCCCCTCTCCGAAGGCGAGGGGGCTTATTTCTAAGTAATTTTTGTGTATTATTAGGACTTTTGAAAAGGAATTTAATTTTCAATCAATGTCGAGTTGCCCGCGAAGCTGTGCAAGATCGGCCCGCATATTTTGAAGTGCTTTAAACTTTTTTCAATTGGCTGCAAAATGGTCTTTTCGCCCCATATTTCAGCTTTTTATTACTCCGTAGCGCTGCTATGCAGTGCAAAAAAGCTAAAATCTGGA
>NKJD01000045.1 GCA_002256385.1 Flavobacterium sp. BFFFF2
TCCAGATTTTAGCTTTTTTGCACTGCATAGCAGCGCTACGGAGTAATAAAAAGCTGAAATATGGGGCGAAAAGACCATTTTGCAGCCAATTGAAAAAAGTTTAAAGCACTTCAAAATATGCGGGCCGGCATTCGTAAAGCTTCGCACAAAATTCAACTTTTATCATGTAACAAAAATGTATCCTTTTTCATGAAATGAATGTCTTTGCAAAGAAATTCGAATTGAAAGATTGATATAATTTTTAAACCTTGAATCTTAAACCTTAAACTAAATTTCAAACCTCAAACTTTAAACTTGACCCGAGGCCCGCAGGGGCGAACGGTGCATTTGATATTAAGAGGAGGACTGCCAGAGGCAGTCAGGTACGCGAGCTTTAGCTCGCTCTCTATGTAATCAAACTTTAAACTTTAAACTTTAAACTTTAAACTTTAAACTTTAAACTTTAAACTTTAAACTTTAAACCTGAAACTTGAAACCTGAAACTTGAAACCTGAAACCTGAAACCTGAAACTTGAAACCTGAAACTTGAAACCTGAAACTTGAAACCTGAAACAAGGCTCCAAAGGAGCCATACCCCGTGCAAAAGTACATGAATTTTGCCACTCTATGTTGTGCCGCATTTCACGTAAATGGTTTAAAATGTAACAAATTGACTTTTTAGCTACTTATGGCAACAATCAAATTATATATTATGAAGTTTCTAGGTCAAATTGCAGCCACTATTATTGGGTTGTTTTTGTTTTGCATGATTGCCTTCTTTGGAATTGTCATTATTGGTGCCATTTTTGGAAGCCAAGAAGAAACCGTTTCCATCAAAGATGATTCAGTTATTGAACTGGATTTGTCCGATGTAAAATTAGATTATGCCGGGCGGGTTAATTTTTCTGATTTCAATTATTTTAAAGCGGAGCACAATGGCGTTACCGATGTAATCAATGCCATAAAATATGCCAAAACCGATTCAAAAATCAAAGGGATTTCGTTGGTAAATCCATCCAACGAATTGGGAATTGTACAAGTGAAGGCCATACATGACGCTTTAATTGACTTTAAAAAATCGGGTAAGTTCATTTATGCTTATGCCGATTATTTTTCGCAAAAAGAATACTATTTGTGCGCACCAGCCACCCGCATTGTAATGAATCCGGTGGGTGAAATGGATTTTAAAGGCATTGCCGCCGAATTGATGTTTTTCAAAGATTTACAAGACAAAGCGGGCGTAAAAATGGAAGTCATTCGCCATGGGAAATACAAAAGTGCCGTGGAGCCTTTTTTAGAAAATGGGATGAGCGATGCCAACCGCGAGCAAATGACCACTTTGCTTCAGAGCCTTTGGAATGCGGTGGCTACCGATTTATGTGCTGACCGTCACCTTTCTTTGTCTCAAATTAATGACATAGCAGCAACCTTGGGGGCTCGTACACCACAAAAAGCCAAAGCCGTTCATTTAATTGATCAAGTTGCCTACGAAGACCAATTTAACGATTTGATTCGCAAAGAATTAAAAGTCAAAAAGGATGAAAAAATTCATTCGGTATCAATTACCGACTATGCCAATCATGTGGCTACCACGCCTGACGAAGAAAGCACCGATGACACCATTGCCATTGTGTATGCCCAAGGGGAAATCAGCAGCGGAGAAGGCGACGTGAATGTGATTGCTGAAGGCGCCATGCGCAGGGCCTTAAGAAAAGCCCGCGAAGATGAAGATGTAAAAGCAGTCGTATTGCGCGTGAACAGCCCTGGCGGTAGCGCCTTAACGTCTGAATTGATTTGGCGCGAGCTTGAATTGACCCGAAAAGTGAAGCCCCTTATTGTCTCTATGGGCGATTATGCTGCTTCAGGGGGTTATTATATTTCTTGCAATGCCGATAAAATATTTGCCGAAAAAAGCACCATTACGGGTTCGATCGGTGTATTTGGGATATTTCCAAACGCTGCAGCGCTGAGCAGCCGCATGGGTATACATTCAGAAGTGGTGAGCACGCACCCGCAAGCAGCTGATTATTCGCCATTTCGTCCGATTGATCCATTTTTCAAAGCTTATGCACAAGAAAGTATTGAGCGCGTTTACACCATTTTTGCCAACCGTGTCGCGGTGGGCCGAAAAATGACATTCGCCCAAGTAGATGCGATTGGCCAAGGCCGCGTTTGGAGCGGGGCTGATGCGTTGAAAATCGGATTGGTTGATGCCATCGGCGGATTGGATGATGCCATTGTTGAAGCGGCAAAAAGAGCTAAAATATCTAAATACCAAACCCAAGATTACCCAGAATACGAAAAGAGTTTATCCGATTTGTTTCAGCAAATGGGCTTGCCTTTTGCCAAAACGAGTTCGCAAATCATTGAAGCCGAATTGGGTAAAGAAAATTACCGCAATTGGACCAAACTCAAAAAATGGTCGCAACAAAAAGGGATTCAGACAAGATTGCCTTTTGAGATTCAATTTTAATTTACCGTTCAAATAGAATAAAAAAGCCTGACTAAAAATCAGGCTTTTTATTATTTGATTCGGTTTTTAAATAACGGAACTGCTGAACAAGCCTCGCCGTACATCACGCTTTTGGCTACATTTTGAAGTTCAGACATGGCCATGACATAGGCCGCTTCGGGCACTGGTTTTTTGGAACAACCTTTCAGAATAACGGGTTTGTCGCGGTATGTCTCATAGTCAATTTGACACAATTTTCGGCTGTAATAGGCTTCTAAGTAATGTGCTTGGTTGCCCTTAAACACATCAAAAGCCTTCTGGTGTAGTGCCACGGAAATTAATATGTAAGCCCAAGCTGGCACAATAGCATCTGTTGAACAATCCAACAACACTATTTTATTTTGAAATGGTTCCCAGTCATGATTTTGGACAAAATCGCGGAAATCTTTTTCACGCAGAACGAATCCTTCCCACAATGCAATGGAGAGGTCGAATGTCACAAATGCATGATTAGGGAAAAAATCTTCCAAGTCAAAGACCGCCAATGACGAATTGGCTACTTTATTGATGATTTCTTCCATGGCTATTGATTACAACATCCCTAATTCCAACTTGGCTTCTTCGCTCATCAAGTCTTTGCTCCAAGGCGGGTCAAAGGTAATTTCAACCTCACACGAACGCACTTCGTCAATAGACTTGATTTTTTCTTCCACTTCCTTTGGCAAGGTTTCAGCTACGGGGCAATTGGGTGAAGTAAGGGTCATCAAAATTTTAACATCCTGATCTTCATTAATCATCACGTCATAAATGAGTCCCAATTCATAAATGTCCACCGGGATTTCGGGGTCATATATACTTTTTAAAACCTTGACTACATTATCTCCTAAATGGATGGTGTCGTTAAATTCTTCCATGTTTTCTGTTTTTAATTTGCTGACTGTAAAGTCAATGCGTACATTTTAATTTTTGCAATCATTGAAACCAACCCATTGGCCCGGGTGGGCGAAAGATGTTCTTTGAGGCCAATTTCATCAATAAATTCGTTGGAGGCCGCTAAAATATCTTGAGGTTTTTGCCCAGAATACACCCGAATGAGCATGGCAATAATCCCTTTTGTTATGATTGCATCGCTATCGGCGGTAAAATACACGAGCCCCTCATTGCTTTTGGCATGCAACCAAACCTTTGATTGACAGCCTTTAATGAGGTGGTCTTCCGTTTTATAATCTTCTTCGAGCAGAGGCAAGGTTTTCCCAAGTTCAATGAGGTATTCATACCGCTGCATCCAATCGTCAAAAAGGGCAAATTCTTCTTGTAATTCGTTTTGTGTTTCCTGAATGTTCATGGTATTAAAGATTCTATTTTTTGTAAAAAAGGCTGAATGGGACCTGGCGCGTTATTATGGTCAAATGTAACGGACTGTACGGCAGGTCCTTCTGGAACCAAAGACACTTCAAGTGTGGCACCGGCCGCGCCATCATATCGGTGTTTTGAAGAAGGTGCTTTCAAGTCGGGAAGGGTTGACCACTCCACTTTCTGGGCAAGCGCACACAATTCGTTCCATGTACCGTCTTCTAGGGTAATTTTGCGTGTTTCTGCCTGTGGATTGCTTCCTTTTTTAATGGTCAGTTCGCGGTTATGAAGTTCCCAAGTTTCATAAAAACCACGGGTAAATGCTTGGTATTTCCAAGTGGCGTTTAAACACGTTTCGGCAGTGGGTTTTGCGGAATGACAATTTCGCATAGAACTCAACGCCAGCAATGATATCAATAGCATTTTTAATTTCATACCTGCAGTTTTAAAAAGTTTGAATTAGCTCAACATAGTAATGGCCTTGTCCAAACAAGTCATAAAATAATCAATTTCTTCGGTGGTATTGTAAAATGCCAAGCTCATCCGAACAGTGCCTGGAATGTTAAAATAATCCATAACGGGTTGCGCACAATGATGGCCTGTCCGAACGGCAATGCCCATTTTATCGAGCAAAACACCTAAATCATAAGGGTGAATGCCTGCTGGTAAAAACGAAAGCACCCCCGATTTTTGATCTGCACTTCCGTATATTTTACAAGTTGGAAATAAGCTTAATTTTTGGGTAGCATAATGCAACAAATCATCTTCGCGTTGTTGAATGGCATCCCAACCTAACGTATTGAGGTATTCAATGGCGGTGCCCAATGCAATGGCGCCTTCAATATTGGGCGTGCCCGCCTCCAGCCGATGCGGTAGACAAGCATAAGTGGTTTTTTTAAAAGTGACGGTGGCAATCATTTCGCCCCCGCCCTGAAATGGCGTTAGTTTTTCGAGTTCTGCTTCTTTGCCGTATAAAATGCCAATTCCTGTTGGAGCGCCCATTTTATGACCCGAAAACACATAAAAATCGCAGTCCAATTCTTGTACATCAGGTTTCAAATGCGGAACCGCCTGCGCGCCGTCAATCAACGTGAGCGCACCGACTGATTTTGCTTGCCGAATAATTTCTTGAATTGGATTGATGGTACCCAACGCATTGGAAATGTGTGTACAAGCAACTATTTTGGTATTGGCACTTAATAAATGAGGCAATTGATCCAAATCAAGGGTGCCATTTGGCAACATGGGCAACACATCCAAATGAACCCCCGCACGGTCACAGGCCATTTGCCAAGGCACGATGTTGCTGTGGTGTTCCATGGCGGTAATCAACACGCGGTCGCCTGCTTGCCATTGGGCAACTAAGCCATTTGCCACAATATTAATGGCATGGGTGGTTCCCGAGGTAAAAATAATTTCTTTTGACGCAGCGGCATTCAAATGGACCTGAACCGTAGCACGTGCCCTTTCAAAAGCGTCGGTGGCTTGTTGAGACAAAGCATGCACGCCCCTATGAATGTTGGCGTTATAGGTTTCGTAATAGTGTTGAATGCTGTCTAAAACTTGCTTTGGTTTTTGCGAAGTGGCTCCGTTATCAAAATAAACCAAAGGTTTTCCATTTACCTTCACTCCCAAAAGGGGATAATCGGCGCGAATATGTGTAATGTCCATGTGAACTTGGTAGAAAAAAGAGCTACAAAGGTACTGATTTCAACCTGAAAGCACATTTCAGAAAAGGATTTAACTTAGCAATAAGATTTGTCTGATCTATTCACGCAGCACTTTTACGTGCAGCGTATTGCTTCCACAAATAATGGTTGCCATGTAGGTGCCAGCAGCCAAATCTTGAATAGAAACTTCTAGGTTGTTGGCGTTTGGCAACAGCTCGATTAGTTTTTGGCCTTCCATGTTGTAAATAGTCAGTTCGTCGATGTTTATAGATGAAACAAAACGAATCAGTCCCTTAGTCGGATTTGGGTAAAACTGTAAATCCAATAAATTGGCAGCCAATGGATTGACACCCAAATTATTTAAACAGTTTGTGGTGGCTACATAACCTAATTTGTTTTCGTACATGTCCGAATAAAAGCGCAATGTAATGGCGCCATCAGTAGCCGTTGAAAGTACCGTGCCAGGGCTGTTGGTGCCTGTATATCCACCGGTTACAAATTCAGGCGCTTCGGTTGAGCTGCCATTGTATAAATATAGATAGTCATAATTACTTTCCAATTCAAAATTCTGGAAAGTAAGTTGCATGGATGTATCGGCTATCGAAGGGATCAAAATCCGAATATATTGTTCGTGATCACCATAATTTAGCGCCTCACCTCCCGTGTCGGTTAACGTAACACCCCCACAGAAGTTGGTATCTGTTACCATTGTAAATGTTCTTACAATGGGGCTTAACCCATTGGCACACGTTGGAATGATGGCAATATTGTAAAAGGTATTGGGTGTTAAATTAGTCGCTAGATAAGCTGGGGAATTGGTGGTGTTCCAAATGGTCGGATTTGCTGAAATAGGATATATACTAATTTGCCAAGAGCTTGAAGTACTAATGTCTTCCCAATTAATTTGAATGCTTGATGGTGAAATTGACTGCGTCGTAATGGTGCCTACTGAATTGATGCATGTGTTGACACAGTCGGTGCTTAAACAATTGCCGCTGTTCACAGCCGTTTGGATTCTTGCAGCGGGTTGCGGACCAAATCCGTTGCTTAAATTAATACCAACCCCCTGAACCAAATGGCAATAGCTCATAATGGTGCCGCCTACTGATCCATCAGGAACGGGGCCAGTGGCACAAGATCCTTCTACATATCCTGATGAACTTCCACACCCATCAATGGCCGTGTTGTTGCCGTTCCAGTAGCAGCCATGCGTGTGCGGCGACCCCATTAAATGACCTAATTCGTGCGTAATGACCTCGACAGTCCAAGAAAATGTGGGTACATTTTGGTACGTAAAGTTTACGTCAGAATAACTAAAGTTCTGATCCGTGCAAAGCCCATTTATGGCCACAGCTACACCTCCCAATCCGCCCGGATCAATTCCTACCAATTGGCCTAAGTCGCCATCAAAAGCGGGCCGGTTTTGGTTAAAGGCCATTAAATAATCGGACGAACGGTTACCAATGCCTTCGTAAGGGTCGGGCGTGGTCCAAATGTAGATCGATTTGAGCGCAATCTGAATGCCGTCATTGGCATACAAGGTTTGCACATTATTAAAAACGGCGGTCATCCATTGCGTGGTGAGCGTGATATCAGATCCGTTTTCGACATATAAATTGTTGTCTATTTCAAAATACAAGGTGACACATCTTTGCGTGGCGCTCTTGTTCGTGCTTTTGGCTTTTACAGGAAAATTGCCTTTGCTTTGTCCACATTCAAATGCCAATGATGAAGTGAGTTGTACGTCCTGATAAATTAAATAAGGAGATGTATTAGTTGCGTTTTTGGTTTGAGTAACCACGATGTTCCCATGTTCCCCATCAGATATTATACCTGAACAATGGGTTGGAAAAAACGAAAAGGAAACCACTGATTGCGCTTGGTTCAAGACAATTCCTCGGTAGTGAACGCCTGTTTCAACCATCCCGTATTTTGATTGATTTGTGTCAACATGGAAGCCTTCAGCTAGGCATTGGTTTTTTTCTAGCAATAGGTTTAAGCTCGAATTCCCAAAAGGAATCGTGAGGCTTATATACCGGGGCTTTTGCACAAATATTTGTTGTAATTGGGCCAAATCTATTTCAGCTTGTGTGCCTTGTTTCAAAGCTTTTTGTATGGGTTCAGTAAGCGTGGTTGTGCTCGATGTAAACAACGCAAAGGGCGCAAAAACAACTTTATTTTGCTGCGCCATCAAAATTTGATCGGCTATTTTATGTTGTGAATGCCCCAAAACGGGTAGCAACAATAGCAATAAAAACAGATTTTTCATAGTAGCAACGGGGTTTTGCAAGTTGTTTGAAATGCCATCGATTAACAAATAGCCAATCAAAAGTACTATTAATTCAATGATCCTCAAATAAAAAACCACCAGCAACAGTAAAGTGCTAGTGGTTTAAAAAGGTGATGATCGTTTATAAATCGAATTTAATTCCTTGAGCCAATGGTAAATCAGCGGTGTAATTAATGGTATTGGTTTGACGTCTCATATACACTTTCCATGCATCTGAGCCAGATTCTCGGCCTCCACCAGTTTCTTTTTCGCCTCCAAATGCGCCACCAATTTCAGCACCAGAAGTACCAATGTTCACATTTGCAATACCACAATCAGAACCCACTTGCGACAAGAAAAGTTCAGCCTCACGTAGGTTTTGTGTCATAATTGCCGACGAGAGTCCTTGTGCCACATTGTTTTGAATGGCAATGGCTTCTTCCAATCCGCCGCTGTATTTGATTAAATACAACACAGGCGCAAAGGTTTCATGCTGCACAATAGCAAAATCATTGCTAGCTTCTGCAATAGCAGGTTTCACATAACAGCCACTTTCGTAGCCTTCGCCTTGTAAAACGCCGCCTTCAACCAAAATCTTTCCTCCTTGTGCCACCACATCAGCAAGTGCTTTTTCGTACATAGCCACGGCATCTGTATCAATCAAAGGCCCCACATGGTTGTGTTGATCCAACGGATTGCCAATGCGCAATTGTCCATAAGCAGCTACCAATGCATCACGCACTTGGTCAAAAACACTTTCGTGAATAATTAGCCTTCTTGTGCTTGTACATCTTTGTCCAGCTGTACCAACAGCCCCAAAAACAGCCCCAATGATGGTCATTTTTATATCTGCATTTGGCGTCACAATAATGGCATTGTTACCTCCTAATTCAAGCAACGAACGTCCCAAACGGGCTGCCACATCTTGTGCAACCAATTTGCCCATACGCGTAGAACCAGTGGCAGAAACCAACGGAATTCGCGCATCTCTACTCAACAACTGTCCAATGGTATAGTCCCCATTTATCAAACATGAAATACCTTCAGGCATATTGTTTTCACGCAACACTTCGGCAATGATATGCTGACAAGCAATGCCACACAATGGTGTTTTTTCAGATGGTTTCCAAACACACACATCGCCACAGATCCAAGCCAAAGCCGTATTCCAAGCCCAAACAGCTACTGGAAAATTGAAAGCGGAGATAATCCCAATAACCCCTAGTGGGTGATATTGTTCGTACATGCGGTGTCCAGGACGTTCCGAGTGCATGGTTAAACCATGTAATTGACGCGAAAGACCCACTGCAAAATCGCAGATATCAATCATTTCTTGTACTTCGCCGAATCCTTCTTGCAGCGATTTCCCCATTTCGTAAGAAACCAATTTTCCAAGGGGTTCTTTGTATTCGCGCAATTTATCGCCAAATTGTCGAACCAATTCGCCTCTCTTTGGCGCAGGAATTTGTCGAAAGCTCAAATAAGCTTCAGTTGCTGTTTTCATTACGCGTTCGTAATCATCGGCAGTCGAAACTTGCACTTGTCCAATTAGTTGTCCATCAACGGGAGAAACACTTTTTAAAGTGTCGCCATTCGCAAACCAATTTGACCCCGTTGAGGTCCCAAGATTGGTGTCTTTTATTCCTAGTGCTTTTAAAGCTTCGGGGATCCCGAATGCAGTTGCAATTGTACTCATGAGTTATCAGGTGTTTAGTTTGTCGTTTTGCAGCTAAATTTTTAGCGCTGCAAAGGTACAATTTTGTCATTTATGATTGAATGCCGAACCATTAAATTGACAGAAACACTTGCACCATTACAGTGCTGGAACATTTCAAAAAATCACAACAACAAAAAACAACCAATAAAATCGATATATTTCCAAAAGAAAGCGGTCACTACCTTGCATGTTGAACACGGCACATCAGCAGCAACGTCGCAAAGAATTGACTGCTTGTTATTTACTCCCTAGCAACAACACCTCATCCACCACTACATCAGTGACATACTTTTTGCTGCCATCTTTGTCTTCATAAGACCGGTGCGTTAATTTTCCTTGAATACCAATTTCTTTCCCTTTGGTAACATACTTTTCAATGATTTCGGCTGTTTTGCCCCAAGCCGTTAACCGATGCCATTCGGTTTGTTCGACTTTTTCGCCTGCATCATTGTAATAATGATCGTTGGTTGCCAAGGTCAAGTTGGCTACTTTGCGGTTGTTTCCAACCGTTTTTACTTCGGGGTCTTGCCCCACATTTCCGATGAGTTGTACGCGGTTTTTCATGGCGTTTAATCAATTAAATGAAACATAAATTGGTGAATAAATCACTTTTGATGAGGCAAAGATGCAACGCCGAACTTGTTGTAAACGGCATTTATCCGTTTAAAATCGGATAAATTGTTATAGCGGAAAATGCGTTTTTTGTTGGCAATAAATTAATCGAGAAATACGCGTAGCTCTATTCTAAGAAATAAAAAATCAAACAGTTAGTAGCTAGAAGTGCTAATCCCCCACGTTTGAAGTTTACTTTTAAGTGTCTTTACAAGGAGCAAAACAGCTTGTGGGCAAGCCAACAAAAGACGTTGTTTGGCATTTAAATCTTTGGGGTCAATACCTTCAACAAGGGCCTGATAGCGGGTATCGCCATCTATTTTCAAATGTTTGGCCAACACATAGCGTTCAAAATTCAAATAGCCCTTTAATGAACTTCTATGGGCACAAGCTTCATTGTATTTATTGTAGTCGGGAATTGTTTTGTTTCGCAAGGACGTTTCGGTCATTTGCCCAGCAACGCCCATTCTGTAACGGACCAAAGGGGCGTTCAAAAACACCAAATGATGCTGCAAAAAACACCTTATATTAAAGTCAAGGTCTTCGGCAAAACGAATGCCCTCATCATACAAGCCCACTTTTTGATACACTTCGCGGTGCAAACAAATACCCGAATGCACAAACAAACCTTGGGTTCGGTTGACGGCGAACACATCGGGCAACAATTGACTTATATTTTTGGGCCAATGAAGCGCTTTGGTAATGGGATTTCTGAGTTCGTCACCGATCCATTCCACATAATTCGTGGCAAAAACCTGTTCGTTGGGGTATGAAATAATAAGCTGTTGAATATGTTCTAAAAAAGTAGGTTCCCAACAATCATCGGCATCTATAAAGGTAATCCATTCGCCTTTTGCCGAGGTAATACCTTCGTTTCTGGTGGCTGAAAGGCCTTTGTTTTCGGCATGTTGTACCAAACGAATGCCTTCCGACAGGAAAGGTGCAATGTGAGCGACGCTGCCATCGGTAGAGGCATCGTCTACAATAATGATTTCATGGGTAAAATGAAGATCTGTATTTGACCCAACATATTGGTGATAAACGGTCTGTTGCATCACGCTTTGCAGCGCTTCTACCACAAAAACCTCCTTATTATAGAGTGGAATAATGATTGAAATTACAGGCATGATGTGTCCAATAAAATATCAAACAATTCAGTCCAATCTGCCAAATCGGCTGTTGGGGCTGCCTTTGGCTTCGGATCAATAATAGTTTTCCCATTGATTAATAACCTAATGGAATCGGCCAATTCTTGCGGATTGTTCAAATTGTGCCAAGCAATTTTAGGGTAATCAGAAGCGGTTTCATGGGCATAAGGCAAATCGGCCAACAACAAAGGTTTGTCAAATTCAATGGCTTCTGTAATAGGTAAGCCCCAAGTTTCCAAGCGGGAACAATACACCAAGGCATCCATCACTGCATAAAACCCGGCGGTTTGCGCGCGGCTCATGCGGCCATGCCATTGAAACAAAGGCCTATTTTTTGCCATTCGAAACAACTTTCGCGCATAGGCGTTTTCATTGCCCGTCAGCGTCAAATGCACCTGTACACCCTTTTGTTCATCGGCGGTAAGTAATTGCACCGCCGCCACCAGGTATTCCACATTTTTGAACATCCGTGCCGAAACAGGGTAAAATAAATGGATCACATTGGGCGCCAAAACCACTTTTTGAGGCTGAACGGCCACTTGCGTTTGCGGACGCAGCGTGACACATTGCGGCAATTGAAACCGCTTTCTGAAATCGTCGCGCATCCATTGTTGTTGCACGACCACTCTTTTATTGGATCGGATATTGACGCGGTAAGCCCATTGATAAAACCACGCAAAAGCCACTATTTTTGGGCCATACCACATATCTTGCAAGCGGGTTTTCAAATACATGCACGGATTGTGGCAATACACGGCCGTTTGCACGCCTGGCAAATGAGGGCTCAAGTCTTGCAACGACAACCAAGCAGTGGGCTGTAAACTTTTGATCCATTTCGGAAAATAAAAATACTCATAGTAGCTGCGAAACCACCATGATTTTTTTGACTTCGGAAAATAATGGGTTTCAAACGGAATGTTTGCGATAATTTCTGGGCTGTGTGCCAAAACAACCACGCGAATTTGATGTAACTCGGCATAAGGAACCAGGGCTTTAAGGCAATCTTGAAACACGGATAACACCCCTGTTTCAACAATGTTAATGCCCGATACAACCAGTGTTTTTTTGGCCAAGGTCATGTTTTAATTAAACGGTGCGCTGTTGGACCACTTCAAAAATGGTGTGGTTTTCACACTTTAATGTTTTGGCTGGAAATTTCATAATCACCGCGTAATCATGGGTGGCCATAATGACCGATTGTCCATTTTCATTGATTTTACGCAAAACGCCTAACACCTCGGCGCTGGTTTGTGGGTCCAAATTCCCAGTGGGTTCGTCGGCTAAAATTACTTCTGGGTCATTCAACAATGCCCGCGCTATGCCCACACATTGTTGTTCGCCACCCGAGAGTTGGTGCGGCATTTTATGTCCCATATTTAAAAGGCCCACTTTTTCCAACACATCATTAATGCGTTCCTCCATGGCGGCTTTGTCGGTCCAGCCTGTGGCTTTTAACACAAAAACCATGTTGTCATGCACCGTGCGGTCTGATAGCAATTTGAAATCTTGAAAAACGATGCCAATTTTACGGCGCAAAAAGGGAATGTCTTTTTCTTTGAGGGTGCGCAAATCGTAGCCAACAAAATGGCCATCGCCCACGGTTAAAGGCAAATCGGCGTACAGCGTTTTCATGAAACTGCTTTTTCCGGTACCTGTTTTTCCGATGATATAAATGAATTCACCCGGCATGACCTCCAAATCAATTTGCGATAAAACGGCTTGGTTTTCCTGGTAAATGGTCGCATTTTTCAGCGATAGAACGGCTTCTGACATGGTAGTACATCCAATTTGACGGCATAAAAATACGTCTTTTTTGCGGAGTGCCATCCAACAACTGCTATTTTGAAAATATTCGGCCGTTGCACCACCAAGGCCGATAACGATTGCGTGAAAAGTTGATAAAAAAAAGGCCCATCAATTGTTGAATCGCTATTTTTGTACGGACGTTTAACTAAAACCAATAAAAATTCAATCACTATGAGTATTATCGTCAAGATTCATGCCCGCCAGATTTTAGATTCCCGCGGCAATCCAACCATCGAAGTAGATGTAATTACCGAAAATGGCTTGCTTGGCCGAGCAGCCGTGCCTAGTGGCGCGTCAACGGGCGAACACGAAGCCGTCGAATTGCGCGATGGAGGCAAAGCCTTTATGGGCAAAGGCGTACTAAAAGCGGTGTCGCATGTCAATACCATTATTGCCCCCGAGTTGGTGGGCACTTCTGTTTTTGAACAAAATCTGATCGATAAAATTTTGATTGAATTAGATGGCACGCCCAACAAATCCAAATTGGGTGCCAATGCCATTTTAGGGGTTTCATTGGCGGTTGCCAAAGCGGCTGCCAACGAGTTAGGCATGCCTTTGTACCGCTATATTGGCGGTGTATCTGCCCATACTTTGCCGCTTCCAATGATGAACATCATCAATGGGGGCTCGCATTCCGATGCGCCGATTGCTTTTCAGGAATTCATGATTATGCCAGTCAATGCGACTAGTTTTACCCACGCCATGCAAATGGGCACCGAAGTATTTCACCACCTGAAAAAAGTGTTGCACGACCGTCATTTGTCTACCGCAGTGGGTGACGAAGGAGGTTTTGCGCCTAATTTAGCTGGCGGCACCGAAGATGCCTTGGATTCTATTAAAACAGCCGTTGAAAATGCAGGCTACGTTTTTGGCACCGACATCAAAATTGCTTTAGACTGCGCAGCCTCTGAGTTTTACAAAGACTGCGTATATAATTACGCCAAGTTTGAAGGCCCAACAGGCAAACAACGCAGTTCTAAGGAACAAGCCGAATATTTGGCCGAATTGGCCAGCAAATACCCCATCGTTTCCATTGAAGACGGCATGTACGAAGACGATTGGGATGGTTGGAAATATTTAACCGAACTCATCGGCGACCGCGTGCAATTGGTAGGTGACGATTTGTTTGTGACCAACGTGGAGCGTTTGGCCCGTGGCATCGAAATGGGTGTTGGAAACTCTATTTTAGTAAAAGTGAACCAAATTGGTACGTTGTCTGAAACCATTGCCGCTGTTTCGATGGCACACAATGCAGGCTATACCTCTGTGATGTCGCACCGTTCGGGCGAAACCGAAGATACCACCATTGCCGATTTGGCTGTTGCATTAAATTGCGGTCAAATTAAAACCGGTTCTGCTTCGCGTTCTGACCGCATGGCCAAATACAACCAATTGTTGCGCATTGAAGAAGAATTGGCCGAAACCGCCTATTTTCCTGGCAGCAAGGCATTTAAACAAAAATAATCTACCACAAAACAGGTTATATACAAATAGTAAAGACGGCTTCAGGGCCGTCTTTTTCGTTGAAGTGGTTTAAACTATTTTGATTGAAGCGAAAAAACCATTTTGCAGCCAATTGGAAAAAGTTTAAATCACTTTTTCAAAAAATGAAAATCTATTTTATATCAACCAACGCCGCGTAAACCGGGTCTTTCACGGAGAACCATTTACAAATGCCACACATCAAAATCACAATGGACACGTGGAAAACCACCAATAAAACAACGGGAATCAGCGGCATGCCCAGCCATTGCGGTTGCCACGTATAATGCCAAGTGCCATTATTAATCACGATGATTTCACCCAAAATAGGCAAGACCAACGCGGGCAGCACGATGCCAACCAGCCACTTGCCCAAACCATTTGAAAAGTGAGGCAGTAAAACCTTTTCAACCGAATAAATAGTTTTATACGACAAGCCCCAGGCAAAAGGCACCCAAAACGGAATGGCAATATCGTTCGGGATTGCCAAATATTGCCAATGACCCTGACTAGTGCCCCAGATTTCGGCCATCAGCCCCAGCAGCAACGTAATGCAAATGCCAAAAGTAGCTACCCAAAACTGCGCTCGGTTATCAGCAAAACGCCTGTACGACCGCACAAAAGCAATCAGAATAAGCCCCAAAAACAAACTCCCAATGGCATAATGCTCCGATTTAAAATAACTGATCAGTAAAGAAGCCGCCAAAAGCTTGGCAAACACAAAAAGCAACGCTTTGACCGTATAATTGAGGGAGGGATTTTGCATGAAAAAGGTAAAAGGGCAAATATAAAACAATAAGGGAATGAAGACGCCTTGTTTTTTTGGGGCGTGTCCCGCCTGCCTAAGGCGAGGCGGGCCGGGCTGTCCGTTATATCTTTTGCTAAAGCAAAAGGATGCCACTTCCATCCCTCACGCAACATTTTGTTTCAAGTTTTCCTTCGGACCGTTCGGCCTTTGGCCTCGGGT
Organism: Flavobacterium sp. BFFFF2; assembly: GCA_002256385.1. Lineage (GTDB taxonomy): Bacteria > Bacteroidota > Bacteroidia > Flavobacteriales > Flavobacteriaceae > Flavobacterium. Next base: position 15,456 of record NKJD01000045.1, read on the forward strand.
CAGGTTTCAAGTTTTTTTCCGAACGCCACCTGCTAAAACCAGGCACTTAGTTCACGCAAGCACCTCCAAAGCCTCAATGAATCTAAAAATCCGTTCTTGCAAAGCTTCGCGGACCAGTTGACATTGATTGAACATTTTAGAAGCCGATCCATAAGATGTTTTGGTTTCTACTTGACCTCTTGCTGTTGTTTCACGTCTTTGTTCATTTTCTTTGCTGGCCCAAGTTCAGATGAAAGATTGTTGTAATGTATGTAGGGGCGACCTTTGTGGTCGCCCGCTGTAAACGTGGCAAATATGTCGTCGTCGGCGATTGCCTGCCAATATTTTGGGAATAATCATCAGAGAAATTCGTAGGGGCAGGGCTTGCCTCTGCCCTCTTACAAGGACCGATTTCGTCCATTTTATTATTTGGAATACCAATAACAGTTCGGGCAGGCACGCAGTGCTGCGCTTACAGGGTTTTCAAAATAAAGACCCGTTTAAAAACAGGGCGGAGGCAAGCCCCGCCCCTACAGGGTATTCATAAATAAATCCTGCCAAAAAAAACAGGACAACCGCAAAGGTTGCTCCTAAGATCGGCATTCCAACATGTTACATTCAACATTACAAACATTCCACATTACAAACTTTTTACATTACAAATATTCCAACACAAAACAACAAGGACAGCTCGCGAGCTGTCCCTATTATTGCCTATTGCCTTCTTTCGCCTTTCGCCTCCCAACTCCCAAAATACCTACTTCTAGGTATTGCAAGCACTAAATAGGCACCATACTTTTGATTGGCAGAAAGCAAGCATTTGAAATCGTTTTTTAATAGTAAACAGCTTTTTTTAATCCAATTAAACGTTGTTTTTTTATTTTTAAGAAAGTATACGATCCATTGTTTTTTATTTATAAAATCTATTTTTTTGTTAAAAATAAATTGTTAATTGCGTTAAAAAAATTGATTGTTTTTCATTGTTTTAGTTAATAGTTCTATTATCTTAAAATATTCGAATATCAATAATGCACAACTTTTTAATTAGATCCCCCAACATGCACAATAACATACTTTTATTAAACAAAGTTTGGGACGAATCTCAATTAAAAGCGACTGGTAAAACACAGATTTCAAAAATTCAATTCAATGAACTCATTAGTGCCATAGTGAGTACAGGTGCCTTTTATTTTTATGTCATCGATTTTTTTGACATGAGTCTTTCCGATGTAAGTGCCAATATAGCCGATATTCATGGGTTTGACCCCAAATCGGTTACTTTTAATGACATTCTGTCCACCATTCATCCGGATGATTTTTCATTTGTGAATAAATGTGAAAACGCCGCGTTGGCTGAATTTTACACCAATCTAGGGCCTGAAAAATTGCTATCTTATAAGGTGAGCTATTGTTTTAGAAGCAAGATGAAAGATGGAACTTATGAACTCATCAACCACCAAGCGCTCATGCTTACGTTGGATGAAAATGGCCGGTTTGGGAAGTCATTAAACATTCATACGCGAATCCATCACTTAAGCACACGAAACAATTATCATTATTCATTAATTGGCTTACATGGGTTGCCTTCTTTTTTAAACCTCTCTGTCGACAAAGACCTTGTTTTATTAAAATTCACCAAGCGTGAAATTCAAATTGTTAAAATGATTGCCGACGGTTTTAACAATGATGACATGGCTACATCACTGAATTTGAGTATGGAAACCATTAAAAAACACCGAAAAAATATTTTAAGAAAGGCCGATTGTTCCAATGCGCCGCACTTAATAAAGAAGTGCATGGAGCTTGGTTTGATATAGTTTAGCTGAAAATTCTGTCTTTTGAATAGTACAAAAAATACCCCTTTAGGGTTATTTTTTTTGTTAAAAACTAGCCGCACTTTTACCAAGGATTTGCACTTGTTGAATTATAAAAGAGGCTTGTTTTTAATGGTTTTATATAACACGCAATGCCCATTTTAACCGTCGGTAATTCTTATAAATTCGGCAAAAACCACTTCTGTTTCAACAATGCAACAGCTGAGGTGCGCAGGCACGAATCAGTACGCAAATGAAATGGGAGAAATAAAATCAACAAGGATGAAATTATAAGCAGGCTAGGGCACGCATCAACGTAGTGAATTCGCTTGCAAAACAAACGTAGCATATAATAAACCTTTTTTTAATCAATGTAATTTTCTTATGAAAAAACTCTTTACACTTTTAGTTATTGCATTGGGCATTAGTGCCCATGCGCAATGTTGGCAATCCCTTTCGTGCTCTGGAGAGTTTCATGTGGCAGCCATTAAAACCGATGGCACATTATGGCAATGGGGAGGTAATTTTATGGGCAGTGTGGTAAACACCCCTACTCAAGTTGGATTAGCCAACAACTGGTCTCAGGTCGCTTCAAGTACAAACTTTGTTTTGGCACTTAAAACCGACGGAACATTATGGGCATGGGGCGACAACCAACACGGCGCACTAGGCAATGGCACGACGACCAACGAACTGAACCCGATACAAGTTGGAAGCGCCAGCAACTGGTCAGCAGTATATGTTGGTGGAGAGCAAGTGGTCGCTAAAAAAACAGATGGAACCCTTTGGAACTGGGGCGTTACAGCGGCACATGTCGTTATTGGAAGTGGTTTAACGATAGACTCTTTTGCTACCACGCCTGCTCAAATAGGTGCGGGCTTTAACTGGTCAACTACCAAAATTGACACGGGCGGTCTTCATACGCTTGCTGTGAAACCCGATGGCACTTTATGGGCTTGGGGAAATAATCAATTTAATCAATTTGGCAATGGAACTGCGGTTTCATCAACGGCACCTGTTCAAATAGGAACAGATACCGACTGGAGAATAGCAAACGGCGGCGAAGGAAGCAGTTTTGCCATTAAAACCAACGGCAAATTATATGCGTGGGGTATAGCTGGTCAGGGCCGATTAGGTTTAGGGACTATTACAGGCACGGTGGCGGTTCCCACTCAAGTAGGAACAGACACCGATTGGAAATCAGTTGATGGGGGTAATTTACAAACCTTGGGGCTTAAAAATTCGGGGGCACTATACGCTTGGGGAACGAATACATTCGGCCAATTAGGTGATGGCACCAATACGGATAAATTAGTACCTACACATATTGGTACAGCTACTGACTGGGCTAAAATAATTTCAGGAGAAGAAACAAATTATGTTATTAAAACGGATGGCACACTATATGTGTCCGGTTCAGGTGCTGATGGAGAGTTAGGTACAGGAAACAATCAATCGGTTAATGTTTTTACAGCTTTAGCATGTCCAACTTCTACCACCCAATGTTGGGTTACAGGTTCTGCAAACAATACACATGTGGCAGGTATCAAAGCCGATGGAACATTATGGGCATGGGGAGGCAATTTTATGGGCACTCAATTAAATGCACCTACTCAAATAGGGACTGATCATGATTGGGCTTCGGTTGCTACAGGAGACTATTTTGTAGTGGCTTTAAAAACAAATGGTACACTTTGGGCTTGGGGCGACAATCAATATGGAGAGCTTGGCAACGGTACGGCAAATAATGAATTTAATCCAGTACAAGTGGGAACAGGCACTAACTGGGCATCTATTTCGACAGGTTTAAAACACGTAGTAGCAAGAAAAACAGATGGAACACTATGGACATGGGGTGCTACAGTAGTGCATTTTGCTGTTGGTGGTAATGAAGCTGTAGATTCTTTTCTAACTACACCTACACAAGTGGGAACAAGCAATGGTTGGGGAACTGCTTACATTGCCGCAGGAGCTTTTCATACACTTATAGTTAAGGGAGATGGCACTTTATGGGGATGGGGTAATAATTTAGTAAATCAATTAGGTAACGGAAACACTACCTCAACAACAACTCCCGCACAAATAGGCATAGATACCGACTGGAGAATGGTAGGTCCAGGATGGGGAAGTAGTTTTGCCATTAAAACCAATGGGAAACTATATGCTTGGGGCATTGGCGACATTAGATTAGGATTAGGAAACCTAACAAGTAATGTAACTGTGCCGACTCAAGTAGGGACTGATACCGACTGGAAATTAGTAAAAGGAGGAAATACACTAACAACAGCTATAAAAACTTCTGGGGCTTTATATAATTGGGGAAATAACCATTTAGGAGAACTCGGTGATGGCACAACAACGGACAGAGTAACTCCAACGCATATTGGTACTGCTACAGACTGGATAAATGCTGTTGCCGGCGATCAGCAAATATATGTTCTAAAACCAGATGGTACTGTATATGTAGTTGGAACAAACCAAAATGGTGAATTAGGTACAGGCAGCACCACGTCGGTTACCGTATTAACTCCTTTAAATTGCCCAACATCCGCGCTTGAAACGGCTGATTTTGCAGTTAAATCTGGCGTAATAATTTATCCAAATCCGGCCAATACCATTTTGAATATTCAATTGTCAAATGACACAGCCATTAGCAAAATCACCATCACGGACTTAACAGGCAAAGTGATTTTAACCCAAACCACCAATACTTCACAAGTTGATGTAGCGCCTTTGGCCGCTGGTTTGTATGTGGTTGAAGCTATTGCTGGATCGGAGAAGTTTACGAGTAAGTTTGTGAAAGAATAGTTTTTTAGATATCGTATAAATTGAAAGCCACCTCGGGAAACTGGGGTGGTTTTTTCTTTTAGAGCAAAGAGGAAAGAAGAAAGAGGAAAGACTCGGTCTTGCAAAGCTTCGCGGAACAGTAAACATTGAGTGAATATTTTAATATTGTTTTTCATAAGACGTTTTGCTTTCTGCCAGACATATTTCTATTGAAACAACATTGTTCATTTTCTTTGCTGGCCCAAAGAAAACGAACCAAAAGAAAGGGCCTTTTTGGCCCGCATAAAAGGTCATTTTTGCCTTCGGCAAAACCAGTTTTTCAAGCCGAAAATCCCTCCAAGGCTTCAGGATTTTTGCCGGCTTGAAAAACCTATGACTACATATGCGGGCCGACACTTGCACAGCTTCGCAGACGCCAAAAATTTGATCGAAAAAAAAACATTTCATAAGACCTTTGGTTTCTGTCTGTCCTATTTCCGTTAAAACAACATTCTTCATTTTCTTTGCTGGCCCAAGTTCAGAAGAAAGAGAAAAGAAGAAAGAAGCAAGAGCCAAGAGGAAAGACAGGAACTTGGGGTTTTAACTTTTTTCTTCTACATTTTATAATAAAAGTAATAACGAGTTGTTTATAAGGATAATATCTTTGCCGTAAGGGTGGGCTCGGAGGGGTCTTTCGGGAGCTGAGCGTCAGGTTCAAGCTCTATTAGTTTGGAAAAGGACTTTCGACTTTGGACTTTCGCCTTTCCGACTCATAGAACTCTACGTTTCCAAATTTAATTCCATCGCAAACCGAACCAAGTCCGACATGCCATATTCCTGAATTTTTTTTAAGATGTTTTTGCGGTGGGTATTTACTGTTTCTTTACTGATAAATAAAGTGTCTGCAATTTCTTGTGATGATTTTCCTTGACCAATACAGCGTACAATATCTCTTTCGCGCGGGCTTAGCATGAGTTCCGGATTGGGCAAAGCACTTTTCATCAATAACGGATCAAAAAAATAATCTCCTGCTGCTACCACGCGAATGGCATCAACCAATGTAGCCAACGAGGCAATTTTTAGTAAATAACCTTTGGCGCCGGCTTGTTTCATTTGGGCAAAAACCTCCGGATTGTCAAACATACTAAAAGCAATTACCGGGATGTTCGGAAACCGTTTGGCAATTTCTCGCGTCGCCTCCACCCCACTCATATTCGGCATTCGAATGTCTGTGATCACTACATCAGGCGTTAAAATGGCTGTTTGTTCCAGCAATTGAACGCCATCAGTAACACTGCCAACCAAACACAAGTCGGGTTCATTGTTTAATGCCAATTTAACGCCATCGACGACCGATTGATGGTCTTCTGCTATAAGTACTCGTATCATAATGGAATGTCAAATATTAGGGTGGTTCCATTATTGGGCGTACTGTCGACCCGAAATTGTCCGCCCAATTGTTCTACTTTTTCTTCAATCCCCAATAAACCCATCCCTTGTTTGGAATTTGATTTGTAGGTAAATCCAATCCCGTTGTCTTCAAGCATGATATTTAGGTGATCTGGATGTTGCGTTAAATACAAATTGGCTTGGGTGGCTTGGGCATGTTTCACAATATTGGTTAAACTTTCTTGCAACATTCTAAAGAGCATAATCTCTAACGAATTATCAATGCGTTTATACAAGCCAAAAGTGTAAAGTGAAACGGTTAATAATTGGGCGTTTGATAACTGTTGGATGGTTTTGTTTAGTGCTGGTACCAAACCTTCTTGGACAATAACACCTTGCTTTTTTTCATGTGCCAAAGCACGTACATCGTTATATAAATCAACCATCATGAGCTCAATTTTATCGATCGCTGCTTTGTTGGGTGCATTTAATGGCTCCAATTGGTGTTTGAGTACCCCAATATTCAAATTCAAAGCAGCCAGTTGACTGCCCATGTTGTCATGCAACTCTTGAGCCATGATGCGGCGTTCACGTTCTTGTCCTTCCACCAACGACTCAATAACTAACACCTCTTGTTTTTTGAGCGTCGTTTCTAATTTTTGGGTTTCGAGTTCTTTTCCATTTAATGCCAATAGACGCGCACGTTTTAAGTTGACAAACTGAAAATAAAGCAATACGCCCCCAATCAGCACCGCGCTTAAAATGCTATAAATCCAAACCGATTTGTTTTTATTCTTTACTTTGAGCTGTAAATTTTCAAGCTCTTTTTCTTTGGTTCTGTATTTGGTTTGAATGTCATTAATGGAAATGTTTTGCGCTTTTTGGTTTAATATGCTGTCTTTTTTTGTAAACAAGCAATGATAGGTATAAGCTTCTTTGTATTGTTTGCAGCAAGCATAGTTTTCTGACAAGCAAAAAAACAAAATGGCTTTTGTTTTAATTGGGTATTTTTTTAATGGAATTTGATCGGCTTTAAGCAGACATTGGATGGCTTGTTTATAAGCTTTCTTCTTTGTGTATGAATCCGCCTGGTTGATGAAATTGAAGCAAAGCTCGTCGTTTTTACTGTTTTTTTCCAGATATACCTGATCCCGTTTTAAATAGATCAAGGCTGAATCGGGGCGCTTCAAATTTTCATTAAAAAATACCGACAGGTTATTGTAAATCGTTGATTGCAATTTTTCATCTTTTGCAATTCGGTTGAATCGAAGCGCTTGGTGAAATAGCTTTAAACAATAGTCTTTTTTATCAGGGTCGTTTACGTACCAACACGCCTGCAATTGATAGCCTCTTGCCAGGCGAAGCGTGTCTTTATTTGAACGTGCAAATTGCATGTATTCATTTAAAAACAGCATTGGGTCGGTAGGATTATTGTCTTGTGAATACAATAAATAAAACAACTCACTATTCAAATCAATGGCTTTGGTTTTGGCGTTTAGTTGTAGATATTTCTTTTTTGCTTGAGTTAAAAACTTAAACGATTCTATTTCATTGTTATTGAAACCAGCAATTTCCCCTTTTACTACTAAAAAGTCAGCCCATTGCATGGGGTTAAAAAGGCGGGTGTCTATTTTTTGAACGAGCTGAGACGCTTGCTCAAAATCCTCTTTTTCAATGGCTTGCTGGGCCGCCACTAATTTGTTGACCTGCCCAAAAGACAAGCTTGTTGCCAAAAGAACAACAAGCTTGAAAGGGAAAACAAAAATTTTATTTTTAATCCGCATTTGAAGGATTTACGGTTTTATTAAGCCAAGTCCAAAACGTTTGGGGGCAACCATTTCATCAAATGTTTGATATGAATTGCCCTTGTATATATTAAATGCATCTGCAATTACACCTGCCAATGTAAGGTCATCATGAAAAAGAGTCACGTTCACAAGATCATTGGTTAATGGAATGACATCTTCAGTTGCGTTTATAATGTCTTTTTTGGCAATTTCAAAACCAATAAAATGATCACTTTGGCCATTTAAATCTTTGAAAAGAGGATCCCTTAACACCACCAATAACCGATTGGGGTCTGTATCTAATGACACATTGACAACGTCCAAATGATAGGTATTGTTGTCTTTTGGTAGCATGACAAACAAACCAATTAATGTACTTTCACTGTCGGCGGTTTCTGGGTTTTTAAAGAAAACGCCCTTCACGCCATAATTTACTGAAGGATACATGCGATCTGCTACTTCGAATTGTTGGTTGCTCATAATTAAATGTATTAAGGTTAAGAATGGTTAATATAGATTGACATTAAAAAAAACCAAATCAATTCTTGCTTTTAATGTTTCTTCAAAGGTTGAAAAAAAATAGAAAGTACGAATACCTACTTCTAGGTATTTTTACATTTTCTTCATTCAAAGCAATTAGAACGACCAGCAAACCCTATAGCTTGGTGGCTAATGCCACTAAGAAGCTTGAAATTCAACGGAATAAGAACAAAACAATAATGCAATGTATTGATTTAAACGTAAAACAGAAAAGAAAAACAGCTGCAAAACTGATTGTTTCAACCACCTTGAAGTTGAAAAACACCAACTTACTATGGCATTCACGATTTAGTAAAGAAAAATGGCTAACCCCTTCCCCTCCTACAAACAACCCGACGCCAAAGATTGCGGCTACCCAAATAATTAACCATATTGAAATTGAATTGACAGTATAAAAATCCATCAATTTTTCAAACAGCGGCATTGCAAATGAAAAATTGTACTATATTTGACTCACGCAAAAGCGAATGCAACCGCGTTTGATTGCTTTTGTAAAATTCCCCCACATTTATTGAGTTTAACTTTAAACGTTAACTAAAATGAGTATATGCACCTATATACTGGGGGGAAGGCATTTCTTCTCTGACTTTTACGGAATTTCTACACCAAGGGTTTGGACGCTAGTTCAACGCCTAACGGCTTGCCTTTTGATACCATTGGCACAAACCCAATAGACTTTATAACAAATGAAATAGTAAAATATAGCAAATAATCCGTTTAAAAAAATACGTTCAAGAATTGAAATGAAAGCAGGAACAATAAAATAGAAGTAATATGAAAGTGAAAATAAATAGTAAAAAAAGTAAAGGGCAAAGTGATGGCAAATCGTGAATGAGGGAAGTTTCTAACTGATTTACTGGCTATTTTGTATGATTTTTTCAAACAACGCTTTTTGCTGATCGAGTAAGGAAGCAATTTGTTTTTGATTGTCTATAAAACATTGAATCAACTCAGGCGCGTCGGCGTGGCTCATCTTAAAATGATGGGCATAATCGTCAAAAGTACGCTCATTGATGGATTCATTTGAAAATTGAACATTGACAACATTTTCAAGTAAAGCAGGTAAATCCATTTCGAAGAATTGGCAAATTTTCAGCAGATTAAGCATATTGGGTATGCTTTTATCCTGTTCCCATTTGATGATAGCCGTTTTTGAGACATTCAATTCATAACTCAATTTTTCATGTGATATGTTCTTGATTGTTCTTAATGTAAACAATTTTTCCCCCAATGTCATAAATTATTTTTTTGTAAAAGTAAAAAATAAACTTTTGTTTTAAAAAAACAAACAATTATAATAATAAATAAACTTTAGTTACCAAAATATAAACTTTTGTTTACCTTCTGATTAAATTGTGCTATCTACATTTGTCTTGTAATTGCAATCCATTTTATATCATTAATTGATAAGTAATTACCAGAACTATGAAAAACACCTTTAAATTACTATTTGTCACTTCTGCCATCTTGCTATCCTGCAAAACCAAGTTTGCAATTGGAAAGCCATCTGCTAAAGACGCGCAATTAGACTATACCGCATACTATTTAACAATGTATAAGGCTGATAGTTTGTTTCTGATCAATGATTTTGATGGCAGCTACAAATTATTAGATAGCCTATTTAAAGTATACGAGCCCTTAGATTGCGATAATTATGGAGAATACGGCATTTATTTATATTCAGCGGTGATGTCGAATCACACGGAGGATATCGACAAAAAAGTCCGATTTGGCTACAAGCATTTTGGGGGAATTCAAACCCATCACAAAAAAAGTTATGAAATGTACCTTGAAGTAAACAAAGCTGCCAATATCAGCGAAGAAGAAATAAGTGCTTTAAAATTAGCTTACCACAATAGTCTGAATCATAAATTGCGAAATAAGATGATTCAGATGTATCAAGATGATCAAAATGTCCGACTGCAAAACAAAGGCGACGAAGCAATGGAAATCGTTGACGAAAGAAACCGCATTCAACTCAATGCCATATTTAAAGAATTTGGCTTTCCAAGAAAAGAACTCATTGGATCAAACAATGCTTATGATATCCCGAATGCCGCTTTTATAACTGTAGGGACTTTTTTCCTTCATCAACCTGATAGCGTCCAGAATAAATATTTACCCATATTACTTCAAGCCGCAAAGAAAGGCTACTGCGAACCTGATCTATATGCAGATCTGTATGATCGTATGCTATTAAACAAAAATCAGAAGCAATATTATGGCACCTATACTTGTCCTGATGGTATACTTTGTGAATTTTCAAATCCATCTAAAATCGATTCCATTCGGGCATCAGTAGGCTTGCCACATCATACATTCTATCCTTGGAAAATTAAGCAACAAACTAGTGAGGAAAATCAATAATAACCATTAATACATTAAATTATGAGAAAATTAAAATCATTGAAAGAGTTTAAACAAGAAGGTTTAAACAAAGAAGAGTTAAAACAAGTCAAAGGTGGTATGATTGAAACCACTTATGAAGCAACTTGCGCCAATGGTTGTGAAGACACTAGAACTTGGAAACAAGAATACCGTTTTAATGGAACCAATTGGGTTAAATACGGGCCGAGATGGACAACTGGGGTAGTTTCTACTTCATTATCTTGCTAACAATTATCGAGTAGGAAGATAGGGATTATTTCCCTATCTGTCCTCTCACACCACCCTGCGTACCGTTCGGTACAGGGCGGTTCTTTAAGTTTTGATTCTAACTTTTTGGTAGTAATCAGACAAGAATAG
>NKJD01000046.1 GCA_002256385.1 Flavobacterium sp. BFFFF2
GGGATAAAGGTTATCTGTCTTCCACTCAACAAATAGATTTATTTCAATCGGCAAATATCATTTTGGAGACACCAATGAGAATGAATCAAAAAGGGTATGTAAAACAGCCATATATCTTTAGAAAGGCAAGAAAAAGAATTGAAACATTGTTCTCACAATTATGTGATCAATTCAAAATAAGAAACAATTATGCAAAATCTTTCGAGGGCTTTAAAACCAGAATATTGGCAAAAATTACAGCATTAACATTGGTTCAATATATCAACAAATTCATATTTGACAGACCAATTAATAATATCAAAATTCAAATCAATTAATTTCACCCAACGGGTTAATAATGAACTGCCGCATTCTGGCTCCTTGACCTGGAGTAAAAGAATTTGGCTTCCCATTATAATACCAATGAACCATGTAATTATGACTCTCAGCAGCTGTACAATTGTACATGATACCAACCTTGTCTACAACTTCAGGATGTTGTTGGAAGTACAGAAGATTATTACCACAATAATTTGTGTATGCTTGTTGAAAAAAAGCTTGCGTATCTACAACCATATCACCTGCAATATCAGCGTTGTAATTGATTGTGTCACTAGGGTCTCTTGTAACGTTTTCAGGCTGGTAAGTGGCAGCTGGGTTGTTGGTAAAATATGCTTTTGACATAAATGGTGCGCCGATGCAAGCAGGCACATTATTCGTGACTGGAACTGGGCTTGATCCAACTCCTTCATTAATTTCTAGCAAACCCAGTGTATGCCCCATTATATTACAGACATGATAATCGTAGAAAGGGGATATTCCAAGACCTGCGACTGCATCTTCAATGGTTGTACTCATTAAAATATTATTGTTACCATAACTAATTGTACCACTGTTATTAATAAAAATATTAATTGCGTTTTCACTATAGTCGCCTTGCTGCGTTGACAATCCAACTAGGGTGTTAATCAGGTTCATATCTGGTGAATAACCAACATATTCACTATTATTAATGATGCCATATCCTCTGTATTTAAAGAAGATATTAAATTGGTTGAAGTTGATATTCAATGAAGCTATCACCTTTAAAAATCGTTCTTCATTAATATTGTAATTATCGTCTCCATTTGTTTCATGAATGCCATGAAATTTAACGTTTAAAACAAGTGGTAAACCATTGTCAGCTATCGTATTAAAACGATTGGTAAAATTGTTAGGATTTAACATTTGCGGCGTTGGTCGCGAAAGGCAAATAACATTTTGTCCAAATCCCTCTACTGATGCGAATGTAATAATAAAGAATAAAATAATTTTTCTCATAAGTTAAATGTTAAGTGTTAGTAATATAGTTTTTCGACTTTGTAGCTCACCTATACAGTGAATTTTATCAAAGGATTGTTAATTAATCCGTTAACAGTTTCAATATGATGTATAAAATCATAAGGACGAAGTACTGCATGCTATTACAATAGTACACATCCTTACTTTCAAATAGTATTAAGCACTTCCATTTCAGTGAAAATGAAGTTCCACCCATTTTCAAGATTTTTTTTGATAAAATTAGGGGCGTTTTTAATACGAGTCAATACGTATTTATACGTAGCGAACAAAATTTAACATACTTCCGAAAGCCGCGTTATATAAGGAAACATCGATGAACCGCAAGTTGAAAAAATGAAATCGCAAAAAACGGAACGTCGTGGGTTGGGAAAAACGAAGGAAATTTTGAAATACTTTAATTTGGGATTGAAGACTATGTGGTTGGGAAGATTGAAGGATTGAAGGATTGAAGGATTTGAAATCTGAGGTTTGAAATTTGAGATTGAAAGATTAGAAAACAACTTTGGACTTTCGACTTTCGACTTTGGACTTTGGACTTTCGACTTTGGACTTTTTTTTTATCAAAACTTTATCGTAATATTGCAATATAAATATATTCAATGGGAGCAACTAAAACAGATCATTTTACCGACCAACAAAACACCATTGCCACCCTTGCCAAAGCATTGGGACATCCGGCTAGGGTGGCCATTTTGGAGTACTTAATGCGCATTGACGCTTGTATTTGTGGCGACATCGTGAATGAACTTCCGTTGGCGCAACCCACCGTTTCGCAGCACTTAAAGGAGCTGAAAAATGCGGGACTCATCAAGGGCACCATTGAAGGAAACGCCATTTGTTATTGTATCAATGAAGAAGCCTTGGCGCAACTTCAAAGCTATTTCAAAAACATGTCAGATCATTTAACCACTAAAAAAAGCAATTGCTGCTAGCTAGATCACGAAATCCACTTTTGAACATTATTACCTTTAAAAATAACAACATGACACTAGAACAAATTAAAACACTGTTGACTTCGATCGATGAGGTGAATTTTCAGCTTCAAGATGGCACTTTGGTTCCTTCCCATTTTCATGTGACCGAAGTAGGCGTTATCTCGAAACATTTTATTGACTGTGGTGGTACCATCAGAAACGAGCAAGTAGCCAATTTTCAGTTGTGGAACGCACAAGATATGGACCACCGTTTAAAACCAGCCAAGTTGCTTCAAATCATTCAGTTATCGGAAGAAAAATTAGGGATGAAAAATCTGGACATCGAAGTGGAATATCAAATATCAATCGACAATTGGCATACCATTGGTAAATATGATTTGGATTTCAACGGGGAACATTTTGTGCTGCTTGCCAAGCAAACCGCCTGTTTGGCCGCAGATCAGTGCGGGATTCCTACTAAAAAATCAAAAGTACAATTAGCCGAATTAGTCACGTCAAATTCTTGTAAGCCAGGTGCTGGCTGTTGCTAAAAACATGAAACATATTATTGAATACCTCAGCAGACACAAGCGTTTCTTAATCATCCTAGCAGGGATTGTTGGACTCAACCTGTGTTATGGGTTTGACCCCAGATTTACCATCATTAACCTTCTATGGATATTCATTAGCATTGAAGTGATTTAAACTTTTTTCAATTGGCTGCAAAATGGTCTTTTCGCCCCATATTGCCCCTTTTTATTACTCCGTAGCGCTGCTATGCAGTGCAAAAAAGTGACAATCTGGAACAAAAATCCTCATTTTTCGCTTCAATCAAAAAAGTCTAAATCACTTCAATTTTTTGTCCTCAATGTAGCTTGGCTACATCTGCGGTAAAAAAAGTCCGTGCACTCCCAGCTTTTTTGTCCTTTTCCTTTTTAATGACGTTAATATTTGTTTTTTAAAGGTCATTAAGAACCAACTTTTTTATTGGAGTTTGCAAATGCAAACTTTTTGTAAGTGTTGGTTTCATTACAAAGTCCAATACATCATTTGGGTTGCAATCTGGAACAAAAATCCTCATTTTTCGCTTCAATCAAAAAAGTTTAAATCACTTCGTTGTAAAAATTAATTAAAATATGAAAAAAATATTAGTCTTATGCACCGGCAACAGCTGCCGCAGTCAAATAGCTGAAGGATACTTGCGCCATTTTGCAGCTGAAAAAGCAGAAATTTACAGTGCAGGGGTCGAAACACATGGTGTGAATCCACGAGCCATTGCCACCATGAAAGAAGATGGCATTGACATTTCAACGCACACGTCAAACAACATAGACGAATACTTCGATATTGATTTTGATTATGTAATCACGGTTTGCGACCATGCCAAAGAACGTTGCCCGTTCTTCCCTACCCAAGCGATCAAGTTTCATTATAATTTCCCAGATCCAGCCAAAGCAATTGGCACTGAAGAAGAAATCAGGGAGCAATTTCGATTGGTGCGGGAGTTGATTAAATCGTATTCGGAAAATTTTGTTGAGAACAATTTAAGATCAAAAAATTGAAAGATTGAAAGATTGTAGGATTGAAAGATTTGAAATTTGAAATTTGAAATTGTGAGACAGAAAAAAACAACTTGATTCGAGGCCAACGGCAGAACGGTCCAAACCTTAAACCTGACCCGAGGCCCGCAGAGCCGAACGGAGCGAAGCTAAACCTGACCCGAGACCCGAAGGGGCGAACGGTCCGAAGGAAAACCTTAAACTTTAAACAAAAACTATTGCCTATTTTTCCTCTCCCCCAGCCCCTCTCCAAAGGAGAGGGGTGCTATTTATCACTTTAAATTTCTTTCGCCATTAGGCAAAAAAACTATTACCTAATGGCTATTGCCTATTACCTCTATTTGATTGAAAAATTGAGTTTGTAAAGTTTGTAAAGTTTGTAAAGTTGAAAGTTTGTAAAGTTTAGTGATTGAAGGATTGAAGGATTGAAAGATTTGAAATTTGAGGTTTAAAATTTGAGGTTTGAAATTTGAGGTTTGAAATTTGAGGTTTGAAATTTGAAATTGAAAGATTAGAAAACAACCTTGGACTTTCGACTTTTGACTTTCGACTTTTGACTTTCGACTTTGGACTTTCGACTTTTGACTTTCGACTTTCGACTTTCGACTTAATACGATTTAAGGTTTGAAAAAAAACTTTAAACTTTAAACTTTGAACTTTAAACAAATTCAATGTGTATTTTTGGTTCCGAAAACGAATTCCTTTTTATGGACAAAATTCAACCTTTATCGGCTTCCGAATTAACCCGCATGACCAGTCTGCGTTCGGGTGAAGTCAAATTTGGCGAACGCATGGAGACCATTCCTAAAGGGATGGGGATTCAAGAGGGCATTGAACAATCAGAAGCGCGGTTTGTCATTTTAGGCATTCCGGAAGACATCGGCATCAAGGCCAATTTTGGCAGAAGTGGCGCGGCTTCCACTTGGAAAGCAGCTTTGCAGGCTTTGGTCAATATTCAGCACAACCGGTATTGTAAAGGCTCGCATATTTTGGTGATAGGTGCGTTAAATTTGGCTGATGAAATGGCCCAAGCGGCCACCTTGGATCCGAACGACACAGAGGAACTTAAAAAGCTGCGCGCTTTGGTGGCGCTGATCGACAAAGAAGTCACCCATTGGGTTCGTATTATTGTCAGTGCTGGAAAGGTGCCGATACTCATTGGCGGCGGCCATAACAACGCCTATGGCGCCATCAAAGGAACGGCTTTGGCCGTGGGTAAACCTATACATGCCATTAATTTTGATGCCCATTCCGACTTCCGCCAATTGGAAGGACGTCACAGTGGCAATGGTTTTTCGTATGCTTTTGAAGAAGGCTTTTTAAAAAAATATGCCCTGTTCGGGTTACATGAAAATTACTTGTCCAAAAATGTGATGGACCACCTGAAAAGTCTGGAAGGAAAGGTGCTTTACAATACCTATGAAGACCTTAAAATCAGGCGAAAAAAGGCGACCAAAGACGAATTGCACTTGCTGCTCGACTTTGTGAAGCATGAAGCTTTTGGCGTTGAAATTGACCTCGATGCCATTGAAGGCGTGCCTTCGAGTGCCATGACCCTCAGTGGTTTTTCAGTAGAAGAAGCCCGCCAATATATGTATGCTTGTGGCTTGTGCCGGCATGCTGCTTACTTGCACATTTGCGAAGGCGCCGTCAGCTTGGGCGATGAAAAAAATCCGCAACTGATTGGCAAATTAATCAGTTATTTAATCACCGATTTTATCAAAGCAAAGCGAGAACATACGCAAGGCGTATCTTAATGTTTAAAAAAAAACATCTTGTCGTTGTTACCTTTCATTCCCAAAGGACAATTTAAAAGTGTGCATCAATTGCTCATAATCAATATTTGTTGGTAAATGGCCCACATATTGCAATTTTATGGCGGCAATATGCTGCGCCCATTGTACACTTTTTTGCGGGGACAGCCCTTGAATTTGAGCGTGTAAATAGCCTGTCCAAAAGGCATCGCCAGCCCCTGTCGCATCTTGAATTTGGGTAATTGGAATGGCAGGCAATGAAATGGGCTGTGTGCCTTTTTGTGACAAACTCACCCCTTTGGCTCCTTTGGTATAACAAACCTGATCGGCCCCCCAGTCATGCAGTAACGAAAACAAGGCTGATTCATCCATAGTTTGACCAAAAATCCGCTGCGCATCGTCCTCGCTCATTTTTACGAAAGGGCGCCATTTCATTACATTTTTTAATACGGCAATGGCCTCTTCTTTATTGGGCCAAATGGCTTCGGAATAATTGACGTCTATAGTGAGTTGGGTGCCGCTGTCAATGGCTTTTTGTGCCCATTCAAGCAAAGTGCTTCTCGCGGGTTCTTGGCTCAATGCAAAGCAACTAAAATGAAAAAAACGGGTTTGATGCCAAATGTCATCTGGAAGTTGTGAAAGAATCAATTGGCTGTCAGCCATGCGGTACGCTGTAAAATCGGGCGTTCCCGTCGATTTTGAAATAAGAATGACCGAAGTGGGGCTTTCCACCTGACGGATTGATTGGCAATGGACGCCTGATTCCGACAGTGTTTTCAGGGCAAATGCACCCAGTCCGTCGTGGCCACATGTCGCGGCCACCTGTGTTTGCATGCCCAAACGGCTGCCGTTAATCGCTACATTTATGGGAGAACCTCCAAGGTGGCGTTGAAAACGATCGGTTTCCGATAAATTGACATTCATCTGATGGCCAATTAAATCAATAAGCAATTCGCCAGCGCAAATAATATCTATGGGTCTTTTAGTCATTGTAATGTAATATTATGATGGGGAAAGCAGTCATTTTTTTCCAAAAACAGCGAGGCTCAATGATTGGGTGAAATGGTGCTGTATGGTTCATTTTATTTGAAGGGGATTTGGTAACTTGATTGTAACGATGCATATAAAAAAACTTCCGCCGCCGCACTCCAAGCACAAAAAGGAACCCCATTGGGTTGGCCCGTCGCCGAATTAAAATTCTCGTAAAAGGAATCATTTTGCAAAGCATTGGCTTGCTGAATGCGCTCATAAAGCCGCTGCGCAAAGGAAAAATCCATTTCGGCACAAGCGCTCAACCCTACAAATCCATTGACCATGGGCCATGAGCCGCCGTTGTGAAATTCATAAGGCTGGTTCCGAAATTCATATTTGCAATTGTTTTCCAGTTGAACCCAAGCAGCATCTGCAGGTTGAACTACAGGCCAAAAAGCGGGCACCAATTGCAAAGGCAATTCATCGGTGAGTCGCTTCATAAAAGCCAATTGCTGCTGTCTTTGATGAGCAGAGGGCAATTCGAGTAAAATGGTTAACGCATTGGCAAATGCATCAAACTGGTTGATATACCCTGCCGGACTAAATGAGGCAGGCCAATAGGCTTTCCACTCATTTTTATCGTAAGCAGACGGGTGGTAATGCGACGGAAATTGATTGGGTGTAAAATTCAACAGCAATTGATTTTCAATGGCCATCGATTTTTGAAGCCAGCGGTCTTGCTGGCTTAAGCGCCCCACCAATCGCATGGCCCACAAACGCAGCAATTGGTCATATAGCACATAGCCGTGGGTCAGGTATTCATCGGCCCAGTTGCCCGAAATGGGCACGTACATCAGGTGGGCATGATTAAATTCCCAAGCCTCGGTTAATGCCAAAGCCTTGGTGATTGAAGGCATTGCTTGCTCCCAGAAAAACCAATCACCCGTGTGTTCGGTATACAAACAACAGCCAATGACATACCAATGCAAGGCATCGACCCGACCAGCCAAACCGCCATAACTCACTTGAGGTTCAGTAGCCTCATTTATTTGCACATTTGATGGAATGGTGCCAAGTGGATGTTGGTGCTTTTGCAACTGCAACAAAGTATTTTTAAAAGCCTCAATGAGCATGGCATCGCCCGAAGCCAAGGCAGCTATGCCGCAAATGACCCCATCACGAGCCCAAATGCGGTGGTAATTGGCCACCGAGGTACTGCTGGCCAAAAAACCATCTTTGGTGGCCACTTGGTGCAATAGTTGTAACGCTTTAGTCGGTGGTTGCATCCTGGTTTTGGTTTTTGATTCTTAACGTAAAAAGCCCGCCAATGAGCAGCAAACAACCCGCCAATTGAATCACATGAATGGGGTTCTGACCCAATAAATCATAGACAAAAAATTGCATACTCAAAATTTGAATGGCCATAGGAATCACGATAAATAAGTTGAAAATACCCATATAAACCCCCATTTTTTTCATAGGCACACTCGCCGCCAAAATCTGATAAGGAATGGCCATCATGGAGGCCCACGCAATCCCGAGCCCAATTGGATAGATAAACAAAGTGCTGATTGAAATGGATTCCCCAAACGGATTGGGCAACATCAACCAAACTTGATTTGGACTTAAAAAAGGAATGGCCAACAATGCGACAGCCCCTAAAAACAAGGCAGCACAATGCACTGTTTGCGCTGTAAATTTTAGGGTAAGGGGCACTAAAAGTAAAGCTACTAAAAAACAAATAATATTGTACGAGCCATTTAATTGACCGGTTAATAGCTGGGCGTGCATAAACCCGCTACTATGCTGATCTGTGGTGTGATAAAACTCAAGGGACAAAGCTGAAGTAATGTACTGCCAATAACAAAACATGGCATACCAAGTGAAAAATTTTACTGGTATTAACTGCCGCATCGGTTTTGGCATCGTAATGATGGCCTCTTTGATGGCTGAAAAAGCCGAGGAAATAGAAGAACCAACAATGGGTTCCGATTCCTGTGCGGGTTTTTGCTCTTTAGGCCCCCACATGGAAATGAGCACCGACATAACCGAAGCCGCGGCGCCAATCGTAAATGCCCAGTAAGTATACACTGGTATCCCATTATCCATGGTGTCGGTCAGTGAAATCAATCCGAGCAAGACTAAAATACTAGGGGTAAAATTGGCAATGGTAATGCCCAAGCCAGTAAAAAAACTTTGCATTAAAAAACCCAACGAAATTTGCTTTTTATCGAGGGTGTCCGCAATAAATGCCCGATAGGGTTCCATAGCCAAATTATTGGCCGCGTCCAAAATCCACAACAAGGAGGCTGCCATAAATAAACTGGAAGAATAAGGCATCAGTACCAAAGCGATACTCGATAACAGTGCACCCACTAAGAAAAATGGCTTGCGCCGTCCTAGTTTTGGAATCCAAGTGCGGTCACTGATGGCGCCCACTATGGGCTGCACGACCAAACCAGTAATTGGCCCCGCCAACCAAAGCATGGGCAATTCCCCTTCTGAGGCACCCAAATATTTATAAATGGCACTCATGTTGCTCTGTTGCAATCCAAAACTAAATTGAATGCCAAAGAACCCAAAGTTCATGATCCAGATTTGCCAAAAATTATAGTGCTTTTTTGTATTCATGGTTTGGGTAATTTTTCTATATTTTTCAAAAACTGGTCAAAATCGGTTTCTTTCATGACTATTTTGCCCGCCCAATCGAGCACAGGCAATTGAATTGCTGATAGTGGAATGCCTGCCTTTTTTAATTTAATTATCATTTCACGGCGCGCATCCACTTGTGTGTCCACATCAAAAAACACAAAAGAAATGTTGTTTTTTTGCAGTACCGCTTGCGTCTGTTCACAAAAATGACAACCTGCACTGCCGTAGACAATCACTTTCGCGGCTTTCGCAACAGGCTCTACCCTATCTTGGGCCTGCAAAGAAAGGCTTGTAATCAAAAGTAAAAAACAAATCAGGTAGCGCATTATTTTAAAGATAACAACAATTCCCGCCACCCAAAAGCAGCAGGAATTGTAAAAATAAACATGAAAAAATAATTATCTTCATTAACTTAATTAAAAGTCAAAAGGTGTTAAAATCGGTATGCTAAAGTCAATGAAGTGGTGCGTCCGGTAATTGAACGGGCACGCAAATAATTGTCTTTATTTTCAGTAATGTTGCCTTCTTCAACTTCAGTAATTCCGATGGCATTAAACACGTTGTTCACGTTGACAGACGCTGTTAAACCTTGTGTCAATTTGAAAGAGACAAATGGATTTACATAAAAATAGGCAGGCAATACCAATTGGTTGGAGTCTTGCGCAAAAGCTTTGGTGGTTCCAATTACTGAAAACCCGACAATGTGCTGCGATTTTCCACCAAAACGATAGGACGGCACTGCGTTATAGATACATTCGGCCTGGCGGCGTGGGCGGTTGCCAACTAAGTCTGGACTTATTTCGTCTGAAGCAATTTTAGCTTTGGTCAACGTCATGTTGGCGGTAAATGAGAATTTTTTAAACTGAGCCGAACCTTCCAATTCGACCCCGTAGGCATTGTATTTGCGCAAAATTTGACGAATACCACTAGCTCCACCACCGAAATCCCAGTTTTGCTCCGATACCATAGAATAAAATGCGGTTGCAAAAAAGGTGTAATTACCTGTGCGGTGTTTGTACCCTAATTCGGCCTGATCGACCATATCGGCACTAAGGCCGCTCACTGCTGCACCTGAATTTAAGATGTTTGAACCAAACAATAAACGGTCTGCATTGGCACGTCCGCCGCGGCTATAACGGGCAAACATCGATTGATTGGCCGAAATTAAATAATTTCCACCCACCGAATAAGACACATATTTGTAGTCATAATTCACCGGTTTGCGGTTGGCATTGTCCACTACAGAAACACTTTGCTCAGGTCCTTCAATGATGCCATTATTATTGACATCCAAATTGGTCGATTGCACGGCTCCAGCGTAAGTTCCACGTACTTTGCCCGAATCGTAACGGATGCTGGCATCAACGGTGATTTTGTCATTGGCTTTAAACTGAACAGCTGCATAAGGTGCCGCAATGTCATAATACACATCATAATTGCGGGTACAGCAATTGCCCCAAGCAGGTACGCCGTAGGCATACAACCCATTTACACTTGAAGAACCGGCATTTAATAAAGCAGCATTATCGCCTTTCACTTCCATTAAATACGAATTCCACAACCACGACATGCTGATGTTTTGCAACGCCTTGTAATAACCAAAAGTAACATCGAAGCGGTCAATTTTCTTTGACAATTTCATGTCGTTGGTTACGTTGTTAAAGTTATTGATTTCTGTGTCAAAGGTGTGAATGCGCATGGCAAGGGCATTTTGATCAAATGCTTGTCCAGCCATTGGTCCGTTTGCATAGGTTAAATTGGCGACACTAAAGGCAGTTGACAACGAAGCACCTGTGCCTATTTCGGCGGGGAAAATCGATACAAATCGGCCTTTGTGGAAGTTTTGTCTAAAACGGTTTTCCAATTTCCAGCCTTCGCCTAAGTCAAAAGATAATTCAGCGCCCAATGAAGTAGCAATTGGGTGCATGCCATCGCCAATGTTGCTGCGGCGGCGTTCGCCATCGGCACCAATGGTCAAATTATCAAGCATCAAAGCACTGTGTGGGGTATCGTGTAAAATGTCGAAATTTGACAATGAACTCCAATTTGGATCGGCATTGGTTCCTGATACTTTTACAGGCATCGGCAAATAACCGATCGACTTGTCATTCAAATATTTGAAATATAGACGTACGTATCCATTTTTAAATTCTTTGGTCAAATTGGCTTTGAGCTGTCCACCCATGTTGGCCGTATAGCCTGCATTACGTGGGCCTTCACCTTGGCGGTAAAACCCACCGATATGGAAACGCAACGATTCATTTATTGGGCTGCCATATTCAAAATCAGTGCGCGAATTGCTGTAATCCATCCCCGCCGATTGCATAATGGAACCTCCTTCGGTACGTCCATCTTTACTGATAAAATTAATGATCCCCGCCGGAGAATTACTAGCCAAAGTAGAGGCCGATCCACCGCGAATGGCTTCTACGCGCTGCAAAGTTTGGTCATTGCGGACAAATATATCCGCATTCCCGAAGGCCACATCGCCAAACTGCATCACAGGCATACCGTCTTCTTGGAGTTGCAAAAATTTAGCGCCGCCCGATGCAATGGGAATACCCCGCACCGTAATGTTGGCATTTCCCTCACCACCCGTAGGCTCTGACTTGATACCCGCTATAGAACGAAACAACTCAGCTGTTGAGCGTGGTGCAGCTTGTTCAATTTGTGTGGTATTAATGGAACTAATAGACACACTCGACTGCAATTTGGTGCGCTTATTTAACACCCCAGTTACCACCACTTCTTCAAGTTGGGCACTGTCTTCTTCCAATTTGATGTCGAAAACAGTGGCGCCTTTTACGGTAACTTTTGCCGAAAAAGACTTAAAACCAAGGTGCGTTGCCTGCACGGTAACCGTTCCATCAGGCAATGAGCCAATTTGAAATTCGCCACTGGCCGACGAAATGGTCGATTTTCCACCAGTTGTTACCGTTGCGTTGCCAACGGGAGTTCCTTTTGAATCTGTTACTTTTCCAGAAATGGAACCCGACTGAGCCCATGTCCAGTGAAAAGAGACAAACAGAAGCAAAAAAAACATTTTTCTCAAAAAAATGGTAATTTTTTTCATTTTTGCTGTTTTATTAGAATTATTATTTTTGATTTATCACTAGACCAAAAGTATATTTTAGTTATTTGCAAAATGAAAAAAACAAAATCGAAAACGTTTTCGAAACACCGAAAACGTTTTCGATTTCAAATTTTAACCTTAAAAGTCCGTCTCGATGAAAGAAACAACCCTTAAACAAATTGCTGAACAATTGGGGATATCTATTACAACGGTTTCAAAAGCGTTAAAAAATTATACCGATGTGAGTCCCAAAACACGCCAAGCTGTTTTAGACTTGGCTGCGCAGATGCACTATCAACCCAATTCATTTGCCGTAAACTTACGCACGAAAGAATCAAAAACAATCGGTGTGATCATTCCAGAATTGGTGCATCACTTTTTTTCGAGTGTCATTGACGGCATTGTGGCCGAAGCCGAAAAATATGGGTATTTGGTCATTATTCAGCAATCGAACGAATCGGTGAGTTGGGAACAAAAGCAAATTGAATTGTTGCTGAACAAGCGAGTGGATGGTTTATTGATTTCCCTTTCAAACGAATCTAATGACGATGCCCATTTGCGTCAAGTCATTGACAAAGAAATTCCATTTGTACAATTTGACAAAATCAGCAAATTGCTGGGTGGATCCAAAGTGATTATTGATGACCAAAAGGCAGCCTATGAAGCGGTGACGCATTTAATTGAAAAAAATTGCACCCGCATAGCGCACATCAGAGGCCCCATTAATCCACAAAATGCCATTGACCGATTTATTGGGTACAAAAAGGCCTTGGACAACCACCAAATTCCTTATGACCCCAAAAAGGTGTACACCTGCGAACGCGTCACCTTCGAGGAAGGCCGTCAATTTGCATTGCAAATTCTGGAAGAGCATCCAGACATTCAAGGTATATTTTGCATTACCGACTTGGTAGCTGTCGGGGTGTTAGCCGTGTTGAATGAACAAGGCATTAAAGTGCCTGACCAAATTAAGGTAATAGGCTTTAGCAATTGGTTTATGTCACAAGTAATCACGCCCCGTTTAAGCACGGTGGAACAACCAAGCTACGAAATGGGCGTTGCGGCTTTTCAGTTACTCTTAGAACAAATGACCGCACGCCGCGAGCAGCAACCTTTGGTTTACAAAACGGTTAAATTACCCACGAACATTATTGAACGCGATTCCACCTCGGGGACATTCTAAAAAGCAAACGCTTCTTTCAATGCAAGGGGAGGTTGCCAACCAGCCTCGGGTTGATACCACAAAGCCGCCTGCTTCACTTCTAAAGGCGATTCAAAATTATTTGTATACAATGAACCCGTGCCCAACCCTTGGGGCAAATGCGTGTTCATCGTAGCGGTCCATTGCGCAATGGCATTCAGGCCAATGTCGCTTTCTAAGGCCGAGGTTGCCCACCAGTCTATATTTCTTTCTTGTGCCAATCGGATCCATTGTTCGGTTCCGGTAAATCCACCCACAAAACTCGGCTTCAAAACGATGTATTGAGGTTGAATATAATCTAATAATTCAGCTTGATTTGCTAGGTCAAAGACGCCAATGAGTTCTTCGTCTAAAGCAATGGGTAAAGGTGTGTTTTTACACAGTACTGACATCTTGTCAGGCTGGTTTTTTGCAATAGGTTGTTCAATGCTATGTAACTTAATTCCATATAATTGATTTAATTTATTTAAAGCATTTGATGAATCAAAAGCACCGTTTGCATCCACCCTAATTTCCAAGGTTTGGGCATCGTATTCTTGGCGTAAATTCTTCAAAATTTCGAGTTCATCCTCAAAATGCAGCGCCCCAATTTTCAATTTAATGCACCGAAATCCTTGATCTAGTTTCTCCTTAATTTGTTGCTTCATAAATCCCTTCTCCCCCATCCAAATGAGTCCGTTAATAGGAATACCTGTTGTGCCTTCCGTAAAGTCAGACGGAAATAACACCATCGGATGAGAGGCCTGCAACGAACGAATGGCCGTTTCCCATCCCATTTGAATGCTCGGAAACTCACGCAAAGCAGCATAAACGATCTCTGGGCGATTTACGCCCTCGGTTTGCAACCACCTAAGCATGTCTTCATAATCAGGCCGGTCGTCGGCGCTGAGCCCTCTTAATAGGCCGCATTCGCCATAACCTACCTTATTACCTTCACGCAATTGAAGCAACCAGGTTTCCTTAGAAAACAAAACGCCCCTTGAGGTTCCTCCGGGGCGTTTAAATTGTAATTCGTATTTAAAATATTGTAACTCCATATCGTCTATTGAATGGCACGTTGTATGCGTCCAAAATATTCAGTGGGCAATCCTTTTTTAGTAAACAAAGCAATATCAGCATCAAATTGTTGGGTCCAAGAAGTGGTCGGATTGATGTTTTGTGTCTTAAACCTTTTGTGGATGTCTTTACACATACCAATCTCTTTTGTAAACATATAGGCGTGCGCCAAATTAATCTGAACAAACAAATCAGCTGCGTCTCGGTGTTCACCTGCTTTTAAAATTTGTAATGCTTTTTCGTATTGTTTGGTCAAAATTAGACACTTGCCCATTAAGGCGTATTCGTACGTAGTTGTCTTTGAATCGTCTAAAAAATCGCGTTGCAACAAAGTAATAGCCTCGGCATATTTTCCTTTTTCCATTAAAGACTCCACCTTAACCCTGTTGGCGACGAGTACATTTTGGGCCTCATTGGTTGCTTTAATACAAACGTCGCTTTCAATTTGCCACATGGCCTTTTTTTCAGCCACCAGCATGCGGTCGTATTCGTTAAAACTCATTTTCTTTTGAATCCGGTCCGACAAACAAGCGCAGTAATAATCAGAATCGGGTAATTTTTTGGCGGTTTCCGTTACTTTACACGTGTTCAAAATCATCTTTCGGTTGTTGATCGTCCAACCCGTACGGGCTTTATTGTCAACCCAAGGTACCAACTCAACGGTCACTTTTTGACGCATCACCCAATTGCCGCTTTCAACCACTACGTACAAATTAAGTGGCAAGTTTTTTAAACATGGTGAATTGTTTGGAGTCACTAGCTTTGCCGCCTTATTGGAGGCCACTTCAAGGTTGTAACAAGTTTCTTTCGCGTTGCCTGTCTTGGCAAATTGCTCTGCCTTTTCGCGGGTGGCAAACAAAGCTATTTTACATTTATCAACCCCCGCAACGCTTGACAGCAAATTCAAAGCACCTGCCGAACCTTGCGAAATGCCAGACGGATCGGGAATGGCTTTTAAAATACTTGACAAACTAGAACTGATTTTTTGGTCATTGTCGAGCACGGTCATGCGAATCACAAATTCCGTGGTTCCTTGCGGAAAATCGGCTGTTTGAATGATCTTCTTTTCGCCCGCACTCAAGGTGACTGTTTCGTTGGTAGTGCGCATATTGTCCCAATACCCATCGGTCTGTGACCAACCCCATTGGGTACTCAACCAACAAACAGTTAAACTTATAAATAGTCTCATTACAAAGGATTTAATGATATCAAATAGTGATTGAATCGCCAATGGCTGGCAACATCAATTTTTTTCCAGCTTGGGCAAATGAATCAACAGCTTGTGCATGATCAATCATAATATACCCAAACGTGTCGTAATGGTAGCCCATAATGGCATTACAAGCCAAGAAATCGGCGGCCACGACCGCATCTGCCACATCCATGGTGAAATTACTTCCGATAGGCAAAATAGCTAAATCTAGTTGATACCTCATCGGAATCAACTTCATGTCAAAGGTAAGGGCCGTATCGCCAGCTATGTATACACACTTATCGGCTGTTTTCAATACAAAACCACCAGGCTGCCCGCCGTAAGAGCCATCGGGAAATGAACTGGTGTGTATGGCGTTCACATATTGCAAGGTGCCAAATGGAAAGGTCCAGCTTCCGCCGTGGTTCATGGGGTGTCCATTGAATCCTTTGGCTTGAAAATGACTCACAATTTCATAATTAGACACTATAGTGGCTTGTGTACGTGCGGCAATCCGATCGACGTCCAAAATGTGATCTTGGTGCGCATGGGTCAACAAAATAAAATCGGCTGGAATTTGGTCAATGTCAATGGCTGCTGCCAACGGATTGGCCGAAATAAATGGATCTACTAAGATAGCATGGCCGTCCAATTCAATGCCCACACAGGCGTGTCCGTAATAGGTTATTTTCATTTTATAGGAGTTGTTTTGTGTTGTATTTTAGAAAAATTAATTTAATTAATTACTTTAAAAAGATATGTTTAATCGTTTTAATTACAAATAATTAACGACCACATCTGATACTAAAAATATCAAACTCATGGCCAACAATATAGACACCAAAAAAGTACTGATCGCCAGTTTCTTTAATTCAGGATCTAAACGCTCTGGTTGTCGATTTTTGTATACCGTGAGCAAATGGGCAATCATCGGGAAAAAGGCTACTACAAACAAATATTGGTCTAAGTGAAAGCGATTCACTGCTGCAAAAAACAGCAGCAATACCATGGCCGAAACCACCAAGAAGTAGTGATACTTTTTACCCCATGCGCCACCAAATTGCACCACCAAGGTATTTTTACCAGCTTTGCGGTCGGAGGCTTCGTCGCGCAAATTGTTTAAATTGAGTACCCCGACACTTAAAAAACCAATGGCGGTTGCCGGCAGCAACAACCATAGATTAAATTCTTTGGCAAACATAAAATAAGAACCAAAGGTGCTTACAATACCAAAAAATATAAAAACAAAAATATCTCCATAGCCTTTGTAGCCATAAGCGCCCTTGCCTACTGTGTAACGAATGGCCGACGCAATAGCGGCGATACCCAACAACAAAAACACCATAGAATACACAAAATAATTCCATTTAAAGGCCAAATAAATCAAGCAAATGGCCGACAACAAAGTAAGCGTTGATGACATAATAATGGCGCGTTTCATGGCTGCAATTGAAATGAGTCCTTGTTGAATGGTACGTTTGGGCCCTACCCGATCGTCGTTGTCGGTTCCCTTCACCCCATCGCCATAATCGTTGGCAAAATTGGACGTGATTTGCAAGCCCAAAGTGGTGGTTAAAAGCAACGCAAAAATACGCCAATTGAACACCTGAGTGGGCGTCAAAATGTCTTCGGTGGGCGTTGACAAAGCATACATACTTCCTACTAAAATGCCCGAAACCGATAAAGGTAAGGTGCGCAGCCGCGCTGCTTCAATCCAATGTTTCATGTGTCGTTTTTATTGCTTTCAATAGAAAATTCAAATATGCTGTAATTTAACCGATTGCATTAATAACAGCTGCCTGGTTTTAAAACAGTTACCGTATTAAATACCCTATTTTGATTCATTCCCTTTTTGGTAATCGGCCAAAAACTGTGCCAATCCCAAATCGGTTAAGGGGTGTTTCAACAAGCCCATAATCGACGACAACGGCCCCGTCATTACATCGGCGCCAATTTTGGCGCAATTGACCACGTGCATGGTATGGCGAATGGAGGCCGCTAAAATTTGGGTTTCAAAATTGTAATTATCGTAAATATCGCGGATTTCTTGAATCAAAAACAAACCATCAGTTGACACGTCATCTAATCGACCTAAAAAGGGAGACACGTAGGTAGCGCCCGCTTTGGCTGCCAACAAGGCTTGACCAGCAGAAAACACCAAAGTAACATTGGTGCGTATTCCTTTGTCTGTAAAATATTTACAGGCTTTGATTCCGTCTTTGGTCATCGGAATTTTCACCACAATTTGCGGGTGCAATTCGGCCAATTCTTCACCTTCTTTAATCATGCCTGCTAAATCGGTAGCAATCACCTCAGCACTGACATCTCCATCTACAATATTGCAAATGTCCACATAATGCTTTAAAATGGTGTTTTTGCCTGTAATGCCTTCTTTGGCCATTAAAGACGGATTGGTGGTCACCCCGTCTAATACACCCAATGCTTGGGCTTCACGGATATCTGCAAGGTTGGCGGTATCAATAAAAAATTTCATGTGCTCGTTATTTTAAAGTTTTACTAAGTCGTTCAATATGTGGTAGGCAAAATTACAATTTATAGTGGTTTTTAAGCAGTTGTTCAAACATTTTATCGGGTAAAAAACGCTTTAAAACCAATGACAAACGCTCCATAAAAGCCCCCGCATAATAATGCACTTTGGGCGCTTTCTGTTGAATGATGTCTACTATTTTTTGGGCAATGACTGCTGGAGCCACCCCAGCATTGACGCCTTCGTTCATTTGATGGAGGGTGGCTCCATAGCTCATTTCGTAAGGCGACCCTTTTACAAGCGGCGCATGATACCTAGAAGCGGCAATATTGGTGGCTACGTCGCCTGGGGCCAACGTACAAAGCTGAATGCCTTGTTGGGCAATTTCCATGCGCAGCCCTTCTGAAATAATATCCAAAGCCGATTTGGTGGCCGAATAGGCCGCCCTAAAAGGCAATCCCATGGCACCAGCAATAGAAGTCACATTGATAATCAATCCGTTTTGTTGTTGACGCATCGCGGGTAAAACCGCCTGAATGACAGCCAACGGACCATAGAAATTGGTTTCAAATGTGTCGCGCATGGCATCGAGCGGGGTTTCTTCCACAGGGCCTGTGATGCCGACGCCTGCATTGTTGATCAGGATGTCAATGCGGCCTTCTTTTTCTAGCAATTGATCAACGGCTAATTGAATGGATTGGACATTTTTTACATCCATTACCAAAAATTCAAAGGGTTCGGAATGGCCGTTCATCGCATTCCGTGAAGTGCCGTACACTTTATATCCTTTTTGTGCCAACAATCGGGCCGTAGCCTGACCTATGCCAGAACTGGCACCCGTAATAAGCACTATTTCTGTCTGTTGATTATCCTTCATCATCTGATTCCAATTCAATGGAGGTGGATAAAAAGTGGTGATCTTCGTCTAAAAATTTATCGGTTAACGCCAACAAACGTTCTGATGGCTCTTGGGCAAAAACCAAGCGTTGCGCATTTTCAATACTCATGGCCAAACGCAACAACACCTTGTCTTTGCGCACTTGCATCAATTGATCGGCCGAATCCAGCGCCCAGTACCGCAAACTGGTCCCATTAAAACCAGCACCTGCAAATAAACGGGTTAATTGATCGGGGGTTCCCACCAACACGTCACAACCCAAGGACAATTGATTTTTGTCGTAATCTACATCCGATTTGTCATGCACGCTATACAGCCGCAAGTCGGTGTATTTGGCCAATTCCGCCCATTGCGCAGCCCATTCCAGCACCGACTCTTTAGAATCTACAATCACCAACGCCCGCGTACTTTCGCCTTGGGCATATTTGAGTTGCTGAATCAAAAAACATTGAAGCAGGCTTGACTTGCCACTTTGTGGTTCATCTAAAATAAAGGCATCACCGCCGCTTTTAAGTGGACCAATGGCCTGTTTTTGAAGCATAGTTGGTTCGGACCACCCCAATTCATCAATGGCTTCCTGCAAGGGGGGGTGTATTTTTTTAAAAAAACTCATGATTTGGCTGCAAATAAACGGACGTCTTCTTCTGAAATTTCAGAACCGCCCAAAATAATTAATCGTTCGACCACATTGCGCAATTCGCGGATATTCCCTGTCCAGTCGTAAGCTTGCAACAAGGATATGGCTTCCGCACTAAATGATTTGACCGGAGCGCCTTGTTCTTCAGCAATTTTTTGCGCAAAATGGGTCATCAACATGGGTATGTCGTCGCGGCGGTCGTTCAAGGCCGGAACCTTGATGACGATGACAGCCAAACGGTGGTATAAATCTTCGCGGAAACGCCCTTCGGCAATTTCTTTTTGTAAATCTTTGTTGGTGGCGGCAATGACGCGCACATCTACTTTGATGTCTTTGTCGGCCCCTACCCTAGTTACCATGCTTTCTTGCAACACACGCAACACCTTGGCTTGGGCTGATAAACTCATGTCGCCAATTTCATCTAAAAAGATGGTGCCTTTGTCGGCGGTTTCAAATTTGCCTGCACGGTCTTTAATGGCCGAGGTAAAAGCACCTTTGACATGGCCGAACAGTTCGCTTTCAATCAACTCTGAAGGAATAGCGGCACAGTTCACTTCAATCATGGGGTGCGCAGCCCGTTCGCTTTTTTGGTGCAATTGATGGGCTACCAGTTCTTTACCCGTGCCGTTGGGACCTGTAATAAACACGCGTGCATCGGTGGCGGCTACTTTTTCAATGAGGCTTTTGATGTGTTCAATGGGTTTGCTTTGTCCGATGATGTCGTATTGCTTGCCTACTTTGCGCTTGAGCATCTTGTTTTCAACGACCAATTGTTTGCGGTCGAGGGCGTTGCGGACGGTGTTG
This sequence comes from Flavobacterium sp. BFFFF2, assembly GCA_002256385.1. Taxonomy (GTDB): domain Bacteria; phylum Bacteroidota; class Bacteroidia; order Flavobacteriales; family Flavobacteriaceae; genus Flavobacterium. Next base: position 20,521 of record NKJD01000046.1, read on the forward strand.
AGCAAGCGGTTTAAATCGGGGGGTTTTGAAATATAATCAAAGGCACCCAATCGCATCGTGTTGACGGCCGTTTCCAAATCGCCATGGCCCGAAATCATTACAAATGGAATTTCAGGTTTGATTTTTTTGACGGCTGTAAGCACTTCTTCGCCATCTAGCTTGGGCATTTTAATGTCGCAAATCACCAAGTCGTAGTCTTCTTGTTTGATTTTCTCGACGCCGATTTGGCCATCAGCCGCTTCGTCAAGCACATAGGTTTCACTTTCTTCGGACAATATTTTGATGAGCACCCGACGAATAGCCGCCTCATCTTCAATAATTAATATTTTGGACATAAAAAACAATTCACCGCGTCAAAGATACGGGAGTTTGGGTGGAATTGAACATGATTCGATCAAGGTTCTCCCAAAATAGCCAGCCATTGGTGTTGCACCACTTCCCAGTCAAATACTTGGGTTCGTTCATAGGCGGTTTGTGCCAAAGCTTGTGCCCATGCTGGCTGCTCAATAAGAGATTGAATAGCTTGCGACATGGCTTCCGCGTCGTTTGCTGGCACTAATAGACCATTTTGTTGGTGGGCAATCAGAAATGGCATACCGCCCACATCAGTGCTCACTACGGGTAAACCTAAAAGCATGGCTTCTATGACCGAAACGGGGGTATTATCAAATTGGGTGGTATTGATGAAAATGTCACTGTTTTGGGCCAACTGATGCCATTCTTTTTTACTCAATTTACCTGTAAAATGAATGGGCAATTGCCTGTGCTGCACCACTTGTCTTAATTTTGGCAAATAGTTTTCTTTGTCAGGCCCCACCATGGTGAGTTGCACATCGGGGTATTTTTTTTGCAGCAACCGAACCACTTCCAAGGCCATTTCTGGGTTGTAAATGGCTTGCAATGACCTGACCCACAGTAACCGAGGCCGAAGGTGGCTTCTGTGTTTTAAGACATATTGATTTCTTTGTAACGTATTCGGAATGAGCAGTAAATTGGTGAATCCAGCCTTTTCAAAGGCTTCCAACAAATAAGGCGAAGGCGCGATATTGTACTGCGAATTGGCAAAAATCAATTGAGATAATTTGGGGTTTCGCTTTAATCGATGTGGCAAGTTCCCGCCGTGTAATTTGGCAAGATAAGGCACTTTTAATAGGCGGCAGCATTGCGACACCAGCAACGCATAATAGAAATTCTGGGTGCTGTACACATCCATCAAAACAAACGATACTTTCTGACTATATCGGATGGTTTGCCACAGCATGTGCAACAAGCGGAGCGCTTTGGTCTTAAACGAAGAGGCATAATAAACTTGATAACCCAACTTTGCCAACATTGGCCCCAAGGTGTCAATGGACGTTTCATTAACGCCATGCTTGGCCAATTTGTTCCCGATATATAAGATGGACGTGGTGTTCATGAGGTCAACGGATCTACTTTCGTGTCTGAATTCTTGGTGGGAATGGGTAAAATGAGTACACTGAGGCCATACATGAATGCAGGCGAAAAGGTACGCATCGCTGAATGATTAACGGAAAGCAACCAAAACAAAAAGCAAGACCATCTGAACAAGTTCGCAGGATTGCGGCGTTGCACCAACATGGGAATGACAAGTAAAATGACCAAATCAATGAGGCCAAACAAGCCGTGTTCGGCCAACAAACGCGTGCATTCATTGTGCGAAGCCACCGTTTCTTGCAAGCCCATGCGCTCGGAACGAAGCTGGGTGCCTTTGGCGGCGCCCACACCTAAAAACGGATTTTCTAAAAATAAATTGATTTCTTCACTGGCCAATTCCCAACGCCCGGTGGTTAAGTCTGATTTTTCGCGCCCCAAACTGTCTTGGTTGGCATAGCGCTTGTCGAGCATGCCAGCCGTTTGCAACGACGAATAGGACCAAACCGCCAACGCACAAAAGCCCACCAGCCCTGCAAAGAAGGCCAACACAAACCGTTTGGTGGTCGGTAAATACCGATAAGTAACTACCAACAACACGGCGATGACAATTAAGGCGGTATAGATGCCGCCTCTCGAAAAGGTGATTAAGCCGCGGTAGATGGTGTAACAAAACAATCCGCCATTGATGAGCCACAGCCACCGATTGGATGAATACAACAGCCATTGCGCAAAAAAACAAAAGGCCGTAAGCCCCATGAGGGTAGCCACCTGATTGGGCCCGTAGCCCCCTGACAACATATTGTTTGAGTTGGTGCCAGTTACCACTTCTTGGACTGTGGGGCTGTAAATGGCAACATACACCAAACAGGCGACCATCGGGATGGACAGGGCCATAAGTACTTGCTGAAAGCGTGCCCAACTAATGGTTTTTTGGTAACAATACCAAGCAATGACGCCCAAGCCTACTGGGCCCGTCATGTTGAATAAAATGCTTTTGCGCACATTTAAGGTAAGGTCAAGCACTTGGGTGGCCCAAATAATGCCAGGTACCAACAACAGCAAATACACCCCATAAATCAGTGCATTCTTGGAAAACCCATTATAAAACAGCCCAAATACAAAATAAATAATGACCACATATTTGACAAACTCATGGCTCGGAAAGCCCGTCATACGCAAAAACACCTCGCTGCCTGTCAAATAAGCTCCTGCAATAATGACTTGGTGGTGGTCATTTTTTTGGGTCACAATCCAAACCAATCCAACAATGGCAGCCAAAAAGCCCCAAATGGTGGTCAAAAATGGCCAATACACACTCCCCCAGCCCAACAGGGCATGAAAAAGCAGCAACCAAAAATACCGCTGAGCGGGCGAAAATAATGAAATGGTCATGGGGTCAATTGGCGCCGAAAGATAAGCGTTTTAGTGTAATTGACGTGCCACCACTTCCTCCAACTAAAGGGCAACCTAAAAAAAATCCAGTTTATCAAAGGCCAGATTTTCAGTAATAATGCCAGTTACCTACCAATGAAACAGATTTTTCGGTGTATCGATTTTTCTGCCGCCTACTTTTTTTTCGTCGGGGTGTCCAAGTAAAGCTTCCGTGTATCAAGGTAAAACTTCGGAGCGTTCAAATAAAATTTCAGGCTGTATGCGTCAACGATTGAAAGATTCAAAGAAAAAACTTTTAACCTTGAACTTTAAATTACAAACTAAAATCTATTGCCTGATTTCAACTTTACAAACTTTTAACTTTAAAAACTTTTAACTTTAAAAACTTTCAACTCATAAAAAAAACCACCCCAGTTTCCTGAGATGGCTTTTAATTTAAAATGGATATTAAAACTATTTCTTAATAATCCGTACCACTTGTTGGTCGTCACCTTGCGAAATCATGACATTGTAGATTCCACTTGTGTATCCATTTCCTAATGGGTGGTTTTCCAACTCATTGGATTCTACGCTGAATTGCTCCACTAATTTACCAAGCATATCATATACAGCAACTTGAACAGGTGTTTGGTTGCCAACTTGAGCCATTAAAACGTATTCGGTTTCAAATGGGTTTGGAACGGCTTTCACTGTTAAAGCCATTTTATCTGTGGCTTGATGGCGGGCAAAAGTAGCAGGACTAGTCAGGTTACATGCAGCACCGTAAGCTTGCCAAGTGCCGCCAAATTGAATAGCCACTCGCACAGAATAAGGCGTATTTAATGCCCAACCCGTGTAGTTGCCCAACTGCATACTTGTGGTGGAAGAGGTATAAGTAAGAATGGTCGATCCGTTGATCCATTCAAAACGGTAGGCCGTGGCACCGATTACTGGACTGCAATAAACTGAAGTCCATTTACTCGTTAACATGCTGCCACATTGGCTTGCAACCACCTTTGTTTGAACGGGTGTAGCAGGCGTGGTAATGGAACATGCACTACCAAAACTGGTATATTGTCCATTAAAACCCGCCGCCACACGGATGCTGTATGCGGTGTTATAATCAACGGTACCTTGCAATTGGGTTAAGTTAAAGGAATTGGTTCCGCTGTAATAGTTTCTGGTATTGCCGCTGGCTGTTACTTCAAATAAGTAATTGGTGGCACTGGGCACTGTGGTGCACGAAATGGTATTGGAAATATTGGTAAGGCTTGACCCACAACTCGGTGAGCTAATGGTTGGGGCCGTCAGCGTGATTATGACAATGGGCATTCTGTCACTTTCACAACCATTTTCAGTTTTTGTCGCGTAATAAGTATTTGAACTTAAAATGGCGCTATTGGGCAAGGGACTTGGTGCAGTTAATGAGGTGTACACGGCATACATTGAACCAAATCCAGGAATGTTCTGAATTTGCGTGCCACTATTCAGGTAGAAAGTGCCACTAAACATGCTAGGCCTTGCGTTTACAGTAATGGTCATGGTCGTTGAACTCGCGCACTGACCTGCGTCTGGGGTAAAGGTGTAGGTCGTTGTTGCCACATTATTGAAGGCAGGCGACCAAATTCCAGTAATTGCTTCGTTTGAGGTAGTTGGTAATGGCGACAAAGAAAGACCTGCACAAACGGGTGCCACTTGTGCAAAGGTCGGTGTTGTTGCATTGGAACAGCCTGCAAAAATTCGCCCAAAATCTTGCCAAACTGCTTGCGCTTGATAGGCAGCTAAACGCCCAGCGGGTACATATAAGCGAGCAACACTTAGATCTACTCCTTGAAACACGTTTCTTCCAAAAAGACTTATTGGTATTGTTTGCTCACAAGTAACCGCCCTTAAGCTAGTACAATTCAAAAAAACTTTTACACTAACATTTTGTAATAAGCTTGGCAAGGTAATGGAACTTAAACTGGAACAATTGGCAAATACACTTTGGCCCAAGTTAGTTACTGAGTTTGGAATAGTAATTGTAGGTAAACTGGTGCAACCCGAAAAAGTAAAGTTAGCAATGGTAGTTATAGTATTTGGTAGTGAAACCGAGGTTAAACTAGTACAAGAAGCAAATACTCCTGTACTTATGTTTGTCACTGAGTCTGGTATTGAAATTGACTGTAAACTAGTACACGAAGCAAATGCATCTGATTGAATGTTTGTTACTGAATTTGGAATTGTCACAGAAGTTAATCCACTGCAATTTTGAAATGCTCTATTTTTAATAGTAGTTACTGAGTTTGGAATGGTAACCGAAAGTAAGCCCGTGCAACCATAAAAAGCATTAATGGAAAGTCCAGTTACAGCATAATCAGTGCCATTATTTGTGACTTGCGAAGGAATCGAAATACTGCCTGTTGATTGGCCAAAAGGACTCTCAACATCAACAGTGTTTGCAGAAGTAACCTGATAAATTAAACCCGCGATATTAAAACTTTGAGCCACGGCCTGCTGGCAGCCAACAATAGCAAACAGCATGAATAAAAAAGTGTATTTCATTTTATCTATTTTTTAGTTCCTGTTCTTCCAGCTTCGCAGGTTTTGCCTTTTCAATAAGAACAAAAATATTTTATTTACCCGTTGGGTGAAATTGTTTTTAAGTAAAAAATAACGGTCAGATATTGGTCAAGATACTGAAATTCAGTATCTTGAAGTCTCAAAACAAACCAATATCCATGTCAAATATAGTGAAAAATTATTTTAGAGTTTTAGATGTTATACGTTCTTTAGATCTTGATTTTAATGATACATTTAGAGTCGGTAGAAAAGCAAAAATGACTGATATTGAAGTAGTTGCTTTGAGTTTAACAGCTGAATACATGTCTATTGACAGTGAAAATAATTTATTCAAACAGCTGGCTAATACATCGATTCCAAATTTAATTGAAC
>NKJD01000047.1 GCA_002256385.1 Flavobacterium sp. BFFFF2
CTGACAAGTGTAAAACGGTTTCAAATGTCATGGAACAAATTTCTGTGAAACATTCTTAGGTCATGACCTTACTGCTCTGTATTATTTTTTTGGCGTTGATTTTTGATTACATCAACGGATTTCACGACGCGGCCAATGCCATTGCCACTATTGTGGCCACCAAAGGTTTAACGCCCTTTCAGGCGGTTGTTTGGTCGGCATTTTTTAACTTCATAGCCTTTTGGGTGTTTGGTTTTGGCGTTGCGGACACCGTTGCCAAAACGGCCGATACCATGCAAATTGACTTAGTTGTTATTTTGGCGGGGGTCATTGCAGCCATCATTTGGAATCTATTTACTTGGGCCATGGGGATTCCCTCATCTTCTTCGCACACCTTAATTGGTGGTTTTGCGGGGGCTGCCCTGACGCATGCTTTCATTCAGCATGGGGGAGGCGATTATACTATTGTGAAAGAAGGTGAAACCCTGACCCGCCACTGGTATCAAATTGTCAATTGGTATACGCCAGGCAAAGAAGGTTATTTGCCCACAGGGGTCATGGTGATTGTTTGTTTTATTGCTTTGGCGCCCTTAATTGGGATGCTGTTGTCATATATTTTGTCTGTTTGGCTCATGTATTCTTCCAAGAAAAGTGTGGGACCTAAACTTTTTACAGTAGCTTTACTATTGACAACCTATTTTTTGATCGGTCAAGAATACAATACGCAGCCTGAAAAACTTCGTTTTGGACATTCAATATGGAGTATCATTTGCGAACCTTCCAATATCAAATGGAGCATCGTGGGTATCATTGTAACCAGCATTGGCTTGTTTTGTTTGCGCTTTAGCAGCTTGCCCATGTCACGGTCTGCTGCTATTTTAAAACGGATGCAGTTGCTGACTTCGGCCTCCTTTAGTTTGGGTCATGGGGGTAATGATTCGCAAAAAGTAATGGGGATTATTGCGGCAGCTGTTATGGTGTTTGTGCGCGAACAACACGAAAGTTTACAAGACTTACCCAATTGGCTAAAAATTGACATGGAAGCAGGCAGCATGCCCGATTGGATTCCATTGGCTTGTTACACGGCCATTGCCGCCGGCACCTTGAGCGGCGGTTGGAAAATAGTAAAAACCATGGGTTCCAAAATCACCAAAGTGACTCCGTTTGAAGGGGTTGTTGCAGAGACTGCTGGCTCATTGACTTTGTTTTTAACAGAGCATTTTAAAATCCCCGTTTCCACTACGCATACCATTACAGGTTCCATTATTGGAGTAGGTATCACCAAAAGGATTTCTGCTGTGCGTTGGGGTGTTACTATCAACTTGTTGTGGGCTTGGGTGTTAACCATACCTGTGTCAGCCGTGTTGGCTTGTATTACTTATCTGATTTTGCATTTGTTTATATAAGCTTGGGTTTATTTTTAAAAATACCATCGCGTTTTTTTAAAATTAAAATAATGTAAAGGTTCGCTTTTATCCAACAGGACTTCGATGATGTAGATAGAACTATTTCTTTACCACAATGAATAGGCAAAAGAACTTGAACCATTCATATCACGCATAAAAAAAACCACCAATTGGTGGTTTTTTTATAGTATAAAAGTTTATTTCTAGCTTAAAGCGGCTTTCACTTGGTCAGCAGCTTCTTGAAATTGAACAGCTGACAAGATAGGCATACCTGAGTTGTCAATTAATTCTTTGGCAATTTCAGCATTCGTTCCTTGCAAACGAACAATGATAGGTACCTTGATGGCATCTCCCATGTTTTTATAGGCATCAACCACACCTTGGGCAACCCGATCACAACGAACGATACCACCAAAAATGTTGATTAAAATAGCTTTTACATTCGGATCTTTTAAGATAATTCTGAAAGCTGTTTCAACGCGTTTTGCATCGGCAGTTCCACCTACATCAAGGAAGTTAGCTGGTTCAAAACCGGCATATTTAATTAAATCCATGGTAGCCATCGCCAAACCAGCTCCGTTTACCATGCAACCCACCGTTCCATCTAAATCAACATAGTTTAAGCCCACTTCTTTGGCTTCTACTTCAATAGGGTTTTCTTCGCGAACGTCGCGCATATCAGCAATTTTCTGTTGGCGATACAAGGCGTTGTCGTCGATGTTTACTTTGGCATCAACGGCCAATATTTTGTTGTCAGACGTTTTTAAAACAGGATTGATTTCAAACATACTGGCATCCGTTCCGATGTATGCATCGTATAAAGCATGCACAAATTTTACCATTTCTTTAAAAGCATTTCCGTCTAATCCTAAATTGAACGCGATGCGGCGAGCTTGAAATCCTTGTAAACCAACTGCTGGATCAATTTCTTCGGTAAAAATTAAGTGAGGGGTGTGTTCAGCTACTTCTTCGATATCCATTCCACCTTCGGTTGAATACATAACCATGTTTCTTCCGCGTGAACGGTTTAATAAAATGGACATATAGAATTCCGACGTTTCACTTTCACCTGGGTAATATACATCTTCAGCAATCAACACTTTGTGTACTTTTTTACCTTCGGGTGGGGTTTGAGGGGTAATTAGTTGCATACCAATAATTTGTTCTGCAATTTCTTCAACTTGCTGCAAGTTTTTGGCCAATTTAACGCCGCCTCCTTTACCACGACCACCAGCATGTATTTGAGCTTTAATAACGTGCCAACCTGAACCCGTTTCTGCGGTTAGTTGTTTGGCAGCTGCCACAGCTTCTGTTGGGTTATTAGCTACAATGCCGCGCTGAATGCGTACGCCATAACTTGATAAAATTTCTTTCCCTTGGTATTCGTGAATATTCATAGTGTGTACGATTTTTTTAAAAGAATTTAAGCAACGCAAAGTTAATTATTTTGCTTCGTCTGCGCTGATATTAGAACTAATATTTTAAATTAAAAACAACATTTTCTATGCGCAATCCGTTGGATGTAGTTCCATTTAATGTACCTGAGACGTTGGTCCCTGTTAGGGAGTCTATTTGAAGGCTTCCTGCTGTTAAAGGAATGATGATACCTTCGTTTTTAAGGTATGCTTTAACGCTGCTTGTTGCTGAAAAAGCCACTGAACCAATTGAAATTGAAGCAGGTATTTCAATAAATAGGGAAGTTTTTAACTGATATGATCGGTTTTCAATGGTAATTGTGCTATTCTGCAACGATGTAAGTGTGTAATCGGCAGTAAAAGCACTTCCATTAATTTGTGCGGTCATGGCATTTGTATTGTTTCTGAACTTGTAATGAAGTTGGTCAAAGCGGCCATTGGAAATGTTTTTTTGATCAATGACAGTTGAAGTAGTTGTATTGGTGTAAAATACATCTGACTGAAATGTACCCGAAATTTCACGTTTCTGAGTATCAACTGCCGTTAAATTCAGCATACCATGCACCGATTGATCAGACAAATTGGTGTTGTTTATGGAAGAATAATACACCCCATTTTGCTGCACATTTGGCAAAAAGGTAATATATCCATATCCACCATTGCTGTAAAGCACGTTACCTAAATTATATACGGTTGAACCTGTATTGTTTTCTGCATAGATTGATAAAAAACGGGTGCTATTTACATCAGCTGACTGGGTAGTTTGAATGGTGTAGCCAGTAACTCTCGCATTTAATCCATTTTCAAAACGGATGGCTTCAATTGCAGAAGTTTCAATGTTTGTATCGTTCCACTTAAATTGGATTGACCCATTAGGCAATTCTGTGGAAATTACTTTCACCGTTGATTCATTTTCTGGAGAACAAGAAACAAACATAATTCCGAGAAAAAAGAGAAAGTAACCGCGGGTATTCATTGTTTAATTCAATTAGAAATGGACAGTGAAGGCACCCTCGCTAAAGTTATATAATTGGCTTGTTACCGGATCTGTAGTTGAAAAACTAAAGGTTCCAATAGCCGTATCTGCTGTGATGGAGGTAATAGTTAAGCTTCCAATTGTTGCCTGTAAAGTGGTTGTACCTAGCTCATAACTCATTTGAACCAACGGTGAACTTGGATTGAAATTAATAGGGTAGGTACCAGGTGTTAAAGAATCATCAAAGCTAATAATCACTTTGTTATTAACTGCGTCAAACGCATCTATATTGATGGTTGTTGATGATCCTCCACTGGCCGTAATGGAAATAATGTTTACATCGACAAATTCAGTCCCATTAATTTTTGTAAAAAAAGTATTGTTTCCAGTGCCATTGTCTGTGTAAGGGATTTTAAAAAATTCCCCTTGGGTAAATTGTTTGGTATCAAAATTATTTGATTGGAAAATATCTTTATAACCATCAAATGCAAAAGTGCCAGACAGTGTACGATTGACCGTGTCAATGGAAGTAATGGTTAATGACCCACTTGACGTATAAGGAGCTACCGGCAATAAGTTTGTATAACTGTCGGAGTTGGTTGCAACAGGCGTATAGGCCATCATGCAAGCACTTCCAGGATATGTACCTGCACTATTTCCAGCAAATGAAAAAGAAACGCGATCGTTTTGTACCGACCGGTTTCCAGTTATTGAAATAATACTTCCCGAAAAATTAGCCGCCCAGCCACTAGCAATCCATGGTTGTCCGTCATTTTTCATTTTAAAATAAGCTGATTGTGCCAAAGCGCCCCCAATTGATACGGGGCCAACCCAACTGCTGAACCCATTTTGCTCACATTTTGCTCGCAGATAAAAATCATAATTGCTGGCTGGGTTTAGCCCATTAATTGTGGTGTGAGAAACTGTATTCACTAAAATAGTAGATCCTTGTCCGTGCGTAAAGCCATGAAGTCCAAATTCAAGTTGCCAGGTGCTTTCAGTGGCGCCAGGTGTCCAAGATACTTCCAGGCTACTGCTGCTTGAAAAAGTGGATACCGTGAGTGCTGATGGCATGGAGCACAAATCGTTTTGGCCCGTATTGTTCGGATTTGTTAATGAATTGGATTCATACGTGCTGCATGATATAACCAAAAAACCAATCAATAACCCAATAGAAAAATGCTTCATTTATGTGAATCTAGAAATTAAATTAATGTTAATGTAATGTATAAGTCGTGAGTATATTGGTGTTGCTTGACTGACTGGATGAATTGGATGTTTTAACCATTCCGATGTTTTTAGCATACCAAATTTCGTTTAAAATATTTGTTGTCGAGCCAGGTATCACTTGTCCCATAAAATTGGTCGAGGTAGTAACAGTCATATTTGTTTTTACGTGAATCACCTCATTGTAGGTGGTTCCATTGACGGTAATAGATATTCCTTTTTCATCAATAGTATTCACTTCATGCGACGCAATGTTCATAGTAGGCAAAGGCATTGGCGAATTTGAAAAGGTCTGTGTTTGCTGATAATCGTTGGTCCACGTTTCTCCTACTGCTAGGTAATCTTTTAAAATTAATTTTTCATAGCCAGTCAAGGTAGAAGTAACATTATTTGCCTGTTGTGACGTCACATCGTCAATTCTATAATAATAATCGCCATTTGTTTTTCTGTAATTTACATCGGTGCTATAATTTGTGCCATTTGATGAGGTCCCACTAATTTGAGTAGAAAAGTACTGCATCCCATTGAAAGTACTCATCGAAGACATAGCATACTGATTACTTTGACCAGCTGAAGTAGTATAAGTCCAAGAATTGTTAAGAGCCATTGGGAAGTAGTCACCAGAAGTTCCACCTCCACCAGTTCCACCTCCACCAGTTCCGCCACCACCAGTTCCGCCACCACCTCCAGTACCGCCACCACCTGTGCCATTCAATGCAACAGGTCCAACCCATGCACTAAAGCCATTTTGTTCACATTTGGCACGTACATAAAATTGGTAATTTATGGCGGGGTTCAACCCATATAACGGAAATGATGTTACTGTAGAAATGACAGTGGTGCCTTGACCAATTGCAAACCCCGTGGTTCCATATTGGATTTGCCATACATTTTCATTTCCCGATGGTGTAATGGTCAGTGCTACTGAATTTGTTGTTGTATTAAAAGCCGAGACACTAAAGTTACTAGGTGCTGAGCAATTCGGATTGACACCAGTATTATTTGGATTCACTAATTGATTGGCTTCATAACTTGTGCAAGCTGCAAAAGTGCCCAATAACATAAAAATGAAAATTTTAAAAACTGTTTTCATAAAAAAAATAACTTTAAAAAAATTTGTTCTAAAACTAGTTTAGAATTGTTAAAAGTTTAAAATCAAACCTATTAATATAAATTAAATGTTGAAATTTCTTTGGTATAAGACGATCCAGTTCCAGTGCTTGTAATTTTAATAGGTCCACGGTCTTTTGCAAACCAATAATGATCTTCATAACTGTTATTAATAACTGTACTTGTTTGATTGATCATTAGTTTAACATGAATGACATCTGTAAAGGTGTTGCCATTGATGGTCACACTGATTCCTTTTTCAACCAAAGTACCATCAACTGTAACATTTAATGTTGTAGTTGGAATTAAAGGATTGTTTGAAGTTAGGTTTTGGGTTGCTGAGGTGGTCCATGTTTCATTTACAGCCGCATAATCTTTTAAAGTATTATATTCAAAGCCAGATAAAGTAAAATTGAAACCCTGCAATTGATAGGTAATGTCGGCAATTTTAATGAAGTAATCACCATTGCTTTTACGCAAGGTTTTCGTAAAAGGTCCCATAGCCAATCCGTCATCTTCAGGTTCAAATTGATAACTTGGTTGACTGCCTGCAATCATCGTTGAAATCTTTTTTTGGCCGGTAGATTGTGTTAAACCAGTTTGGTTGTATGTCCAAAAGTTATTTAATGCGGTTGGCCAATAATCGCTAGATGCTGGAGCTGAAAAAACGGGTAATCTGAAAGGACCTGTCCAAATGCCGTTGCCATCTGCGGCACAATTGGACCGCACAAAAAAATCGTATTCTATGGTTGGGTCAAATCCTGTTAAAGAAAATGGATTTGACGTGGCTGGCACAATAGTTCCCGTTCCTATATGGAACCAGGCTGGCGCATATTGAATTTCCCAACTGGTTTCAGTTCCGCCATTGGTCCAACTTAAAAAAGCAATGGTGCCATTCATGCTGTCTCTGCGCACATTTAAGGCGGTCACAGGTGGACATGCGTTATTTGGTGCCTGATAAGTGTACGGATAAGCCCAATCAGTGTACAAAGTAGCGGTACAATGAGACTTAACATAAAATTGATAATTTTGAGTTGGGTCTAAGTTGTTTATTAACAAAGAGTTGGTGTTACAAAGTATGGAAGCCGCTGTGTTGACATCAAACCCCATCAAACCAAAACACACTTCCCACTGAATTTCATCATTCCCAGGAGTCCACGACAAAGTTGCGCTTCCGTTGACAATAGGCGTTAATTTTAAATCAGAAGGAAGAAAACACAGCGTGTTTACTGGTTGAACAACTGGTTTAACACCATCATCTACCGGTTCATTTTTACAAGAAACTAATAGTAATAAACTGCAAACCGCAATACCAATGATTGATTTTATGCTAAATTTAGACTGCATTTTTTAATTTTTTGCCAAATATATTCAAAAATTTGATAGCCATTAGTGATCGATCCATTTTACTCTAAAACAAACGTAACACTTACTTGCGCTTTTATGGTGATTTCACCTTGCGCTAAAGTGTCTTGGGGGGCATCGTCCGTACTCATCATTTTCATAGCCATGCCTACCATTGGGGTGTTTTCATAAGGGTTTGACACTGAATTGTCAGAGATCAAAATGGCTTTTCCAATTTTTTGATTGATGGGAGTTACGTAATCTATGGCTTTTTGTTTGGCATCTAAAATGGCTTTTTGACGCGCTTGTTTTTCAAGTTCATCTTGTTTTGATGAAGTAAATTGTACACCACCCACATTATTGAGCCCTAAGTCGGTGATCTTGTCGTTCAATTCATTGTATTTGCTTAAGTCTTTTAACGTTACTTGCAAATTTTGTGAGGCCGAAAAGTTATATTTCTTTTTGTCGTAATCGTAAGACCTATTTAGAAACAACTGTGTGGTTTTAAAGTCCGTGGTCGGAATCCCCATTTTCTTTAGAGCATCTATCGTTTTGGCAATCACTTCATCGCATGCTTTTTTTGCTTCTCCGGCCTCTTTGCCTGTTTTTTGAACACCCAATTGCAAGTGGGCCCGATCTGGGACAGTCATCACTTTTCCTTCACCCATTACGCTAATCTGGGGTTGTGTGTTTGTTTTGATTTCTTGCGAAAACCCATTAAATAGGGGTAAGCTTAATGCCAAAATGGATAAAAAATAGTGCTTCATGATATGCAAATTACAATTTGTTTTGTTTGAGTTGATAGAATAAAAAGGCAATAGGTAAAAGTAATAAAATGATTAATGGAAAGCGTTCAATGAACAAACTGGGCCGCATGAGTAAAGGCAGTACCAATCCGGCAATGGCGCCGCCAAAATGTGCCCCATGGCCAATAGAATCTGACTGTTTGTGCACCCCATAAAGCGAATATAATAGGTACAAGATGCCAAATAAATAGGCTGGTATGGGCAATGCCATAAAAAGATATAATTTTAAGTTGGGGTCGGTCAGAATGGCCGCATATATAATACCAGTTACAGCCCCAGAAGCACCTACTGCCGAATACCAAGGCTGGTCTTTGTAAATGACCAAGCTCAACAAACTGCCCGCTAATAAACTTCCTACATACAAAATTAAGAATGGAAGGTCACCCCAATTTGAAAGCACAAATTCGCCCAATGAATATAAGGCTATCATGTTAAACGCCAAGTGCATGGGGTCGGCATGTAAAAATCCAGAACTAAACATTCTGAATGATTCGCCTTTGCGAATGGGCCCAACTTGAAATTTGTATTTGTTTAAAAATGCCGCATCATTGAATCCTTTAAAGGATATAATCACATTGGACGCAATAATAATGAGTAATAAAATATTCATATTTAAAAATAAGTACAAAAGTGGTTTAGCTATTCTGAGTTTAAACAAAAAAACGGGCGCACTTTACGCTGTAAATGTACAACCTATTTGTAAATCGTTGTTAAATGGTTTTACAGAAAAATGCAATCTTTAGTATATTTGCACCTTCATTATGGCATTACTCATATATTGTGTTTTTTATCCGCTGATTTGGTTGCTTTCAAGGCTGCCTTTTCCTTTATTGTATATCTTATCAGATGGGATCTCCTTTTTCTTGTACCATGTGGTTCGCTATCGGCGCCGGGTGGTTCACCACAATATTTTAATTTGTTTTCCTCATAAAACAAACCGAGAACGAGCTTGCATTGAGCGTGCCTTTTACCACCACTTGAGCGACCTTTTTTTAGAGATGATCAAAACAATGGGTATGTCAAATCAAGAAATGGAAAAGCGATTTCAATTTACCAACTTGGACCTGTTGTATCAATTGGAAAAAGAAGGCAAAAGCATTGCTATTTTATGTGCACATTACGGCAGTTACGAATGGTTGATTTCAATGAATAGACATGTTCATTTTCAAGGGTTTGCAATTTATAAAAAGATAGCGAATCCTTATTTTGACACCATGGTTAAACGCATACGATCCAAATTTGGTGCCACGTTAATCACGACCAAAGAAACCACGAAAACCATTGAAGCAAATACCCAAAATGGGGTGTTAGGCATGTACGGATTTGCCAGCGACCAATCGCCAAAATTGTCTCGGGCTGAGCATTGGCATTCCTTTATGGGCATTGAAACTCCTATTCATATTGGCGCAGAAGTACTTGCCAAACGCTTTGATATGAATGTGATATTTTTAAAAGTAAAAAAAGTAAAACGCGGCCATTACAAAGCCACCTTTGAATCATTGTCTGACAATCCGAAAGCGGAACCAGATTTTGCCATTTCAGATCGTTTTATGGATAAAGTGGCCTTACAAATCCAAGAAGCACCCGAATATTATTTTTGGGTTCACAAACGATGGAAGCATCAAAAATCGGCTACCACTTAATTTCTTTTACTTCTTTAAGTAATAACCATCTCATAAAAATTTTCTCTCCTTTTGGAGTTTTGATTGCTTTAAATTGCGGGGCTAACAAAGTACTGCAGATCCCTGCTGTGAGCGGAATCCAAAATCCTTGAATGGCTGTGTGAAAATGGGTGAGCACATAATATATGGTCAGAAAAAAGAGGGCATATGAAAAAAACATCAAAATGAGTGCCTTGGTTCCTTTGGTCATTTGAATAAAATTTGACCGCAAAGATAAATGATTGCACCAAACTTAACAGAAATGTTTATTTTTGAATGGTCAGAATACCAAATTAAATGCAATGACCAACTATACCGATCTTTTTGCCCAAAACGGATTGCCCAGTGCTGCGGCCATGCCGCAACTGATTCACCTAGAAAATCCCATTTTTCAAGTTCCCGAGCAATTTAATTGTACTGTTCCTATATTAGATGATGCTATTGAAGAAGGTTTTGGCGATGCCCCTTGTTTGTATTCCTTTGATCAGGCTTGGACCTACCGCGATTTGGTGGAAACATCCAATAAAATAGCCCATTATTTGGTAGATGATTTGCAATTGAAGCCCGGTAACCGCGTGTTACTCCGATCGGCCAATAATCCGATGATGGTGGCTTGTTGGTTCGCCGTGCTCAAGGCAGGTGGCATTGTGGTAGCTACTATGCCGCTATTGCGTGCCAAAGAATTGACAACTATTATAGAATGCGCCGAAATATCAATCGTGTTGTGCGATCGGTCATTGGCCGATGAAATTCATTTGGTTAAAACAGATTTTATTCGACATGTTTCCTATTTTGGAGGGGGTGATTTGGAAGAAAAAATCCAAAAAAAAACCACTGAATTTACCCCATTTGCTACGCTTTCCACCGACATCGCACTCATTGGATTTACTTCTGGAACCACGGGATTGCCAAAAATGACCGCGCATTACCACCGCGATGTATGGGCGATTTGTCAAGCATTTCCTGCTCATGCCTTGCAACCCACCCCACAAGATATTTTCACAGGCAGTCCGCCGATTGGGTTTACTTTTGGTTTGGGCGGATTGGTGTTATTTCCGCTCCGATACAGGGCAGCTACCTTTTTAATTGAAAAGCCCAGCCCCGATTTGTTGTTGCAGGCCATTCAACAATATAAAATTAGCATCTGTTTTACGGCCCCAACCGCTTGGCGCATTTTGGCCACCAAAGTAGCTGAATACGATGTGACCTCTTTGAGAAAGTGCATTTCGGCTGGGGAGAATTTGCCCATTAAAATTTGGCAAGAATGGAAAGAAGCAACAGGTTTATCGATCATTGACGGCATCGGTTCCACCGAATTACTGCATATTTTCATTTCGTCTGATGAAAACAATATGTTGCCTGGCGCCACGGGCAAACCCATCCCAGGGTATGAAGCCAAAATTGTCGATGAACAAGGGAAGGAAGTCCCTCCCAATGAAATTGGTCGGTTAGCCGTTCGGGGCATTACAGGTTGCAAATATTTGAACAGGCCCGACAAGCAACAAGACTATGTGCAACATGGCTGGAACATTACGGGCGATTTATTCAAAAAAGATGAAGACGGCTTTTATTGGTTTGTGGCCCGTGGCGATGACATGATTATTTCATCGGGTTATAACATTGCCGCCATTGAAGTGGAAAGTGTGTTGTTGCAACACCCCGAAGTGGCCGAATGTGCGGTGGTGGGCGTTCCAGACGAAGAACGGGGCATGCTGGTGGCTGCACATATCGTGTTAAAAAACCAGCAATTGGCTACGGAGGAATATAAAAACACCTTGCAGCACTGGTTTAAAGCCGAAGCAGCACCCTATAAATACCCTCGTTTGATTTACTTTTGCGACCAATTGCCCAAAACTGAAACGGGTAAAATTCAACGTTTCAAATTGAAAACTTCCTAATTTTATAAATATGTTTATTGACCAAATAAAACCATACCAAGAAAAAGGCAGCTATTATGTAATTGGTTTTATTTTGGTTTTGATTAGCATGCAAATGGGGCAAATTCCCATGCTGATCGCCATGTTGATTCAAAACCCAAAAGGATACAGTCGGCTTCAGGAACATCCAGAGGAACTTTTTGGCGTTTTAAGTCAAAACGAAACCTTTTTTTTGATTTTATGCTCATTTGCAGTAGCTATGGCAGCGCTTTTTGCTATTGTTAAATACATGCATAAACGCCCGTTATTAAGCCTTTTTACCGGCCGTACACACTTCGATTTTAAACGGTTTTGGTGTGGATTTCTCCTTTGGGGAACCATTTCAACGGCATTTATTTTGTGGCAAGTATGGGCCAATCCAACCAATTATAGTTGGCAATACAACCCAAGTCAATTCTGGCTTTTAGTGGTCATTGCCGTTGTCATGATACCCATTCAAACTACTTTTGAAGAATTGTTTTTGCGGGGCTATTTACTTCAAGGCATTGCGCTGGCAACAAAACACCGTGGTTGGGCCTGGATTGGGACTTCTGTTTGCTTTGGATTACTGCATATTATGAATCCGGAAATTCAAAAAATAGGGTATGTTTTACTGATTTATTACATAGGAACTGGACTATTTTTAGGAGCGATTGCGTTGGTTGATGAGGGCTTAGAAATTTCGATAGGTTTTCATGCTGCGAATAATTTGATGATGGCCATTTTACTAACCTCCACTTGGTCGGCCTTTCAGACCCCTTCGTTGTGGTTAGACAAAAGCGAACCCGATGTTTTTTGGGAAATTTTTATCCCGGTAGCTTGCTGCTTTCCACTCTTATTCTTTATCTTTAGCAAGCTTTTTAAGTGGCAAAATATCAGTGCCAAATTGTGGCGTATAAATTCATAATGCATTCATAAACATATATTTAAATGGAAACACCGAACTACCATAATGTACATAACCAATTCAAATTAAACGGCTTTCACTTAACCAAAGACGATTTGTGCCGGGTTGCCTACAGTTTTATTAAAGAAGGGCAAGAATATGAAAAACCGGTTGGTGACTTTATATTAGATTGGTTTGACGCCAATCCGTTCATTTCAATGTACTCCTCTGGCACCACAGGTTTGCCAAAAACCATCACTTTAAGCAAGCAAGCCATGGTTAATTCTGCATTGGCGAGCGGCGATTTTTTTGACTTAAAACCAGGAGATCGGGCTTTGCATTGTTTACCAGTAAAATATGTGGCAGGGAAAATGATGTTTGTGCGTGCCATGATTTTGGGGTTGGATTTGGAGTTTGTGGCGCCCGATTCGCATCCCCTAGATCGAACAGAAGGGGTGTTTGACTTCGCCGCGATGGTTCCTTTACAAGCACAATATTCTATTCCTCAATTAGATAGAATAAAAAAATTGATTGTGGGTGGGGCTAAAATTAATCCCGTTTTAGAACAACAGCTTATTGATAGTCCTTCTGAAGTGTATGAAACGTATGGCATGACCGAAACCATTACACATATAGCCGCCAAAAGGGTAGGGGAGCAAGCGTTTACGGTGCTGCCAAACGTAACTATTTCTTCGGATGACCGCCATTGTTTGGTTATTCATGCGCCTCAAATTTCTGAAGAAGTGATCGTATCAAATGATGTGGTTGACATGGTCAATGAAAACCAATTTGTATTTTTAGGCCGCATTGACAACCAAATTAACAGCGGTGGCATCAAATTGATTCCTGAGCTTATAGAATCAAAATTAGCCGGAAAAATTAAACCCGCCTTTTTTATAACCGGAGTTGAAGATGAATTATTGGGCGAAAAAGTAGTGTTGGTGGTGCAAGGTGCTCCCATTGATATTGATCCAACTGTTTTTGACGATTTAGACAAATACGAAAAACCAAAAGAAATTCGTTTTGTACCAAAATTTATTGAAACGGTTACGGGTAAAATCATGCGCAACGAAACCTTAGAGCAAGCATAAATTGTGAACCATGCACTTGAGTAGCGCGCAAAATCAAACCTTTAAATACTGGTTAAGTTTAAAAGAAAAATCGAGGGAACGACGTAAAAGTGGCCTTTTTTTAATTGAAGGCAAACGCGAAATTCAACTGGCCTTAAAAGGCGGATACCTCATTGAATCCCTGATTTGGGTGCCCGAAATAATGGGGGAGAACGAAGATCTTTCCTGGCTGCCCAATCAGGTACAAACGTATAGCATTACCCCCGATTTATATGCCAAGTTGGCTTACCGTGAAACAACTGAAGGAATGCTTGCGGTTGCACAATCAAAGACACATTCAATCAGTGACTTAGTTGTAAAAAGCAATCCACTTGTTTTGGTAGCTGAGGGCATTGAAAAGCCGGGTAATTTAGGTGCTTTGTTGCGAACGGCCGACGCAGCTGGAGTAGATGCCGTATTACTAACCGATTGCGCCACCGATATCTACAATCCGAATGTGATTCGGTCGGCGGTTGGTTGTGTTTTTACGACGCCGATCGCAGTGGGGACTTCAGCAGATTGCATTCAATTTTTACAAGATCACAATATCAACATTTTTGCTGCCACCCTTCAAAATGCCAACGTCTATACAGCTTGTGATTTTAGCGCACCAACGGCATTGGTTGTAGGTGCCGAGGCGAATGGCCTCACCGAAATTTGGCGAAAAGCAGCCCACCAAAACATGATTATTCCGATGGCTGGCGTCATCGATAGCATGAATGTTTCCGTAGCCGCAGCCATTTGTATGTTTGAAGCGGTTCGACAAAGGTCAATAAAGCGTTAAACCTTTCGTTAGTTTACAATAAAAGCGCCTTTCTTCAAGGTATATTTTCAGCTTTTTAAAGTATTTTTGTGCCCCATTGAAGCACACTTATGCAACGCACTATTTTACGTTTATTGATATCGACCCGATTAATGGCTGTATTATTTTTAGGATACGCCATCGCCATGGCAACGGGCACTTTTATTGAAAGTGAATACACCACCGATACGGCTCGTTTGTTGGTTTACAACACCTGGTGGTTTGAGGCCATTCACATCTTATTTTTGATCAATTTTATTGGCAATATCAAACGCTACCAACTGCACCTCAAGGAGAAGTGGGTTACTTTGCTATTGCATCTTTCATTTATATTTATTCTATTGGGTGCTGGCATCACGCGGTACATCAGTTATGAGGGTGTCATTCACATCCGTGAAAAAGAAAGTGCCAATCAATTGTTATCCGATAAATTATACATGACTTTGTGGGTTGATGGGACCTACCAAGGCAGTCTTAAACGCCGCAGTTTTGAAGATCCCTTGTTGTTATCGCCCATTTGCGATCCTGATTATGAAGTAAATACTTATTTTGATCAAACCGCATTTTCAGTCAAGGCGGTCCAATATATTCCAGACGCCAAAAAAACCATAGCGCCGAATCCAAAAGGCAAAACCTATATTAAATTGGTTGAATCGGGTAGTGGCAAGCGCGAAGAACATTGGCTCGAAGCAGGAAAAGTAAACACAGTACACCAGTTTTTAATAGCCGTGGATATGCCTACCAATGGTGCTATCAATATTGACACGAGACAGAAAACGCTCTCGTCGCCCTTTGAAGGCCAATTTATGCGCATGGCCGATCGCTCAGAAGGCAAAGTGCTGGCTGGTGTGGTGCAGCCCTTGCAATTTAGGTCGCTGTATTCGGTGGCAGGTTTGCAATTTGTTTTTCCAGAACAGCCTGTTGTGGGTCAAATTTCATACGTCACTGGCGGCGATTTTAAATCGAAAAAAGCACAAGAAGCCATTGAATTAGAAGTACAATCGGGTTCAGAAATGCAACGGATCATGGTGGTCGGATCTAAAGGAACCAGTCCTGAGCCAGTACATGTAAAAATGAATGGCTTGGAATTTACGCTGAGTTTGGGAAGCAAGGAATATACCTTGCCTTTTTCCATTCGGTTAAATGACTTTGTGGCCATCAAATATCCGGGCACCGAAAAAAGTTATGCTTCGTTTGAAAGCAAAGTAACGGTGCTTGATGGCAAAACGAATTTTGATGCGCAAATTTACATGAATCACGTGCTTGATTATAAAGGATATCGACTATTTCAAGCTTCATTTGACCCTGATGAATTGGGGACTATTTTATCGGTAAATCATGATTTTTGGGGTACTTTGTTTACTTACATAGGCTATTTTATGTTGTTTTTTGCTTTAATGGCTTTGTTGTTCAACAAACACACCCGATTTGCCAGTTTAAAAAACAAATTGGCTCAGGTGAAAGCCCAGAAAATAGCCATGGTGTTGTTGCTTTTGGGTGGTTCATTTGGCATGCAAGCTCAAGCACAACCACCACACCGCCCTAAGCCTTTAACTGTCAATCAGTACATCGATTCGTTGCACAAATACCAAGTGCCCGAAACCCAAGCGGCACAGTTTGGCCGGTTAATCATTCAAGATGATGGCGGACGGATGAAGCCCATCAATACCTTTTCGTCAGAATTGCTCCGAAAAGTGAGCAAACACGATACCTACGAAGGCATGAATTCAGACCAGGTGTTTATTTCGATGCGTCAATTTCCCTTTGTTTGGATGGAGCTTCCGATCATTTATGTAAAAACGGGCAATGACAGCATTCGCCGTTTGTTGGGCGTGAAGGCTGCAGACAAATACATTCCGTTCAAAGCCTTTTTTGACAATAGAGGGAATTATAAATTGGAACCATTTTTAGACGAAGCCTACAAAACCAATACCCCCAACCAATTTCAGAAAGATTATATTGAAGCAGACAAGCGGATTAACTTGATGAATCGGGCGTTATTTGGGGGCATTTTACGCGTTTTTCCAGTCCCAAATAATAAAGACAACAAGTGGGTGTCCAATTTGGAATTGGAATCGCCTACTGGTACGGCACTTGATTCCATTAAAACTGCGTTGCCTTACTACCTTGAAATGCTGCATCGAGGTAGTGTGACCCACGATTATACCTTTGCCAACACCTTGTTGAATGGCATGAAAAGCTACCAGAAAAAGTACGGCAAAGCAGTGATGCCTTCTGAACAAAAGGTGGAAGCTGAAATTATGTATAACCACTACGATGTATTTAAAAACTTGTTTTGGATGTACATGCTTACGGGTGTCGTGATGCTTTTACTGGTCATTTTAGCTATCTTTTTTAAAAATCGGTTGTTGCATGGCGTTATTCAGGGCTTTCATGTGATAGCTGTTTTATTATTTGTATTACACACCGCAGGTTTAATTACTCGTTGGTATATTTCGGGACACGCCCCATGGAGTGATGCCTACGAATCAATGATTTACGTGGGTTGGGCCATCCAATTATTTACATTGACCATTGACCCCAAATCAAAATTAACGGTTGCTTCAGGTACTTTTGTCGCTTCCATGATTTTAATGATCGCGCATTGGAACTGGATGGATCCGGCCATTGCCAACCTACAACCAGTGCTCAATTCATATTGGCTCATGATTCATGTGGCCGTGATTGTGGCTAGTTATGGGCCTTTTACCTTGGGCATGGTACTTGGAGTGGTAGGCTTACTATTAATGTGTTTAATGAATGCCAAAAACCGTGATCGGCTTGAATGGCATTTAAAAGAAATCACCTACATCAACGAAATGGCGCTCACTGTTGGCTTGGTTATGCTGACTATTGGTAACTTTTTGGGCGGGCAATGGGCCAATGAAAGTTGGGGCCGCTACTGGGGCTGGGATCCAAAAGAAACCTGGGCACTCATCAGCATCATGATTTATGCTTTCGTCATTCATGCCCGTTTAGTACCTGGCTTGCGGGGCAAATGGTTCTACAATGTAATGAGCATTTTTGCCTTTTACAGCATTTTAATGACTTATTTCGGCGTTAATTTCTATTTAACTGGCTTGCATTCATACGCTTCAGGCGATAAAGTGGTCACCCCAAGTTTTGTCTACATTTCAGTATTGGTCTTGGTTGTATTATCGACTTTTGCCTTCTTTAGGTATAAAAAGGCGAGTAAAGGCTAGGTGATTTATTCACGTGACTTGTTTTAATTAAAGAATAGTTATCTGATTTGTAGCTTAATCGGCATGAAAGGTTCGGTACAGACCGAACTAAATATGTCCCGTAACAAATCAATGTGCTACCGCATGAGATCTATTATAGTAGGAATAGGCAATAAGAATTGAAAAAGGCAAAACCATGATTGCCTTTTTTTATATTCACATCGTATGTTGGTGGTTTTATCCTTAAGGTTTCAGCGAAAAATTGAAATACATATTTCGCCTCATGCAACAGGGAATAGCATCAACTTCATCGGCCGACATTCTTAATGATGTGATTTTGATCTAATAGTCCCAAAATCAACTTTTCATGACTCCAAGTTTTAAACCTGAAACCTGAAACCTGAAACCTGAAACCTGAAACCTGAAACCTGAAACCTGAAACCTGAAACAAAACTAGCTATTCATCCTTTCAAAAGTCGCTTGAATTTGCTCAGGCGTTGCTTTTGACATGACCTCACTGAATCCGAAGGTTAATTCATTTTTACCTGCTTTAAGTTGCTCGAAAATGGCTTCGATGAAGGCAGAAACGGGTGGGTGCTCATCATGCAAACCTATGCCGCCCAAGTCGGTGTTCAAGGCAGGTGGAATAATTTCGATGACTTCAATGTTTTTGGGTAAAAGCTGCTGCCGAAGCGATTTGGTAAATGAATGGAAAAAGGCTTTGGTGGCGCAATAAACAGGTACTTTGGCCAATTGGATAAATGCCAAACCTGAAGTCACATTCATGATGGTATTCAATGATTTTAATTCTAAAAACAAGCTGGTTAAATGTATAGGTGCCTGCATGTTGGTGTTCATTTCAAGTACCGCTTTCGAATAAAATGCAGGGTCTTCCACAGACATCCATTGTTGGATGCCGGCATTGTTCACCAATACGCTTAAGTCAGGATGCTCACTGTTAATCCACTCGAACAAGGCAATGCGTTCTGCCTCAATGGTTACATCGCACACTTTGGTAATGATACTTGGAAAAGCTTGTTTGGCTGCTGCTAAAGCCGATTCGCGGCGTCCGCAAATAATCACCGTATTGTTTTCTTCTATAAATCGTTGGCACAAGCCAAGGCCAATGCCTGTGGCACCGCCGGTAATGAGTATTTTATTGTTTGATAATTTCATTATTGTTTGTTTTTATAATTTTTAGGTTGATTTTCAGTAGATTGAAGTGTTTTTTTTGCTGCTTTCCAACTGATTAATTGAGCTGATTCGATGCGTGTGGTGTGCATGTTTTGGGAAAAGAATGTGGCTTGTTTCATGGCTTCGCGGTGCGTGCCATTTCGGTAAAAATCCAATAAGTCTTGTTCCGATTGCCACAAGCTCATGGTGTACCACACTTTTAAGTTCCAATTTCCAGTCACTTTAAATTGCACACAGTTTGACTGCTTTATTTCTTGAATAATTTGTCCATTGAATTTAAAAAAGGCAGGCAATTTGCTGTAAGTTCGGAGTTCAATTTTGGTTAGGGAGACGATCATTTTATACGGTAAGTCTATTTTACGTTCATCGTATTCGCTCAAAAGCACACACTTTTTGATGGCTCAAAGATAGGATGAAGCTTCTTTACTTTAAATTGTTAGTTGCCTTTAATTGTATAATTCATATATCAAATTGTGTAAGATTTATGCACGGTATTTGTTTGACATTTGTTTGGAATCAAAAACCATTTTCACCCAGCTTTAAGTGCTTGATGGCACTTCCGTTTTTTGAAATATTTTGCTTCTGAAAACGATCAAATAGTTTCATTTACTAATAGTTTGCAGCATGATCTCAGTTACCACTTCGGCTTTTGTTTTAATAATATTGGTGCTTTTGTTGCTTTCGGGCATTCGCATTACACAAGAATACCAGCGCGGCGTTGTGTTCCGATTGGGCCGATTTTTAGCTATTAAAGGTCCTGGTATTTATTGGATTATACCCATTATTGACAACCAACAACGGGTTGATTTGCGGACGAAAACCGTTGAGTTAGAGCAACAAGAAACCATCACCAAAGACAGCGTAACCATTAAGGTGAATGCGGTATTGTGGTTTAAAATTACCAGTCCAGAAGAAGCCATCATCCAAGTGGCCGATTACAATAAGGCGGTCTATCAATTTTCGGTGACGGCATTGCGCAACGTGATTGGGCAACACACCCTTGATGAAGTGCTCAGAGACCGCGAGCTCATTAATGCCATCCTTCAAAAAATGGTAGACATTGCCACGGTGCCTTGGGGCATTAAAATTGAAATGGTAGAAATGAAAGATGTGGAAATTCCAGAGGCCATGCAGCGCGCCATGGCCCGTGAAGCCGAAGCCATCCGAGAAAAACGCGCTAGAATCGTAAAAGCTGAAGCCGAATTAGAAGCCTCCATCAAATTGACGCAAGGTGCCAAAGAAATGGAGGGAAGCCCCATTGCATTGGAACTGCGCCGCATGCAAATGTTATCAGAGATTGGGATTGATAACAATACGACCACCGTCATTTTAATGCCTTCCGAATTTACGGCAGCCGCCAAAAGTTTTACCAATATGATGAACCTGAAAAAGGAATAATACAACCAGTGCATACTTTTTGAAATAGGTAAAATTTAGCTAAAAATGCCATTTCAACTTGTGCCTATCATGACACTTTACCATACATCATGATTTAAAATAATGGATACCTCAACCATAAAGAGGGCGTGGTTTCGTTTGCTGCAAAAAAATAAACAGCCCTCCTTTGGTTGAATGGTCATCTAATTAATAGTAATTAGATGCTACTCAACACTAAATGAACCAGTTATTGTAACGTGGTTTAATTCAATCTATTTCTATAAAAAGTCACATGAAAACTACAACAAAAATACTTATTGCGCTCGATTACGCGCCTTCGGCCCAACAGATAGCCGAACAAGGTTATGAACTGAGCAAACAATTACATGCCGAAGTCATTATTTTACATGTCATTGAAGACCTCAATGATTATTCTTTATACAGTTATGACCCAATTATGGGTTTTGGCGGATTTATTCAACTCAATTTTATGGGCGTGAATGCGTTGGCCGAAGTGGAACGCGAAGCCACGGTATATTTAGAAAAAACGAAATTGCATTTGCAAGATAAAGCCATAAAAACCAAGGTGGTTCACGGCGAATCGGTTCAAGCTATTTTGGAAATAGCCTCACAATTAGCCGTCAATTATTTGGTGGTTGGGGCGCACAGCAAAAAAAGCCAAGATGACATGCGGGTTGGGCACACCACCAGTCATTTGTTAAAACATGCCACTATGCCCATTATTTGTATTCCCACTCCAAAATTAAAATAACATGGACGTCACCAAACCCCTAGAAAGAGGCATGCCTCACATTATTGTCGAAATTATTGAATATGTACCTCATGCTGTGGTAAGCCGAACTATTATTAAAAAAACAACGGGCAATGTGACGGCAACATCCATGGCCACGGGCGAAGAATTGGGTGAAAAAACAAGCCCTTTTGACACCTATGTTCAAATTATTGATGGTACCGCAGAAGTGTCCATTAACGATAAAATTATTGTACTGAATTTGGGTGAAGGACTCATTATTCCTGCCCATTCAAAGCACAGTTTTACGGCCAATGAACAGTTTAAAATGATTACGACTACTATTAAAAGTGGTTACGATGATTAAATAGCAAGTCGTTATTAATTAAGTAATTACTATTCACCTACTAAATTTTCACATCATGTCAAAAAGCAAAGGAAAAGAAGCCACCAAAAAATCTGATAAAACACCAGCAGCTAAAACAGCCAAAGAGAAAAAAGCAGATAAAATAGTGAAGAAAAATACCAAAACCCACCAAGATGATTAATCCTTTACTTTTTGCAACATGGTAACAGTAAATAAACACGGCATATTACTTGATAAAACAGCCCATTTGTTTGAGCATGAGGGTGTGCTGAACCCCGCAATCATCAAAGTAGGCGACACCTTGTGCATGTTGTATCGGGCAGTAGCCGATGGCAATTTTTCAACCATTGGCTATTGTGAATTGTCATCGCCTACCACCCTTAAATTCCGCAGTGATGTGCCCCTTTTATACCACCAATTTGACTATGAAAGCCAAGGGTTAGAAGATCCGAGAATTGTGAAAATTGACGGGGTTTTTTATCTGACTTATACGGCCTATGACGGCATCAACGCCTTGGGTGCGCTGGCCACCTCCACCGATCTCATTCATTGGCAAAAAAGGGGCATCATTGTGCCGCAAATTACCTACGAAGAATTTCAGAAGTTGGCCGAGCCTTTAGGCACCTATCAGGAAAAATACGACCGATTTAACCTGTATCAAGAAAACCACAAACAACACGATTATAAACTCTATTTATGGGACAAAAACCTTGTTTTTTTCCCCCGAAAAATTAACGATAAATTTTGCTTTTTGCACCGCATTAAACCAGACATTCAAATTGTGGTGTCGGTTGATAAACTGGAAGATTTAACCGCTGATTTTTGGCAGCAGTATTTTTTGCATTTTAATGAATACATTGTATTGGCGCCCAAATACCCACATGAAAATAGTTACATCGGCAGCGGTTGTCCACCCATTGAAACCGACAAAGGTTGGCTCATTATTTACCATGGGGTACATGATACGGTTCATGGCTATGTATATTCGGCTTGTGCCGCTTTGCTTGATTTGGCCGATCCGAAAAAAGAAATTTCCCGTTTGTCATACCCCTTATTTTTTCCAGAAGCAGCTTGGGAAATCAGTGGCGAAGTAAACAATGTGTGCTTTCCGACTGGTGCCATTGTGGAACAAGACACCCTTTATATTTACTACGGGGCAGCCGATGAACGCATCGCCGTTGCTTCCGTAAGCTTGGGCGAACTGCTCATTGAGCTAACCAAATAACCTATTAAAACCCAAAAAGATGACTACCCATTTACTCCCTGTGATAATGAAATTTCCCAATTTCATCAATGAAGCCACGCTGTTTGATCGGCAGTCAACTCCAGTTGCCAAAAAGGCACAGAAAAATAATAGGCATATATTGTTTATAACCACCTTTCCGCCAAGGGCTTGTGGCATTGCCACCTACACCCAAGATCTTATTTCGGCATTGAATGATCAGTTTGAAAACAGCCTCACTTGTAGTGTGTGTGCCTTAGAAAATAATTTGGAACAACCTGTTTATTTGCAAAAACCGGCCTATATTTTAAATACCGATGCGTCTAATGCCTTTGTGAAAATGGCTTTTCAAATTAACCGCAACCCTGACATTGATCAAGTGGTCATTCAGCATGAATTTGGTTTGTTTGCTTCGAAAGAAGCTGATTTTACACAATTTTATCAGTCACTCAACAAATCACTCATTTTTGTATTTCATACGGTATTGCCCAACCCGAACCAAGCTTTGAAACTAAAAGTACAAGAAATGGCTGCTGCCGCTGGGTCGGTTGTTGTCATGACGCAACATGCTGCCGGTTTGTTGATTGCAGACTACGCCATTGATTCAGAAAAAATTACGGTGATTCCTCATGGCACCCATTTGGTGCCGCCCACCGATCGGGTACAATTAAAACAAAACCACGGATTAACAGACCGAAAGGTGCTATCTACCTTTGGATTTTTAAGTTCCAGTAAAAATATTGAAACCACTTTGGCGGCACTTCCCAGAATAGCCCAACTGCATCCAGAAGTGTTGTTTTTGATTTTGGGTAAAACCCACCCCAATGTGGCCAAAGAAGAAGGCGAGAAGTACATTAATAGTTTGCGTGCAATGGTTAAGGACTTGCGCATGGAACCTCATGTGCAGTTTGTAAATGAATATTTGGCCTTGCCGAGGTTGCTGGAATTTTTGCAGTTATCGGACATTTATCTGTTTACCTCCAAAGACCCGCACCAAGCAGTGAGTGGCACTTTTTCGTATGCAGTGAGTTGCGGTTGTCCTGTGATTTCAACCCCCATTCCACATGCCAAAGAAGTGCTTAATGGCAACAACGGCATCATCATTGATTTTGAATGCCCCGACCAACTGGCGGCTGCGGTGATTTTACTGTTGAACGATGACCAAAAACGCCATGAAATTTCCATGAACAGCTTGCATAAAATGGCAGCCACCGCTTGGAATAACTCGGCCATTGCGCACGCCCGCTTGTTCAACAAACAGGCTGAACATCCGAAACCGCTACAATATTGCATCCCCGCCGTTTCATTGGATCACATCCGGCGGATGACCACTGACATCGGCCTGATTCAGTTTGCACACATTGCCAATCCTGATGTGCAATCTGGGTACACCATTGACGACAATGCCCGCGCGCTGATTGCCTTGTGCCAACATTATGAACTGTTTAAAAAGCCAGCCGATTTGGCTTTGATTTCCATTTATTTACAATTTATTAAAAACGGACTGCAACCCAATGGCCGCTTACTGAATTACGTGAATGAGCACAATGAATTTACCGATCAGAACCACCGTGAAAATTTAGAGGATTGCCATGGACGTGCCATTTGGGCGTTGGGTTATGTAGTTTCATTACATCAAATTCTACCGAAAGCGTTAACCCATGAAGCCGATTGGATTTTGGAGCAAATTATTCCTCATTTTTCAACCATTCACTCAACTAGGGCGATTGCATTTGCCATTAAAGGCTTGCATTTTCAGCACAACCCAGCCCATTTGTTTTTATTGCAAACATTGGCCAATCGGTTGGTATTAATGTATCGGCACGAAAGTTCCAAAGATTGGTTGTGGTACGAGAATTATTTGACTTATGGCAACAGCGTGTTACCCGAAGCCTTGTTATGTGCCTATTTAAGTACCAACGAGCGCGTATACCAAAAAGTGGCCATTGAAAGTTTCGATTTTTTATTATCAAAAATTATAGTAAAAGGACATTTAAAAGTGATTTCCAACAAAGGCTGGCTCATCAAAGGGACCGAACCCACCAAACAATTGGGCGGTGAACAACCCATCGATGTGGCTTACACCATTTTGGCCCTCGAAAAAATGTTTTATTTGACCCAAAATGAATATTACAAAACGCTGATGACCACGTCATTTAATTGGTTTTTGGGCGATAATCATTTGCATCAAATTATGTACAACCCTTGTACAGGAGGCTGTTACGATGGGCTTGAAGCTGACAACGTAAACCTCAATCAGGGCGCCGAATCAACGGTGAGTTATTTGTTGGCCCGTTTGGCCATGGAGCGCGTTCTTTCAAAACACTTGCTTAATAGGGTGCAAGAAACCGCTTTGAAAACAAACATAACAGCCCCTCAACTAGTTGAAAAATTCAATTATTTAGAGCCAGTTTAATCCCATTTTACTGTCCTTATGACTTGTGATCATTTAACCCAGATTATGGATTAGACTTTGCAATGAAACCAATACTTACAAAAAGTTTGCATTTGCAAACTCCAATTAAAAAATTTT
This sequence comes from Flavobacterium sp. BFFFF2, assembly GCA_002256385.1. Classification (GTDB taxonomy): domain Bacteria; phylum Bacteroidota; class Bacteroidia; order Flavobacteriales; family Flavobacteriaceae; genus Flavobacterium. The sequence goes on from NKJD01000047.1 coordinate 25,264, forward strand.
GGTTCTTAATGATCATTTAAAAAAAATATTAACGCCATTAAAATGGGAAAAGGACAATAAAGCTGGGAGTGCACGGACTTTTTTTACCGCAGGTGTAGCAGAGCTACATTAAGGATGAAAAACTGAAGTGATTTACACTTTTTTGATTGAAGCGAAAAATGAGGGTTTTTGTTCCAGATTGCAACCCAAATGATGTATTGGACTTTGTGATGAAACCAACACTCACAAAAAGTTTGCAATTGCAAACTCCAATAAAAATTGGTTCTTAATGACCTAATAAAAACAAATATTAACGTCATTAAAAAGGGAAAAGGACAATAAATCTGGGAGTTCACGGACTTTTTTTACCGCAGATGTAGCCAAGCTACATTGAGGACAAAAAAAGGAGTACATTTCCAAATTTGCGGTCATTTTTACTTGTAATAAAATTCTAATACAACCCGTTGGGTGAAATTGTTTTTAAGTAAAAAATAACGGTCAGATATTGGTCAAGATACTGAAATTCAGTATCTTGAAGTCTCAAAACAAACCAATATCCATGTCAAATATAGTGAAAAATTATTTTAGAGTTTTAGATGTTATACGTTCTTTAGATCTTGATTTTAATGATACATTTAGAGTCGGTAGAAAAGCAAAAATGACTGATATTGAAGTAGTTGCTTTGAGTTTAACAGCTGAATACATGTCTATTGACAGTGAAAATAATTTATTCAAACAGCTGGCTAATACATCGATTCCAAATTTAATTGAAC